>JABGYD010000008.1 GCA_018675425.1 Kordiimonadaceae bacterium
CACGTGCATCAATCAAATTAACTGCTGGCAATGCGAGTAATTCCGAACGAACCCTTCTCGCTACTGTAGCTAATGTTTTCTGATCCGTGACGCCAGAAATAATAATATCGATTATATCATCATTTTGAACATTGTGTCGTATTCTTGGGGGTTCAATATCTCTCGGAAAAGAACGAATTCCATCTATACGCGACTGAACTTCGTCGACGACCGTCTGGATATTTGCCTGACGCTCAACTTGTAGCGTTATTCTTGAACTTCCACGTCCAGAACGTGAAGTCATTTTTTTAATATTTGCTACACCTCGAAGCGCATCCTCAACGGGTATAGTTATATTTTGTTCAACCTCAGTTGGACCTGCCCCCAAATAACTTACGTTCACCGAGATTTCATTAGGTGTAACGACTGGAAACACTTCAGTTCGTAACAGCGGTAAACTAACTACACCACCAACAACGATGAGTATCATAAGTAAATTTGCAGCTACATGATTATCTGCAAACCAGGCTATTAAATTTTTCATTAACGGCCACCTTCCAGTTGCACGCTGTTGGCAGCAGGACCGTTATTTTCTGTAATTATCTTTTTTTTCTCATCCACTGAAGGTTTTAGTGCCTCCACCGCCTTTAAATTTGAAGCTCCTACACCTGGTCTACCTGCACCTCCGCGACCAGGTCGCCCACCACCACGCCTACCACCTGCCTGAACACCATCAATACTAGCAATCATTGCCTTCATTCCTGGAACATATGAGTATGGAGGTTTTGGTACAATGTAATCACCTTCAATAATACCAGACTTTATTGTGACAAAGCTCTGATCCCGATCAATTATTTCAACTCTTTTGGTGATAAGTTTATTATCCGAATAGATAAAAATATTGTCATCATCACGCATCGCCATTGCCGGAACCTTAAACACATTACTAATCTTTGGCCCAAAAACTTCAAGGTCAACAAATATCCCCGGCAGGAGCGGAGGAGTTTCTTTTACATATTTTATATTTATTGGATCATATATGGTTGCCACGGCGTAATACACTCGACTTTTACGGTCAATCGAACCATCAAGACGTAAAATTTTCGCATCCCATACAACACTATCTTCACGGGTTAAATCCCTAACCTTAACATTCAGGGTTTTTTCCTTAGGTAAAATACCCACATTACTCACATTGAGAAGGTCAAGCTGCTTTTGACTAAGAGGCATCCTAATTTCAGCCTCTTCAGTACCAAATACTCTAACTAAGTCCTGATTAACGCTAACAATTTGACCTAAGTCAACTTGTTTTTGATCAATCATTAAAGGAAATGGAGCTTTAATTTCGGTCCGCTCAAGACGAATACGCTGTGTATCATAATTAGCCTGAGCCCCTTTTAGCCCCGCCTCAGCTTCCCGAAGTTGGGGTATGCGAAGTACAAGATCCGTTGCTTCTCCTTGACCGTATTTTTCCCAGTCTATCTTGGCAAGGTCCGTCTGTTCAAGCTCAACACTTAATGTTTGCTGGGCCTTGGCAACATTTACCTCTGCTTGAATTAATGCAAGTTCATAGTCGCTAGGATCGATCCTCATAATCACTTCGCCAGTGTCAAAAAAACCACCTGACTCAAACCTTGGTGATGTATACACAACTTGCCCAGAGACCTGTGACTTTATGTTAATGTTCAAGCTAGATTCAACAACTGCTTGCGTATTTACTGTCGGAAAAACATCCATTTTCTTAGCTGTAATAACTTCCAAACGTTCCACGCGTTCTTCAATTTTTTCAACAGGTGCCGTCGGACGCAAAAGATACAACGCTGCGAAAGTTATTGCTGTAACAACACCAACACCCGCAACAATCATTAGTTGTGATTTACTTTTATTCATTATAAACTTTCCTGGTTGCTGCTGACTTGATTCGTATCAGCAACTTCATTTATATAATTATCGATATTAGCTCCACCAAGAGCCAGATGGAGATCAGCACGGTTAAGAAGACGTCTATGTTTTACTCGAAGCAAACTTTGTTGTGATGAAATTCTGCTACGCTGAACATTGATCAATGACAAAATATCAGTTAATCCTTTTCCGTATTGCTCAAGGGCTTTATCTTCACTGGCAAGAGCCCTCTCTACTGCAATATTTAGGTGCTGCTCCTGCTCAGCTAATGTAACTTCGGCAGTTAACGCATTTTCAGCTTCTTGATAAGCATTAAGAACTGTCTTTAAGTAACCCGCAAGTATAGTGTCAAGATTAATTTCACTTATAATAACCTGTTGACGTCGCCGGCCTCCGTCAAATATAGGTTGAACTAAGTTGCCAACCACACTCCAAACTAATCGATCAATATCAACAATATCAGCTATCTCATCGCCATTCGCAGTTGTACTTCCAGAGATACTTAGGGACGGATAAAGAGCTTTCTTAGCGAAATTTAGGTCGTAATTTGCTTCATATACACGATTTTTGGATGCAACGATATCCGGCCTAGACGCAAGCATATCGGATGGAATACTCAGTAAAATTTCTTTCTTAAGACTTGGTAGCGACACTCCTTTCTGGATATCACCCGATGGATAGGCTCCAATCAATACTTCAAGAATACGCATACGTTCCGTTATCGTTAGCCGTTGATTAGCAATATTCGATCTTGCTGTCGCAAGGTTTGTATCGAGTTGAAGTACATCAAGTACATCAACAAGTCCTCTGGCATAACGACTATTTACCAAATCTTTTGCCTGCGTTAATTTGCTAAGGTTCAGCTCAAGCAAATTATATTGCATAATTGATTCTGTTACATCGAACCAACGCTGTGCCGTTCTTGTTGCTAATGATATTCTCGCATACTCAAGATCATTTTTAACTGCTAAAACATTTTGCTGTGCTGCCGCATTATCACTTGCAAGCCGACCCCATACATCTGCTTCCCAAGCTAGCCCACCGCGCAGTGAAAAAATTTGTTTATCTGCTGTACCACTCTCAAAGTCACCCGTTCTCGTTGCCCCAGATGAAAGATTTCCTGTAACACCTCTAGTGCCACTGGTGATCTGTTGCTGTGCTATGGCTGTATTCAGGCGGTTTGCAGAAATTCTCAGGTCAGGGTTGTTTTCGAACGCAAGCATAACGATCATTGAAAGATCCTTGAATTCATCCCCGTCAAGCCAACTAAGTTCTGACCTAACACCTTCCATGTCAAGGACCATCCATTGCTCTGGGACAGAAACCATGTCTAATTGTTCACCTATTTTCAGCTGAGGTGCACATCCTGTAATTATGAATAAAATAATGCTAAGGTTTCTAAATAAATTTATCGCCGACCTTCCAAAGATGAAATTTTTCATGTTTTAAATCCGAATTTATTGTCAACTTTATACGAATAAACTTATTTGTTAGATTAACTTAAAAAATTAGAGAATATATTACATTGAAACATAACCCCTTATGCTTAGTATCTACTAGATTATATTGTTATACGTGTCAAAAATAAAAAACTTGCGATTTCATTATTTTAAATTCATTTATTATTGATAAACAATCTCTAAATTTTAACAAAAGTTAGTCATTAATGCTTTTTAAATATCAGCCCCCCAAGGACCCCTATCTAGATATTGTTTATTATGATGATGATATTTTAATTATAAATAAACCGTCTGGACTTCTAAGTGTCCCGGGAAAAGGCCAACACCTCTCAGACTGCTTGGAAAGACGAGCACAAAAAAGCTTTCCAAATGCACTAACAGTACACCGGCTTGATATGGACACGTCTGGTTTGATGGTCATGGGCCTAAATAAATTCGCCCATCGCCACCTCAGTCTACAATTCCAAAATAGAAATGTGGGTAAAACATATTTTGCCTGGGTCTATGGAAATTTAAAAAAAGAAGAAGGCATGATTGATCTACCAATAATTTGCGACTGGGATAATCGACCGAAACAAATGGTTCACTTTAAAAATGGGAAGCCATCACAGACTAAATGGCATGTTATTAAAAAAAATAAAAATAAAACTCTTGTCCGCTTAATACCTATAACAGGCCGAACTCACCAGCTACGTGTACATATGAATGAACTTGGTCACCCTATTCTTGGTGATCGCTTTTATGCACATGACCAAGCACTTAACATGAGTTATCGTCTTTGCCTTCACGCCACAGAGATTACCGTTATGCAACCAATCAAAAAAACAAAGATAACTTTTAAGGCACCGGTACCATTTTAGAGCTCTAGATCTTCACCTTCATCAGGAATATTAAAGTGAGCCATAACCATATCAGTTTTCACCTCTTCCAATGATACAGGTATCCAAGATGGATTATGGTCTTTATCAATCAAAACAGCCCTAACACCTTCATAAAAGTCACTGTCGTAAGATGAAATAGCACAAACAATCCGATACTCCATTTTCATGCAATCATCAAAGTCAAGCTTGGCACCACGCCTTAGTTGTTCAATTATTATTTTTAAACTTATAGGTGACATTTTTTTAAGAACTGCAACTGTTTCCTTGGCCCAGTTATGATCAATGATACTAAGGTGATCAAAAATATCCTCAATAGTATTTTCGCCGAAGGCTGCATCAATTAGATCTCGAAACTCATCAAGCTGAGCGGGACCTGGGTCTTCGGCAAAGCATCCAATAATTGCGTCGACGTCAACATTCGAAGATATATCATCTTTTAGAAGAGCATTTACAAATTCATCTAATTTTTTTGAACTCATATATGCAGTGCCAATTCCAGCATACAAAATATCCGCAGACGTAAGCCGCGCACCAGTTAGTCCAAGATACAACCCCAGTGCTCCAGGCAGGCGTGGTAAAAAATAACTGCCTCCGACATCTGGTATTAAACCGATTGCTGATTCCGGCATAGCAAACATAGTTTTTTCCGTAATAATTCTATGAGAGCCATGAATTGCAACACCAACACCGCCACCCATAGTAATGCCATCAAGAAGAGCAATAAATGGTTTTGGAAAATGAAATATTCGAGCATTCATTTTATACTCTGCCGCAAAGAAATGTTTGCCCGCGAAATTATTTTTATATCCTTGTTCAACAATAGCTCTTACATCACCCCCAGCACAGAATGCTTTTCCCCCAGAAGATTTAATAATAATAGCTTGGATTGAGTTATCCTTTTCCCAAACTGTGAGTTTATTATCCAGAGCTATGCACATTTCTATTGAGAGGGCATTAAGCACTTCAGGACGGTTCAGCGTGATTATTCCTAAACCGGATTTATCTTCGAAAATAATATCATTTGTCATGAGGGATTACCTTTTTTCTAACTATAATAACTTAAGAGGCTATGTAATTTAAAAATATTTTTACTAACACCCATGACATAATTAATTGATTGCAATCGCCTCCGTTGCTTGGACGAGCCACTTTTTTTCTGTTTCATCAAGCAACGGAAATAACTTTTCACGAACCTTAGAATGATAAGTATTAAGCCAGTTAATTTCTTCTCTGGACATCATAAGAACATTTACGAGCTTAGTTGAAATTGGCACCATAGTTATAGTCTCAAAGTTAAGCATAGGTCGTCCTTCTCCTTCAAGGTCACTATTTCTAACAATCACCAAATTTTCAATCCTAATGCCATATTGCCCCGTTTTGTAATACCCTGGTTCATTAGAAAGGATCATACCAGGCGTTAATGCCACATTGTTACTAAAGGGAGATATAGATTGTGGGCCCTCGTGAACACCAAGATAACTTCCAACACCGTGTCCTGTGCCATGATCATAATCAAGCCCAACGTCCCATAGTGACTTTCTCGCCAGCGTGTCAATATGAGCGCCGGTTCTTCCCACAGGAAAGCATGCACAGGCCACTGCAATATGCCCCTTTAGAACTCGCGTAAAGTTATCGCACTGCTCTTTCGTTGGCGCACCAATAGGAACAGTTCTTGTAATATCAGTAGTTCCATCAAGATATTGCCCCCCCGAATCAACTAAATAAATCATTCCCTTTTCAAGCTTAAGAGATGTTTTTTCGGTTACTCTATAGTGTACAATTGCACCGTTGGGTCCTGCACCGCTTATGGTATCAAAACTATTCCCCTGAAAAAGTGGAACCTCTGTTCTAAAGCCATAAAGCTTATTAACAGCGTTAATTTCATCAATTTTTCCGCTTGGGCCGTGCTCATCAAGCCAGCATAGAAAGCGGCACACCGCTACAGCATCTCGGATATGTGCGTTTCTTGCCCCACTAAGTTCAATATCATTTTTACAGGCTTTATCGAGCTGACAGGGATCATCCACCTCTATAATTTTTGCACCCCCACTTTCTAATGCTTCAAAGACGGCAGCATGTGAGCGCTTAGGATCCGCGAGTACCGTTAGTCTCCGAGACCCAAGTTTCATCAAGGCCATTTCAAAATTTTTCTTGTCGTAATGCGTAACAAGCGAGCCCAGGTGCTTTTCAAGCTCTGGGTTAATTTTATCAACATCCATAAAAAAATCTAATTCTCCTGATCCATAAAGTATAGCAAAACTGAGTACTAGTGGAGTACAGTCAACATCAGTTCCACGAATATTAAGAAGCCAGGCTATGCTATCAAGTGATGTAATCACGAGTGCATCTGCTTTTTTAGCTTTGATTATTGTTGCAATTCTTTTTCTCTTACAGGAAGATTTTTCACCGGAATACTTTTCTTTATGAACACTTACTTCAGCCTTTGACGGAATAGGGCGTTCTGTCCAAATAGCATCTATCGGATTAACCGTGATGGCCTTTAAAATAATGTTCTTCTCAGATAGCTTCTTGGCTATGGACTTTAGCCAAGTCTTACTATGAAGCCAAGGGTCATAGCCAATAACTCCACCCTGCTCCGTATTGTTAAATAACCAGTCTTTGATGGATTTTTGATCAAGGCTATGTCGAGAAAAGAGTAACTCATCGACTTGTTTTTTTGCCTGAATTGTATAACGCCCGTCTACAAAAACTGCCGCCGAAGTCTGCGTAACAGCACCAAACCCAGCTGAACCATCAAACCCTGTTATCCAAGCTAGCCGTTCTGCATATGAGGGTGTATATTCGCTCTGATGTTCATCAGTATGAGGTATAAGAAAGCCAGATAATTCATGCTCTCTTAATTTCTGCCTCAATGATACTAATCTCTTATCCATTTAAACCTCTGTTTATTGTTTGTAGCTCAGAAAATATTACTTCTTAATACAAAAACCTTGCGGTCGGGTAGGTAAAATTTTTACTAAAGACTGTTAAGAAATTTTCCTCGCTACAAACCCTGTAAAAAGCCCTGCAGATAGAGCTACAATAATTGCCATAATACCATAATATGCCGGATGATCATGGGCAAAATTATAGATAAACCTCTCAAATCCACGTTTGTCGACCAAAAGATCCGTACGATGATTAATAATAACATTACCGTCACGAACAAGGTAGACATCAGCCTTATAATCACCGACAGGCATATTTGATGGAAATTCTAAGTTTGCTCGAAATAGAATTTCATTCTTCACAGTAATGTTACCGCTACTTTCCCTGTAAAGCCCTCTAGCCTTCATGTTACGAATTAAAGCATCTTTATAATCACCAATGCCTTCATTGTTTTCATTAACAATCTTAATATTTTCCAAGCCTAATTCTAATTCAATCTGATCTTCTTTCGACAAAAATTCGTTTAGTGGCCTTGTTGATCCTACCAAATAGTAACCCGGGACACCGCGAACCATTTGATTTTCATTATTAATCCATATGCCAGCTACTCGTTTTTTTTTTCTAATCATCAAGTCCGTTGGATCACTTCGAACAACTACGATGATATCATAATCAAGCCCCTGAACTGCAATTTCATCAGATTGTATACTCTCCATCGCGTGGCGTTCCAAAGCTCCGAATAAGAGAAGCTCGCTTCCAGAAAATTGTGAAGTAATTTCGATTACATGCTGTGATAAATCCGTCACCAGCGTCTCAGATCGAGTGGGCAGCGATGAGATACAGAAGAAAAACCCCAATGACATAATAATACTTATATTTTTCATTATTATTGCCTCCCTAATCCAATAGTAGAAATGGTAAATAGGTCATCTGGCTCAACAACCAGATCAAAAGCCATTTTTGCACAAACTAAAAGCACCATACCGGCAAGCAGAATACGAAGCTGCTCACCTTTAAGTTTAGCGCCTACTACTGCACCAATTTGAGCGCCCACAACCGCCGCGGTAAGAAGGGTCACTGCAAGCACCACATCAACAGTTTGAGTATTTATTGAATGAAAATAGGTGGCCGCAGCAGTAACAAATGTAATTTGAAATAGAGATGTTCCAATGACAACATTTGTAGGCATGTGGAGAAGGTAGATCATCGCCGGAACCATTACAAAACCACCACCAACTCCCATAATAGCGGCAAGGACCCCCACAAGGCACCCTATTGTGATTGGCATAATAGCACTGATATACATTTTTGATTTTCTAAAACGCATTTTAAAAGGTAACGCATCAACCCATGTACGCTGTCGGCGCACCGACTTAGTAATTTCCCCCCTACGGGCCTTAAGAATACTGCGAACACTCTCAACAAACATTAGGCCACCAATGCTACCAAGAAAAATTACGTAAGCCAGAGAAATCATCAAATCAACCTGACCAATTTCACGTAGGTACGTAAAAATCATCGCTCCGAAATAGGTGCCCACAAGGCCGCCACCTATCAGCACGGTTCCCATTTTAAAATCAACTCCACCGCGCCGCCAATGTGCAACAGCACCAGAAACAGACGCCGCTGTAATTTGGTTGGCTTCAGTTGCCACCGCAATGGCGGGTGGAATGCCCGCAAAAATAAGTAACGGCGTCATTAAAAATCCGCCCCCAACTCCAAACATTCCTGATAAAAAACCCACACTGCCACCCATGGCTAAAAGAACGAAAATGTTCATTGAGAGTTCGGCTATGGGCAGGTATATCTGCATTCGATTTACTATATGTGTTGGCGTTAAAAAATATTTGCCTAATTTGCTATAGCTATCTGGCAAATGCTGACTTTAAGAATCAAACATTGGCTTTATATAGACCCAAAAAGGGCTTCCTGCAAGTGAACAATATATTCATAGGATTATCATATTTTATATGTTTATTTAAGGAAGTATGACTGGACTTGATTAATGGCACTCCCTAAAGTTTGGCCAAAATCATAAAGAAAATCTTCCGCCTACAAAATCTAAATGATAGTATGGAACAAAAACAAGTTTACAACTCACATATTGCTATTATATCTTTCATAAAGAAGGTCTATATTAGATAAAAATCAACAGCAAAATATATAAAACAGGTGATCAAAATGACTAAATATAAAGGTATGCTTGGCGCAGCAGCAATATTCATCGCCTCTTCTCTATTTTCAAGCGCGGCGTATGCCGATTGGATACTAGATGCCGAAAACTCAAATATTTCTTACGGCACCGTTAAAAACGATATGATAGGAGAAAATAATACATTTAAAACAATTTCGGGGCACCTTAATAATGATGGGCAGATTGATATTGAAATTGATCTCTCATCTATTGATACATTAATCGAAATTCGTGATGGTCGCATGCGAGATATTGTTTTTAAAGTATCTGAAAATGCTACAGCAAAGCTAAGTGGTGAGATTGATCTAAAAGCCTATGATAATCAAGAAATTGGTACCAGTCGCATTATTGAAACGACTGTTAGCCTCGAGCTTGTTGGTCAAAAACTCGAGCATGACGTTAAGCTTCTAGTAACTCGTTTAGCAAAAAATAAAGTTATGGTGACGCCACACGGAGTAATGTTTATTGACGCAGACGATTATGATCTGGTAGATGCTATAGAAATCTTAAGAAACCTTGCAGGTCTTGACTCAATTGCATCGGTTATCTCAATGGGATTTTATTTAACATTTATAAAATAGGTTTATAGAAAAAAATGACTATTAAGTTTTTTAAAGTACCCCTTGCAACTGGGTTATTTTGTTTATCACTTCTACCAAATATGTCACATGCAGAATTAACTCCTAACCAAATTAATCTTTTAACAGTCGCTAGTGAAAAAGACAGTGGAAAGCATTTTATGGTTCTTGTAGACCTATTGATAATTGCAAACCCCGCGGACGAAGTTGAAATTAGACGTATAGCGCGTACGATAATGCCAAAAATATTTTGTGAACCTAAGGCATCAGCTCCCACCAACATAACTAGCCCAATGATTATTAATGGTACAATTTTTTCAGACAGTGGCGCGGAGCAACTTTCTAAATTTATTTTACCTGGGTGGGACAAAGAGGTAGAGCTAAATGGTCTTGTTAGTTCAGGGAATACAAGTCAAAAATCATTCGGTGTAGCAACAAAATTTCATCGGGAAAATGGAGCTTACGAGCAAACAGTAGCCACATATTTTGACTACAACACCAGTAAATCGATCACTAACAAACGTCGCTATGGTGTCTCTTTTAAAAATGATTATAGCATTAACAATTCTTCTTACGTGACTGGTTTTGCAGGTGTTGAGGCTGATAGTTTTGGCGCATTTAATAAACGCCTCACAATAAACTCAGGCTATGGTCTAAGAGTTTTTGATAACGATAAATACAAATGGAATTTTGAGGGTGGTCCAGCAATGCTGATAACAAAACCCCTCGCCACAGGAAAATACGGGACGGATATTCTAGTTTATGGAAGTAGTTTATTTACTTGGAATATTAATGAACGCAGTGATTTTGAAAATGAAACTAAGGTGTTTATGGGAAGCAAGGTTGTTATCGAAAATAAAACCGACTACAAACTTAAGGTTAGTGGTGCCCTTAGCGGAAAATTATCTTTTGATGTGATTTATAACCGTGATGCGCCAATTGGTCGGAAAAATACAGATACAATTACACGTATTGGAGTTTTATACGATTTCTAAGATGTTTATAGTGCCTATTTATGTGGCTTTGACCCCTATTAACTTAGATAATTTTTGAGCATTTTGATCATTTTGTCTACATCCTGATTTGTGTTAAACATATGATTAGAAATCCGTATTGCATTATATTGTGGAAGCCGTTTGATAGTAATACCCTTATCTCTCATTCCTGTAAAAACTTCATTATTTTTTACACTTTTAGGCAGACTAAAACTAACTATTGCTGAAGACAGCTCAGGATCATTTGGACTAATTATTTTTATACTTTTTATTTTTTTAAGCTCGCTATAACAATATTTAGCAAGTTTCATACAATGTCTCTCGATACGCGAAGTCCCCAGAGCCATATGCCAATCAATTACATCCCCAAATCCAATTATTATCGGTGCGTTTCTTGTGCCTGAAGAGGCAGAATAAACATCGTAACCACCGGCAATAAAAACATTATTCACACGATCTTGAATTCCTTGACGTAAATATAAAATTCCCGTTTCTTTTGGCCCCATAATCCATTTATGTCCACTACAAGCATAAACATCACAACCCAAATCTTGAAGGTCAATATGAAACATTCCAGGCGCCTGAGCCCCATCAACAATGAAAAGAATATCTCTGCCCCTAATTAGCTCTGACACTTCCTTTATTGGCCAACGTAACCCCGTCACAGTCTCCACGTGACTAAGAAGTATCATTTTTGTTTTACTTGTTAAGTTAGCTCGAACCAACTCGAGGAGTTCTTCTTTACTATCCGCTGGATAGGGCATAGTAATTCTTTTAATCAAAGCACCTTTCGTGCTCGCAAGGAATTCAATCCCAGTGTCAGCACCCCCATGTTCATGATTAGTTGTTAAAATTTCATCCCCTGCAGCCCAAGAAATGCTGGAACAAACTAAGCTGATGCCCTCTGTCGTATTTCTGGTAAGTATAATTTCCTCTTCATTGGCCCCCATGAAAGCCGCTACTTTTAATCGGGTTTTTTCCATTTCTCTACCCATGGGTCCAAAGTTTTCTATTGCAGGGTTAGCTTCGAGACGTTTCGTAAGTTGGCTCACCTTATTAAAGACTAGCTTTGGTGCGGGCCCTAAAGTCCCTGTATTTAAATAAACAAGATCTTGCTTAAGCATAAGCTCCTCTCTAACAATGCCGAATAACTTATCATCAGGCATAATGTTAATTTCTTTTTCAAACCTATCCTGAGTTGAAGCAGTCCCCTTTGAAAGGCCTAGCAAAGCTAATGCTCCAAGGCCTGCACCTTTTAGGAGACCGCGCCGGGTATTCAAAAGTTTATTCTCAGATAACAATTTTTTCATCTTCGATCCCCTAATATAAAAACTTACTATTTTTTTTTAAACATTCGTTTTTTATCCAAAATAAAATAAATCCGCAAGGCCAATAAACATGATAAAATCATAGCATGAATAACGGGAATAAGTATATCCGCTTTGACCATCATATAATTGTGCGTGATCGCGGATATAGTGATTATATAAATAATTCGGTGAAGACTTTTCCAATTCGCGGCCATTTTCTTTATGAAGTATTTAAAAGAAGTGATAGCCAGAGGAATGAGTAACAGAAAAGCCAGCATACCAAAGGTTATTGCCGGCCTTTTAAAAATATCTTCCAATATGAGCATCCAGTCGAAAAAATAATCCAAAACCGTATAATTAAGGAAGTGAAAAAGCCCATAGCTAAATGCGTAAAGCCCCAAAGCACGACGATATTTAATGAGGCGCCATTTCGTTAATTTTGCAAGGGGTGAAATACATAAAGTCAGTAATAAAAAACGAATTGTCCAGTTGCCCGTAAAGTCGGTAATAAATTCTATGGGATTTGCAGTAAGGTCATGAGGGAAAAAGTTGTACCAAAGCCACATCTGCCAAAAGAGCCAAGTGGCCGGAATTAAGCTGATTATATGCAAAAAAATACGCGGACTATGATTTTTCATTAATAGTTTCTTTTTAGATCCATACCCGAGTATAGAGAGGCTACTTGTTCGCCATAACCGTTAAACATGAGTGTATCTCTTCGTCTAAAGTCGCCGATACGACGCTCAGTGGCCTGTGACCACCTTGGATGAGGTGCATTTGGGTTTACGTTTGCGTAAAATCCATATTCCTGCGGCGCTAGGCGCATCCAACTTGTGTTAGGCTCTTTTTCAAGAAAGGAAATTTTTACAATAGACTTAACTCCTTTGAACCCATACTTCCATGGCACAACCAAGCGCATAGGTGCACCATTTTGATTAGCGAGTTTTTCACCGTAAAGTCCCACAGCCATAATAGTCAGCGGATGCATAGCTTCATCCATACGCAGCCCTTCCCGGTATGGCCATTTAATAATACCACGGCTCAGACCTGGCATTTGCTTCGGGTCTGCTAAGGTTTCAAAATAAACATATTTTGCATTAGATGTCGGTTTAAGTTTTGAAATAACCTCTGACAACGAAACACCAATCCACGGGATCACCATCGACCAAGCTTCTACACAACGCATCCGATAAACACGGTCTTCCAAAGCATTAAAGTCAATTAAATCTTCAACGTTGTAGTCGCCAGGATTTTCACAGGCACCATTCACTTTTACCCTCCAAGGGTCAGTAACAAGGCTCTGGGCATAGCGTGCCGGATTGTCTTTATTCATTCCAAACTCATAATAATTATTATAACCTCGCACAGCTTTGATATCTGTTTTTTCGTCCATAATATCATGACCATCATATAGATTAGAAACTGTACTTAAACTTTCCTCCGCCAAGGCTAAATTTGATGACATTAGGCTGGCAGCACTAGCTGCGCCCATAATTCCAGCATTTTTGATAAAGCCACGCCGCGAAATATAATCTTTCAGAGAAGTTATTTGATTTTCTTTTAATTCCCATGAGCCTTTAATTTTTATCAGCATTCTGTTACCTAACTTAATATATTGGTTGTTAATTTATATATATACCCATTTTGATTGTTTCTGTTAACAGCTTATCACATTTATGATATGGGCTTAAGTTAAACACAACAAGAAAGATTTTAGATGGCACCTCCAATACTAACCCTTACCAATATGAGCCTTAGATTTGGGCCCGATCCCCTCTTTACGGGAGCGGAGCTAGCTATCGGTGCTCGAGATCGTATTTCATTAGTAGGTAGGAACGGGGCGGGAAAATCAACATTAATGAAAATCATTCACGGCACAGTAGATTCAGACAGTGGCGAACGTTTTATAAAACCGGGTTGTCACGTCACCTATCTTGAACAAGACCCAGACTTATCTAACTATAAAAATGCACACGACTATGTAGTTTCTGGCCTAACTCACAGTTCAGCTGAAGACCATTTTCAGGTAGATATCATGCTTGCAGAAATAGGTTTAAATGCAGACATGGAGACCTTAACCATGTCTGGAGGAGAACGCCGAAGAGCTGCCATTGCTCGCGCATTAGTAAGTGATACGGATATATTATTGCTTGATGAACCAACTAATCACCTAGATATAGCTACCATCGAATGGCTGGAGGGAAAACTTAAGGCCTGGCGACGAGCACTCGTGATGATAAGCCATGACCGTACTTTTTTAAATAACCTCTCCAATACCACTTTTTGGCTCGATCGTGGCCGAGTTCGAAGACTTAACAAAGGATTTTCACATTTTGATGAATGGTCCGGCACTATTCTTGAACAGGAGGCGACTGAACGTCTTAAACTTGATAAATTGATAGAAAAAGAAACTGACTGGTCTCATAAAGGTATTACGGCAAGGAGAAAACGAAATATGGGACGTATGAGAAACCTCTGGGAACTCCGAGAGAAGCGCGCCGAGCAAATAACAGTCATGGGTAGTGCACGTTTGGCTACAGACAGCAGCAAAACATCTGGGAAAAAAGTTATCGAAGCTGATAAGGTTAGTATTGCTTATGGTAACAATCAGATCCTTAAAGATTTTTCAGTTAAAATCCTTCGCGGAGACCGTATTGGCATTATAGGGCCCAATGGAGCTGGCAAGACAACCTTACTTAAGGTTCTTACTGGATCACTTAAGCCAGATCAGGGCTATATTAAATTAGGTACAAATCTTGAAGCCACCTTTCTTGATCAACACCGCAGCCTTCTCAAAGACAGTGACACAGTTTGGGAAACCCTCAGTGATGGAAGCGACCATATTATGGTCCGTGGCCATCCCAAGCATATTATTTCTTATATCAAAGATTTCTTGTTTGATGCCTCCCAAGCTCATAGTCCAGTAAGTTCGCTTTCAGGCGGTGAAAAAAATCGACTTCTATTAGCGAAAACACTCGCACAGCCAACGAACCTATTGATCCTGGATGAGCCCACAAATGATCTTGATATGGATACCCTCGATTTACTTCAGGACGTTCTGAGCGATTATAGTGGTACCATGTTAATGGTTAGTCATGATCGCGACTTTCTTGATCGACTAGTTACATCAACCATTGTTATAGAAGAAAATGCTGTCTTACAGGAGTATCCTGGCGGCTATTCTGATTATATAAGACAAAAAGAAAACCGAACTGATAGTCCGCAAATGGTAAAGGAAGTAAACCAAAAAACTAGTGTAAAAATACAAAATCGAAAAGTAGTTTCGAAAAAAAAATTAAGTTATAAGTATCAATATGCACTTGAAACACTTCCAAAAGAAATGGAAGAAATTAATGCTCAGATTAAAAAAGTTGAAAAAAAAATTTCAGAGCCAAGTCTGTATGACAAAAACCCTAAAATGTTTAATCAGGCTACTGCAGACCTAAAAAATCTTGTTAATAACCTTGCGGATAAAGAAGAGCAATGGCTCAAGCTTGCAATGTTAAGCGAAAGTAAAGAGTGATTGAATTTAGTGTAAACTTTTTTTAGAGTACATTTCCGAAATATAAATTAAGGTGAAAAATGTCAGATATAAATAAAAAGTACCATTCCTCAATTCCACTTAATCATGATTATGTTGAGCTCCCCATGCCAGATAAATCGAATATGAGTAACCAGGAAATGATTAAAAATTCTGAGAAATTTTATGATTTGATGACAAAACGCCATACGATACGTGAATATTCAAGTAAAATGGTACCTCAAGAGGTTATAGAAAACTGTATTAAAGCTGCTGGTCTGGCTCCAAGTGGCGCAAACCATCAACCTTGGCATTTCGCAGTAATTAAAGATCCAGATCATAAACAAAAAATTCGGTTGGCTGCAGAAGAAGAAGAAAAAACTTTTTACGCAGGCAGAGCTAGTGATGAATGGCTTGGGGCGCTAGAGCCTATCGGCACCAACGATCTTAAGCCTCACCTAACCGATGCGCCATGGCTGATTGTCATTTTTGCTCAGCGCACTAGCATTGACCGAAACGGTCGAAAATTTAAAAACTATTATGTAAAAGAATCTGTCGGGATCGCAACTGGATTTTTAATAACAGCACTTCATAAGGCGGGACTTACCACCCTCACCCATCCCCCAAATCCCATGAAATTTCTCAATAAGCTTTGCGACCGGCCATCAAGTGAAAAACCAGAAATGATACTAGTAGTTGGTCATCCAACTGAAAAAGCTACTGTCCCTGCTCATGCAAAATGGAAAAAATCACTTGATGAAATCATGTCAATTTTTTAAAATTTAATGAATACCGTGCATTCTTTTTTTAAGAAGCGGCGTCATCAATATTACAAATAAACCAACCCCAATACTGACTATGCCTATAGTTGTATAAACATTCATAGTCGATCCAATATCAAGTGTCCCTTCAGTCACACCACTACCTGTCAATGAGCTGATCCAACCGGCAACATTATTTCCAAGAGCAGTAAACAGAAACCATGTTCCCATCATCATCCCCATGATTTTAGAGGTACTTAGTTTTGTTACCATAGAGAGGCCAACTGGACTAAGAAATAACTCCGCAAGTGTCAGCATAAAGTATATAAAAATCAGCCAGAAAAAGCTTTTGGTTGTAGTGTCATCAAGTCCTATTCCCCATGAAAAAACAATATAACCTGCACCAATAATAATTAGTGCATAACCAAATTTACCGGGTGTCGAAGGTTCAACCCGCCTCTTTGCCATAACTACCCAAAGCCATGCCATAATTGGCGCAAGAAGGATAACAAAAAGAGAGTTCATAGTTCCAACTTGAGATGATAAAATATTTATACCAAAGAAATTAAGGTTAAACTGCTGATCTGCTAACAGAGTGAGAGATGCTGCTTGCTGTTCAAATAGCGCCCAAAAAACTGATTGAATTGCTATTAAAAAAAGTGCCACCCAAAGGCGATCCCTATCAACTCTCTCACATTGCGTAAAGGAATAAAATAGTATCAATCCTATCATTATTAAACCCGCAACACCAACAAGCTGTATGACCATTTGATCATATTGCATCATGACCCAGCTTAATCCTACAAGACCTATTCCAAAGAGATATATTGTATATTCCTTATTCAACCCAATCGGTGATTTTTCTTTCAAAATCTCTGGCCTTGGTGGTTCCGCACGACCATCAAGATATTTTTGGCCCCATAAAAAAACTAAAAGACCGAACAACATACCGATGCCAGCAATTGAGAAACCATAATTCCATCCATGCACTTCACCAACATAACCAACAACAATCATAGCCAACAGTGCGCCAAGGTTTATACCCATATAAAAGATAGAGAAACCACCATCACGGCGTGGATCATTCGGCCCATAAAGAGCACCAACCACCCTAGAAATATTCGCCTTGAGAAAGCCCACACCACCTATGATAAGTGCAAGTGCAAGAAAAAAAACATTAATAAAAAAATCATCCCTGATGATATTTTCACCATCCATATAGGCAGCTGGTCCATGAAACGCCATAAGTCCATGTCCAAGGACAAGAAGGATTGCTCCATAGGTCACGGCTTTTCGGCTGCCTAAGTAACGATCCGCCAAATAACCACCAACAATTGGCATCATATAAACTAAACCCGCATAAGCACCATAAATCATACTAGCTTTATCAACGCCAAATAGATGATATTTTGTTAGGTAAAGGATAAGGATAGCGCGCATACCATAATAGGAAAAGCGCTCCCACATTTCGGTGAGAAAACATATTGATAATCCGATTGGGTGGCCCAGAAAATTCCTTTCCTGTGAACCTTTATAAACATCATCAACCATATTAGACATTGCAGTTTCCTACTTTTATTTTCTATTTTAGATACATTGCCAGAAGAAAATTAGAAAGTCACGTTTGCGTTTTGTGAAAATCATATTATAAATCATCAAATAACCAATTAAGAGAGATTGTAATGAAAATCAGTAGTAATTTTGACAGCGGCAATATAAATGTTATCGAATGTTCAGCTCCAGGTAATATACGACTTTCTATTAATAACGATAAGAACTCAGAATTTTATCAATGGTTTCACTTTCGGCTTACTGGCGCCAAAGATCAATTATGTGCCCTAAGAATCGAGAATGCTGCTGGTGCCGCTTATCCAAATGGTTGGGAGAATTATCAAGCGGTAGCATCTTATGATCATGAAACGTGGTTCCGCGTAAGTACTGTTTATAAAGAAGGGGTCCTTACCATTCAACACGTGCCAGAAACCGATAGTGTCTATTATGCATATTTTGCACCCTATAGTTATGACCGTCACCAAGAATTAGTCTCAACTGCTGCAATGAATGATCGTGTTAGCCTTGAAGTTATAGGTGAAAGTTGCGATGGGCGCGATCTTGATCTATTAACTATCGGTGAAGAAGGAGGGGAGAAGAAAAAAATCTGGATTATTGCCCGCCAACATCCCGGCGAGAGCATGGCCGAGTGGATGGTAGAGGGAATAATTTCTCGCTTACTTGATGATGAAGACGCGCTAAGCCGAGAGCTTTTAAATAAATGTGTCTTTTATATAATGCCTAATGTCAATCCCGACGGCAGCATCCGCGGGCACCTTCGTTGCAACGCGAAAGGTCAGAACCTAAATCGAGATTGGCACGATCCCAATCCAGCTGTTAGTCCAGAAGTTTATCATCTTCGCAACAAAATGGATGAAAAGGGTCTTGATTTTTCACTTGATTGTCATGGTGATGAAACGTTACCATATAATTTTATTGCTTGTTTTGAAGGGGTGCCAGAACTTAATCAATACAATCTAGATACAGCTTATATTTTTGGTAACGAACTCGAAAAAACAAATCCCGATTTTCAAAACGAAAAAGGTTATATGAAAAATGAACCCGGCACTGGTAATCTAGGCATGAGTACGAATTTGATAGCCCACCGCTTCGATGCTGTTGCAATGACACTTGAAATGCCATTTAAAGATACTGTCGATAGCCCTAATCCAAAAACTGGTTGGTCCCCTGAACGAAGTATTAAATTAGGCTATAGTTCACTTGATGCATTACGAACTATAGTTGAAAGGCTTTAATTTTAAAAAAACTTGTCTTTTAGATTTTAAACTTAAGATTTATTTTTCCATTTAGTAAAGAGACCTAAAACTTGACTACTTTCTGATTAATCCTCCCAAAAATTGTCTTGCCGTCTTTATCAAACATATCAATCTCAACACGGTCACCAAATTTCATAAACTCTGTTTTGGGTTTACCTTCCCTTATTGTCTCAAGACACCTTATCTCAGCAAGGCAACAAGAACCATCTTTGGAACCTTTGTTTGATACAGTGCCTGAGCCCACTACGGTACCAGGGTCAAGGTCACGAGTTTTTGCAGCATGCTCAATTAGCTTACAAAAATCAAAAGTCATGTCAATTCCAGCATTTGGGGAACCAATTTTTTTACCATTTAATATGGCGTGAAGTGGTAAATGTAGTTTTTTTCCATCCCAAGCATCGCCAAGTTCTTCAGGAGTAACAAAAACAGGCGCAAACGCCGTCCATGGTTTTGATTGATAAAAACCAAACTGTTTTCCAAGTTCTGCCGGAATAAGGTTACGCAGCGAAACATCATTCAGGATAGAAATAAGTTTTATATGTTTTCCAGCCTCTTCTGCTGTTGTAGCAGCCGGAACATCGTCAGTGATTACAGCAACCTCAGCTTCCAAATCAATCCCCCAATCTTCAGAGCCTGTACGAATGTCATCATGAGGGCCAATAAAGGCATCAGATGCACCCATATAAACTAGTGGGTCCTCCCAAAAGCTAGGTGGTAGTTCTGCTCCACGGGCTTTTCTAACCAGCTGAACATGAGTAACATACGCGCTTCCATCAACCCAGTGATATGAGCGCGGTAAGGGTGCATCACAAAGTGTTGGATCAAAGTCAAACCCAGAGATTGATCCTGATTGAAGTTTTTCATAAACTCCGATAAGGTCACTCTCACTGTCACTCCAATTATCAAGTGCTTCTTGCATTGTTCGTGCTATTGGTTCCGCACTTGTATAACGAGAAAGGTCTTTCGAAACGACAACCAGTTTGCCGTCTCTACCGTGTTTTAAAGATGCGAGTTTCATATTCTAAAGTCTTCTTTCAATTTAGTTAAACTTGGCTAGTTTTGATGAATAATTATTAGATTACTTGAATGCTTTAAAAGTCATAGTTGTAAAAGTATCTTTAATGCCGGGAATAGTTTGAACCTTTTTATTTATAAAGCGCCCAATATCTACATCATCGCTCAAATGAAATTTTATTAGTAAATCAAATGCTCCAGAAATTGAATACACATCTTGGGCTTCTTCCAAATTGTCAACAACACCTTCAGCAACGCTATAGACTTCACCAAGCTCACATTTGATCTGTACGAAAATATTTTGCATGATGTTACATCCAGTTAAAATTTAAATTTCGTTCATTATAAAAAGGTCTTCAGTATTATTCAATCATTGTTTCAATAAGCGCCCTTAAAATCAAACGAAGTTTATTTGCACGTTGTTCTTGAAATTTGATATTAGGGCTTTCATCCATATAAATTATTTGAGAAATTTCAAGTTGAACTGCATGGATATTGTTTTTCGGTTTACCGTAGTGACGAGTGATATAACCTCCTTTAAAACGACCGTTTAGGGCGGAGCTATAGGAGGACTTTGAAATAATTCCATCAAGTTTTTCAACAAGTGCATGGCTCGCAGTAACCCCATTTCCAGTGCCTAAATTAAGGTCTGGGAGACAACCATCAAAAAGTCCCGGAATTCGGCTTTTGATAGAATGGGCATCCCATAACATGGCCCGCCCAAACTTACTTTTTATTCGAGAAAGCTCTTCATTAATTTTATCATGATAAGGCTGCCAATACTTTTTAGTTCGACTTTCAACGTCTGGTTCATATTTATCCTTATAAAGCGCACAATCATCAAAGGTCATTTTAGGGCAAAAGCCTGTAACACGCTGCCCTGGATATAGGCTTAATCCATCCCTGCCACGGTTTAGATCAACTACATATCTACTATATTTAGCCGAAATAACAGACACATCTAACTCTACTAAAAAATTATAAAGCCGGTCGATAAACCAATCTGTATCGTTCAGAGCCAAGGCTTCATCAGTCATCTTCTCCTTAATTTTTCTTGGTATTTCAAGACCAACGTGGGGCATGCTAACCAGGAGTGGCTTTGAGCCTTGGTAGAAATGAAATGTATCCATCACATATTTCCACTAGGTAATATTTTCATGATATGCTCTGTAAATTCACCGGTTAGTATCATTTTAGTAGCTCTTTCAATATCAGGTGCAAAAAATCTATCAGCCCCATAATGAGGAATACTCTCTCTAATTAAGTTGTGATATGCGCCAAGTTTACTTGATGTTTTATGAGATCCCCGAAAATCAATACCTTGAGCAGCAGCCAACAATTCAATCGCTACAACCGTTGCACTATTAAAGCACATTGATGTGAGCCGCCGAGCACCATATGTTGCCATACTAACATGATCTTCCTGATTGGCAGAGGTTGGAATGCTGTCAACACTGGAAGGATAAGCTCGGGACTTATTCTCACTAACGAGAGCCGCCGCCGATACTTGCGCAATCATGAAACCAGAGTTAACTCCACTGTTTTTAACCAAAAATGCAGGAAGGTCGCTCATTTTTGGATCTACCATAATCGCAAGGCGTCTTTCAGAAATGGACGCTATTTCACAGATAGCTAACGCCAGATTATCGGCAGCAAATGCTACAGGCTCGGCATGAAAGTTTCCACCGGAAATGACATCACCATTATCTATAAAAATCAATGGATTATCGGTAACTGCATTGGCTTCGATCAAAAGTGTTTTAGCTACGTTATTGATAATATCCAAAGCTGCTCCCATAACTTGTGGTTGACACCTGAGTGAATAAGGATCCTGAACCTTCTCACAATTTAAATGGGATTTGTTAATCTCACTCCCCTCCAGTAACTCAAGATAAAGTGGAGCAACAGCAATTTGACCTGGCTGGCCCCTTGCAATATGAATGCGAGCATCAAAAGGAGTAATGCTTCCTAATAATGCATCAACACTCATAGAGCCTGCAACAACGGCTGATGCAAAAACATCCTCCGTTTGAAAAAGGCCCTTTAAGGCTAAAGCGGTTGACACCTGGGTACCATTTAAAAAAGCAAGACCTTCCTTAGAGCTTAAAGTAATTGGCTTTAAACCTACTATCTCTAACGCTTCTTTTGCTGGGAGCCTCTCTCCATCAAGCCGAATAAAGCCTTCCCCCATTATGGCCGCCGTCATATGAGCTAATGGTGCCAAGTCGCCCGACGCACCAACAGAACCTTTTTCGGGTATGTCAGCAATAAGACCGGCGTTAATAAAGTCAATAAAAGCTTCTATAGTGACTGCGCGGATACCAGAGTGTCCCTGAGCCAAGCTAGAAATCTTAAGTATATAAATTAATCTCACTACATCATCTGTGAGTGGTTTTCCTACACCCGTACTATGAGAAAGAACAAGATTAGTTTGTAAAAGGGAGAGTTGGTCGTCAGGAATTGAGGTGTGAGCCAGAAGTCCAAAACCAGTATTTATACCATATACCGTTTGTCCTTCTTCAATGATATCATCAACTACTTTTCGTGACTTACGAACTACATCCCAAGCGGCTCTGTTAAGTGATATTTTTGTTTCCTGTCTATAAATCTTTCGAAGTTCAACAAGAGATAATTCTCTAGGGCTGATTATAAAACTCATGAACTTTCCTCCATCATCGGCAAGTTCAGCCCTTGCTCACGAGCACACTGCTTTGCTACTTCATAACCGGCATCCGCATGACGCATTACACCAGTCGCTGGATCGTTCCAAAGCACCCGACCTATGCGTTCCGCAGCCTCATCTGTGCCATCACATACAATGACAACTCCGCTATGCTGTGAAAAGCCCATTCCCACACCACCACCATGATGAAGAGAAACCCATGTTGCCCCGCTTGCCGTGTTTAAAAGAGCATTGAGAAGCGGCCAATCAGAGACCGCATCTGATCCGTCCATCATGCTTTCGGTTTCACGATTAGGACTTGCTACCGAACCACTATCGAGGTGATCCCGACCAATGACTACTGGCGCACTAAGTTCTCCACTTTTTACCATTTCATTGAAAGCGAGACCAAGGCGGTGCCGATCACCAAGACCAACCCAGCAAATTCGAGCAGGGAGCCCCTGAAACTGAATACGCTCTCGCGCCATATCAAGCCAATTATGGAGATTTGGGTTATCCGGAATAAGTTCCTTAACTTTCTGATCGGTTTTAAAAATATCTTCTGGGTCTCCACTTAATGCCACCCAACGAAACGGGCCAATTCCTCTACAAAAAAGAGGCCTTACGTAAGACGGAACAAACCCGGGAAAATCAAACGCATTCTTAATACCGTTATCGAAAGCCACCTGACGTATATTATTGCCATAGTCAAAAGTAGGAATGCCCATTTTTTCATACTGAAGCATTGCCTCCACATGTAAGGACATAGAATTGATTGCTGCCGCCTCAACTTCTTTCGGTGCACGTTCAATTTTTTGCTCCCACTCATCGACGGTCCAGCCGATTGGCAAATAGCCATTTATAGGATCGTGAGCCGATGTCTGATCAGTGACTGCGTCGGGCCTAATACCTCGTTTAAGCATTTCTGGTATCACTTCTGCTGTATTACCTAGCAGGCCGACAGATACAACCTCCCCTTTCTCTATTGCTGTGTTAATTATTTCCATAGCTTCGTCAAGACTATCCGCACGCTTATCCACATAACCAGTGCGAATACGAAAATCAATTCGATCGGAGCGGCATTCGATTGCAAGCATAGACGCACCAGCCATAGTCGCCGCAAGGGGTTGTGCACCTCCCATGCCTCCAAGGCCCCCCGTTAGAACCCATTTACCACTTAGATCGCCACCAAAATGTTGCCGGCCCATTTCAACAAATGTTTCGTAGGTTCCCTGAACAATTCCTTGGCTTCCAATATAAATCCAACTGCCAGCTGTCATCTGGCCATACATCATCAATCCTTTTTTATCAAGTTCGTTAAAATGATCCCAAGTAGCCCAGTGTGGCACAAGGTTTGAATTAGCAATAAGAACACGCGGGGCATTTTCATGTGTTTTAAACACACCTACAGGTTTTCCCGACTGAACAAGTAATGTTTCATCATCTTCAAGATTTTTTAAACTTTCAACAATTTTATCAAAACATTCCCAATTTCGAGCTGCACGGCCAATACCACCGTAAACAACGAGATCCTCTGGTCGTTCTGCTACGTCCGGATCAAGATTATTCATCAACATCCGCATTGGCGCTTCCGTAGCCCAGCTTTTAGCCGTAATTTCTGATCCCGTGGGAGCCTTAATAACTCGATTATTAGTTTTTATGTCTGACATTTTTAATTCCTGTATATACAAGTTTATTTATTTGTTTTTTTCTATCTTTTTAAAGAATCTTTTCTATTCCGGTTTAAATAGTCCAGAAAGTTCATATCTTGATCCGGGATGATAAAGTTTTGCTGTTGAAGCGACCCTACCTTTAGTCCAGGTGCGGCGCTCTATAAGTAAACATGCTTCATTATCAGACATGTCTAGCAGAGATTTTGTTGACCCGGTCGGCATAATGGCCTTTACTACGTGCTCTACCTTTTGGAGCGGTGCTTGTTTAATTAGATACTCGTAGGGCGTCTTTTTGGTGAAATCCTGGTCACCGTAACCGGGTACAACATCTTCATTAACGAGCCGGTCTTCCAGCTGAATGGGAATACCTTGTTCTTTATGTATAATGAGGGAGTGCACAAGCGTTACGTCCACATCAATATTCATGTAAGCAGCAATTTTATCATTTACTTTTATAGCCTCGCATTTGAGAACGTCCGCACTGTAGACATGGTGGCGCGAACGAATTTCATCGGCAATATTATGAATTTCGAGGGGATTACTTTGTGCTTTTAGCTCAGCCACAAAGGTTCCTACACCAGCGACACGGATCAAATAGCCTTCATTAGTAAGTTCACGAAGGGCCCGATTAGTAGTCATTCGTGATACAGAAAATTCTTTTACTAATTGGTTCTCAGAGGGTACCCGCATGGTCGTCATCCACTCACCACTATCAATACGGTCGAGAATATGATTTTTAATTTTTAGGTACAATGGTTCAGCTTTTAATTCAGTGGTCATCACGCATTTCCTTTGTAATTTATATTGAATGATTAAGTTGTATATACAACTTAATCAAGAAGTTTTTTTAACTTCGTCATAGTTTTTGAAAATTCGCTAGTTATACTTTGTTCGTCCTTATGTTTGTAATCACTAATGACCATCTCGCCGCCAACAATTACATGTTTTATAGAATTTTGATTACCACTAAAAATAAAGCGATCAATTACACTCAGCTCTGGTGTGCCAACTAAAAGTGGCGATGTCTCGTCGAGAACAATCAGGTCCGCACGCTTGCCAATTTCAATTGAACCATTATCGAAGCCGCTCGCCTTTGCACCACCGCGGAGGGATTCTTTGTAGAGGTGGGTTCCCGTATGTGGCTCTTTATCATTTGTATTTATATTGCGACGTTGATATTTCAAGCGCTGACCATATTCAAGGAGCCGAATTTCCTCCGTGATACTCACTGAAATATGGCTATCTGAGCCAATGGCTATTAAACCGTCACGTCTTAAATAATCCGTAAGTGAAAAAATTCCATCGCCAAGATTAGCTTCCGTTGTTGGACATAGACCTACTACAGCGCCAGACTCTGCGACCATAGATATCTCACTTTCATTTAAATGTGTTGCATGAATAAGGCACCAACTTTCATCCACAGATACATGGTCGAATAACCACTCAATTGGTCTTTTTCCAGACCAGGCAATACAATCGTTTACCTCTTGCATTTGTTCAGAAATATGAATGTGCGTTGGACCAGTTAAATTTAACGATAACACGTGATTTAATGCGTCTTCAGGAACCGCGCGCAGTGAATGAAAGGCTACTCCAATATGTTGGTTCTGAGTGCCATTTATCTGATCAATTAGTTTACTATGAAGTTCCAAATAATCATCAACATCGTGAGAAAATCTCTTCTGACTCATATTTAGAGGCTGACCTCCAAAGCCAGATGATGTGTAAAGCACAGGCAAATGACAAAGTGCAATTCCTACATTTTTAGCAGCGGAAATTATAGCATTTGACATAGCAAGGTTATCATCTCCTTCACGGTGAAGGTAATGAAATTCGGATACGCTTATGTAACCAGCCTTCAACATTTCCATATAAAGTTGGCACGCTATCACCTCAAGATCTTTAGAAGATATCTTCGCGGCAAAGCGGTACATAATATCACGCCAAGTCCAGAAGCTATCTTCCACCGAAGTTGAATATTCAGTGAGGCCTGCCATTGCTCTCTGGAATGCATGACTATGAATATTATTAATTCCAGGAAGTGCATAACCACTTATCCAATTACTCCCTTTAACCTGATTTGGAGTAATCCTAGAAATTACCCCCTGATCATCGATATCGACAGCAACATTTTGTGCCCATCCACTAGATAAAAGTACTGATTTAAAGTTTATTCTTTTCATAGTCATCATTTCTAGATATAGTTGTATATACAACTATACATTATTGAATTCTTATACTTTGTCAAATTTTATCGAAATGGCTACACAATGAGCACTAAAATATGGATTGATGTAAATCTACTAACTATGGTGGAAGGCGATAAGCCCTTTGGTCTGCTAGAGGATGCAGCTCTAGTAACCAATAACAAACAGATTGTATGGGTTGGACACAAAAGCAATCTACCGGATCATTTTGTTGGAGAAATAATCTATTGCAAGGGCTCCTATTTGTCACCCGGTCTAATTGATTGCCATACTCACCTCATTTATGGAGGGAACCGTATCGATGAATTTGAAAAACGTTTAACTGGGGCTAGTTATGAAGAAATAGCAGCAGCTGGAGGTGGCATTTTATCTACTGTAGAAGCCACGCGTGCCGCCAGTGAAGATGACCTGGTTAGAACCGCACAAAAAAGGCTAGCGGCGTTTATGAAAGAAGGTGTAACCACCATTGAAATAAAGTCAGGTTACGGACTTGATATTGTGAATGAAATAAAAATGTTACGTGCTGCTAGGAAGCTTGGAAACATTTCAGGCATTGATGTTATACCTACATTCCTTGGTGCGCACGCACTACCACCAGAGTATTCAGGTGATCGTACTGGTTATATAAAACTCATAATTGAGGAAATGTTACCTATAATTGCAAAAGAGCAGCTTGCTGATGCAGTTGATGGTTTTTGTGAAAATATTGGTTTTACTCACCAAGAAATGGAGCAAATTTTCACAGCCGCCACCAAACTTGGGTTTAAACTAAAGCTTCACGCCGAACAACTTTCAGATCAAAAAGGGGCAACGTTAGCAGCAAAATTTAACGCATTGTCGGCTGATCATCTAGAGTACCTGTCAACAGATAGTATTTTAGAAATGAAGAAGTCAGGCACTGTAGCTGTTTTACTTCCTGGTGCTTACTACACACTTCGCGACACCATCATTCCCCCGGTAGAGAAACTCCGCAGCGCTCAGGTTCCAATCGCCATTGGCTCAGACTGTAATCCAGGTTCTTCTCCTGTCTTGTCACTTAAGTTAATGATTAATATGGCCACTACATTATTTAGATTATCCCCTGAAGAAGCTTTAGCCGGCGTTACTCGAAATGCAGCCAAGGCTTTGGGGTTAGACGATCGTGGAATTTTAAAGAAAGGGTTAAAAGCAGATATGGTGTTATGGGATATTGAGCATCCAGCTGAACTATCTTATCAGATAGGCGGCGATCAAACCCTTATGGTCATTAAGGATGGGGATGTTACTTTTGCACGTAATAAATATAAAAGCGGTCAAAATTAAATTTGGACCACCCTGTAAAATTTCACTATTACAAGATGAAAGCCATCAGCGGATCGAGGAGCTCAAAGAGTTGCAAAATGAGAACGCTAATTACAACTGGAACGACCACCTTAATAATCACACGCCAGAACTTAAAGAGTAAACTATCGTCAAGACCAAGTTCTTCAAGTACATCCTTGCGCTTCATGACCCAACCAACAAAGATACCTGCAAAAAGTGCGTTAACGAGCATCATCGCATTAGCAGACATATATTCAAGTATATCCATGATATTTTTACTGGCAACCGTATCACTGAAGGTAAGTAAGCGGACATCTGATAGAATATTCATGGAAAGTGCAGATACCGCAGCAAGACACCATAAACCAAGACCAACCACCAAGGACCCCTTACCACGAGTAAGAATGCCACGTTCTTCTAGATTAGAAACTGCGGGCTCAAAAAGTGATATGGTTGAAGTAACCGCAGCAAATGCAAGAAGTAAGAAAAAGAGTATGCCGAATAATTGCCCAAATGGCATCTGATCAAATATAATTGGCAACGTTACAAAAACAAGATTTGGCCCAGAATCTAGCTCAAGTCCATTTGTAAATACGATGGGAAATATTGCAAAACCAGCAATCAGTGCTACGAAGGTATCAGCAAATGCTACACCGCACGCAAGCTTTGGAATACTCTCACTCTTTGGCAGATATGAACCATAAACTAACATCGTTGCACTACCCAAAGATAATGAAAAGAATGCTTGGCCGGCTGCCTCAAGAACAGTTTTGCCAGTAATTTTTGAAAAATCTGGCGTAAACATAAACTCAAATGTTTCCCTCATACCACCGTTAAATGCAGAATAAATCACCAAGGATACAAGGATTAAAAATAACATTGGCATGAGTATTTTAACAGCTTTTTCAAGGCCTAACTTCACACCTCGCGAAATAACAAATGCAGTAATTGAAAGGCTTATCGTCATCCAGAAAATAAGTGTTAATGGACTTTGTTGCATGTCCGTAAACACCTTTAAAGTCTGGCCTTCTACTAGGTTGTTAAGCTGCCCTGAAATCATGGAGTAAACATAATTAAGTGTCCATCCCGATATAACAAAATAAAACCCGAGAATACCAAGAGGCGTAAGAACGTTAATCCATCCTATAAATTTCCAAAATGGTTGACTTTTTTTACCTTGTGAAAGTGTGGTAAAAGCAGAGATTGGAGGAAGCTGGTTTCGACGTCCAATGGTTAATTCTGTCATTACTAATGGAATTCCAAAAAAAGCAACAATACCTAAATAAAGAAGTACGAAGGCACCTCCGCCATTCTCCCCAACAACATAAGGAAACCTATAAATATTTCCAAGTCCAACCGCAGAGCCAATTGCCGCTAAAAGGAACGCCGTTCCCGAAGACCATTTTTCCTGAGCCACATGTGTCACCGTAATCTCTCCATTTTTCATTTATTGGTTAAAGTAGCATAACAATTCATCTCGTCCATAAAATAATTCCAAGAAATTTTATTAACGATTTTATTATTATCAGCTACAAAGAGAATGCTTAACTTTTAATAAAGATAATTCAATCTAAACCCTTTGTTACTCAATTTAACCTAATAATAGTATAGAAAATTAATTGATCTCTATAAATCTAAGGAATGTCTGGATGATTATTTTAATATCTGAGAATTCTAATGCTACAAAAGGTTTAGACTGATCTTAGCGTTTTGCCGCATTAGCAATTCTTAAACAAGCACGTGCGCAGATTGCTTCAACGGGCATGCCTGTAGTCTTACAGTCTTGTTCGGCATCTGAAGTGATCGACATGGCGCTTGCTAGGCGGCCAGTTGTCCATTTTGAGAGGTCCGCCTTAAAAGTGCGGGCTTCCATCACAAAAACTTTAGGGACCAGTTTACCCATTGCATCTTCGGCTGAAAAACCCTGGTCCATATATCCTCTGGCTAAATGCATGCGTTGAATTTTACGCAGCAATGACCTCAGTATAGCGATTGGATTTTCCCCACGATTAAAGGCTTTAAAGATACTATCATCAAGTTTGCGTAAATCCCCGCCAGTGGTTGCACTAATTATGTTATCAATGCTCAAAGTACCGCTATCGCCAATACAAGCTACAACATCTTCAAGACTTACTATATCGTCCTGTCTTTTTTCCGAAGGCCCCATATAAACCGCAAGCTTATTAAGTTCGCTTCTAGAAACTAAACGATCACTGCCTAAATTCAATTGTAAAAATGAGCTAGCATCAGCATCAATTGAAAGATTATTTTCCCGCATAACTTCATGAATTAGTGCGTCAAGTGACGCGTGAGTATCTTCATAGCAAGCAATTGCTAAAGCATTTTTAGCTTTTTCAAAAAGCTTTCTTAACCCTGATGTAGGACGGAGATTTCCAGCTGTTATAATTATAAGGCCATCTCCAATTGGGTTTTCTAGAAAAGCTTGCGCAGCCTTAGTGGCATTTTCTGAAGCACCATCGATCCTAATCACCCTCCTGCCTCCCATCATTGAAATAGCAGCGGCTTCATCAGCGAGCAGCCCTGGTTCAGATTTCAAGTTATTGGGATCAATATTAGCAACTAGAAATGGGTCTTTTAGGTCTTGCACCACTTGTTTTGCTATTTTTGATGAACGCTCCCTTACCAAACCCTCGTCAGGGCCAAAAACAAGAACAGCAAGATACTGAGGGGAAAGTTTTGTAACTTGTGTATCAACATCACGGGGATAAACCTTCATTACTCCGCTCCAGCTGGGTTTTCACTTAAAAATGTGCCTATGCGCGTAATAATCTGATTTGCAACTTCTTCTGACAGACGTGAAAGAGAAGTATTACGAGCCGTCATATTAGAAAAATCAGATTGCACCAAATCATAAGTTACTATGGCCCTCGCGGTTCCGTCCATGACAACATTCTCTGAGTTTATCTCACTCAATTTAAACACTACAGTAAGCTTAAGGTTTTGAAGTGTGACAGTTTCGTCCCCACGAATTCCGTAACCTGCTTCTTCAACATCATAGTTTGCTTGGAGCAGGTATAGTGCAGGTGATTGATTAGAAGAAAGTGGAGAAACTCGTTCAATTAAATTGTTTTGCAACAACTGCGATAGACGTTCTTGTCGACCTTGCATATTTCTAATTCGATCTATCTCAATATTGGCCATTACTTGAGATAGACCTGAGCCACCTGCAGAGTTGGCTCCATACATTGGTTTAAAACCACACGACGACATAATAAGCATCAAAAAAACACCTAAGGCCGTACTAATTATTTTAGAATTACGCTGCATACAGAGCCTCCGTTGTTAATGCATCAAACAACAATATTAACGATTTTATTAGGGACAACAATAATCTTTCTGATCTCTTTTTCTCCAATGGCTTTTTGGACTTTTTCAGATGCTAACGATAACGATTCCAGCAACTCCTTGTCTAAATCTTTTTCAACCTCAAGCTTATCCCGAAGTTTTCCTTGAACCTGCACAACCACAGTCACAGATGTTTTTTGCATAAGCAAAGGTTTTGCTAATGGCCATGCTGCATCAGAAGCTAGTCCTTTTTCACCAATCATTGCCCACATTTCCTCAGCCAAATGTGGCATCATTGGGGACGTCAACAATATTATTGTCTTCACCGCTTCAAAAAGCGAAAATTTATCACCCTCGCTATTATCAGAATCAAACGAAGCGATTGCATTAGCAAACTTATAAGTTTGCGCTACTGAACTATTAAAATGAAACTCTTCAATATCTTTCCCAATTTGAGCAATTGAAACATGGGTCATACGGCGTAGCTCTTTGGCAGCCTTACTAAACTCTTTTGGCTCCAATATATTTTTAGAGGCCTTATCAATATTTCCTGTAACAGTCCGCCAAAGACGCTGGGTAAAACGCCATGCGCCCTCCACACCCTCTTCTGTCCATTCAAGGTCACGCTCTGGAGGGCTATCAGATAGCATAAACCAACGCGCCGTATCAGCACCATAGGTGTTTATAATAGATGTCGGGTCAACAACATTCTTTTTAGATTTTGACATTTTAACCGAGCGACCAGCAGTAACAATTTCTCCTGTTATGCGGTGAACAAATTGACCGTCCTGCCGCCTATCTAATTCTTCTGGTAAGACCCAGTCACCATTTTTGTTTTGATAAGTTTCGTGGCAAACCATACCCTGAGTAAAAAGACCATCAAACGGTTCTTCAACATCACACAATCCAACTTCTTTCATAGCGCGAGTAAAAAACCGTGAATATAGAAGATGGAGAATAGCATGTTCAACCCCACCTACATATTGGTCAACTGGCATCCAATAATCTGCAGCTTCTTTATCAAAGGGTTTATCCGAATTGGGCGAAGCAAAGCGAATAAAATACCAGGAGCTATCTATAAACGTATCAAATGTATCAGTTTCCCTTTCCGCTGGTTTGCTGCAACTAGGACAATTCACATACTTCCAGGTCGGATGGTGGCTCAGAGGGTTGCCTGGCAAATCAAAGCTTACATCATCAGGTAAAACCAAAGGAAGTTCGTTTTTTGGAATAGTTACCACACCACAGTCATCACAATAAACTATAGGGATCGGCGCACCCCAATAGCGTTGACGACTTATGCCCCAATCCCGCAAGCGATAATTGGTTGTAGCTTCTCCAAAGCCACCCTCTTCTGCAAGAGAAATAATCTTTGATTTAGCATCGTTAATGGACATTCCGTTTAAGAATTCAGAATTTCCTAAAATACCTGTATCGGTGTAGGCAATATTCTCAACAACAAATTTAGCGGCAGCCTTACCTTTCGGAATAACGACTGCCTTAACATCAAGGTCATATTTTCTAGCAAAATCAAGATCCCGCTGGTCATGGGCTGGACAACCAAAAACTGCCCCCGTTCCGTATTCCATTAATACAAAATTAGCAACATAAACTGGCAATTCAGAGCCATCGACAAATGGATGGCACATACTTAGGTCAAGCTTAAAGCCTTTTTTTTCAGCTTTTTCAAGTGCCTCTTCACTCGTTCCTAGCTTACGACATTCTCCAATAAATGCCTCCAGCTTTTTATTGTTTTCAGAAAATTTTAAGGCAATTGGGTGATCGGCTGCAATAGCAATAAAGGATGCTCCAAAAATAGTATCTGGGCGGGTTGTATAAACTTTAATTTTATCCTGTGTACGGGTCCCATTAAACGTAATTTGCATCCCTTTGGATTTTCCAATCCAATTCTTTTGCATAGTCCTAACTTTTTCCGGCCACCGTTCAAGCATATCTAATTTTGCATCAAGATCATCAGCGGCATCGGTAATTTTCAAAAACCATTGACTTAACTTTTTACGTTCTACCGACGCACCACTACGCCAACCCTTACCATCGATAACTTGCTCATTGGCGAGCACAGTATTATCCACTGGGTCCCAATTGACCCAACTTGCTTTTCGGTAAACTAAACCCGCATTTAAAAAGTCAATAAACATAGCCTGTTCTTTGCCATAGTAATCAGGATCACACGTGGCTATCTCACGTGACCAATCTATCGAAAACCCTATAGATTTCATTTGCCTCTTCATATGATCAATGTTTTCATAGGTCCATTTAGCGGGATGGACCTTGTTTTCCATAGCAGCATTTTCTGCTGGCATACCAAAAGCATCCCACCCCATAGGATGAAGAACATTAAAGCCTTGCAAGCGCTTATAACGGGCGACAACATCTCCTTGGGTATAGTTTCTAACATGCCCCATATGTATGCGACCCGAAGGATATGGGAACATCTCAAGCACATAATATTTTGGCTTACTATAGTCCTCACTCACCTTGAAGGTATCGTTATCTGCCCATGCTTTTTGCCACTTTTCTTCTGTTGCACGGGCATTATAGCGTGTCATAATTTCTAATCCCAGTATATAAAAATAAGCACCCCTAACCTATTAAGTTAGCTCAAATCATGGTGCCAAAAAATTATTTATTTATTGTTTAATATTATTAAGTCGTTAGCGGCGCGTTATCGCGTCGTAATAATCTAGCCTCTAATAGGATCGCAGTATTAATCTGTATTACAGCATCAGGGCGGGGCTCAATAGAAACCCAGTTTCCATCCCGAAGCATTTCTCTGTGCACATTGATATTTAATGCATCTGCGCGTAATTGTTTACCAACAATATATACGTCAACTTTAGTGCGCTCATTCGCATTCGCGGGATTAATTTTCCAGTCAGTAATAATTGTTCCACCTGCATTATCTGCAGATAACATTGGCATAAACGATAATGTATTTAAAGTAGCGCGCCAAAGATAGGCATTCACACCTATAGTATAGACTTCCTCGGCTGCTAAAATATTGTTACGAGGTTCCCCAACTTCACTTCTCTTACTGCATCCACTCATAGGAAATAAAATCAGAGCTACCAGAACTGTCAACACAATTTTCACTGAATTTTTATATTTTATTATCATTTATGTTCCATTCCATTATCCCAAATAAGATAAATATTTTACCATGCTCGCATCATGATTTTGTATACCATAAATATTACTACTGTCTAGATAAAGCGGTTTTTCTATATTGATTAATGAAATTTATTTAATTTAATGAGAAAATACAATTTTATTTACTCAAAAGATTGAATTTATATTTTAAGTCTATATACTTACGATCAAATTAACAAAAAACTTTTATGATAAAAAATATTATCTTTCAGTTGGGTTAGCAATAAAATTACACCTTACTGAATTTGTATATATAAATGAAGTGCTTAGATGACAAAATACGCTGAAAAAATTCGATGTGCAATCTTAATTGGGTGCCTTACTGGTACCCTGGGGTTGACCACAGGTGCGTACGCTCAAAATCAGGTAGGCACTAATTTAACTCCTAGGGTGAGCTCTAATGAAGAATTAGGAGACGATTTTCTTCAATTTCTCAATCCGCAAGCTGAAACTGAACAATATATTCTACTGACTAACCCCAAGGAAAGGGATACACCTCTTCTCGCCTTAGGAAAAAATAGTGAGAAATCTGCCCCACTTTTACAAGTTAATCACGAATATAAATACAATCCATCAATATCATTTAATTTACCTTCTACATCACCAGCTATTGCTGGTAGCCTAAAAACTGGTCTGCTCTCTACTAGCGGACAAGGTGGATCACAATTTGTTGTTTCATTAAATCCATCGAGAAAAGAGCAGTCTCCATTCAAATCCTCTAAATCTCTTAAGCTTTTTCTAGGTTCGAGCTTTATTAACACACCCACAAATCGTTATGCTGCATTCATAAATGATGGTCTGCTTACACAGCGAGCTTACAACTTATCGCTAGGCCTAGGGTATTCAGGGTTTAGACTTGGCGCGTCATACAGTCGCAACGACTTCCTATTTTCATCCGATATGTCTGGTTTTGATTTAGGGTTTGGTTATGTAGGTGATAGTTGGTCGGCAAATTTACGTATGGGCGAATACAATAAATCCCCATCACTATTACTATCCCAAGATTATAATATATTTGACCATATTTCAGCATATGAACTTGGGGCAGCTTATAAATTATTTTCTAATGTTAGCTTAACTGGCCGATTTACTTATTACTCATATGGTATGGGTAGCGAATTTGCAGCAGTTAATGATGTACAGTCACTCATTTTCGGTACGAACTTAAGCTTTTAAAATCTAAAATCCTCTTATTGCAGCAATCCCCGCAACACCCGTACCCTTTAGCTTTTCTGCTGTAATATTATTCACCCCCCCCAGGGCATAAATAGGTACTCTAATGCCTTCACAAATTGATCTCAATCTACCCGGCCCAATCGTTAGTCCTTTATTTTTCATTGTCTCCGGGTGACTTCTAGTCTCAAAAATAGGTGCCAGTAAAATAGCATCAAGACCTTGACCGTCTAGCTCCCCCATGTCAGTCTTAGAATGACAAGACGCGGTTATAAATAATTTTGGATAGGATTTGCGTATTTTTTTTACTTCATTAATCATATGCTCGGGTAAATGAATCCCATCAGCATCAACCTTGATCGCAAGAGTTAAATCACCAGCAACTAAAAACTTGATACCTTTTAGTCTACATATATTTCTTAATGCAAAAGATAACTCAACCCTGCTTTCGTGCTCATAATCCCTAAAAATGACCATAGCACCACGAGGAAGATTTTCTATAACATCCTCGGGAAGAGGTTGGGCAATCTGATCTGTTAAAAAAATCATTCCAGGTAAGTTTTTCCAGCCACTTTGGCGGTTGAGCTCCTGTGAAATCTCTGCTAGGTTTCTTTTCATAAATTGACTTTAACTGAAGGTTTTATTGATGACCAGCAATCTGATGGATATTGAAGAAAAAATTGCCGCCGCAGCCGAACACTGTGGCCGCGTTCCAAAAGATATAACACTAGTAGCAGTGTCCAAAGTTCATATCGCAGAGACTATTCTGCCCGTACTCGAAAGTGGGCAGCGGGTCTTTGGTGAAAACAGAGTTCAGGAAGCTACTCAAAAATGGCCTGCCCTAAAAAATAGATTTGATAATGTCAAACTTCACCTTATTGGTCCCCTTCAAACCAATAAAGCCCGACAGGCCGTTCATTTATTTGATGTAATCGAAACGGTTGATCGACCAAAACTAGCCAAAATGCTTGCCCGGATCTTTGAAGAAGAAGCAAAAAAATGTGATATTTATATTCAGATTAACACGGGGCACGAAAAACAAAAGGCAGGTATTCTTCCGGAAAGTGCTGACAAGTTTATTACCCTCTGCCGTGATGATTTAAAACTACCGGTAAAAGGGGTAATGTGCATTCCTCCCTTTGATGAGGATAGTACGCAACATTTTAAATTATTAAAAGAAATTGCGGACCGTAATAATATCAAAAATTTGTCTATGGGTATGAGTGGTGATTTTGAAAAAGCCATAAAAAACGGTGCAACACACGTTCGTGTGGGTACAGCAATTTTTGGAACAAGACCAGGTTATTGATAGTCCTATTAGTGATAATAAAAATATCGAAAATACTACTTATTTATGCCTATTAGATCAAAAAAGAAGGCATATTCGAGTGCAGTTTGTTTATAACGTTTAAAGCGCCCTGATGCACCACCATGCCCTGCTTCCATATCTGTTTCAAATATGAGCGTATTATTGTCAGTTTTATATTCACGTAACTTAGCCACCCACTTCATAGGCTCAAAATATTGTACCTGGCTGTCCCAAAGGCCAGTAGTGACTAAAATATTTGGATAATCTTTTCTGTCTATTTGATCATAGGGAGAATATGAAAGCATGTAATCATAATATTCTTTCTTAGCTGGATCACCCCACTCATTCCATTCACCAGTAGTAAGTGGGATCGATACATCAAGCATGGTAGTAACCACATCCACAAAAGGCACATGGGCACCAACACCAATATATAGTTCTGGTGCCATATTAAGTACACCGCCCATCAAAAGACCTCCCGCGCTTCCACCCATTGCATAAATTTTATTTGGATGAGCGTATTTTTTCTTAGCAAGACCTTTTGTTACGTCAATAAAGTCTAAAAAACTTTTCTTTTTATTGAAAAGTTTACCGTCATCATACCAAGGGCGGCCGAGCATTTGACCGCCTCTTACGTGCGCTATAACGAATATAACACCGCGGTCCAAAAGACTAAGGCGAGCTCCGCTAAAGGACGGATCAATAGTTGCGCCGTAAGAGCCATAAGCATATTGGAAAAGTGGGTTACTTCCATCTTTCTTGAACAAATTTTTACGATAGACAATTGAAACGGGCACTTTACTATCGTCACGTGCTTCAATAAAAATACGCTCGCTACGGTAATTGATAGAAGAAAACTCTCCCATGACCTTATCTTGCTTAAGTAATTTTCGCTCTCCATTGATGAGTTTATATTCGTAAACACTGGGTGGGGTCGTCAAGGAACTATAGTCAATACGTACAACGTCACTACTAACTTCCGGATTATCAGCTATGCGAATACTAAATACCGGATCGTCAAACTTTAATTCTAAAATTTTACCCGTATTAAACAATAAAACTTTAATACGATTTTCACCGTTTTCCTTTTCCTTAATCACTGCTGCATTTTTAAAAATAGTGAAGTCTTGAAGATAAACTCCTTCCCGATGTTCAATAACTGGCTGCCAACTACTTTTATCAGACGTTGTGTCTTTATTGACCCTCATAAGGCGAAAGTTTTTTGCTTGCCAATTAGTATGAATGTAATAATAATCACCTAGTTTTTCTATTGTATATTCATGATTATCTTCAATTTTTAGGAATGGTACAAAGCTATCTAGCGGACTTCTAGCATTTAAAATAGACACACCAGATTTAGCCGTGCTGTTATGATGAATAAAAATTACTGAACCATCACGAGATTTAGAAAGTGTGGTATAAAAGGTATCATCGTTCTCGCGATAAACCAGGATGTCTTGACACTGATCTGTGCCAAGCTTGTGACGATATACTTCCTGACCAAGCAGTGTTTGAACATCTTTTTTAATATAAAAAACATGTTCATTATCGCTGGCCCAGATAGCCGCTCCATCTGTATTAATAAGCTTATCTGGATAAAAATTACCTGTTTCTAAGTTTTTGAATTCGAGAGTATAGAGACGACGACTAACAGTATCCGTTCCGAAGGCTATGAGCATGTTATTATTGGAAACGGTATAACCACTTAAATCAAAGTAACCATTGCCTTCTGCCATTTCATTGACATTAAATAATAATTCACTTTTTTTTTCACCATCTTTCCAACGAATATAGACCGGGTATTCAACCTCTCCGTCAAATTTAGATTGATACCAATATCCCCTAATATTTATTGGAACGCTGCTATCATCTTTTTGCACCCTTCCAACTATTTCATCATAAAGTATTTTCTGAAAACCTTCAGTGTGTTTCATTTTTGCCTTTAAATAATCATTCTCGGCCTCAAGTTGAGCAAGAATTTCTAAATCCTTACGCTTGTCATCGCGCATCCAGTAATAGTCATCGACCCGCTTATGACCGTGAATTTCCATTTCAAAGGGAACTTTTTTGGCGACGGGAGCCAAAATTTTATTTATCATTTTGCTTTGTTTCTCGTTATTTCAATTATTGTTGTAGCCATAAGTAATAATTAACGCAAAAATGGCTGTAGATAATATCTTTTAGAAGATAATTCTTCGATTAATTTTTTGAATATAAGTAAAAAATCATAGAATGTAAGTGTTATCATTAAAATTGATCTAAAAGAGCTCTCTACTCGTAAAAAAATCATTGTTGCTTATATTGGCTTGCTCTATCTACAAATTGTGTTAAAAACACAGGTAGAAAGAGGGTTTTTTTCCTTTCATTTATTTAATTGTTACTAGGAGTATTATATGTCAGATACTAAGAGGCCATTGTCTCCACATCTGCAGGTATATTCATGGAGTCTGGAAATGGCATTATCCATTTTTCATAGGGCGACCGGAGTAGCCCTAGGCGGTGGCGCTCTTCTTATAACATGGTGGATTATTGCCATAGCCACAGGCCCGGACGCATATGATCAATTTCGTACAGTAATGAGCAGTATAACTGGTAAAGTATTTTTGTTTGCTTTTACGTTTTCCCTGATGCTCCACATGTGTAATGGTATTCGTCACTTATTTTGGGACATGGGTAAAGGTTTTGATCTTGGAGACTCTCGGCGTTCCAGTAAAATGGTACTGTTTTTTTCAGTCTTTCTGACGGCCCTTTCATGGGTCATCGGCTATGGTATGATATTGGAGGTATGATATGAGTTTGCGCTCTCCTTTGGGAAAAGTACGCGGTCTTGGTTCTGCAAAGAACGGGACACATCACTGGTGGATGCAAAAAGTATCTGCAGTCGCCTTGGTCCCATTAACAATTTGGTTTGTGTCAAGTATTGTACAAATGACCCGGGCTGATTATGAGGTGGTTATTAATTGGATGAATTCTCCGATCGTTGCGGTACTTATGCTTTTATTCGTCACTACTGGTATTTATCATTTAAAGCTTGGGCTCCAGGTTATAATTGAAGATTATATTCATTCAGAAGGATCAAAAGTTTTTCTTCAGATGCTTGTTACATTTAGCTGTGTTGCGGTTGGCACCACTGCTGGTTTTTCCATATTAAAAATTGCGCTTTAAAGGTTAATTCACATGAGTAATTCATACGAAATAGAAGATCATGTCTATGACGCAATAGTGGTTGGTGCCGGCGGCGCTGGACTTCGTGCCGCTATGGGCATCGCAGAAAGTGGGCTTAAAACTGCTTGTATTTCAAAAGTTTTTCCAACAAGATCTCATACTGTTGCGGCGCAGGGTGGAATTGCAGCTTCACTTGGTAATATGGGTCCAGATAAGTGGCAATGGCATATGTATGATACTGTCAAAGGGTCTGACTGGCTTGGCGATCAGGACGCTATTGAATATATGGTGCGTGAGGCACCTAAAGCAGTTTATGAGCTTGAGCATTTTGGCGTCCCGTTCAGCCGCACCGAAGAAGGCCGCATATATCAGCGTCCTTTCGGCGGTATGACTACCGAGTTTGGAGAGGGGCCTGCTGCACAAAGAACATGTGCAGCAGCAGACCGTACGGGCCATGCTATGCTTCATTCGCTCTACCAGCAGTCGCTTAAGTATGATACAGATTTTTACGTTGAGTATTTTGCCATCGACCTCATCATGGAAAATGGAGAATGTCGCGGTGTAATTGCTCTAGATATGAACACAGGTAAACTTCATCGTTTTCGCGCTCATTCAACAACACTGGCAACGGGAGGTTATGGCCGGGCATATTTTTCTGCAACCTCCGCTCACACCTGCACAGGTGATGGTGGCGGTATGGTACAGCGTGCCGGCCTTCCGCTCCAAGACCTTGAATTTGTACAATTTCATCCGACCGGCGTTTATGGAGCCGGGGTGTTGATTACAGAGGGTGCACGCGGTGAAGGTGGTTATCTTGTAAATTCAGAAGGTGAACGTTTTATGGAGCGTTACGCTCCGTCAGCAAAAGACCTAGCCTCACGCGACGTGGTATCACGTTCAATGTCATCTGAAATACGCGAAGGTCGTGGTGTTGGCCAAGATGGTGATCATATTTATCTTCACCTTGATCATCTCGATGCTGATATCCTTGCAGAACGCTTACCTGGAATTTCAGAGTCTGCAAAAATTTTCGCAGGAGTTGATGTCAACAAAGAACCTATTCCTGTTCTTCCAACAGTTCATTATAATATGGGGGGTATCCCAACTAATTATCATGGTGAAGTACTCAATCCATCCTCCGATAACCCGGACCGTATTGTTCCTGGCCTTATGTCCATTGGGGAGGCTGCCTGCGTATCTGTTCATGGAGCGAACCGCCTTGGTTCAAACTCGCTTATAGATCTTGTGGTTTTTGGTCGTGCGGCTGCGCACCGAGTGGCAGATGTTGTTAAGGCTGGAGAGCCCCACCCTAAGCTTGCAGATGATCACGCCGACATGGCACTTTCGCGTCTTGATCGTCTTCGTTATGCAGACGGTGCAGTTTCTACTGCTACAATACGTGATAAGATGCAACGGACTATGCAAGGAAATTGCGCCGTATTTAGAACAGAAGAAATTCTCGAAGAAGGTAAAGTGAAAATTGATGAGATAGCAAACCTTCTGCCTGATATTAAAACCTTTGATCGCTCCTTAGTTTGGAATAGTGATCTAATTGAAGCAATGGAACTTGAAAATCTATTAGGCCAAGCTCAAGTCACTATGCATTCTGCTGCCAATCGCAAGGAAAGTCGAGGTGCACACATGCATGAAAATTTTTCAGATAGAAATGATAAAGAGTGGATGAAGCATACAATTGCTCACCTTAAAGACGGTAAAGTTGATATTACCTATCGTCCGGTTCATGAATATACTTTGACCGATGAAATAGACTATATTAAACCAAAGCCCCGTGTTTACTAAGAGAAGGTAGAAAAAAATGGCAGAATTTAAACTCCCTAAGAATTCCACCTATAAAAAGGGGAAAGTTTGGGCTTCCGACAGTGACATTACGAGAGTTAAACGGTTTAATATTTATCGTTGGAACGAAGATGACGGGGAAAATCCGCGGATTGATACCTATGAAATTGATTTAGATAAATGCGGCCCAATGGTGCTTGATGCTCTTATTAAAATTAAAAATGAAATTGATCCAACGCTTACCTTCCGCCGCTCATGCCGTGAAGGCGTTTGCGGATCTTGTGCTATGAACATTGGTGGTAAAAATACACTTGCCTGTACCATTGATATGGCCTCATACAAGGGTGATGTGAACATCTTCCCCCTTCCGCATATGGACGTAGTCAAAGATCTAGTTCCAGATCTAACCAATTTTTATGCCCAATATGCTTCCATTAAACCATGGATGCAAACACAAACGCCTGCCCCATCTGGTACTGAACGACTGCAAAGTCCGGAAGATAGGCTTAAGATCGACGGACTATACGAGTGTGTACTTTGCGCTTGCTGTTCTGCATCATGCCCAAGTTATTGGTGGAACAGTGATAAATACCTGGGCCCTGCAGTATTACTTCAGGCCTATAGGTGGCTCGTAGACACACGTGATGAAAATACTGGAGAACGCCTAGATAATCTCGAAGATAGCTTTCGCCTATACCGTTGTCACACAATTATGAACTGTGCTAACGCCTGTCCTAAAGGGCTAAATCCAGCTAAGGCAATTGCAGAAATCAAAAAAATGATGGTTGCAAGACAAGGATAAAATACTTTTTAATAAAGAAGGCCGGCCTCGTAGCTGGCCTTCTTTATTTCAATCTTTACTAAACTAACTTGAACAAGCCATTAAAAAGTAAATAAGTAACTTTGTTTTTTAACCCTTCTTTAGATGATCTCTACATAGAAGTTCTGCAATTTGAACAGCGTTGAGCGCTGCACCTTTTAAGAGATTATCGGATACACACCAAAGATTTAGGCCGTGCTTGACGGTTTCGTCTTTACGGATACGACTGATGTATGTAGCGAACTCACCTGTAGCATCAACAGGAGTGATATATCCACCATCTTCACGTTTATCAATAACCATAATACCTGGCGCTTCACGAAGAATGTCACGAGCTCGGGCAACAGTTATATCCCTTTCAAACTCAAGATTGATACTCTCACTATGGCTCACAAAGACCGGGACGCGAACACATGTAGCAGTAACACGGATATCTGGATCCAAAATTTTTCCGGTTTCAGCAACCATCTTCCATTCTTCTTTAGTATCTCCATTTTTCATGAAAATATCAATATGCGGTATAACATTAAACGCTATCTGTTTTGGATAAATATTAGTCTCAACAGGATCATTAACAAAAATAGCTCGAGTTTGTGTCCATAGCTCCTCCATGGCAGCTTTACCACTTCCAGATACTGACTGGTAAGTTGAGACTACGCAGCGTTTAATTTTAACAGCATCGTGAAGTGGTTTAAGCGCTACCACCATTTGTGCCGTAGAGCAGTTGGGATTGGCTATAATATTCTTTTTAATATAGCCTCCAAGCGCACCCGGGTTTACTTCTGGCACGATTAAAGGTACGTCAGGATCCATACGAAAGTAGGAGCTATTATCTATAACAACGCACCCCGTTTTAGCAATTTTTTCGGCCCATTCTTTAGAAATAGCACCCCCAGCAGACATAAGTGCAATATCAGTATCCTTAAAGTCATAGTCATCGAGGCATTTACATTTGATCGTCGTATCACCAAAAGTTACTTCAGAACCAACTGAGCGACGTGACGCAAGTGCTACAATATCTGAGTAAGGGAATTGACGCTCATGCAATATGTTCAATATTTCACGGCCAACATTACCAGTTGCGCCAACAACGGCCACTTTATAGGACATTACTATCTCCAGTCTTATTTATTTAATTACTTAGTTTATCCAAGGCATCTACAATATGGTTTCCCATTTCGCTTGTGGATACAAGTTTCATTCCTGACTGGTCAATATCTGCCGTACGATAATTATTTGCTAGCACCTCATTAATAGCACCCTCAACCAAATCAGCTGCGCTCGGTTCGTCGTATGTGTATCGAAGTGCCATAGCAAAACTCAGAATAGTCGCTATTGGGTTTGCTATACCTTTTCCAGCAATATCCGGCGCACTGCCGTGGACGGGTTCGTAAAGAGCACCCATACCAACTTCACCAAGTGATGCTGATGGCAACATGCCGAGAGAGCCTGTTAGCATTGCTGCAACATCACTGAGCATATCACCAAATAAATTATCCGTGACAATAACGTCAAATTGTTTAGGTGCACGAACTAATTGCATTCCACAATTATCGGCAAGCATGTGTTCAAGGCGAACATTGGGATAGTCTTTTGCAATAACCTCAAGCTCTTCTCGCCAAAGGAGTCCACTTTCCATAACATTGGATTTTTCAGATGATGTCACAAGACCATTTCTTTTTTTTGCAAGCTCAAATGCCACATGAGCAATACGATGAATTTCATAAGTTTCATAAACCTGTGTATTAACGCCACGACGCTGGCCATTACCTAAGTTTGTGATACCACGTGGCTCACCGAAATAAACCCCCCCAGTGAGTTCGCGGACAATCATAATGTCGAGACCACTTACCAGCTCTGGTTTAAGGCTGGAAGCATCAACAAGTGGTTCAAAACACATTGCTGGGCGCAGATTGGCAAAAAGATTAAGTTCTTTACGTAGCGTCAGAAGGCCGGCTTCGGGACGCTTGTCATAATCCACTCCATCCCATTTAGAGCCACCAACGGCTCCGAACATCACAGCATCCACTAGCTTAGCTTTAGCAAGAGCATCCTCGCTCAGGGGGACGCCATAATCGTCATAGGCTCGACCACCTACATGATCTTCTGAGATATCGAATTCCAGGCCTGTATTAGTGCTGAACCATGCAATGACTTTTTTTACTTCAACCATTACTTCAGGGCCGATACCATCTCCGGACAAAATTAACATACTATGTTTTTTGCTCATTACTTTTCTCTTCTTATTTATACAACCAGGGTTGTTGAATTTTTTGTTCTTTTTCAAACGCAGAAATTTTTTCCCCCCTCTCCATAGTCAAACCAATATCATCAAGACCGTTTACAAGGCAGTGTTGACGAAAAGGATCAATTTCAAAACCTATCACTTCCCCATCCGGACGGGTAATTTCAAGGTTTTCTAGATCCACCGTAAATACCGCATTTGCGCCACGTTCTGCGTCCTTTATCAAACTATCAATAATGTCCTGGGGCAGTTTGATAGGCAGTAAGCCATTTTTAAAACTATTACCATAAAAAATGTCAGCAAAGCTGGGGGCAATAATACATCTAAGACCAAAATCAGTTAAAGCCCACGGGGCATGCTCACGGCTTGACCCGCACCCAAAATTTTCCCCCGCAATTAAGATTTGTGCTCTACGATAAGCAGGCTGATTTAGTATAAAATTTTTCTGTTCCGAGCCATCATCATTATACCTAATATTAGAAAAGGCATGTTTTCCAAGTCCAGTTCTTTCAATAGTACGAAGAAAATTTTGCGGTATAATCATATCCGTATCAATATTGGTGATTGGAAGTGGGGCCGCCACTGAGCTAATTTTTGTAAATTTATCCATATCAAAGCTCCCTAATATCAGTAAGGTAACCCCTGAGGGCCGCCGCAGCTGCCATAGCTGGGCTAACTAAATGAGTACGACTTTTTGGGCCCTGACGACCTTCAAAATTACGGTTCGACGTCGAGGCACAACGCTCCTGCGGTAGAATTTTATCTGCATTCATAGCGAGGCACATTGAACATCCAGGTTCACGCCATTCAAATCCAGCATCAATAAAAATTTGATCAAGTCCTTCATGTTCAGCTTGCAATTTAACTAACCCACTTCCGGGTACAATGAGCGCCTGGACAACAATTCTACGCCCTTTAACAACGGCCGCGACGGCGCGCATGTCTTCAATGCGTCCATTTGTACAGGATCCAATAAAAACTTTATCTACTTTAATATCTGTAAGCTTTGTACCTGGCTTAAGTCCCATATAATCAAGCGCACGTTTAATAGACGCTTTTTTATCGAGACCCTTAAAATTCATAGGATCAGGAATTATACCAGTAATTGGTAAAACATCCTCGGGACTAGTGCCCCAGGTGACTTGTGGGACTATATCAAACGCATTAATAAATACTTCATTATCATATTTGGCTTCAGGGTCAGACTTTAAACTATTCCAATATTTAACGGCTACTTCAAATTCAGCTTCTTTTGGAGCCTTTGGTTTACCTTTAATATAATCATAGGTTTTATCATCTGGCGCGATAAGTCCTGCGCGGGCACCCCCTTCGATAGCCATATTACAAACAGTCATACGACCTTCCATAGATAGGTTGGTAAAAGTTGATCCAGTAAATTCAATTACTGACCCCGTGCCTCCAGCCGTACCAATCTTTCCTATTACAGCAAGAGCAACATCTTTTGCTGTCACACCAGAACCAAGTGGACCGCTGACATCGATACGTAAATTTTTTGAACGTTTAAGAATAAGTGTTTGGGTTGCCATCACGTGTTCAACTTCTGACGTTCCAATTCCAAACGCTAGAGCACCGAAGGCACCGTGGGTTGATGTGTGACTATCACCACAGACCAATGTCGTTCCCGGAAGTGTAAAGCCTTGTTCTGGGCCAACAATATGAACAATACCCTGACGGGCGTCCATCATTGGAATATAATCAACGTTAAATTCTTTGCAATTACGCTCAAGCGCATCAAGCTGCGTTTTGCTTTCAATGCTATCAACTCGGGTTTCTCGGTCAGCTGTAGTAGGTACATTATGATCAGGAACAGCTAGAATAGTTTCCACACGACGCAAACTGCGGCCAGCAGTTCGCAGGCCCTCAAAAGCTTGAGGGCTAGTGACTTCATGAATAATGTGACGATCAATATATATCAAGCTGTTGCCACTCTGTTGTTCTTCAACAACATGGCTATCCCAGATTTTATCATATAATGTACGCGGACTTGTCATCATTATCCCCATTTTTTCTTATAATATCCCAAAAAGCAAAAAGTGAGGCCCCGTTACCCGAGCCTCACTTTACTAGAGGCGCTTATAATAAAGCCTCGAAATTATTTAGACGAAGAGGTCTTAATTCACAGACTTCTTATGCCAGTCTGTTTTTTCAGCAATACGAGCTTTTTTACCGCGCAGGCCACGAAGGTAGTAAAGTTTCGCTCTACGAACACGGCCACGACGAATCACTTCTATGCTATCAACATTTGGTGAGTAAAGCGGGAAGACGCGTTCAACACCTTCCCCGTAAGAAATTTTTCGTACAGTGAAGGAAGAATTAAGGGCACGGTTAGAACGAGCAATACACACGCCTTCGTAGGCCTGGATACGCTCACGTTCCCCTTCAACAACCTTCACATTAACTTTAATTGTATCGCCAGGGGCAAACTCAGGGATGGTTTTACCTTCAGTGAGTTGAGCCATTTGCTCTTTTTCAATTTTTTCAATCATATTCATAATATTTTTTCCTTGTACGGCGGCTCTTTTAAACAAGTTTGAGCCATAATTCAATATCAATCGTCACTTTTCTTATAACTAAATTTATTCCAAAGGTCTGGACGCCTGTCTTTGGTTAGTTCTTCTGACTTTAACTTACGCCATTCTTTAATTTTTTCATGATGCCCTGACGTCAAGACATTAGGTATTTTTTCACCCTCCCACTCTTGTGGTCGGGTATATTGTGGATACTCAAGTAACCCACTGGTAAAACTTTCTTCTAATAACGTATCCGGCTCTCCAATAACACCAGGAATAAGCCGCACCACAGCGTCTATAAGCATCAGAGCTGCTATTTCTCCACCAGAAAGAACAAAATCACCAAGAGAAATCTCCTGCACATTTCGCTTTTTCAATACTCGCTCATCGAGACCTTCAAACCTACCGCAAATAAGAGTTATTCCTTGGTTTTTTACAAAACTATGAACCATTTTTTGATCCATAGTTTTGCCCCGTGGTGACAAATAAATAAGCGGCCAATCTTCATTGGATGTGCCTTTAGGCCTTTTTTCTATAGCCCTGTCAATTGCATGACCCATAACATCTGCCCGCATCACCATTCCAGGTCCACCACCAGCCGGAGTATCATCAACGCTACGATGTTTATCCCTAGCATGGTCGCGAATTTGCATCACATCCATACCCCAAATTTTATTCTCTAACGCCTTACCCGCCAAGGAGAGACCAAGCGGTCCAGGAAACATTTCAGGAAAAAGAGTTAAAATCTGTGCCTGCCACATTCTTCCTATCCTTCTTGATCTACTTCAAAATCTTCGGGCGTATCATTGAAGGCATCACGGTCGATAACGATATACCCTTCCTCGATATTTACCTCTGGAACAACATTATCTGAAAAAGGATACATGCGTTTCCCTTTTTCTTTTGAAAGCTTAACCTCAACAATATCGCCAGCACCAAAGTTAAAAACTCCATCCACCCTACCAAATAAATCATCTTGTTTGTCCTTGACCAACAGTCCGATCATATCCTCAAAATAAAAATCCCTCTCATCTTCAATTTCTGGTAGGGCCGATCTTTCAATATAAAGTTTTGACCCCTTTAAAGAATCCGCCTGATTACGATCAACAACATTTTTGAGCTGAACAGCAACACCATCTTTTACATTATGAAGAATTTTTAAATCGAATTTTTTACCTTGTGGAAATTCAGACCCTATTATTGTAACAGGACCATATTTTGATATAGATTTTATATCTTCGGTAAAAACCTTAAGTCGAACAGCACCCCTTAGGCCAGCCGCACCAAAAATCGCACCTATACAAATAAGGTCCTCAAGATTATTAGTGCATTTATTTAATGGAGTTAATGCGTTCATAGTTTTTAAGCTTTTTCATCTTTCTTTTCTTCTTCAGCGGTAGGAGCTTCATCAACGACAACTTCTTCAGCTGAGGCTTCAGCAGCGGGAGCTTCAGCAGCTTCTTTAGCAGCAACTTTAGCAGCTTCTTCTGCTTCAGCGGAAGCTTTAGCAGCAGCTTTCGCAGCTTCTTTAGCCTCTGCAGCAGCGGTAATAGCATTTTCTGCTTTTTCTTTTTGCTCTTCAATACGCTCGAGTGCTTTTGTGCCAGGCTTACCTTTATTAGGATTGGTACGCGCATCGCGTTTCAATACACCAGCGGCATCAAGAAACCTTGCAACACGGTCGGATGGTTTTGCACCCTGACCAAGCCAATGTTCAATGCGCTCAATATCAAGCTTGATACGGTCAGGATGGTCTTTCGGAAGCAATGGGTTATGCGTTCCTACTTTTTCAATATATTTACCATCACGCGGGGAGCGAGAATCCGCTACTACAACTCGATAGTAAGGACGTTTTTTAGCACCGCCGCGTGCCAGTCTAATTTTAACAGCCATTTTATTTTTCCTTCAGTTTATTTAATTTGATTAATTCATATTAAGATTGTTTGCTTATTATTTTGGAAGCAAGCCTTCCATTCCTGGTGGCATAGCTCCGGGGAGAGGCATACGCCCACCTTTCTTACCTAATTTTTTCATCATAGTTGACATTTGTTTTTGCATTTTCATGAGTTTATTAACGTCCTGAACGGACGTTCCTGAGCCTGCTGCAATCCTCTTTTTTCGGGAAGCGTTCATCAACTTAGGTCGCGTACGCTCAGTTGGTGTCATACTGTTGATAATAGCTTCTTGCCGCAATAAAACTTTATCATCTAAATTAGCAGAGGCCATTTGCTTTTGCATTTTACCAAGTCCTGGAAGCATACCGAGAATACTACCCATACCACCAATTTTTTTCATTTGTTGAAGTTGGGAACGCAGATCATCAAAGTCAAACATACCCTTCTTCATTTTTTTCATCATGCGTTCCGCATCTTCAGCCTCAATGGTTTCAGACGCCTTTTCAACAAGTGAAACAACATCTCCCATACCAAGAATTCGGCTAGCCACACGCTCAGGATGAAACTCTTCAAGGTCGTCGATCTTCTCACCAACGCCAACAAGTTTGATCGGCTTACCTGTTACCGCACGCATACTTAGAGCAGCACCACCGCGTCCATCACCATCCATACGGGTCAGAACCACACCAGTCACACCAATTTGACCCCCAAATTGTTCTGCAACATTAACTGCGTCCTGACCAGTAAGTGCATCAACTACCAAAAGTGTTTCGTGAGGATTTACAGCGTTTTTGACTGCCGAGACTTCAGCCATAAGTGCCTGATCAACATGAAGTCGACCTGCGGTATCAAGCATCACTACATCAAACCCCTGAAGCTTTGCAGCGGTCATAGCACGCTTCGCAATGTCTACTGGCGTTTGACCTTTAATAATTGGCAATGTTTGGACATCTATTTGCTTTCCTAGGATTTCCAGTTGTTCCATGGCAGCCGGGCGTTGAACATCAAGGGAGGCCAAAAGTACTTTTTTGCGCTCCTTAACCTTCAGTCGTTTTGCAATTTTAGCAGTGGACGTTGTTTTACCCGAACCCTGAAGACCCACTACCAGTATGGGAACAGGTGCCGGAGCATTTAAATCAATGGTCTTAGCATCCCCGCCCAGCATCTCAACCAATTGATCATTGACTATCTTGACTACCATTTGACCTGGCGTCACAGATTTAACAACTTCTTGTCCGACAGCAGCTTTTTTTACTTTAGCAATAAAGTCTTTAACAACGGGCAGTGCAACATCAGCCTCTAATAAAGCAAGACGAACCTCACGCATAGCGGTGTCAACGTGGGTGTCACTTAGTGCACCACGTCTTTTCAGGTTATCAAATATACCGCCTAGTTTATCACTTAAACTATCAAACATATCGCTTACTTAATCCAGTTACTTCAAAAATTTTCGAATGAATTTTAATAACAAAAGCACACCAGTGGGCGAACCTTCGCTGACTGGTGGGCATCCTTGGACACATGCTATTCAACATCCATTGGTAATGGAGGGAAAATATGAGTATTTGAGAGAAGAGTCAAGTTCTTGTTTACGCATTCTTTAAAAAATGCAATAAGTTTCCTTAAATTTGAAAGAATACTCACTATTGGATCAATAAAAAATGACACTTAATCGGATTAAATTTTTAGTTTTTATACAGGTAATGTTATTTATTTCTGTTGGACCCCTTCAAGCTTTTGCTGGCGTTGATGGTAGCCCCTTTGAGGGACCATATTTAGGCGTTACAACATCAAAATCTACTTTTTCATCAACGATTGCCAATACTATTGTTAGCACTGCTGATAAGCCGAGCCTCTTCGGTTCCTCTACAAGTGCCAAATCCAAAAATAGTTATGGTGGCGGTATATTCGCAGGCTATGGTTTAAACTATGGTCCAGTTTATACCAGCGCTGAAGCTGGGTTTATAGTTGATAAAGGCAATACTATATTAAGCAATGGCACAAATACAATTAAATTTTCGCAGAGCAACACTTTTGAACTTAATGTTCGAGCAGGGTTTCATCTAACAGAAAACGCCCTTATATTTGGCATGTTCGGTTACTCTGGTGCAAATATGAAATCTCACGGTATCGACGAACGAAGCAAGCCCACTGATGGTTTAAGCTACAATCAACGTCTGACTAGCCTACGGTATGGCGCAGGAGTAGAAGTAGCCGTATATGAAAATATATCGCTTAGAGGTGAGTATACGAAGTCAAAAGTCGGTAGTGACTTTTATCTTGATGGTTCAGATAAATTCACAATCTCACCTAAAACTTCCCGGATAATGTTCAGTGTCGTCCTACACATGTATTAATTTTGCAAATCTAAAAGAAGGTCATGGAATAAATGAATAAAATCCATGTTGGAAATTTCAACATTTTTTTAGGTGTGGTTATTTTTTTAACAATGATGTTAATACCTGCTCCCTCAACTATGAGCGAAAATGCTTGGGATGTTGCCGCAGTCACTGTTTTACTCGCATATTGGTGGTCCACAGAAGCGATCCCAGTGCCCGTTACATCGCTCTTGCCAGTTGTTTTATTTCCTATGCTCGGAGTATCTTCCATTGCCGCAGCTACAACTCCTTATGCAGCCCCAACTATATTTTTACTTTTGGGTGGATTTATTATGGCAACAGGGCTTACCAAATGGAACCTGCATCGACGAATAGCGCTGATGGTCTTGGTGAGAGTTGGCAACAACCCAACGGCCCTTATTGCCGGCTTCATGGCTGTCACAGCAATGATCTCTATGTGGATTAGCAATACAGCAAGCTCTCTAATGATGATCCCAATTGCGCTTTCAATGGCAAATGAAATCGTTAAGGAAAAAAATGAGAAAACACTTGGGTTTATTCTTTGTTTAGTACTTGGCATTGCCTATGGTGCCAATATTGGCGGCTTTGGAACACCCATTGGCACGCCCCCTAATCTGCTTGTGATAGCCTTTATGAAGACAAACTACGATATTGACGTAAGTTTTTTATCTTGGATGTTCATAGGAATACCTACAGTGCTTGTCATGCTGCCAATTGCATGCCTTGTGCTGACAAAATGGGCACACCCTTTTGATTTGACTGATAATTCTCTGGCACACGACCTGTTACAAAGCAAGCTAGACGAAATGGGCCCAATGTCCCTACCCGAAAAAAGAATGGCCTTAATGTTTTTCTTTGTGGCCTGTGCTTGGGTATTTAGAACGCCCATACAAAAAAATCTGGAGATTTTTCTTTGGCTCAGTGATACGCTAATTGCGATCGCGGGTGCAATTATTATTTTCATAATACCTTCTGGCGTTAATAAAGTTAATAAAAGTCGCCTATTAGATTGGAAAACAGCTGAAAAACTTCCTTGGGGAGTTCTACTTCTTTTCGGTGGTGGTTTGAGCCTAGCAGCAGCTGTTCAATCAAGCGGTTTAGCAGTTTGGATAGGAAATGAACTGGCTGCAATTGCTGTTTTTGATCTTATAGTTACAATATTTATTCTTGTTACAATCGTAGTTTTTCTCACCGAGCTTACAAGCAACACCGCCACAACAGCAACCTTACTTCCTATAATGGGAGCTCTTGCTGTAGCTTCCGGACTTGACCCTATGATTTTATTTGTGCCTCTTGCAATATCCGCTAGTTGTGCATTTATGCTCCCTGTGGCAACCGGACCAAATGCAGTTGTATTTTCCAGTGGTGAGGCCACCATTCCCCAAATGGCGGGCGCTGGTTTCAAACTGAATCTTTTTGCTATCTTCGTTGTAACTGGAATAAGTTATACGTTGGTGCCAATTATTTTTGGATAATGGTTGGAATTTTTAAAGAATCGGCCCATATAGTAATCTATGAAAAACAATAAAGCGAAAGTCGTCACGTTCGGCTGCAGGCTAAATATTTATGAATCTGAAATTATTAAAGAACACGCAGAAAATGCGCGGCTTACTAATGCGTTTATTTTTAATACTTGTGCGGTTACAGCAGAGGCAACCCGTCAGGCAAAACAGTCGATCCGACGCACTCGCCGCAATAATCCTGATGCAAGTATCATCGTTACGGGGTGTGCTGCGCAAATTGATCCTCAACAATTTTCAAACATGGCGGAGGTCGATCAGGTCTTTGGTAATGAAGAAAAACTAAATGTACAAAGTTATGAAGATTTTGGAGTTTCTACGTCAGAGCGCGTTGCTGTAAATGATATCATGTCCATAAAAAAAACTGCGCCACATTTAATTGATGGTTTTGAAGAACGCTCACGAGCTTTTGTTCAGGTACAAAACGGTTGTGATCACCGTTGTACTTTTTGTATTATTCCCTACGGCCGAGGCAATAGTCGCTCTGTTCCTGCCGGCGAGGTAGTCGCTCAAATTCAAAAGTTAGTAGATAATGGCTATAAAGAAGTTATTATCACCGGCGTAGACATTACTTCTTACGGACCCGATCTTCCCGGTAATCCTACACTTGGAACTCTATGTCAACAGATCCTCAAGAGGGTTCCCGACCTGCAACGCCTGCGGCTCAGCTCAATAGATAGTATTGAAACCGATGAAGCTCTATTCGAAATTATTACTAATGATCAACGCATGATGCCGCACCTTCACCTGTCACTGCAAGCTGGCGATAATATGATTCTCAAACGTATGAAACGAAGACACACTCGCGAAGACTCGATTGAGTTTTGCAACACTGTACTTAAAGCTCGCCCAGATGTAGTTTTTGGTGCTGATATTATTGCTGGGTTTCCAACCGAAACAGAGGAAATGTTTGAAAATTCGATGCGTTTGGTAGAGGATTGCAATCTCACCTACCTCCATGTGTTTCCCTATTCAGAACGCGACGGAACTCCGGCAGCAAAAATGCCACAGCTTGAACGAAGTATCCGCAAAGAGCGTGCAGCGAGATTGCGGGTGTTGGGTGAAAAAAAAGTAAATCAAGTTCTTAAAAAAACTGTCGGCAAGATAGTAAGCATCTTAATTGAGAAAAACATGAAAGATGAACAAATCTCTATCGGGCATACCGAGCATTTTGCACCAATAAAATTAATTGGTATTCACGCCATAGGAGATATTGCAAAAGCTCGGGTAACGAACTTTCAAGGCGGCATACTCATTGCGGAAATTATTCAATGACGGAGAAAAAACAAAAACTGGGTTGGTTTAGTAGACTAAAGCAAGGATTGAAAAAAAGTTCAAGTGCTCTAACGGAGGGCATTACAGGAATTTTCACTAAAAAGAGGTTGGACGCATCAACGCTCGAAGAGCTGGAGGATCTACTTATTATGTCTGACCTTGGCGTAGCCGTAAGCGCTAGGGTCTGTGAACGACTAGCAAAGAACCGCTTTGATAAATCCATATCAGCTGAAGAAGTCCAGCAAGCTCTTGCCGAGGAAATAGGCGAAATAATGGAGGATGTAGCCAAACCTCTCGAGGTCAATGGTGAAAACACTCCACATGTAATACTTATGGTAGGTGTCAATGGTGCTGGAAAAACGACAACAATTGGTAAAATGGCTAAACAATTTAAAAACCAAGGTAAATCGGTGATGCTCGCCGCGGGGGATACTTTCCGGGCTGCAGCAACACAACAGCTCCAAATTTGGGGCCAACGTAACAATATACCAGTCGTGGTTGGTAAGGAAGGTTGCGATGCTGCGGGGCTAATCTACGATGCTATTGAAAAGGCCCGTAACACCAATACAGATATTTTAATGGTTGATACCGCAGGAAGGCTCCAAAATAAGGGCTACCTAATGGATGAACTTAAAAAAATTATCCGCGTGATTAGTAAATTTGACCAAACAGCACCCCACAATACAGTGTTAATTTTAGATGCCACTACAGGCCAGAATGCTGTTTTGCAAACAGAAGTCTTTCTTGAGATGGCAGGTATAACTGGAATTATTATGACAAAACTTGATGGTACTGCCCGCGGAGGGGTACTCGTGGCATGTGCTGAAAAGTTTAGGTTGCCTATACACGCCATTGGAGTTGGTGAAACTATCGACGATTTACAGCCGTTTGATGCAGCTGATTTTTCCAAGATGCTGGTTGGTGTAGACATAAATTAGAAGGAAAATAGAAGATGAACCAAATTATAAAACTTCTTATTGAGCTTGGACCACTGATTATTTTTTTCTATGCTAATAATCATTTTTCAGATGAAACTGGGGTTGGCGGATTAATACCTGCAACAAAAATATTTATGATTGCAATGCCTATATCCATGATTTGCTCAAAAATATTTCTCAAAAAAATAGCTCCCATGCTTTGGATTTCAGCTGGGTTTATCAGCGTTCTAGGCGGCCTCACGATTTATTTTGATAGTGAGATATTTATTAAAATAAAACCAACTATCGTCTACCTCCTTTTTTCTAGTATATTGCTTGGGGGTTATGCTTACGGAAAACCATTTATCAAAACTTTGTTTGAGGCTGGGCTTCCGCCAATTAAAGAAATCGCTTGGTTGAAAATTAGCCGAAACTGGGGAATATATTTTATTTTTGCTGCTATGTTGAATGAATATATATGGCGAAATTACTCAAATGCCGACTGGCTCTGGGCCAAAATATGGGTGTTTATGCCCTTGAGCCTTATTTTTGCAATGTCCCAAATGCCCTTAATTATGAAGCATGTTATTGAAGAAGAAGTTGAAGATATATAGATATGGGTGTTGTTGATAAATCTTTTTTTAACTTTTAAGGTGACTTAATTAATTTTTCTAGTTCTTTCCTTATAATTTCTTGTTGTTCTTTTGGTGCATTTGTCAAAGCACTCTTCATGGCAGTAATAGCATCTGGTTTTTGACCAAGAACCATATATGCTCGTGAAAGACGCAGCCAACCCTCAATATTATCAGGGTTTTGCGTCTGTTTATCCGCAAGCTGCAACACCATCTGATAAATAAGTTCTGCCTGTTCACCCTCATCCATATTCTGAATTGTCTCTACTTGTTCGCTAGTGATTGATGGCGCTCTTGTCTCAGGAAGGCCTTGAGCCAAACCCAATTCCATCGCAGCTTTGTCCGCCCAATAATCCACCAGCGGCTTAAGTGGACTTTGTTCTTCAAGTCCTCTGCTTATTTCAAGCCAATTACGATAGGCAACCTCTATATCTCCTGCCTGATAATCTGCAAGCGCAAAATAATACTTAGGGCCCGGATGTGCCGGTTGTGTTTTTGCAGCCTTATTCAAAACAACAAGAGCTGCCGGAGTTACTTTTTCCTTGGCCGCAACAATTAGACTTTCACCATACATAAGTTGAAGGTCAAAGCTTTTTGGATCAATAACTTGAGCTTGATAAAGAGCTTTAGCCGCTGATTGAAAGTTCCCTAAACTCATTTCTAAACGAGAAAGATAAACAAGACCCTCAATATCAGGGGCTTTGCTAGCAAGCTGAGTGACTAGACGTTCACGAAGTTTAATTTTGTTTTTATAATCTTCTGCCTGATCTCCTTCCAAGCGCGCTTTTTCAGCAAGGCTTCTCGGGTAATCCGGCATAGATGGCGTCCCAAGCACTGAATAAAGTGCAATTGACATCAAAAGAAACATCAACATAGAAATGGTAAACAAACTATTTGGAGCCTCCTCTATAATTACTCCTTCTTCATTTGATGCTGCTGATAAAATTCGTCTTTCTATTTCTATACGGGATCTTTTGGCTTCAACTTCGCTCAAAAGGTCAAGTTTAAAATTATTTTCTAACTCTTTTAGTTGTTCAGTATAGACTGAGATATCCGGCTTTCTTTGCTCTGTCATCACAGCCTTTTTGTAATAAGGAATAAGCAGGACAAGAACGGCAACAAAACAAAAAATTATGAGGGGAATAAGGTACATCAATCATCAGCCCTTTCATCAAGCAGCACTCTTAGTCGTTTTTCTTCTTCTTTATTAAGTGGTGGCGAGACTGCTAAAGATTTTCTCTGCGATTGATTACGGTAAATAACAAAAAAGCCAATAAGAAGTAAAAGTACCGGCGATAACCATAAAATTATCGTCGTCCTATCAAATGGGGGTTTTAAGAGCACCCAAACACCGTAACGTTTGGTCATAAAAAATAGGACCTCTTCATCGGTATCTCCTGCCGTTATTCTTTCCCTAACAATTTCACGAAGGTCTTTGGCAAGCGGAGCATCACTGTCAACGATCGATTGGTTTTGACAAACTAAACATCGTAGTTTTTTCATAATTTCTTGGGCTCTTATCTCTGAAGCTGGGTCAGCAAGTTGCTTTTCATCAACCCCAACGGCATGCACGGCAAATGTTATAAATATAAATAAGGTAATACTTAAAAAAACTCTCATTCCCCCATCCTTTTAATTATAGGCAAGAACTTATCTTCAAAGTCCATTTCGTGAATGGGGCCCGCATGCTTGTAACGAATAATTCCGTCTTGAATGACATAAGTTTCCGGCACTCCGTAAACACCAAAATTAATGGCGACACGACCATCTTCATCAGCGGCTATTTTATAATAAGGATTACCTTGTTCTTTAATGAAGCGATTGGTGTCACGAGCTTTATCCTTATAGCTGATACCATAAATTTTATAGCCTTGATTTTTGAGTTCCATCAAAAACGGATGCTCCACATAACATGGGGCACACCATGAAGCAAAAAAGTTAATAATGATGACTTCTTCCTCGGCTTTTACGTCAGTCGATGAAAAACCAAGGCTTTCACCACCAACTATTGGCAGCGAAAATTCAGGAATAGGATCATTAATTAGTTCGGATGGAATATTACCTGGGTTTAAACTAAGCCCAGTAAAAAGTGCCAGAGAAATAAAACAAAAGATAGCGAACGGGATAAATTTTTTCATCTAATTTATCTTTTTCTTTGCAGCACCCATTCGAAAGCGTCTATCACTTAATGAAATAAACCCTCCAAAAACCATAACTACGACACCACCCCACAGCCAGGTTTGCAAAGGCTTATAGTATAGCCGCACCGCCCATTGATCATAAGTTTTATTATTAGCTTCCCCTATGACTATAAATAAATCACCCATAAGAGTGCTGTATATTGCAGCTTCCGTTGTTGGCATTGGAGGGGTAGAAAAAAGACGGGCTTCTGGTTCCAGGGTAGCCACAATTTTACCATTTTTTCTGATATCAAACGCCCCCCTTACCGCCGTATAATTGGGTCCAATAATACCGTTTGTATCCCTAAAGTTTACATCATAGCCACCGATATTAATTTCGTCCCCATAAGCCATAATTTTTTGCTGCTCAGTGCCCCAATAAGAAGAGCCGGCCATACCCAGCACCGCAATCGCAAGGCCAAGATGACCAAAGCTCATCCCCACAGAAGCTCTTGGTTGACGCCTTATCCGCTTCATAGCATTTACCTTAAAGAGTTTGACTCTATCAGCCCATTCATAAAATGTTGCCGCCATAAGCCACAATCCAAGGCCAAGCCAAACCGCTGCCATTATTTCACCCCCACCTAGCATATAAAAGAAGGCAAGCGCTGCAACCAGTGATGTAGCAAATACAAATCCAAGCCTTGAAACTATACCTGCCAGGTCTGCCCGTTTCCAACTTGCAGAAGGGCCAAGGCCCATTACCAAAAGAAGAGGTATCATTAAAAAGCCAAATGCAAGGTTAAAAAATGGCGGACCCACTGTAATTTTATCACCAGTAAGGGCATCACGTAAAAGTGGATAAAGAGTACCAAACATTACGACCATCGCTGCTACAGAAAGCAGTAAATTATTAATTACTAGCATGCTTTCTCTGCTAATGGGTGCAAACAAGCCACCAGCTTGCAGTTTATCAGCCCTAAGTGCAAAGAGGAGTAAGCTACCTCCTATAACTAGGAAAAGAAATGCGAGAATAAAAACACCGCGCTCAGGGTCAGTCGCAAATGCATGAACGGATGTCAAAACACCACTTCGAACAATGAACGTACCAAGCAGGCTAAATGAAAACGCAATGATAGCTAGTAATATAGTCCAAGCCTTAAGTGTATCACGTTTTTCCACAACAATTGCCGAATGAAGAAGCGCCGTAGCCACTAACCACGGCATAAAGGATGCGTTTTCAACTGGGTCCCAAAACCACCACCCGCCCCACCCTAATTCATAGTAAGCCCACCATGATCCAAGCGTAATCCCAGCAGTAAGAAAACACCACGCTAGTAGGGTCCAAGGTCGAACCCAACGCGCCCAAGCCGCATCAACACGACCCTCAATCAGCGCGCCAACAGCGAAGGAAAATGTGACCGAAAGACCCACATAACCGAGATAAAGAAGGGGTGGATGAAAAGCTAGCCCAGGATCCTGCAATAGCGGATTAAGGCCACTGCCTTCCATAGGGAATGGATAGAGGCGCTCAAATGGGTTAGATGTCAGAAGTAAAAATAGATAAAAGCCCAGCCCAATCAATGCTTGGATGCTTAGAACTTTAACATATAAGGTTTTTGGTAATTTTCGGCCAAAAAAAGCAACGGCTGCCCCATATAGGGCAAGTATGAGCGCCCATAATAAAATTGAGCCTTCATGGTTACCCCACGTCGCTGAAACTTTATAAAGCATCGGTTTTAGCGTGTGTGAATTTTTAGCTACATTAACTACCGAGAAATCAGAAACAATAAATGCATACATTAATGCACCAAAGGCTATACTAACAAAGAAAAATTGCCCATATGCAGTCGGGGCCGATAGTCTCATCAAGCGGCCACGTCCTGTCAGTGCACCGTAAAGCGGAAAGATTCCTTGCACTAACGATAAAGTACATGCCAAAATAAGTGCATAATGCCCAGATTCAACTATCATATATTTTCTTCCCCGTCAGAATATTGAAAAACACCACGTTTCTTGAGACTTTCAATTACTTCCTTAGGCATATAATTTTCATCATGTTTAGCCAGCACCTCTGTTGCAAAAAAAGGTCCAGAATTATTAATCTCACCCTCAACAACCACACCTTGTCCTTCGCGAAACAAGTCAGGAAGGGAGCCCTTATAAATAACCTTTACCGTTTCATTGCCATCAGTAATATCAAACCTGTAAGTGAGGCCGTCCTCGTCTTTAAAGAAACTTTCTTCAACAACAAGTCCACCAAGGCGAACACGTTGACCATCAGAAAGATTACTTTCTGCAAGGTCAGATGGATCAAGAAACAGACTTATGCTGTCTTGAAGGGCGGTAAGTACAAGTCCGACCGCCAAGAGCAAAATGGTCATTGAGGTAAGGAGTAAATAAAATCTTTTTGTCTTACGTTTTCCAGCACGAGTATTCGCCATGACGCGCTAATCCTATTATTCGTTTATTGAGAGCTTTTCTTTCAGCTCATTATATTTTTTTAAATCGGTTCTTTTATTTTTCCAACTCGAAAAGCCGTAAATTCCAAGTAAAATTATGACTGCACCATAGCACGGCCAGACAAAAATTCCATATTCACCCATCATCCTTCTCCTCCACCATTCTAATCTGGAGCCCCCTAATCTGGCGATTGATAATTTGGCTCTCAATACGCACCAACAACACGGTGACAAAATAAAAGTTAAAGGCGACTATACATATTAATAATGGCCATAACATGTCAGGGTGAATGCTTGCACCACCACTTTTCATAATGCTGGCTGGTTGATGAAGCGTATTCCACCAGTCCACAGAAAATTTAATAATTGGAAGATTAACTGCGCCGACAAGAGCTACTATTGCAGCTACTCGGGCTGCTTTTGCGCGATCATCGATGGCTCCCCACACCGCCATATATCCAAAATAAAGGAATAATAAAACCAGTTCTGATGTCAAGCGCGCATCCCAAATCCAGTATGTGCCCCACATAGGTTTTCCCCAAAGACTACCAGTAAATAGCGCAAGAACTGTAAAAATTGCTCCAATTGGTGCAGCGGCCCGAGCAGACTGATCTGCCAGTGGATGTTTCCAGATGATCCCGACGGCACTAGCTACGGCCATAAAACCATAACAAAAAATCGACATGTAAGATGACGGCACATGTACAAAAATAATTCGGTAAGCACTGCCCATCTGGTAATCTTCAGGAGCAATAAAAAGGCCCCAATAAAGGCCAACAACCATTGATGTCACAGTGACAAAAAAGCACCATGGCATGATCGCTCTAGAGATCCGTAAGAAACGGGCTGGGTTCGCTAACTTATGCATAACCCTGATTTATCCCTTTCGCGGTTCATAATCAAGAATTAGTCAAAAAAATCGACATAGATGCCACTTTTTAGCCTTTTTATTTTATTAACCTTTATTATCCATACTTCCAAATCAGCCAACCCCAAGAGTTCCTAATGCTATGCACTTAAAAATAATTAGAAAACCGCTAAAGCTTATTGCTGGCAGTATGTTGTTTATTATTGGGGTAATTACCGCCCCAGCCCCCCTACCTATCGGCCAGTTTTTTGCCCTTGTTGGGCTAAGCCTTCTCATTTCAGAAAGCTCTTGGGTGAAGGTCAGAATACAAAGACTTCGTCGCCGTGTTCCCTTCATCGGTCAGCAACTTCAACGCGTGCGGCCACATTTACCTAAGTTTCTTAAAAAAGTGATCGACGATACTGACCCTGGTAATCTAAAAGAGTAATTTCAACAAGAAGCCTTATGCAGTCAAGGGGAAGGAGAAAATACTGTATTAATCTAAAGCTAACCTTAGGGCTGCAGCTGAAACCCAAGGAGTTATTGCAAAGCTAAAAAGGGTGACCGCCGCAAGAAAAAGAAGCGATGCATTGCTGCCAATACCACTAATCCCTGCATCTACTGCCATCACACCAAAAATTAATACTGGAACATAAAGCGGCAATATTAGAAGAGATAGAAGTACACCACCTCTTTTTAGAGATACGGTGAGCGAAGCTCCGATAGTACCAATTAGTGAGAGCGCTGGCGTACCAATCAGCATAGCATAAATCAACGGTAAAAGAGCCGCATCATTCATATTTAAAAGTACAGCAAGAACGGGGGTTATTAGTATTAGTGGGAGTGAGGTTGTTAACCAATGAGCAAGCGATTTTCCAATTACTATAAGCTCGAGCGGCAAGCGACTTAATGCGTATTGATCAAGGGTGCCGTCTTCGTAGTCTGCCTGGAAAATTCTGTCCAGTGAAAGAAGACAAGCAAGAAGTGCCGCTACCCAGATTACTCCAACAGCAATACGAGCAAGAACACTCTGCTCAGGGCCAACACCAAGTGGAAAAAGAGTAACCACTATAATAAAGAATGCCACAACCATGCTACTAGTACTGCCACCCTGCCAACCTATTTTAATGTCGCGTTTTACGACTGACCAAAAATGGGTATTCATGACCAATCATCTCCCGAAGAAGAGAGCGATACGGAAAACTTTGTAACGTCGAAATTTTTAACCATCTCATCTTTAATTCTCAAATTATCGTGCGTTGCACAAATAATCATGCCCCCACCCGCCAAGTGCTTTTCCATAGCAATTGATAAATAATCTAACCCTTGATCATCAATACCAACAGTAGGCTCGTCGTATAGCCAAAGAGCTGCAGGATGGCAAAGTGACCTCGCAAGAGCTACGCGTCGAGCTTGACCAGATGAGAGGTATCGAACCGGCGTATCTCTAAGGTAGTCGATACCCATTTGGTTGAGGGAGTATAATATTTTATTTTGACATCCCCATAAGTCAGCCCAAAATTTAATATTTTCAAGCACCGTAAATTCAGATTTGAGAGCATTTTTGTGGCTAAGGTAGCAAATATTTCTAGCAATCCACTCTCTGTTGCCCATTACAGAAATTCCATCTGATAAGACGTCACCTTCTTCAATATCAATGAGGCCAGCAAGTGTTTTTAAAAGCGTGGATTTTCCCGATCCATTGGGACCAATTAACTTTAAGAGCAACCCCGATATTAGATTAAAGCCAAGACCACGAAGCACTGACCTGTCTCCGCGCTTTATGGATAAATTTAAAACTGAAAAGGTATCTATTTTTTCCACTTGACCCTACTGCTATAGCTTTTATTTCTAAAAAGCTATAGCAGTATATAGGCGTGCTGAGAAGCCCTCAGTTTAGCTATAAAACTTTTTTGAAATATCGCGGGCCCATATAAGAATTCCAGATGCAATTGTAAAAAAGCTAGTACCAACTAAAATTGATATCAATTCATTGCTTTCTAAACCGCCTTTTGCACCAGACGCAAACACATAAAAGGTTGCAACCATCAAGCTTATCAGAAGATTTTTACCGTTTAAAAAACTCCTAATTAATACGCTTTTTGTTTTTTGTTCTAGAATCATAATATTTACTCCTCACAATTTTAGCAATGTTATGAAAATAAATATTGAACAAATTTTTGGCATTTTTTTGGCAAGAATAAGGTCTTTTTCAGGCAGTCAAAGGCAGGAGCGCCTTATTTTAAAAAATAATTAACTTTTATGACCACCAAAAAGGCGCTTTTTTCTTGAGTTTTAGATAAATTTACGCCAAAACATGCGATATAAAAAAATCCGAATAAATACAAGGAGTTTACTAGTGGCAACTGTAGGTCAAGATACCCTGAATACGCGCCGCACGCTTAACGTGGGCGAAAAAGAATATGATTATTATTCTTTATCTGAGGTAGAAAAAAAACTAGGTGATATATCTCGCCTTCCATACTCGATGAAAGTGTTACTTGAAAACCTTCTGCGCTATGAAGATGGGGTTACTGTTTCAACGGATGATATTAAGGCCATTATTGACTGGCAAAAAGAAAAGCGCATGAATCGTGAAATTCAGTACCGCCCAGCGCGCGTTCTCATGCAAGACTTCACCGGCGTTCCAGCCGTAGTCGACCTTGCCGCCATGCGAAACGCAGTTCAAGAGCTTGGTGGAAACCCCGATCAAATAAATCCACTTAGCCCCGTTGATCTTGTAATTGATCACAGTGTAATGGTTGATAATTTTGGTGATAACAAAGCGTTTCAAAAAAATGTAGATCTCGAAATGTCTCGCAACAACGAACGTTATCAATTTCTACGTTGGGGCCAGAATAGCTTTGACAATTTCAGCGCTGTACCGCCTGGCACTGGTATCTGCCATCAGGTAAACTTAGAGTATCTTGCAAAAACCGTATGGACAGCAAACGTTGACGGTAAAACGGTTGCCTTTCCTGATACTTGTGTTGGCACTGACAGTCACACAACGATGGTCAATGGGCTTGCAGTTCTTGGTTGGGGTGTTGGCGGTATAGAGGCGGAGGCCGCAATGCTTGGCCAGCCAGTATCAATGCTGATCCCAGAAGTTGTCGGCTTCAAGCTTCTTGGTAAAACCCAAGAGGGAATAACTGCTACCGACATCGTTCTTACCGTTGTTGAAATGCTCCGTAAACACGGTGTAGTTGGTAAATTTGTTGAATTTTATGGGAATGGTCTTGATGAAATGACCCTTGCCGACCAGGCAACAATCGCAAATATGGCCCCCGAATATGGGGCAACATGTGGCTTCTTTCCTGTTTCAGCTGCAACACTTGAATATCTTGAATTTACCGGCCGTGATGACGACAGCCTTGCTCTTGTTGAGGCATATGCAAAAGAACAGGGTATGTGGCGTGATGCATCAACGCCTGACCCTGAATACACTTCTAGTCTTGAGTTGAATCTTTCGACTGTAGAACCTAGTCTTGCCGGTCCAAGCCGACCGCAAGACCGCGTATCATTAGGTAATGCAACTAATGCCTTTAACGAAGTTCTTGAAGTGCGTGGGAAAAGTGAAGAAAAAGAGAAAGCCTACACTGTTAAAGGTAAAGAATTTAAAATTCATCATGGTGACGTTCTGATTGCGGCGATTACATCATGTACCAACACATCAAACCCAAGCGTTCTTATGGCTGCTGGTTTAGTAGCAAAGAAAGCAAATGAACTTGGTCTTAAGTCAAAGCCTTGGGTCAAAACTTCACTTGCTCCAGGATCACAAGTCGTAACAGACTACCTTGATAAAGCCGGCCTTACCCCACACCTTGATGCTCTTGGATTCGACCTTGTCGGTTACGGATGCACAACATGCATTGGTAACTCTGGTCCACTTGCGGATGAACTACGTGACACAATTAATGATAATGAAATGATTTGTGCGTCGGTTCTTTCAGGAAATCGTAACTTTGAAGGTCGCGTAAGTCAGGATCTTAAAACATCTTACCTTGCCTCGCCCCCACTAGTTGTGGCTTATGCTATTGCTGGCTCCCTGCAGGTTGACATCACCAAAGATCCTCTCGGTCAGGATCAAAATGGAAACGATGTTTACCTAAAAGACCTATGGCCAAGTAACTCAGAAATTGAAGAAACAATTCGTGCATCGCTTACCCGGGAAATGTTTGTAGAACGGTACAAAGACGTTTTTTCTGGAACAGAACAATGGCAAGCTATCAAATTTCCTGAGGGTGAGACCTATGCCTGGGACAATAGCAGCACATATATTCAACATCCTCCCTATTTTCAGGGCATGACTATGGAAACCATAAATATATCGGATATTAAAGGTGCTAACCTTCTTGCACTTTTAGGTGACAGTATAACAACCGACCATATTTCACCGGCCGGTGCTATAAAAGCTGATAGCCCCGCAGGAAAGTATCTCTCTGAAAATGGAGTGGAGCGAATCGACTTTAATTCATATGGCTCCCGACGTGGTAATCACCAAGTGATGATGCGTGGCACATTTGCCAATGTCAGACTACGTAACCTTATGGCTCCCGGCACTGAAGGCGGTATAACAACGTATATACCAACAGGCGAGCAGATGAGCATATATGATGCCTCTATGAAATATCAGGATGCTGGTACGGCCCTAGTCGTAGTTGGCGGTAAGGAATACGGAACTGGATCATCACGTGACTGGGCTGCTAAAGGCACAAACCTTCTTGGAGTTAAAGCAGTAATCGTCGAAAGCTTTGAACGTATTCACCGTTCAAATCTCGTCGGAATGGGTGTCCTTCCTCTCCAGTTTAAAGGTAGTGATAGCCGTGAAAGCCTTGGTCTTTTAGGTACTGAAACCTTTGATATTGTAGGTATTGCGGACGGCATAATTCCGCAGCAAGATATAAATGTTTCTATTACTTACGCGGATGGTTCGATCAAAAAAATCATAGTTCTCAGTAGGATTGATACGGCAAATGAAGTAGAATACTATAAAAGTGGTGGTATTCTTCATTACGTACTTCGCAATCTTGCCTCACAATAAGCTCATTAATTAATCTAGCCAAAACTAAAAAAGACGGATTGTAATTTACTACAATCCGTCTTTTAATTTATTATTTCTCTTATTTAACTAAAACTGTTAGTCATCATTAGTGAGAGCCGTGACGCGAAAGCAACTGGATCATCCGGAAGGTCTCCTTCCATAATACGCGCTTGATCTAGTAGAATTTGTGATGCATCCTTAAGGGCCGCTACTGAATTTTTCTTGGTTGCTGCAGCCGCCAAAGTTTTTATTAATGAGTTTTCTGCATTAATTTCCATCACCCGCGTACTTGCCCCCCCGTCAAGCTTGTTATGCATTTTAAGTATACGTTCCATATGCATGTCCATGTCGTTATCGTCCGCGACCAGACAGACCGCACTATCCGTTAGACGATTTGATATACGAACATCTTTGACTGCTTCGCCAAGGTTTGTTTTAATAACAGCAATTAGTGCTTCTATCTCAGGTGTGTTTGCTTTCTTCTCATCATCCTTCTTATCATCAAGGTCAGCAGCCCCGCGAGTTACTGAACCAAATTTTTTACCATCAAATTCCGGCACCATTTGCATCCAAAACTCGTCAACAGGATCCGTGAGATAAAGAACTTCAATATTTTTTGCTTTAAAGCCTTCTAATTGAGGAGAACGTTTAGCTGCCAAAAGACTGTCACCAGTAATATAATAAATTGTATCTTGGCCTTCACCCATACGAGAAACATAACCTTCAAGGCTTGTCAGCTCTTCATCCGCAGTTGAGTGAAACCGTGATATTTTTAAAATCTGATCTCTTCGAGCAAAATCCTCATAAATACCTTCCTTAAGAACGGCGCCAAAGTTATTCCAAAAATCATTATAACCCTTCACATCTTTTTTAGCTTTTTTCTCAAGATCAGTAAGTATCCTTTTGGTTACGGCCCCTGATATACTCGTCATAACAGGGTTATTTTGTAGCATTTCGCGGCTTATATTAAGAGGCAGGTCCTCGCTATCTATCACACCCCTCATAAACCTAAGATAACCCGGCAGCAGATCCTCACAATCTTCAGTTATAAAGACACGTTTAACATATAGCTTTACTTTCGGCTTGCGTGATGGCTCAAATAAATCTGCAGGTTGCTGGCTCGGAATAAATAGGAGCACTGTATACTCAATTTTACCCTCCGCACGGTAATGTATCGTTGTTGCAGGTTCATCAAAGGAATGAGCCACATGGTGATAAAATTCTTTATACTGATCATCCGTGATATCAGACTTTGACCTTGCCCAAAGAGCTGTTCCGTCATTAACCTTTTCTGATACTTCTTTTTCTTCAGCCTTATCATCATCGTTTTTACTTATCAATGTAATAGGTAATGTAATGTGGTCACTATAAGTTTTTATAATATTCTTAAGCCGCATAACTTCGAGAAATTCAGTCGCATCATCTTTGATGTGCAGAGTGACCTGAGTTCCTGAACAATCTTTTTTAGCATCGGAAATTGTATACTCACCAATACCATCTGAAATCCACGCCCAGGCTTTTTTACTACCCGCTTTGCGACTAATAACCTCAACTTTATCAGCAACCATAAAGACAGAATAAAAACCAACACCAAATTGACCAATTAGATTAGTATCTGATTTTTCATCTCCAGACATATTGTCAACAAAGGCTGATGTGCCACTTCTAGCAATCGTTCCCAAATGAGAAATAAGGTCTTTCTTATTCATCCCAATACCATTATCAGAAATAGTCAGCGTCTTAGTATCTTTATCAAGCCGAATATCGATAGCAAAGTCACTGGTACCGTCTAAAAGTTTTTCATTAGTCAAACCTTCATAACGCAGTTTATCGCATGCATCCGATGCGTTTGAAATTAGTTCCCTAAGGAAAATTTCGCGTTCACTATAAACAGAGTGGACCATCATATGTAATAGGCGCGAAACCTCCGCTTCAAATCCGTGTTTTTCACTTTTCATTTTAAGGTTATCCTGAAATTGTTATCTTATAATCTGAAATATGGCGCGTTTGTTCATTATTTCAAGGCTTTGAGCCTGAATAAAAAAATTTTAATCAATCTTTTTTTCCTATTGGCACAATCTGTTAAAAAGTTAACCCGCGCAAATAAGCCAATATGCAACGTACTCACCTAACTCCAACCATTTTTTTAGCTTGTTTCACAAGCCTATAAAATAGTGGACCGTATAAAGAATGGTTCTCGTATGTGGGTGCGCAGCCACCTATAAGAAATAGTTATAAAATCATATTGAAAAAGGAAAATGATTGCATGGAATATTGAAATAGAGATTTCAATATCCGATAATGCCTCATTTATATTGCAGCTTAGCTGAGGTTCAGGAAGAGCCCAGATAAAATTGCAGCCAGTAGAGAAAATATTGCTGGGTGAGGGAGAGGGGAAATGGTCCGCAATATCCAAACACTGGCTGCTAGGGAATAATATTATCCAACTTAAGGGTCAATTAAGGCAGATTTATGGATGAAATAAGGTCATTTTATGTCAATTTTAGTTGCAATCACTTTCTCCGCACCGCAATATAAAAATAATGACGGATCAATCAACTATAATTCCATTTCATGCCGCTCATAAAAATCGGACTACCTTTCCTTCTATATTTTTTGAGCGAGCAGAGTTTGATGAAATATTAAACGTCTACGGCAAAATGGTTGCTTCAGGGCACTGGAAAGATTATGCCATTTCCGCCAGCAAGGGCGTTGCCATATTTGCGGCATTTCACAAGGCAAGTGAGCGGCCTGTTTTTCGCATTACCAAAACCCCTGCCCTCAAGCACAAACAAGGCTCTTTCTCCATCCTCTCAAGCCAAGGTCAAATTCTTAAGCGCGGGCAAGACCTCCGCCAAACTCTTAGATATTTCGATAAAAAATTGATAAAAATTGTTAAATAATTAGCGACCCTTAAGTCGCCTTGGTGGTTTAATAACTGTGGCACGGCCATCCATATCGGGGTCAGTCTCTGGAAAATCAAGTGTCTGATGCAGCCCGCGACTTTCAGTGCGACTTAGGGCTGACCGTACTATTAAATCCGAAACTGTTACTAGGTTACGAAGTTCGAGAAGGTCCGGACTTATGCGAAAATAACTGTAATATTCACGGATTTCCCCGGCCAACATATCGATGCGTCGCGCCGCACGTTGGAGGCGTCGCGTTGAGCGTACAATTCCAACATAATCCCACATAAAGTGACGCAATTCATTCCAGTTATGAGATACTACCACCTCCTCATCCGAATCAGTAACGCGGCTCTCGTCCCAAGGTTTAACATCGGTATCAAACTTTTCCTTTTTTAAGACCTTTGAAATATCTTTAGCAGCAGAATTAGCAAAAACAATGCACTCCAATAAAGAATTACTTGCCATTCGGTTAGCCCCATGCAAGCCGGTATGTGCAACCTCACCTATAGCATATAAATTGAGGATATCAGTTCTAGCATTAAGATCCGTCATAACTCCACCGCATGTATAATGGGCCGCAGGTACAATTGGAACCGGGCCCTTAATAAGATCATAACCTAGCTTTAAACAACGTTTATAAATAGTCGGAAAGTGCTCCTTAATAAAATCGGAACCTTTGTGAGAAATATCTAAATAAAGACAATCAACACCAAGTCGCTTCATCTCATGGTCAATAGCATGGGCAACTATATCTCTTGGGGCGAGCTCCGCTCGTTCATCAAACCTATCCATAAAGCGCTTGCCATCAGGTAAAAGCAAATAAGCACCCTCACCACGCAAGGCTTCAGAAAGGAGAAATGTTCTTGCTTCAGGATGGTAAAGACACGTCGGATGAAATTGATTAAATTCCATATTAGCAACACGACATCCCATTCGCCAGGCCATTGCAATTCCATCTCCCGTGGAGCCATCAGGATTAGAAGTATAAAGATAAGCTCGGCTCGCGCCTCCCGTAGCCAGTACGGTTGCCTTGGCACGAAACATATCAATTTTACCACGCTTGGTGTCCAGAACATAAGCCCCAACACATTTTGAACGATTTTTATTATTCAATAAATCCACTGCCATGTGGTTTTCAAACAAGGTGATGTTACTGTGTGTCTCTACTTGATTTTCAAGAGATTTTTGAACTTCCTTACCAGTAGAATCAGCGCTGTGGATGATACGGCGAAATGAATGCCCGCCCTCCTTAGTCAGGTGATAACCTCCCGCGACCAAATCGTCTTTTCTGTGCTGATTATCTCTGGTGAAATTAACACCATTTTCAATTAACCAATTTATAGTATTTTTGCCTTGATCAACAACGAATTTAACGACATCGTAATCGCATAAGCCAGCTCCCGCATCCAAGGTATCATCGATGTGATCTTTTGTACTGTCTCTATCATCCAGGACAGCTGCAATACCCCCTTGAGCCCAAGATGTACTGCCACTTGAAATTTTTCTTTTTGAAAGCACCGCTACCTTTGCATACTGCGCCATTTGAAGGGCCAAGGTGAGCCCCGCCGCCCCGCTGCCTATCACCAAAACATCAAAATCATGTTTTAACGTCACGTATTATTCCTTTCTGCTTTTTGTCAGCTGAAGGAAAATATCCTCAAGATCACTCTCTTCTGTTCTTAGATCTGAAATTTCTATTTCTGTTGCGGCAATTTTTTTCAATATCTCACCAACTGTAATGGTACTCGGACTAAAATGAATAACAATTTCACCGTCCTCATTGAGCTTTCCTCCTATATCAGAAATTGATTGTGGTAAGCTTTTAATAGAAGATGCTGGATGAATGATAACCATTTTTTCATCGAGCCGTTTGAGAAGTGTTGACGTTTTTTCACAAATTACTAATTCACCATTATTGATAATGGCAATTTCATCACAAAGTTCTTCTGCTTCTTCAAGATAATGCGTGGTTAAAACAATAGTTACACCCTTTTTATTGAGCTCTCTAACATATTGCCATATATGTTGCCTTAGCTCTACATCAACTCCCGCAGTTGGCTCGTCAAGTACCAAAATAGGTGGATTATGGACCATCGCTTTTCCAAGAAGTAATCGCCGTTTCATTCCTCCAGAGAGAAGTCGAGTATAGGCATCACGCTGATCTTCCAAGCGCATGGCTTTAAGAATTTCATCGGAACGGCGCTCCGCCTTTGGAATGCCGTAATATCCCGCATAAAGCTCAAGTATTTCAAAAGGCGTAAAATAAGCATCAATATGAACCTCCTGTGGCACAATCCCAATATTAGCCTTGGCATTTCTTGTGTCTTTTATAGTGTCAAATCCCCACACCTCAACTGAGCCTTCTGTTTTATCTACCACGCCCGCAATAATATTTATAGTGGTGGACTTTCCCGCGCCATTAGGGCCGAGAAGGCCAAATATGGAACCCTTTGGAATAGAAAGGTCGACACCCTTAAGGGCAACCTTTGGCTGAGATGCACCCTCGCCCTGGTAGGTTTTTTTTAGGCCACGAATTTTTATTGCTAGTTCTTGATCTGACATTTTAGATGATCCAATATAAGCTTGTTTATTCGGTATCATTCGCTAGTCTATGGGTCAATGACTATTCGGCTTATTGCAAAAATATAATGGAACGCTAAAAAGTATGTCTAACAGAAAACATCTCTATCTCATCGACGGATCAGGCTTTATTTTCAGGGCTTACCATGCCATACGGCCGCTGAACCGCCCGGATGGCACGCCCGTGAACGCAGTCTCAGGGTTTTGTAATATGCTTTTTAAGTTACTACGTGATTTGGATGATAGTGAACGCCCCAGTCATTTGGCAGTAATTTTTGATGCTGGACGTAAAACCTTCCGAAATGATATTTATCCAGATTATAAGGCACACAGGCCACCAGCACCTGATGACCTGGTTCCACAGTTTAAAATTATTCACGAGGCGGTTGAGGCCTTTAATCTGCCGTCCATTAAACTTGAGGGATATGAAGCTGACGATATTATTGCCACCTATGCTAAGCAGGCCGAAAAAAAGGACTATAAGGTAACGATTGTTTCTTCTGATAAGGATTTGATGCAGCTAGTCTCAGACAATATCAGTATGTTCGATAGTATGAAAAATCGCATCATAAGAGCAGATGAGGTAGTCGAAAAATTTGGTCTTGGGCCAGAAAAAGTTATAGAAATACAAGCTCTTGCTGGAGACAGCTCAGATAATGTTCCGGGCGTTCCCGGTATTGGAGTAAAAACTGCAGCACTTCTGCTCGAAGAGTTTGGCAACCTAGATACACTCCTTGAAAGAGCGTCTGAGATTAAGCAGAATAAACGTCGGGAAAACTTAATTGAATTCGCGGATCTGGCGCGTCTTAGTCGCGAACTCGTCACCCTATCACAG
>JABGYD010000014.1 GCA_018675425.1 Kordiimonadaceae bacterium
AAATTGCGCGACTACCGTCATTAAAGGTATTTTTTGCTTCCAATACTACCGATCTAACCCCATAGCGCGCCAATGATAAAGCTGCGGTTAGGCCAACTGGACCTGCACCGACAATAACTACAGGAATTTTTTCCTCAGTTTTGTGAGATGACTTAAAACTTTTAAATTGTGGATATTTAAAATAAAGGGAACTTAGGTCGTCCCGACCTTCTGGGCGCATTTAATATTTTCCTTTCTCTGATAGTTATTATATTATTTCAGCATCTATTCACACCCTAGCAAGTCATATAGGGAGTAATATGGTTTACTAACGCCATATAAGTCATGTCCTTGGAGACAAGAATAAGCATACCATCTCGGCCAGTTTTTAAAGGCACTAATTTTATATTTTCTATTAACTCTAATTAGATATTACTTTTTTAAGTAGCTATCATATAACCATGGACAATCGATAATTGGCGGCGCCCTTCGACCATCAGCAGCAGCCTTTAATCGCATATCACGAAACTTTGCCCGCTCCTCTTCTTCCAAATAAAATCTCTCGTGACCCCAAAAACTGGGACCATCAGTAGTCTGATGAGGCTCCCAGATTGCTGGGTCGATGATGCGGCCGCCCCATCCGCTTTCGACAAAAAATCCTGAAGGTGTATTGGCGTAATAACTGGTCATGTAATCATTAGTGTGCCGTCCCAATGAATAGGCAATACGTCCTTCTTCTAATTGTGCTAAATCAAACCCTTGACCGACATCATCCAAGTTTTTATATTCTACCATAAAATGATGGAATCCAAGCTTTCCTGAGCCAACGATAGCAAAACTGTGATGCCTTCCATTAACATGGAAAAAATAAAGCGGTATAGGCTCAAGACCGTAGTCACTTACAGCAAAATTAAGAACATCACGATAAAAGTTCATTAATGTCGCAGCATCGCTAACATGCAATACAACATGCCCCATGCCATATGGTCCAGTTTTAAATCCATCTATGGGACGCCCTGAAACAAATGGATCACTTGTAACCATGGGCTTCCAAACAAATTCAATTCGATTACCTGAAGGATCATTAAAGACGATTAGGTCTTTTACAAATCTACGATCAGCCAGTTCTCTTGAACCATGCTTAACAGCATAACCAGCATCTTCTAGCCGAGTTGCAAAGTAATCTAAATCAGTGTGATTTTCTAATTCCCAACCAATAAAATCCAAAGTTTCGCCAGGCTCATCTGAGACGATAAGTCGCTGTATGTGATCGTCCATTCTGAACGCCATTGTTTTGCTCGCACGATCTACTTCCTCCATTCCAAGAAGTTTACTTGCAAAATCACTCCATTCGTCACCTCTATCTGATCGGATCCCCAAATATCCTAGTGATTTAACTGCCATGCCTTTATTTCTTCTGTAATTATTACAAGCTCTAACGCATCAATTTTCATTAATTCCTATGAATCCAATATACATAATATCACGGTTGCTATACTTAATTACTATAATGTAGTTAAATAAATATTGTAAAGAAGATAGGCAAGTACTTACGCCCGATCGCAATTATGACAATTAAATATTCAAAAGAGAAAAATATCGAAAATGAATACATATATTTATAAAGCGGGCTTATCAACTAACGAAATAAAAGAATTCTGTGGTGATCAACAGATCGCAAAATTATCTTCTAATGAAAATCCATTTGGACCCTCTCTCTTGGCAATTACCGCCGCAGGAAATGAGTTAACTAACGCAAATATTTATCCGCCCCGAAATGACAATTCGTTGAAGGCCGCTTTGGCACAGTTTCATGGAAATGGACTAAGTTCAGATAACTTCTTTTCTGCCAACGGGGGTGTTGAAGTTATAAGTTTAATAGAAGATACTCTCATCAAAAAAAATGAGCGCGCGATTGTTACTCCCCCTTGCTTTGGCGCTTATATTTCTTCTCTCACACAAAAGGGGGTGAAAATTGATAAAGCTCCCCTTTTAGATGGAACGTTCGACGTAGATGTGGATGCAATTTTAAATGCAATAACTAAAACCACACGATTAGTTTATCTTTGTAATCCTAATAATCCGACAGGTACATATTTTGGCGATAGTGTACTAGATGCAATTCTTAACGGATTACCTGATCACGTCACTCTTATCTACGATGAAGTATATTATCAATTTGCTACTCGTTTTAATCTACCTGATGCACAAAAGCATGTGCGGGATGGACGTAATATAGTTATTATACATAGTTTTTCTAAAGCCTATGGCTTAGCTGGAATGCGTATTGGTTACGGTATAGCACCAAGCGATCTAGTAAAAAAAATTGAACTAAAAAAACGTAGTTTTCATATAAATGCAGGAAGCATGAGTGCTGCTATAGCTGCACTTAAAGACGAAGATCATTTAAAAAAGACCGTAGATAATAATACCACCGAAGTTCCTAAAATCACGGCTGCTATTCATAAAATGGGTTTAACTGTATCTCCCACTCAGGCTAATTTAATAATGTTTAAATGCCCAAAAGGAAAGACAGCAGAAAAAATAACTGCTTCACTACTAAGCCATGGCGTGATGGTCAGGCCTGCCTTTTTTTTACCTGATCATGTGAGAGTATCAGTGGGTAAACCAGATGAAAACCAAAAATTTTTAATCGCGCTAGCAAAGCTAGTCTAAAAGAAAGATCCTAAAATGGAAAGATTAACCGGGGGCGAAGCCACCGTCAAAACTCTAGAGTTATTAGGGGTAAAAACTGTTTTTGGCTTACCAGGCGTACAAAATGATTGGCTTTACAATGCTTTTTATGATCATCGCGAAAATTTTCGTATTATTCATACCCGACATGAGCAAGGTGCAGCTTATATGGGGTTAGGCTATGCGTTAGCAACCGGAGAACCTGCCGTTTTTAATGTTGTTCCAGGGCCCGGTCTTCTAAATGCTACTGCAGCTATGGCAACAGCTTATGCTTTAAATGCTAAGTTAATGTGTTTATCTGGACAGATCCCTACTAAAGCGATTGGTAGGGATTTAGGTGTTCTTCACGAAATCAACAATCAAGATGATATCATTAGCTCATTAACAAAATGGTCAGGCCGAGCGAACAGCCCTTCGCAAATACCAAGTATGATACGGCAAGCATGGCAGCAAATGGAGTCTGGTCGCCCGCGACCTGTTGGATTAGAAATTCCAATGGACATTTTGGCCGCAACAGAAATGGTTGACTTTGAATCAAATATTGGTCGGCCCTATAGCCCTCCAATAGACGAAGATGTGGTGATTGATATAGCAAAGAAGCTCGGAAACGCTTCATCACCGATGATATTTGTGGGTAGCGGAGCACAAGGAGCATCACAACATGTTCGAGCAATTGCCGAAGCATTGCAAGCCCCTGTTGTAGGATACCGTACTGGCATGGGTGTAGTCGACGCTCGTAGTTACTTATCATTACACCAACCTGCAGCGAAAGAACTTTGGATGAAAGCTGACGTAATTTTAGCTATTGGAACTAATATGAGAGTTCCTATGCAAAAGTGGATAGCAAAACATAAACCATCCCTATTACGTATTGATGTTGATCCAACATCGCATGAAAAGTTTTCCACTCCAGATATTGCACTCACCGCGAGTGCGGAGCAAGCCCTACCAATACTCCGAAATCATCTTGAAATTCATAATAAAAAACGCAGTTCCCGTGAGGAAGAGCTTGAAAATGTACGTGCCGTGTGGAAGAAAAAATGTTTGGTACTTGAGCCTCAGTTAAGTTATCTAAAAATCATCCGGGAAGAGTTAGGAGAGGACGGAATTTTTGTTGACGAGCTCACCCAAATTGGTTTTGCTAGCCGCATTGCCTATCCCGTTTATAATCCAAGAACATATATTTCGACTGGATATATGGGAACACTCGGTTACGGTTTTCCAACAGCTCTTGGAGTTAAAGTGGCTAAGCCAGATGTTCCAGTAATATCTGTAACTGGGGATGGTGGGTTTATGTTTGGTGTTCAAGAACTAGCTAGTGCGGTCCAACATAAAATCCCCTTAATCACTTTGCTTTTCAATAATAATAAATTTGGTAATGTGCAACAAATGCAAAAAAATGATTATGGTGGGCGTGTCATAGCTTCTGATTTGCATAATCCTGATTTTGTCAAAATGACCGAATCCTTTGGTGCGCAGGGTATTAGAGCCAATTCGTTTGAAGAAGTACGTCAAGGAATACAACGTGGTAAGACAGTCGATGTACCAACAGTGATTGAAATTCCAGTTGGTGATATGCCAAGCGTCGACCAATTTCGTTAAGGGAAGGGTGTAATATGAAAAATAATTTAATTATACCTCTGGATAGCGATATTGGTAAACAATTACACGAGGCCTCTAAATCTCAACGAGCAATATTTTTTGCTGGATTGCCCGGAGCTGGAAAATCTTTATTTTTGCAACAACTAACTATCATGGCACATAATGAAGGCCGACGTATTCATCTGATGCGCTGGGATGGTGTGCGCGTTGCTTTTGAAACACCTGAATTGCTCTTAAAATATCCAGAAATTAATGGATTTACTGATCCCGTAATTCGTAAAGCCGTTGGGGTCTGGGCACGCAAAGGTATGGCAGATTGGCACAACACTCATTCAAATGAAAAAGATCTTTTGGTTGGTGAATTACAAATTGTAGGCAATAGGCTTGTTGAATTAGTACAGCCCCTAAATGATCCGCTTGAACCTCTACTGCGAAGCTCAAAGGTAAAGTTTTTTGTACCCGTACCGTCAAAAAATATTCGCAAACGTATTGAGGAACTTAGAACTGCATCAATTGCAAACCCCAAACATGAAAAAGAAACACGCGATGCGCCTATTAATGTGGTTCGCACAAATTGGAAAGAAGTATATCAATTGGCAGTAGAATTAGGAATTGCAAAGCCATGTTCTGGCATACCTAATTATGAACCTAAAATTTATGAGGCTACTTATTCTCATCTTTTACAGCATAGGAACTTTAAAATACTCGATATTAATACAATGTTTCCAGCAAAAAAATCTGTTTATGATTTTGATATTGAAATCCATGACTTATCTGCCAATACTTCGGAAGTAACAAAAGCATTTGATACAGTCGAGGAACAGTATACAGCCAAGACATTAAAAAAGGCAGTGAAAGGTTGGGGTAATGTCTAATTCGACATATCAAGAAGCGGAAGCTCTCATTCTAGATTTTGGCAGCGTTATAACACTCACAATGTTTGAGACACATCACCTTTCAGAAAAGGAGTTAGGTCTCCCGCAGGGAACACTCAACTGGATGGGGCCGTTTGATCCCGAAAGAGATAAACTTTGGACATCCATGCAGCGTGATGAGATCACCGAACGCGAATATTGGATTACGCGTTCAAAAGAGGTAGGTAATCTCCTGGGTGAAGACTGGAACCATATGTTTGATTTTATTTCTCGAGCAAGGGGAAATAATGTTGAAGAAATAATTCGACCTGAAATTATACAAATGATTAAACTTATAAAGTCTTCTGGGAAAAAAATTGCTATTCTGTCTAACGAGCTAGATCTTTTCTTTGGCAAAGAAAATAGAGAAAGATTAAACTTTATGAAAGAATTTGACGTAATATGGGATGGGACTTATTACGATTTTTTAAAACCTGACCCACGGGCTTATCAAGCATGTATAACAAAACTTGGATTAGTAGCTGAAAAATGTGTTTTTGTAGACGATCAAAACCGTAATGTTCTGGGTGCTAAAAAAGTAGGCCTTCAAGCTATACATTTAGATGTAAGAGAGCCGCAAGTAGCTTTTAATAAAGCACTTGAGCGATTAAGAATTAATGTTCAACTGAAGCACGTAAAACCAAGAATAAGATCTAATTATCAAGGAGAAGAAACGTGAAATTGAATCAAAAAAATATAGATATTCTTCGTTCAAAACTAGTTCCAAAACAATCAAACTTCATCGGCAATAAAGACTTTACTCCTCTATCAGAGAAAGTATTAGAGGTTATCAGCCCTATTGACGGAAAAGTATTTAGCACCATCGCCGCCTCTGAAACTGAAGACGTGGATCATGCCGTAACCTTTGCTCGTAAAACATTTAATAGCGGCGTTTGGGCAAATATGCCTCCCAAAGAACGTAAAGTCATTCTTCTAAAATGGGCAGATCTAATAGAAATTAATGCTTTGCGTATTGCAGTTCTGGGTGTGCGTGATAATGGCACAGAGATAAAAATGGCTATTAAGGGTGAACCTAAAACTGCCGCTGATGTCATTAGATTTTATGCTGAAGCAATCGATAAAATTAATGGAGAAATAACACCAACATCGCATGAAGTATTATCTCTGATACAGAAGGAACCGGTTGGCGTTGTTGGGATTATATTACCATGGAATTTCCCTTTAATGGTAGGTGCGTGGAAAATTGCTCCTGCATTGGCCGCTGGAAATAGTGTCGTATTAAAACCTTCGGAGAATGCTTCACTAAGTCTAATAGAAATTACAAAACTAGCAGCTGAAGCCGGTTTGCCCCCAGGGGTACTCAATGTAATCACTGGAGAAGGTCACGTGGGTCAAGCACTCGCTACTCACATGGAAGTTGATGTCATAGCCTTTACTGGTTCAGGCTCCGTTGGTCGCAAGCTATTGAAATATTCTGCTCGTTCGAATATGAAACGAGTTTATCTAGAGCTTGGTGGTAAAAGTCCAAATATTGTATTTGCAGATGCACCCGACTTAGATCGTGCAGCACGTGATACTGCACAGTCAATATTTCGAAACTCCGGACAAGTTTGCGTATCCGCATCACGCTTAATAATTGAAGAACCAATATATGAAGATTTTTTAAATGCTGTGGCTCAGCATGCTAGCTCTCTAGTCGTAGGTGACCCTCTTAATTTAAAAAATACCACTGGATCTATGGCAAATATCAACCAGCTTGAGAAAACAATTAATGCTGTAGTCAAAGCTAAGGAACAAGGTGCTAGATTAGTAACTGGCGGCAAAAGACTTCACCATGAAAGTGGAGGCTATTACCATGAACCAACAATTTTTGCAGACGTAAAAAGTGAAATGGATATCTCTCAACAGGAAATTTTTGGTCCAGTATTGGCGGCGCGCTCCTTTGAATCTGAGGAGCAAGCTTATAATGTTGCAAACGAAACCATCTACGGATTATCAAGCGTAATTTGGACTTCTAATCTCTCACGTGCTCATAGATCTATAAAAGCTATTCGCTCTGGCACGGCTCAAGTTAATTGCTATTCTGGTGCCGATATTACAAGCCCTCTGGGTGGACATAAGCAATCAGGAAGTGGACATGATCGATCTCTGTATGCTTTTGATAAATATATTAACCTTAAATCTTCATGGATTAACATAGGCAGCTAAACTCTGAATTAGCTGATCACTTAATAGACCAAAAAGTCAGCTAATTATTTCCATTTCCAATGTTTGCTACCTTGCAGGATCGCTTGGATCAGGACAGCATTATCAGTTATGTTATAAACAGTAATACCGCTTAGGAAGGAACCATTGGCAATAACCTCACCACCCATATCATTAATCTTTGCAGCTGCATCAACCTGAGTATTAAAATCCCAACCTTTACTAATAAACCGGTCAAACATAGCTCGCTTATGAAAAATAATTATAGTGCTATAGCCTTTAGCCCCAAGACCAAGACCAAAACCACCAGTCGCCATTTTCATATAAATATCTTCACCTGATTTAGTGTCATGGACAACACCCTTTCCGGTTCCAGCCGAGAGGAAAACAAGGTTAGTTATTTGATTTTTAAAGACCGCATAACCTTCTGCATCAGTAATAAGTTTTCGCGTTTCTGGGTTATTGGCGTAAAGAACCATAAGTACCTCTTGACGCATTTCCTGCATCTCTCTCATGTCCATATCAGACAATTCGGCATTTGCAGTAAGAGGAAGAATGAACATAAAAAAAGAGGTTATTATTTTTTTAAACATTTTAAGACCCAGTTAAATATTTTTCATACTTTAACAAATCTAGAGCTATTATCAAACTTATTGATATTTATTTTAGTGAAGGCTTTACTAGTAAAGCCTTTATCATCGAGCCATTTTGGGAGATTAAGTCCCTTAAAAAGGGGGCTGGCAACCTAATAGTGTAAGTATTTTTTTTACTTATCTTGGTTCCAAGTTAAATGCAATGATTGTTCGTGATACATTAGTATCGCTCGGCGTGGCCTGATGCATCATCCAAGACGGAAATACAAAAACGTCACCCTCTTCAACCTCTGGCGTGAAAACCTCATTAATATTTTTCACGTCGTTCGGGTCAAGGAATGGCCTAAACACAGTTGTAGCCCAATGGACCTTTGGGTCAAACTCTGCATAAAAGACACAGCTATAGCCGATAGGCTGATGCCTGTGTGCTGTATGACCTACCTGGTCAATATATTGCTGAGCCCATATATCTTGAAGTTTTGTATGAGTTCCGTCAATTAGTGACCTAAGCTGGGGCTCTAAAAACCCGTCCCAAATAGCTTTGCGCCATGACTGCGCTAGCCCGTAATCGGTATAAAATCCATCTCTCGGACGATATGCCGGATCCTTTTGATCCTTTATCGTGTTTAAGAGGTCCCTCTTATGCTTATTCCATCCACTGGTTCTGATTACATGAACTGCTGTTGAAAAAATTTTTTGACTAGAAGATTTCATTTTATTCTCCAGATTTTTACACTTAATAATTAGGTATAAATACATTACGCTTGCTGCGCAAGATTACTTATTTTAACCCAGCTAAAAAATGGGTGAAATCAACCTGTTAAAAGTTAAAAGAAATAAAAAAAGATATAGAAAAATTATCATATATAAGTGTTTAGATAAACCATTCTTACCTATTAATTACCGCCTACTTTATAAAGTAAATATTCTAAAAATATTAATAAATATTTAGCTAACTTGATGAGATTTTATATTGTCATATTGATTAGACAAACTTCCCTCAATTAGATCAAACATCATATCAACATGATCGGAGCTATCATTAAGACAAGGAATATAATCATATTTTTTACCTCCCGCTTCGATGAAATACTCTTTGTTTTCAATTTTGATTTCCTCAAGTGTTTCAAGGCAATCAGCTGAGAAGCCTGGACAAACAACTGCAACATTTTTTATATTTTGTTCTGGAAGAGATTTTAACGTTTTATCGGTGTAAGGCTGAAGCCATTTTTCCTTACCAAAACGTGATTGAAAGGTTGTTTTAATTTGATCATCTTCTAAAGCCAATTTTTTCTGAATAAGACGCGTTGTTTGAATACAGAAACAGTAATAAGGGTCCCCTCGTTCGAGATATTTTTGAGGTATGCCGTGGTAAGAAAAAAGTAATAAATCTGGCATTCCCTTAGTCTCTATATAGTTAGAAATAGAATTTGCCACAGCATTAATATAAGAAGGCATTATGTGATAGCCGCTAATAAATTTTAATTCTGGGACCCAGCGAGAGTGTGTCAGTTCTTTGGCAAGCGCATCGAAGGTGGAACCATTTGTTGCCGCACAATATTGAGGATATAATGGCAATACCACTATATTTCTAATATTTTTTTGGGTGAAGGATTGAAGTATACTTTTAATTGATGGATTTCCGTATCTCATAGCACAAGAAACAATAATTTTATTTTTGCCAAAGACTTGATCCGTTTTTTTTTGCAGAGCAGCGGCTTGACGCACTGTAATGTCAAGAAGAGGTGATCCATCATCTGTCCAAACTGTTTTATAATTTTTAGCTGATGACCTTGACCTTAGAGGAACTATAACAAGATTTAAAATAAACCACCAAATTAATCGCGGTACTTCCACAACGCGGGGATCGCTTAAAAATTCTCTTAAATACCTTTTTAATGCTGAGGTTTCTGGCGCATCAGGCGTCCCTAAATTTGTTATAATCACCCCAGTTTTTGGCAAGTCACCCTCATGATTATAATTTTTTTGACCAGTAAACTTCATTTTTTCGTACTCTATTTTTAATTTTTTCTTATTAAATTATAATCCCACATCAAATAAATGGGTTATGTGCCCATTGAAGCAAAGCCTGACGTTGACGTGGCCTACACCAAAGATCACCTGGCTCACAGTTTGCCTTAACCTGACCAGCATGGCGAGAGAAATTTCTCCAACGCTTAATTTGCGTTTGATCCATACCGCTATGGCGGCGCCCACGATAATATCGGCAATACCATTCGAACCATCCACGCGGATCATCCTCCATAATCCAACCTTTGTGGCGCCACACGCTTAGTGGTTGACGACTTTTTAAGGCAAAATGATTTAAAGAGGGGTCAGGCATATCGCTTAAAATAGCACTTTCAAACCAGTGGCTGGGATATTCATCCTCACAGCTATTTAAATATTTACCTTCAAACACACCCATTGACAACATTTCTTTAGGAGTAAAATAGGGATTAAACCCATCTCCAAAATTTTTTCCCTCATCTTCAGTCAATTCATACTCATAATTCTCTTGCATAGGATTAAGTACTTTTACGGTGCAACCTATTTCACTCATTTTAATCTCTCGCTATATATTTTCATGGCGTGAATTATAATTTTTTTTCTATTACACAGTGGTCTAAATTTTTAAAACGCCAATATGCAAAGATACTATAAGTTAGTTTACTCATTTGATAAATTAACGGTAGACGCACAAACCATGCAAGGTATTTCCATCGGGCTAGGTGTTGCCAAATTAAAACAAAAGTGTCAACACCCTTATAGGTTTTCCCCTCCGTATTTACTGCGTGCAGAATTTTTAGACTATCTAAATATGAAATACCGTATTTTTCTAACGTAGCAGTATGTTCACTAATTCCACACCAATTCAAAATGGCAGGAGAGGGTATTTTTTTATAATATTCAATTTCTTTGCAACACAGCGGGCATCTATCATCGTAAAATATATTTATCATGGTTACTTTTCAAAAACTCATTCGGCTAATGATTAAATAAAAAAAGCATGGCCCAAAAAGGGCCATGCTAATTATGCTTATAAATAGTCAGGGATTACTATCTCTAAGGCATAATAACTTTGTCAATGACGTGGATAACCCCATTGCTAGTTTCGATATCTGCGGTTATGACATTAGCACCGTCTACCATAACGCCATTTACAGCGTTAATATCGACTGTGCTGCCTTCTACAGTATTAGGGCTCAAGGTCTTGCCTGCGATATCAGCAGACATAACTTTTCCAGATAATACATGGTAAGTCAGAATCTTGACGAGTGTGCCCTTGTTTTCTGGCTTAAGAAGATTTTCGACAGTGCCTGCAGGTAATGCTGCAAATGCCGCGTCAGTTGGAGCGAATACTGTGAAAGGACCATCACTCTTTAGGGTGTCAACAAGACCGGCAGCTTGAACTGCAGCGACAAGTGTATTGAAGGAACCTGCAGCTACAGCGGTGTCAACAATGTCACTTTTCATTTGAGCAAAAGTAGGTGAAAGCGTGCTAAAGCTGATTATGGCAAAAGTTGCAATCTTAAGAATAGTTTTACGAATCATAATTTTTCTCCTGGTGAATAATAATAATTTGCTATCGGTGAACTGTTTACGTGACAATATATCTTCTGGATCAATATAAAGTAAAAAGAATAACTTCCCTTTTTTTTCTACTAAATTTATCTTTGTTAATAAATTAATATTAATGGATTGATTTATTATTTTTAACTTCAATAAATTTGATTTTTTTGTTAATTTTGAATTAAATCCAAAGAAATTTTTAAATGTTCTTGTTGTTCTTTATCGTATTAAACGGTATAAATATGAACATATTCATTCTAGTAAAAACCTTCTTTGATCAGATATATATGATCAAAGAAGTTATCGATTGTCGTATATAACATGAAAAAATATTACCCTGTTCTAACTTATGCAGGAACCTTACCTTTTACTTTTTGTACCCTCTGTTTTATATTTAATATCCAAACTCTTCCATTGTTAGGTCAGGTAAATCAGATTCTAGGTACTTACAGTGTTATAATTTCTTCATTTATTGCGGGAAGTCATTGGGGCATACATTTAAACCTAAGTGATAAATGGGAAGTATATTTACCTATTTTCAGCAATATTAACGCTATTTTTATTTGGATTAGTTTTATTATTTTTCCTTTCAAGGTAATGCTCTTAATACTAGTATTTAGCTTTTTAGCTTTGTGGTTAATAGACCAAAGACTTTTCAAAAAAGACGTTATCAGTCGAAGATATTTTCATACCCGCAGTTTGGTTACGCTTATAGTTACGATCAACCTTATTATTTCAGGAATTTATGCTTGACAAATATTGCTATTATTGGAGCCGGACTATCTGGATTAACGGCTGCCAAAATATTGAACGACTATGCTAATATTACAATATTTGAGAAATCAAGAGGCGTAAGTGGCAGGATGTCGACTAGACTGTCCGAGCCTTACTCTTTTGATCATGGTGCGCAGTATTTTAAAGTTAGATCAGAGGAGTTTAAAGAGTTTATCACTCCAATGATTTTTGAAGGTATCATCAAGCCTTGGGATGCACGTTTTGTAGAATTTAAAAATAGTAAAATTACACAAAGACAAAAATGGGCCCAGAGCGAACCACATTACGTTGGTGTTCCGGGTATGAATTCTATCGCAAAGGAATTAGCAAAAGACTTGTCGGTTTGTCTTAATGTGTGCGTCAAGAAGATAAAGAAAAAAAATGACAGATGGCAACTTAAAGATGACCAAGACAAACCTCTTGGTGAATATGACTGGGTGATTTCAACTATTCCTCCAGAGCAAGCATTAAAAGTGCTGCCTGAATCAATACCTTTTATTAAAAAAATTAGTGACTTTAAAATGAAAAGCTGTTTTTCATTGATGTTGGGCTTTGAAAAAATATTACCTCTTGAATTTGACGCCGCAGTGGTTCACGGAGAAGATATTAGCTGGATATCCGTCGATAACTCAAAACCTGGAAGGAATGAAAAATACAGTCTTTTAGTTCATTCTACTAATCAATGGTCAGATGAACATTTTGAGGATAATCATGAGCATTTGATTGAGCTTCTTCGTAATCAGACCAGCAAAGTTATCAATTATGATTTAAGTATTGCTAAGCACCAAGCTATACACGGTTGGCGTTTTGCTAATATTGAAAAACGAAGAGGTGAAACTCATTATCTTGATATCAATCAAAATATTGCCGTTTGTGGAGATTGGTTCATTCAAGGGCGAGTAGAAGCAGCATTTATCAGTGGGTTTGAAATGGCTAACAGCCTATTAAATTTACTTAATTTAGGAGAAAAAGGTGATAAATAATATTGCAATTATTGGGAGTTCGGGGGCCATTGGAAGTGCCTTTACAAAACAATTATCCATTATGTATCCTGGAGCAAAAATCCATGCTTTTTCACGAGGAAAGCCAAAGGTTAGTGATTTAAATATTAAATACTATTCAATAGATTATAATGACGAAAATTCAATCAAAGAGTCTGCATTAATCACATCAAACGAAATATTACTTGATATGATAATTATAGCTACTGGCGTATTACATTATGACCAGGTTAAGCCAGAAAAAGGACTGCGAGATTTATCTGCTAAAAATTTTCAACTAATATTTGAAGCAAATACAATTCTACCCGCCCTCATTGCAAAACATTTTATCCCAAAGCTGAATAGAGACAAGCGAGTTGTCTTTGCTGCACTTTCAGCTCGTGTAGGCAGTATCTCAGATAATCAACTCGGAGGCTGGTATGCCTATCGTGCATCAAAATCTGCGCTCAACATGATAATCAAAAATACTGCAATTGAGTTTGCTAGGCGTAACAAGCAGGCTATTATTGTAGGGTTACATCCAGGAACAGTTGATAGTGACTTGTCGAAACCATTTCAAGGAAATGTAGCTGATGGAAAGTTATTTACGCCTGATTTATCCGCTCAGAAAATGATCTCTGTCTTAAAACACTTAACACCCATAAGTAGCGGTAAATGTTATGCTTGGGATGGTCAGGAGATAGAACCTTAGGCAATTCATTTATATTATTTGCTGATTTTTTTAATGATGATCATCCTAAGGTTTTTACTTTACATACAATGAATTAATTTTCCCTATTCAATATATCCAAAGTAAAAATATAATAATTGTCTTCTTATTATAGATAAATTATAAATTTTGGAGGATATTGAGAGACTAAAAAAAGATACGATTTTAATAATTAATAATAAAGAATTTATTTAGGGGTTCTGCATGGAAAAAAACTATATGCCTTCTTTTGCGCAGGCTTTAATATGCTTTGGTGGCATTATAATGATGGTCGTTGTGGGCCTCATTTACTTTGAGATTAGCATACATGTAATTATGACTATTTGTATTGTTTGGACTTGCTGCAACATGGTCTTGCTTGGTTACGGGTTTAAAGAAATCAAATTTGCAATGTCGGAAGGAATAAAAAAAGGTCTCAGTGCTTTCTATATTTTTTTTCTAATTGGTCTGGTCATAGCTGCCTTCATTGAGAGTGGCACCATAGCCAGTATTGTTTTCTATAGCCTAGACCTCATCCATCCCGCTGTATTTTTGCCTGTTAGCGTACTTATTTGCAGTTTTATGTCTGTTGCACTCGGAACCTCTTGGGGTACAGCAGGTACTGCTGGTATTGTTTTGATAGGTATTGGATCTGCCATTGGCATTCCGCTCCCCCTTGTTGCAGGTGCTATTGTATCTGGCGCCACCTTTGGTGATAAGTTATCGCCAGTTTCTGATACGACAAACCTCGCTGCCGCTGCAAGTGGTACTGATCTTTATAAGCATATTACTTCGATGCTTTATACAACTATACCTACTTATGTAATAACATTGATCCTTTTTACTATTATTGGACTTAACTATTCATCAGGGGCATTATCTTCCCCTGAAATAATAAGTTTCCAACAGGCTATTGATGAAAATTTTATAGTAAGCTTTTGGACTTTCATCCCAATAATTGTCCTTTTAGCTCTTAGTTTAAATAAAGTTTCTGCCGAACCCGCTATGATGGCTAGTGTCTTAGCGGCAATTATAATTGCAATTCTAATTCAAGACAGGCCGCTCCTTGAAATTTTTGCCAGCTTACAAGACGGTTATAGTGTTAATACCAATTACGATGCACTTAACACTTTAGTAAATCGAGGGGGCATCCAAAGTATGATGTGGACCCTATCGCTTACGATGATAGCTCTTGCACTTGGTGGGCTTCTAGAATTTGCTAAATATTTAGTTATATTATTAGAGGGTTTACTTGCAAAAATTAAATCTGCACTAAGTCTAACTTTTACAACTATGTGTACAGGATTCCTTGCGTGTATGAGTATGGGCGATAGTTATATTTCCATCATCGTTACCTCCCAGTTGTTTAAAGTAAAATATGCTGAGATGAAGTTAGAAAAGTATATGCTATCTAGAACAGTTGAAGAATCCACTACAATAATATGTCCAATTATCCCCTGGACATCTGCCGGTGCTTTTTACTTTGGGGCCCTTGGTGTTCCAGTACTTGATTATCTTCCATTTGCATTTCTTAATTATCTAAATCCCATTGTTTCGCTTATCTTTACTTATTTTGGATATGCTATTTTCAAACTACAAAGAGTAGAAAAATGAACCTTAAAAAAATATTATTACTAGCTGGATTATCCATAGCATTTCTTGTTCTAATTTTAGTAACAATGAGTGTTATTTCGAATATGACTAAATCACTTAATAGTGATTATAAACTTGTAGATACCTGGAAAGGTAAAACACCAACATCCGAACAGTTTACTTATCCTACAGGAATGAAAATTTATAATGAGCAGATTTACGTAGTAGATACTAATGAACATATGATTAAAGTTTTTGATCTTGACGGAGTGTTTATCAGACAGTTTGGAAAAAGAGGTTTGGATAAGGGGGAGTTTAATCGTCCGTGGAATATCTTTTTTTCACAGGATGAATTATACGTTGCAGGCTATGAAAATCATAGAATTGATATATTTGACCCCGATGGAACTTACAAACGATCATTCGGCTCATTTGGTAATGGGGATGGTGAATTAAATGGGCCAACGGCAATTACTCAAGATGCCAATGATAACCTCATAGTTGCAGAACTTTTTGGTCATAGAGTTTCTCGATTTAAACCGGATGGTACTTTCCTATCAACCTGGGGGGGGGGCGGTGACGGAAGTAGAGCAATAGATAGTTTTAAATATCCATTTGATATAGCTACAAGTCCAGATAAAGAATTAATTTATATACTTGATACCGCTAACGAACGCGTAAAAGTTTATGATGCTAATGGCAACTATAAATTTCGATGGGGCGGCCCATTTGCTTATAATACCCTTGTCGTCTGGTATAGTTGGTTTCCATTTGACGGTTGGTTTGCAGACCCTAAAGCTATTACAGCAGATGACTTAGGAAATATTTATGTAGGGGATTCTGGAAATAAACGCGTTCAGGTCTTTGATGCAGATGGCAATCATATTACGTCATTTGGTGGGACGGGTGAAGATGAGTTCTCTTATATTGCGGGTATGGACTTTTCAAGTGATGGGTCGTTATATATTGTGGACGAGTCTAGAAAGGTTGTCCAAAAATGGCAATATCAACCAAACCTATAGATGGAATTTTTAGAGTTTACTGTATTATTTAGAAATTGTGTGTGCGCCATAGAAAATTTAGAGCGATTAGTAGAAATATTTTTTGGTACTTAAAAAAAAGGTTTACTTAATAGTTAATGATGAAATGATTGGTTTAAACGCATTGATCCACAAAATAGTTTAAGGAACTAAAGATGGCGAAAAAGACAAGTTTATCTCACAAAGGTTCTCTCATTACTCGAAGAGATTTTGTAAATACAACTTTGCTTGGCAGTGGCGCAGCATTACTTAATATGCAGGCACCCGCATTTGCACAATCCTATAGAGCTAGGTCTTTGAGTAGTGGCGTCGGCAGTAATTGGTATGGCTTTGGTGGTGTGGGTGATTATGCTTCTTCTCATGGTAATAATCCAGAAGTAGTAAATACTGGTCATAATATGAGAGACGGAAAATATGAAGATAATAACAGTATTGAAATAATTGACCTTGATGAAACCTATGATTTAATTATTGTTGGCGCTGGAATGGCTGGACTAGGTGCAGCATATGAACACAGTAAAACTGCAAAACTAGATCAGAAATGTCTAATGTTAGAAAATCACCCTGTATTTGGTGGAGTAGCAAAGAGAAATGAGTTTGAGGTAGAGGGCCATCTGTTAATTGGGCCCCAGGGGGCCAATGGGTTTTCGGCACCGTCAAATGAAGAAGGGCTGCGTAACCCAAATGTTACCTCTGACGTGAGGTATATGGTTGAGCTCGGTATTTCAATGGACTTTACTTATGCGGAGCTTAAAAATACTAATAAAGATATTCGGCTCGCAAAAGATAGTTACGGGTTTCAATATTGGCAGGAGAGCATTACATCTGTAGGTTATTATCTTGGTAAAAATAACCAGGGTAATGCTAAGTGGGCATTTGATCCAATCGATAAGGATTACTCAAATATGGATGGTTCTAAGCAAGATAAGTTAGACCTTTCCAATTGGCGTAATTTTAATTTTGAAACACCTGACCAACCCGAATTTGATAAATGGTTAGACACCATAACATATAAACAATATATTGAAGACCATCTTGGTTTTAGCAAATATGTCACGCGGCACGCAGACCTTATTTTAGCTGGGTCTGTTGGGCTTGGTAGTGACACCCTCTCTGCAAATTGTGCAAGGGGTCTTGGTATGCCAATTAAGGGTGGAAAAACGGTACAGCAAAGCACCAGCGGTCCAAGCGACTGGGTACGCCATTCATTTCCGGGTGGAAATGACGGATTTTTAAGACATTTTATTAAAAAAATAATTCCAAATAGCTTTAAGGGTTCATACAATTACAATGATATAATGAATGAAAAAATTCAATTTTCCGAGCTGGATAAAACTACTAACCTAGTGCGAATGCGTTTGCGTTCAACCGTGGTAAAAGTAGAGCATGAGGGAGAGAGCTCCAAAAAATCGACTGGGGTTATAGTAACCTATGCGCGGAATAATAAAACCTATCGTGTAAAAACTAAAAAACTTGTTATGGCAACTGCTGGATGGGTCAATAAATACGTAGTGAAGGGGTTGCCGGAAAAAATTTATTCCGCCTATGACCAATTTAACCACGCGCCATTTCTAGTTGCGAATGTTGCCGTAAAAAACTGGCACTTTATGGAAAAGCTTGGCATTAGTAGTTGTGTATGGAGAGATGGTATTTTTGGAAACTCTTGTAACATTCGGTTGCCCATGACAGTGGGAAATTATCAACCAGAAATCGATCCTGATAAGCCTGCACTAGTAACATTCTACGTGCCATTTTATTATCCAGGACTAGATATGGCTGAACAAGGAATGCGCGGCCGTGCAGAACTTTTTTCAACCAGTTATGCAGATTATGAAAAAAAGATACGTGCGCAAATGCAGGAGCTTTTTGGTGAAACTGGGTTCGATGCCGACAAAGATATTTCAGGCATTATTTTAAACCGTTGGGGGCATGCTTATGTGACACCTCAGCCAGGATTTTTCTTTGGTGTTGAGGGAAAGCCAGCACCTAGTGATATAATTCGGGAGGGTTTTGGGCGGATTGCTTTTGCTCATTCTGAACTTCAAGGAATGCAGCACTGGGGTCCCGCCGCGGATGAGGGCAAGCGAGCGGTAAGACAATTATCAATTTACAGTTAATTATGTATACATAAATTTAGCAGAAATATTGGACCCCTTACCCTATACTAAAACTTATATAAAATATTCTCATTTTGAATTAATTGACAAAATTGTAGGGGAGATGTAGCCTTAAAATATAATGTTTCTCAATACAAAATATTCCAATTTTAAAATATTACTAACGGACATAAAATTTACTACAAAATGATTAATAGACTTTTAAAAATAAAGCAATTTATGACGGTTACCCTAGCGATCTTACTACTTAGATTTGAAAATGTGAGTGCTCAGGAAAGCGTTCTTGTATATAGTAATACTAGCCCTCCTGATAATGCTGCAAATGTTTATGGTATTGTTCCAATGATAGAGGAACTTAAAAATACAATCCCAATGAAACTAGTGCCAGGCTCTCAATTATTTGATTCCCGCACTGCCCTTGCATCAATTGGTGGTGGAATAGCTGATGCCGGCGAAGTCATATCATCTTATAGCCGCAGTGACTTAAAGCATGCTGTTATTTTAAATGATTTAATGTATCTGGGCCGAAATGAACTTGTAGTAAATGCCGCTGCAACGGAGACATTATTATTAAATTGCCCTAATTGTTTAACTGATTATGCAGAGAGTAACACCTTATTCTTATCGGGCGCAGCAGCCGGCTCTTATGGTATGCTTTGTAAAAATGAGGTTACTAACCTTACCCAAATCAAGGGTAAAAAATTTAGAGCAGTTAGCGCAAGTCGCCGCTGGGTAAGAGCCCTTGGCGGCATTCCTGTCAGCCTTTCAATAAATGATATGGTCGAAGGATTATCCCGTGGATTGGTTGACTGCATTGTTGGTCCTATTGCATGGCTAAAATCCTATCCCATTGCAGATGATGTAAATTATATATATGCCTATAATATTGGAGCGTTTAGTTTTGCAACAATGGTTATCAATAGGGACAAATGGGATGGGTTAGATGTTAGCCAAAAACAAGCTTTATGGGGTGCTCAATCCGGCGTATCAGCGCGCACAGTAGTACGTTTATATGTAGCTGAAGCAATTAAGGCTAGAATGATAGCAAAAGAAAAAGGTATTCCCATAAACAATGCAGGACCAGATATTGAAGAATTTTGGCTAGACTTCAGAAAAGATGAAACCTCAACAGTAAATAAAGTTGCTAGTGATCTTGGAGCAAAAAATCCAAAAGAAATTTCCAATAATTTTGTGAAAAATATTGAAAAGTGGGAAAAAATAATTTCTTCTTCAGGGCTCTCTAATCTATTAAATTTAGAAGAATTAAATGAAGAAATTTTATATAAAGCTGAAGTCGAATATGAAGCATTACTTCAGAAAAATATTTTTGATAAAATAAATCCGGAAGACCTTTAACTATGGGCCATGAATTTTATAAAAAATGGGAAAAAATAGATCACACAATAGCATTGGCTCTATGTTCCATAGCAAGCCTATCTATTGTGGCAATGATGTTTCATATAGTAGCAGGTATTTATTCAAGACATTTTTTGGGGCAACCTTTAGGTGGGGTGACAGAAATTGTATCTGCATATGACATGGTTGCGGTATCTTTTTTATCCCTTGCATATGTTACTCATCAAAAAGCACATATCGCCGTTGATCTTTTTACTCAAAAATTATCACAATATGTCAGGCAGGTAATTGAGTTAGGAGCAACCTTATTCGTCACTATATTATCAGCTTGGATAACATACGAAACTGCAGTAGCCGCCATTCATAGTTACTCTATCAATGAAGTCTGGGAATCAGGTGATAGTTTTCTAACTGTCTGGCCAAGCCGATTTTTTCTACCATTTGGTATTGGTGCCATGACTTTTTCATATGTCCTAGAATCGCTAAAACGATTTGATGAGCTAATAAATTCTTCTAGTTTAACAGAGAAATTATAAATGGCAGATATTGAAATCGGGTTTGCAGGTATCGGTCTGCTTTTAATTTTACTAGCTTTCAGGGTTCCTATTGGTTTTGCCTTGTTTGGTGTAGCTGTGATCGGCTTGAGTTTTGCCAAAGGCCCTGATATTGCTATTAGCCTAATACAAATAGAACCATTTAATTTTGCAGCTCACTGGTCATTTTCCGCTATTCCAATGTTCATACTGATGGGCTGCATAGCGCAGCACACCCGATTGGCAAGCGAACTTTTTCACGCAGCGCGAATATGGCTAATCAGTGTGCCAGGTGGTTTGGCTGTTGCAGCTAACTTTTCGTGCGCTGGGTTTGCTGCTGCTTCCGGGTCGAGCCTGGCAACAGCAGCAACTATGGGACGCATCACCATTCCAGAAATGCTAAATGCAAAATATGATAAGGGATTGGCTTCTGGCGTAGTTGCTAGTGCAGGAACTGTTGGGAATATGATCCCGCCATCAATTACTTTTATTATATATGGTATTTTTGCTGAAGTATCGGTGACAAAATTATTTATGGCAGGAATATTACCGGGTCTTCTTACCGTTAGCGTTTATACCTTCATGATTATTACTCGCTGTTGGCTTAATCCATCACTTGCGCCAAGAATTGAACTAGATGTAACCTGGGCTATGCGGTTTAAATCATTAATGCCCATCTGGCCAATATTTATTCTGTTTAGTAGTCTTCTAGCAGGGTTTGCTTTTGGAATTATAACAGCGACAGAAGGGGGAGCCTTCGGAGCCATGGTAATTCTTCTCATCACCCTATTTCAAGGACGCATGTCTATTAATGTTTTTAAAAGAAGTTTGCTTGATACGTTAGTTAGTACAACCAGTTTACTTTGGATTGCAATAGGCGCAATCATGTTTACTCGCTTTCTAGCTATCACCGGAACGACAGAGGCCATCAGCGACTTGGCAACTATTTGGGTAGGCGGTCAACTTTCAGCTATTATTTTTGCTATGGTCATTTTTCTTATCCTTGGAATGTTCCTTGATCCGCTTGGTATTTTATTGCTGACATTACCAATTATGTTACCTATATTTCGCGGGCTTGAAATGAATTTGATCTGGATCGGCGTACTTGTCGTAAAATTTATTGAAATTAGTCTTCTAACACCGCCGGTGGGCATGAATGTTTATGCTATAAAAAATGTAGTAGGTGATACAATTAAGCTTGGAACTATCTTTAGGGGAGCCGTATGGTTCCTAGGATGTGAAGTTATTGTTGTAGCCTTATTAATTTTTGTTCCACTTATTTCTTTACTCATTCCTAATTTATCTGGTTAGAAACTATAATGAAAAACAAAAAATCTCCCCGCGCAGCACTTGATATGGATGAAGAGGAATTTCGTCAAGTTGGGCATCATTTAATTGATAAGATTGCTGATTTTCTAGGTAATATAAGTCAACGGAATGTTCATAAACCTGGTGCCGCTGAAATTGCACATAAAATTCTAGGAGTTGCTCCCCTCCCTGATACTGGCTCTTCAAATGAAAATGTTGTCGAAGAAATATCGGACTTATTACTTGAGCAATCTCTTTTCAATGGTCATCCACGATTTTGGGGATACGTTAACGGCTCACCCAGCCCGCTGGGTGCTCTAGGTGATCTACTGGCATCTTCAATTAATGCTAATGTATGCACATGGACCGTCGCACCGGTCGCCTCAGAAATAGAAAGCCAAGCAGTAGGGTGGATTGGAGATCTATTGAATTTTCCAAATGATCCCGAATGTAATTCCGGTGGCCTATTAGTGAGTGGCGGTACAATGGCAAATATCACTGGGCTTCTGGCTGCTAAACGTGCACGTTTTGGTGCAAAAATAAGAGAGCAGGGTAACAATTATAAAGGTGCAGAAAATTCCAAATTTTATGCCACGGCTGAAACGCATGCTTGGTTAGAAAAAGCTCTTGATATTATGGGGTTTGGTGAAAGTGCTATTCATCGTATTTCAACCGATGAAAACCTTCGAATGGATGTGAACGCTTTGCAAGAAGCAATCAATAATGATCTTAAGCAAGGATTTATTCCGCTCGCCGTTATAGCTTCTGCTGGAACTGTCAGCACTGGAGCTATTGATCCACTAGAACAAATTTCTGAAATTTGCACTCAACATAAAATTTGGTTTCATATTGATGGTGCATACGGAGCAGTCTCCGCATGTGTACCATCAATATCTGAACAACTTTCAGGAATTGGATTAGCAGATTCGATTGCAATGGACGCCCACAAATGGCTTTATGTTCCTTTCGAGGCTGGCTGCATATTACTTCGCGATCGCCAACACCTAGTGGATAGTTTCTCCCACGAAACCACTTATTATCCTACGAAAAATAGTGGGGAGACCTTACCTATACCATACCGGGATCAAGGAATTCAAACCTCACGTGGCTTTCGTGCTTTAAAGGTTTGGATGTGCTTAAAACGTGCTGGTCGCGATGGTTACGCAGAAATGATTGGAAACAACATTCGCCAAGCAGAAAGGTTATACAAGAAAGTAGCCGAGTATCCTGAACTAGAAGCGGTCAGTCATGGATTAAGTATTACTACATTTCGCTATCGTCCAGCAGAAGTTCAGAATGATAAATTTTTAAATCAATTAAACCAAAAGATATTAAGTTCACTACAAGAGGAAGCTTGGGCTTATCCCTCTCATGCTTGGGTTAATGGAAAATATTTAATTAGGGTTTGTATAACCAACTTTAGAACTACAGACCAAGATATTGATGAATTGCCCGAAAAAGTACTATCTATTGCTCACAAATATTTGCAATAAGATATTATATTTTATTTTGCAAAATATAATAATAAGTATTATGACATCATATAAATGATTAATCAGGAACTAAAATGAACAATAAAATTGATGCGGAAACTAATCCACTTATAGCTAAAAATATTAAATTCTTAAACCGTAAACAAAAATTAATGATTAATAATGAATGGGTAGAACCATCTTCAGGTAATTTTATTGATGTTGTTGATCCAGCAACAGAAAATGTCGTTAGCCACATCGCAGCAGGTAATAAAGTAGATATTGATAAAGCCGTTAATGCTGCTAATGAAGCCTTTAAATGTTGGTCAAAAGTTACACCGCTTACGAGACAATCTCTTCTTTTACAGCTAGCTGATTTAATGGAAAAAAATGCAGAAAGACTTTCAGAAATTGAGAGTATTGATAATGGAAAGTCTTTAATAATTGCCAGAAATGGTGATGTAGGTAGTAGCATTAATTTTGTCCGTTACATGGCTGGCTGGGCAACAAAAATAATGGGTTCAACACTTGATATTTCTGCACCCCACATGCCAGGAGCAGAGTTTCATGCATATATAAAGAAACAACCTGTAGGTGTTATTGGCGCTATAGTACCCTGGAATTTCCCACTTTCCATGGCAATCTGGAAAATTGCTCCAGCACTTGCAACCGGTTGCACCATTGTTTTAAAACCAGCTGAGCAAACATCCTTATCTGCTCTCATTCTAGCTGAACTTATTATAGAAGCAGGCTTCCCACCGGGTGCGGTAAATATTGTTACTGGTTACGGGCTAGAAGCTGGAAATTCGCTTGTTACAAATCCAGGTGTTAATAAAATAACATTTACAGGATCTGTTGAAACAGGTAAAATTGTTGGGCGTGCCGCAGTTGCAGAAATGAAACGTTTTACATTAGAGCTTGGCGGAAAATCCCCCATAATTATTCGTAAAGATGCAAATATTGACACTGCTATTTTAGGTGCTTCAATGGCTATTTTCTTTAATCAAGGTCAAACCTGCACCGCAGGGTCTCGACTATATATTCATCAGTCAATTTTTGATAAAGTTGTGGACGGGGTCTCAAAATTTGCTGAAAATATCAACGTTCAGCCAGGGTATGATGCAGCCTGCGGCATGGGCCCACTTGTATCCGATGAGCAACGCAATCGAGTATTTGGATTTATAAAATCAGGAATTGAAGAGGGTGCAGAAGTAATTACCGGTGCAAAAAAATTGCCTGGTGCAGGATACTTCATTACACCAACTGTTCTTAAAACAAGCCAAAAAATGAAGGTTGTGCAGGAAGAAATATTTGGCCCCGTAGTGTGCGCTATGCCATTTGATGACGATGAAGAGGCACTAACGTTAGCCAATGATACACGCTACGGTCTCGCCGCAAGCGTATGGACCCAAGATTTGAGGTCGGCTCATGATTTAGCAGCTAACATCCATGCAGGAACGGTTTGGGTAAATTGTCATAATGTCTTTGATCCAAACTTACCGTTCGGTGGGGTTAAACAGTCTGGTATTGGGCGCGAACTCGGTAAAGCTTCAATTGATGGGTACCTAGAAGATAAAACCGTTCTTATGAAACTTAACTAAAAATAAAAATGTGAGCACACAAAATGAAACCTAATACAGAGCTTGATATTAATTCATATATTCACCCGCAGTCAAATTTAACAGCGCAAGAAAAATTAGGGCCAATGATCATGACCCGTGGCGAAGGTGTTCACGTATTTGATGATCAGGAAAATAAATATCTTGATAGTGTATCAGGGCTTTGGTGTGTGACACTTGGTTATAATAATCAAGCTATTAAAGACGCAGCAACTAGACAACTGGATCAACTCCCTTTTTTTCAAACATTTGCGAACAAATCAAATAATCCTACCATAGAACTTGCAGCAAAACTTCTTGAAATTGCACCTGTTCCTATGTCAAAAGTAATGTTTCAAAACTCTGGTTCAGAAGCAGTCGACACTGCAATTAAATTAGTTTGGTATTATCAAAATGCCAGAGGTAAATCACAGAAAAAGAAAATTATTAGCCGTCATGGGTCTTATCACGGCACAACAATTGCTGCTGCTAGCTTAACTGGTCTTCCAACCATGCACGCTCAGTTTGATCTTCCTATAGAAGGAATTTTACACACAGATAACCCAAACTATTACCGTTTTAGCGAAAAGGACGAAACAGAAATAGAGTTTGCATCCCGTTGTATCAAAAATTTAGAAAAACTAATTTTACATGAAGGCCCGGAAACTATTGGCGCTTTTTTTGCAGAACCCGTTATGGGTACTGGCGGGGTAATTGTCCCCCCAGAAACATATTTTGAAAAACTCCAAGTTATTCTTAAAAAATACGATATTTTATTAATTGCTGATGAAGTAATTTGTGGATTTGGTCGAACCGGTAATTATTGGGGTTGTGAAACATACAATATAAAGCCAGATATGATTGCCTGTGCTAAGGGTCTTTCTTCGGCCTACCTTCCAATTTCTGCATTGTTGGTTTCAGATGAAATTTATCAAACCATGAAGAAAGGTAGTGATAAGGTTGGTATATTCGGACATGGTTACACATATAGCGGACATCCCGCATGTGCCGCAGTGGCTCTTGAAACTCTTAATCAATATTATGAACTTGATACACTTAATAATATAAGAAAGGTATCGCCTTCGTTTCAAAAAGGGTTACGTCAATTTAAAAATCACCCCCTTGTCGGCGACGTCCGCGGAGTAGGTCTGATGGTATCAATTGAAATAGTTAAAGATAAGAAAACAAAGGAAAGTTTTGACCCCGCTTTAATGATTGGCCGTAAAATAGAAGATGCAGCCCTAAGTCACGGATTAATTCTTCGTGCACTTGGCAATAACCTTGTCTTTGCCCCGCCTTTTATAATTACACAAAGCGAAATTACAAAAATAATTGAAATCGTTGGTTTAGCTTTAGATGAAGTACACAACTGGTATGAGGGAAACAGTTAACTTTCTTTAAGAATGTGACCAATGCCAACAGATACTCTTAAAGCCGCATCTTTTATTGCATTTATCTGCTCCTTACTCGGTTTTTTTGTTAACTCATAAATGGAAGTAATAATACTTATAGTTCCTACTAACTGGTTTTGATGATCTAATATTGGTGCTGCAAGAGCATTAATACCCATAGTAATTTCTTCCGGTGCGATAGCCCAACGCTGTAACCTAACCATTTCTATTTCTTTACTTAAATCATCGGCATTAATTACTGTACAAGCTGTAAATTTTTCCAGCGGTATTTTAAATAATCCTTGCCGCCAACTATCGGGGCCAAAAGCCAGTGCAATTTTCCCTTGCGCTGTGGCATGTAATGGAAAGGTTGATCCGGGACGGGTACTAATATCAATTTGCGAAGATCCACGTACAATATCTATTACGCAAATATTTTCATTATTTACTGTGGAGAGGGTTACCGCCATTCCAAGTGCTTCTTTTAGTTGGCGCATAACAGGACGTGCAACACTAATAAGATCAATTTTCCCTTCCACATCTTTTCCAAGCCAAAAGAACTTCATGCTTAAGCCGTATTTATCATTGAAGGGGTCTTGGTCAACATATCCAATATCTGACAACGTTCGGAGGTGCCTGTACACTCTGGGTCTTTCTAGATTAAGTGCGGTAGCAATTTCTGTTACACCAAGAGGCCTATCACATTTTGCTAAGAATTCAATAATAGAGAAGGTCAGTACAACCGATTTAATTTCGTCTGGTGATTTTTTTTTTCTTGGTCGTCCTGCAGGCAATACAGCTCTCCTAATAACCCAAACATCTCAATTCAAAACTAACCTAAAAACTACAAATATTCTACTATAATTATCCCAATATAATTTTTGAGGCACTCAATTTTATACTTCAGGTCTTTTATGAATTCTTAGATTACATAGCTAAGTTAAGAATATGAATTTCTAACCAATAAAAAGCTTCGCACAAGCCTAAATTTGAAGCAAAAACCTCAAATTATAAATCTGGGGGGGGGTGTTGACAGTCAACTGCGAACCAGTCTCTGACTGTTTTCCCTGTTAATTTAGGAAAATACAGGGAAATTCTACATATTTCAATCTATATCCACTTAATTGAACCAATATACCGCAGAAACCACACACTTTTCTTATAAATTCCCTAAAAAATATCAGGGATTTTATAAATTATATTAGGGAACAAATAAAAGGCAAATGGGAATGTTAATTTATAATCATCTATGGTAGTTTTTGATCGCTTTTGATACAATATGATCATATTATGATCATATTATCTTTATTTAGATCAAAATAACTGCTATGTAAAGCTGATACTATAAATACAGGGATGCCGAAAAACAGACAAATAGTATTTCTGAATAATAATAATCTTATGCCACGTCACATGTGCCAAGCGCTTATATTACAGGGAGGAAATCAAATCTCAAATTCGTTAATTGGACTATTATTCCACTGGGCCGGAGGCTTATCTGCCGCCAGCTTTTATGTGCCGTATAAGGCCGTCAAACATTGGTCATGGGAAGTTTATTGGATCGTCGGCGGCGTTTCGAGCTGGATCATCGCCCCGTGGTTCTTCGCCTATTTTCAAACTAACGATTTATTTGACGTCCTTTCAAGCACTTCAAATGAAACATTATTCTGGTGCTACTTCTTTGGCTTCGCCTGGGGCTTCGGCGCCCTGACATTCGGGTTGACTATGCGTTATCTTGGCCTTTCGTTAGGAATGGCGGTATCGCTTGGCTTAACCACCGCTTTTGGCACTTTAATACCCCCAATATATGATGGCAGTGTCAGCACATTAATTCAAACAACTAGCGGTCAGGTCATCCTGCTTGGTGTGGCGATCACTCTGTGCGGAATTATGGTTATTGCCGCAGCGGGACGGGCAAAAGAAAAAGAAATGTCAGACGAAGACCGCAAAGCATCAATCGCCGAATTTGATTTTAAAAAAGGTATTATGGTTGCTGTTTTCTGCGGCATTATGAGTTCATGCTTTGCTTATGCACTTGCCGCCGCTGAAGAAATCCGTTTACTTACGCTAGCCGCAGGAACAGACCCATTACAACAAGGCCTGCCTGCGCTTTGCATTATCCTCACGGGCGGTATGACAACCAATCTCATTTGGTGTGGCTATCTGATTATCAAAAATAAAAGTGCCGGAAATTTTGTCGGAAACGTGCCCGAGCAAACTAAAAGGCTCAGCATAAATATACTCACTTGGAATTATTTATTCTGCGCCCTCGCCGGGCTGATTTGGTATTTTCAATTCTTCTTTTATACCATGGGTGAAAGCCTGATGGGCGATTACAGCTTCTCAAGCTGGGCCTTGCATATGGCTAGTATCATTATCTTTTCAACGCTTTGGGGCTTTTATTTCAAAGAATGGAAAGGGGTCAAAACCAAGACCTTCCTGATGGTTTGTTCCGGCATTGGCATCCTTGTTCTATCAACAATAATCATTGGTTGGGGCAATAGCATTGGCAGCAACCTATAAGCAAAAAAGATACACTATGATTAATAATGATTGAATTTGACGTAATATTCCGTTATGAGTAGCTAAACCGTAAAATGCCGAAAGTATAAAAATGACTTACAAACCTGAAGAACTCCTCCATGTTAATTACCTTTGGAAAGATAAAGAAGCCGATAAGCTAAACCCGTTAGAGAAACTCGTTTACCGTTCCAATAAACTGGGGGAAGACCAAAGGGTTACAAATACTGGCGGCGGCAATACGTCGGCAAAACTAATGGAAACTGATCCTTTAACGGGCAAACAAGTTGAAGTTCTTTGGGTTAAAGGTTCCGGCGGTGACATCCGAACCGCTAAGCAAGAAAATTTTGCATCGCTTTATACTGAAAAACTGAATGCCCTCGACGACACATATAAGAACCTACCTGAAACAGGATATAAATCAGCCGGTGAAGACGAAATGGTTGGCATGTTCAAGCATTGCACATTTTGCTTAAACCCGCGCGCCACATCCATTGATACCCCGCTTCATTCGATGATTCATGATAAGCATGTGGACCATTTGCATCCAAATTCTGTCATTTCAATTGCATCATGTAAAGATCAGGAACGCTTGACCAAAGAAGTCTGGGGCGGCTATATGGCCTATGTTCCGTGGATGCGCCCCGGCTGGGAAATGGCAAAATTATGCTCCGACGTTTACGAAGAAAACCCGGATATTAGAGGCATACTGCTAGGTCAACACGGTCATACAAACTGGGCAAGTAAAGGCAAAGACTGTTACGATACCTCCCTTTGGGTTATCGAAAAAGCGGCCCGTTATATTGAAGATCATGACAAAGGCGAAATGACCTTTGGCGGCGCTAAATATGAAGCAGTATCTGAATTAATTCGCCAAGAAATATTAAATGAATTTATGCCGGTAGCGCGCGGCCTGATTTCCGATAAAGTAAAATTCATAGCCACCATTCAAACGGATGGAAAGATACTTCGTTTCGTAAATAGTGTAGATGCGTTCAGGCTTGCCGAGCTTGGTACATCCTGCCCTGATCATTTCCTACGAACAAAAATTAAACCGCTTTACCTCGACTGGAATCCGCAAGGCGAAACTTCCGAAAAATTAATTAAAAAATTCAAACTTGGACTTGAAAAATACCGTCAAGATTACACAGCATATTATGAAAAATTCCGCAACGATAGCTCCCCCGCCATGCGCGACCCAAGCCCGACGGTAATCCTCATCCCCGGCATTGGAATGATTGCCTGGGGTAAAAATAAGAGTGAATCCCGTGTTACGGCTGAATTTTATAATTGCGCCGTTGAAGTGATACGCGGTGCCGAAGCCATAAGCGAATATACCGCCTTACCCGTGCAGGAAGCCTTCGATATTGAATATTGGACCTTGGAAGAAGCCAAATTACAGCGCATGCCAACAGAAAAACCACAAGCCCGCAGTGTGGTTATCGTGGTTGGTGCGGGTGACGGCATTGGCAAAGAAACCGCCCATAGAGTGGCCCGCGAAGGCGCCCATGTTGTTTGCACAGACCTTAGAGGCGAAAGCGCCGGAACGACAGCCGCGGAACTAACCGAAATATACGGTGTTGGTGTTGGTGTTGCTGGTTCTGGCATTTCAAATTGTGGTCCGGCAATTTCCATTGAAGTAAATATCACCAACCGTGACAGTGTCGCGAATATGTTTAAAAAAGTAATTGCCGCTTACGGCGGCATTGATCATGTTATCGTCACCGCCGGAGTGTTCCTCGCCCCCGGACAAAATGAAACAGAGAACGATGATATGTTTACCACAAGTTTCGATGTCAATGTGAGAGGCGCTTATATCGTCGCAAGTGAAGCCGCAAAAATATGGCAAAAACAAAAAACTAAAGGATCGCTTGTTTTAACAACAAGTGTTAATGCCGCCGTTTCCAAAAAAGGCTCGTTTGCCTATGATACAAGCAAAGCCGCTACCAACCATTTAGTGCGCGAACTTGCGATTGAGTTAGCCCCGAATATTCGCGTAAACGGCCTTGCGCCCGCGACTGTGGTTAAAGGCAGCACTATGTTTCCGCGTGACCGCGTTATTTCGTCACTGACTAAATATGATATTGAACATTCGAATAGCGAAGATACCGATACATTGACAAATAAACTGGCCAAATTTTACGCCCAAAGAAATCTCGGTAAAACAACCATAACCCCTGCTGATCAGGCCGAGGTTGCCTATCTGCTAATTTCTGAACAGTTTAGCAAAACCACCGGACAAATAATAAATGTTGATGGCGGTTTACACGAAGCTTTCTTACGTTAATAATTATCAAAATATAATACCAAGGAAAATACGATGACTTTTTTCTCAGACGATTTTATAGGAAATAGTAACCAGAAACACATTTCTGACGCTCAAAATGAATATGATGCCCTTGGCGCGAAGCTCTCTGCTAATAATATTGATATTGATAGCATCACCGAGCAAGCAGAAAATTTTAAAGTTGCGGTACCGAGCTGGGGCGTCGGTACGGGCGGCACCCGTTTCGCGCGCTTCCCCGGCATTTCCGAGCCGAGAAATATATTTGAAAAACTGGAAGACTGTAGTGTCATCAACAAACTAGTGCGGTCTACCCCCGGCGTTTCACCGCATTTTCCGTGGGATAAAGTTGATGATTTTTCCGAGCTTTCTAAGTTTGCCAAAAATCTAGACCTACATTTTGATGCGGTAAATTCAAATACTTTTCAGGACCAAAACGGCCAGAATTTAAGTTATAAATATGGCAGTTTAGCCAACATCAATAAAGCCGTACGCGATATGGCGGTCGAGCATAATATCGACTGCATCGAATACGGGAAAGCCATTAACAGCAAAAGCATAACTGTTTGGGTTGGTGACGGTAGCAATCATCCCGGCGCCTGTAATTTTACCGGACAGCTAGAAAACTATCTTGATAGCACAAAACAGATTTATACCGCGCTTCCCGATGACTGGACAATGTCGATTGAACATAAAATGTTTGAGCCATCCTTTTATTCAACGGTTATTCAGGACTGGGGCACCAATGTTTTATGCGCTATGGAGCTTGGTGAAAAATGCCGGTCATTAGTTGACCTTGGTCATCATGCGCCAAACGTCAATATTGAAATGATCGTTGCGCGCCTCATCCAGTTTAAAAAGCTAGCCGGATTTCATTTTAATGATAGCAAATATGGTGACGATGACCTTGATAGTGGTTCAATAAACCCGTTCCAGTTATTCCTTATTTTTAATGAACTTATTGATGCCGAATATAGAAAAGCCGAAAAATTTGACCCTATTTATATGCTTGATCAATCACATAATGTCACCGACCCAATTGAAAGCCTTATGAATTCCGCTATTGAAGTACAGCGCGCTTATGTACTGGCTCTACTCATCGACCGCAAAGCTTTGGGCAGCTATCAGCAGGAAAATGATGTCATAATGGCTCACAACACAATAAAGGCTGCTTATAATAGCGATGTTTCGTCTATACTGGCTATGGCACGGTTAAAATCTGGTGGTGCCATTGATCCGATTGCCACTTATAGAGAAGCCAAGTATAAACAAACCATTGAAAGTGACCGTCCGGCCTCTGGCGCTGCAGGGTCCGGCATAGTTTAGGGATAATCCACAATGACAGTGATTACCAACATCAACGACCTTCGCACACTTGCCATGAAGCGCGTGCCGCGTTCGATATTTGATTATACCGACCGTGGCTCATACGATGAAACCACCATCAAATCCAATAGTGCGGATTTGCGAAACATGAAACTGCGCCAACGGGTGATGATCAATGTTGATAACCGCAATCATCAATCAACTTTTGTAGGACAAGCCGCAACAATGCCCGTTGCCATTGCACCGACCGGCCTCGCTGGAATTATGCATGTCAATGGGGAAATTTTAGGGGCGCAAGCCGCAGAAGAATTCGGCGTTCCTTTTACCCTCAGCACCATGTCCATTTGTTCAATCGAACAAGTGCGCGAAGCGACAACAAAACCATTCTGGTTTCAATTATATGTCATGCGTGACCGTGGCTTTGTTGAAGAACTTATTCAACGCGCCATTGACGCAAAATGTTCCGCACTGGTTTTAACGGCTGACTTGCAAATTCAGGGGCAGCGCCATCAGGATATAAAAAACGGCCTGACCGTTCCACCGCGCCTTACGGTCAGCAACGCCATTAATATTACTTCAAAACCATTATGGTGCCTAAAAATGCTAACAGCAAAAAGCAAGAGCTTCGGCAATTTAAGTGAATATATGCCTAACGGTAGCGGCATGGGGACACTTTCCCAGTGGATCGCCGGGCAGTTTGATGCATCCCTTAACTGGAATGATGTTGCGTGGATCAGGAAAAAATGGCCGGGCAAGCTCATCCTTAAAGGTATTCTTGACCCTGAAGATGCGGTTCAGGCCTTAAAGTCCGGCGTTGATGCCATTATCGTATCCAACCACGGTGGCAGACAGCTTGACGGCGCACCGTCCGCCATCGAAGCATTACCGGCGATTATTGATGCCGTCGGCTCTGATGTTGAAATATTATTTGATAGCGGCATTCGCAGCGGGCAGGATGTGCTTAAAGCATTGGCCCTCGGCGCGAAGGGCACTTTCATTGGTAAGGCATTTTTATATGGCCTCGGCGCTATGGGAAAATCGGGTGTTTTAAAAGTGTTGGAGATCATCAAAAATGAACTTGATGTCAGCATGGCCCTTACTGGCACTAAAAATGTTAGCGATATTGGCCCACAAGTGCTTTGGAAAAAATAATGGTAACTAAATATAGCGCCTTTAAAATGAATCTGTTACCTGATCAAAAACAAGAATATAAAAACCGCCACGACGAAATTTGGCCCGCGCTTTCAGCTTTATTAAAAAAGGTCGGCATTTGTGATTATCATATCTATCTAGATGATGAGACCGACATATTATTCGCTTTTTATAAAATTGAAGATGATAGCAAACTTAAAGACCTGCCCCAACAAGACATCATGATTAAATGGTGGGAATTTATGGCCGACATTATGGAAACTATGCCGAGCAATGAACCGGTAAGTCGTGAACTGTCTTTAATGTTTTATATGGAATAAATTAATCGGCGATAATTATTTTAACGCCGTGCTTTTCAAGAACTTTCAGGTATTTTTCGTCGGCGTCCTTATCAGTTATTAAAATATCAATTTCACTAAGTGGACAAAAAGTCATGCCGCTTTTAATGCCGAGTTTTGAGCTATCCGCGAGAAGTATAAGCGTTTCCGCCTGCTTTTTCAATCGTTGTTCTGCCTGAATTAATAGCGGGTCGGATTCCATCACCCCTTCTTCGCTGACGCCAAGCGCGCCCATAAACATTTTGGAACCACGGTAATATGAACTGGCATCATTTTCATAGGCACTGAGCACGATGCTTTGCTTTTTATATAATTCACCGCCCGTAAGCGATATTCGATTGTTACTATTCTGGTTTAATTCATAGGCAAGCGGAAATGAATTGGTCATAATATTCAATTGCCTATCTTTGAGCGTATACCGCATCATAAAGGTGGTGCTTCCGCCATTTATAATTATAGACTCGCCCTCTTCGCATAATTCAACGGCTTTATCGGCGATACGTTTTTTATTTGTGCTAAACTGTTCTTTATTATTGGAAAAAGTCGCGCCTTTTAATCTAGATAGCGTGGAGTTATTTTGTAATGACTGGACCCCGCCGCGAATTTTCGCTAGCATATTCTGCTTAGACAGCGTAACGATATCTCTTCTTATTGTCGCTTGTGACGCCTCGAGTCTCGCCGAAAGCTCTGTTACTCTAGCAAAATTCTGATCAGACAAAATATCAAGGATCGCCTCATGTCTTTGCTTTTCCATCATGTCCATATTTCCTGATTAAAACGTATTATCCAACATTATTCTATTTTGTGCTTTTCCTTATAAATTGCAACTATATAATAGAATTTGATCTATTTTGAATTAAAATGACACTTTTTCAATAACCATAAAAAGGATAAATAGTAATGAAACGCTTTGTCGTCCTAGATGTGGGCAAAACCATTAGCAAGCTTACGTTATGGCAGCAAGGCGGAAAATTAATTAAACGTTGTACCAAGAACAACACATCCCTTCAAACAGAGCACTATCCGGCACTAGATGTAAAAAGTACCGAAGAATGGATCCTAACGACACTAAAGGAATTTTCACAGTTAGGTGATATTAATGCCATCATCCCGGTTTCTCACGGCGCCGCGGCGGCAATAATATCTGATGATAAACTTGCTCTCCCTCCAATGGACTACGAAACTAAGATGCCATCTGATATTCAGATATCTTACCAGCAAGAAAGAGCAACTTTTTCAGAAACCGGCTCGCCATTACTGCCAGACGGTTTAAACCTTGGCATACAGCTTTATAGGTTAGAGGCGCTTTATCCAGATATATTTAAATCCCCCGCGCAAATTATGCCGCTGGCACAATATTGGGCATGGGTATTATCAGGGGTCAGTGCATCAGAAGTAACCAGTATCGGCTGTCATTCTGATTTATGGCAACCCAACCTTAATGAACCTTCTAGTTTAGCTAAAAATAAGGGTTGGGATAAATTACTAGCGCCCGTTCATCATGCCGGTGATATTCTCGGCGTGGTAAGAGAAAGCATTGCAAAAACCACTGGCCTTAACCCTGATGTAAAAGTTTACTGCGGCCTTCACGATTCAAATGCCGCCCTCCTCGCCGCAAGAAAATCCCTTGAAATTGCTGACAGTGAAGCGACCATTGTATCAACTGGCACTTGGTTCATTGCCATGCGGTCACCATCTGAGCCCATTGATATTTCAAAAATTAAAGAACAGAGAGACTGTTTGGTAAATATAGATATCAACGGGCTTTCAATTCCTTCTGCACGCTTTATGGGTGGACGGGAAATAGTAACGCTCATTGAAAATGAAGACAGAATAGACCGCCCAGAAGATCAACCGGTTGTCTTAAACGCCATAAATGAAGTTTTATCATTAAAATCGATGATTTTACCGTCTTTTTCACCGGGATTTGGGCCCTTTGCATCGGCAAGCGGAAAGTGGGTAAATAAACCCGAAAACCCGGACGCCGTCCGCGCCGCCATTGCACTTTATGCCGCCATGGTAACCAATGTTTCTCTTAATCTTATTAGTTCCCATAGTAATATTTTAATAGAAGGCCGATTTTCAAAAGCGGATGCATTTGGTAAAATATTGGCTGCACTAAGACCAAATGACAATATTTATGTGGGAAATGATAGTCACGATGTTTCCTACGGCGCATTAAGTCTCATGGATGAGACATTACCAGTCCCGGATAAATTAACTAAACCCACGCCTGTAAAAGAAAATATAGAAGATTATCATCAATCATGGATTAGAGAAATTAGTAAAGTAACTGGTTAAAATTTTACATCATAACTTCATAGTAAAAGAACATGTTTATACTGGCTTTAATAAAAAAACGAAAACCCATATTAGTTATTTTATTCACTCTTTTTTATGTCGTCCATGATAACGGACACTCCGAAAAACCATTGGGATAATTAATTCTTTTTTTAACAACCTTGTCATTCCAATGAATAGAAACATGGGCGGGGAAACCGTCCGATTCTGCATTAAACTGTGTAAGTTTCCGGTTAGCGGCAATTTCAACTTTTCCATCATGACTAAAACCACTTCATAAAAATTGCCGGTTCCTCAAAATCTTCCATTGAGGTCTGGTCTTTTCTTATAATGGTGCTCGCCGTGGCATAAGCCAAGCTAAAACGTACAGCCATATGATTAGATATTTTTCTGCCTAATAATGGAAATTGCCAATATTAATTGGAAAGCTAACGGGCGGTCTTATTGCCGTTTATATTGCCATAATAATATCTTTTCCCGCCCCTAATCTTTACGAAGAAAAGGAGACGGTTTTATAACTGAAAACAATTTAAAGGGAATTATTTTTTATAAATCAAAGGGTTTTGTTCTTCGTTATTCATTTCATCACCGATTGTCAGAGCGGCAAATTGTTGATCACTTAGAATATTTTGAAGTCCGTCAAACTTGGCACCGAGCGGCATAAACGCGCAGGTCATTGCCCTGCGTGGATACGGTGTCATATTGGCACCAGCACCGTGAATGGTTAACCCGTTATGAAATGAACAGCTTCCCGCCTTCATAGCTGCGGATGCCGGCATCACATCCTTATAATCAGAGTAAAATTTAAAGATGCTATCCATATCATTGGTAATACCGGGGTTTTCAAATGTAGTGTGATGGTGTGAGCCTTTCATAAAATGAAGGCAGCCATTCTGCTCTGTTGCATCATCGAGCGCCACCCATATTGACATGGCGCCAGGGTGGAAAAATGACCAAAAGGGCGTATCAAGATGCCATGCAGTCGAGTTACCCCACGGCGGTTTTATTAATGCCTGATCATGCCAGCAACGAACTCCGTCCAGTCCGCCAAGCTCTGTTGCCATTTTACCAATCTGCGGATTTAAGATGAGACCTTTCATGCGCGGGTTATCTTTCCAAAGATTGAGCCGTTGAATAAAAACCTTATCATAATATTTTTCATCATCATCAAGCGTGCCAACTGATCTACGGTCGGGTAATTTATTGCCGGCACGGTTATTCACCGCTTCCGCCACAGCCCCACGCCATTCTTCTAACTCCCTCGGGGATAAAAAATCTTCGATGATGATAAAACCATCTTCGCTATATTGTTTAATCTGATCTGATGATATTTCAGTTTTCATTGTTCCGTTATTCTACCTTTTATTAATTTTTCATCAAGGAGGATTAACAAAGGAACTTGTTGTTCCATTTATCTTATCTGATATTTTGATACAATAATTATATCGTTCAAATATTTCAAATATAATCCAACAATTATACAGTTGGCCATAGTTCTTTATATCAGTCATGAACACTAGGGCAACAAGTTAATTTGATAGAGTAATATCGTCTAATAAGAATGTAAAAATTCTTCTATGAAGTGTCTTCATCTCCAAGTCTTTGCCAAAAGTCACGTACCATTTTCATCATTATCAAATTCTTCCCACCGATCAGAAAGTTCATAACCATCTGAACCCGTTATTGCATAAGGTGTTGGCCCCAGTTCACATAAAAACGTTAAAGTTGCGTCTTTGGGTGCACGGTGTCGCTAACTTCTAAATCCATATTCCCACCATTCCATAAACAGGCTCTCCACCAATACTTTAGCCGCCATATAGCCACATTACGACAGAGTTCTGCGGTCCTTGTAGATTAGTCTGAAAGAGGTGATAAAACTGGGGAGGGAGTGGTGGGCCTGGTAGGACTCGAACCTACGACCGAACCGTTATGAGCGGTTTGCTCTAACCAACTGAGCTACAGGCCCTCCAAAAATTCTATTCGTTTAACTAGCAGATAATAAAAACAATGAATAGAGGGGAAATTTGATAAAGTGATGTTTTTTATTAAGCCCGCCATTAAAGCGGGCTTAAAGTATTTAATTATCCAAAAAACTACGAAGTTTTCTAGATCGGCTTGGATGCTTAAGCTTACGAAGTGCCTTTGCCTCGATTTGCCTTATGCGTTCCCGCGTCACAGAGAACTGCTGACCCACCTCCTCAAGTGTATGGTCAGTGTTCATGCCTATACCAAAACGCATCCTTAATACGCGCTCCTCGCGTGGAGTAAGTGATGCAAGAACTCTTGTTGTTGTATCTCGCAAGTTAGTTTGGATCGCACTATCCACCGGAAGTATCGCATTCTTATCTTCAATAAAATCTCCCAAGTGGCTATCTTCTTCATCACCGATGGGAGTTTCAAGAGATATTGGCTCCTTAGCAATTTTCATTACTTTACGCACTTTTTCAAGCGGCATAGAAAGCCGAGCAGCAAGCTCCTCTGGTGTCGCTTCACGGCCTATTTCATGCATCATCTGACGTCCGGTCCGTACCAGTTTATTGATAGTTTCAATCATATGAACTGGTATACGAATTGTTCTCGCTTGATCAGCGATGGAACGTGTAATCGCTTGTCTGATCCACCATGTCGCATATGTTGAAAACTTATAACCCCGGCGATACTCAAATTTGTCAACGGCCTTCATAAGTCCAATATTACCCTCCTGAATAAGGTCAAGAAATTGAAGCCCACGATTAGTATATTTTTTAGCTATTGAGATCACTAAACGAAGATTGGCCTCAACCATCTCCTTCTTTGCGATACGAGCTTCCTTTTCACCTTTTTGAACCTTATTAACAATAACACGAAATTCTGAAATATTAAGCCCCACATCTTTTGCTATTTCCGCTACTTGTCCGCGTATATTTTGGGTAACTTCAATTTCAGATGTAGTAAATTTTTTCCATCCCTTACCTTTATCCTCGGACATAGTCTCGATCCAGTTTGGCTCAAGCTCACGGCCCGAATAATTTTCAAGATAAGATTTGCGGCTCACCTTATAACGTTCGGCCAGACGTAACATTTTTCCTTCAAGTCCCATAAGGCGCTTACTAGAATGATAAAGTTGCTCTAAGAGAGACTCAATACGATTATTGTTGAGCCTTAGGCTATTAACAAGAATGATAAGCTCACTACTTAATTTTTGATAGCGCCGTTCCTGAGCAGTCGAGAGTTCAGCATTTCCAATGTTCGATTCGTGTCGTAAGTCCTGAAGTTTTTTAAATTTTTTATGAATTTTTTTTATTTCTGCAAATATTTTAATAACCCGTGGATGGAGTGCCTCCTCCATGTTTGCCAGCGACACCGTGACGCCTTCTTCATCTTCATCTTCATCTTCATCTTCATCTTCATCTTCATCTTCATCTTCATCTTCATCTTCATCTTCATCTTCATC
>JABGYD010000007.1 GCA_018675425.1 Kordiimonadaceae bacterium
AAAACGAAAAAAATCAGGAAGATTATTTTAATCTAATCTTCCTGATTAATATCTAATTAATCATCAGGCAGAGCATAGACCCTAAATTCTCCGGCATAGGCACCACCGCTTACAGATACGCAGATATACTGTTTACCATCGATCATATAGGTCATTGGTGACCCGGATTGTCCGGCAGGTAACCAGAGTTCCCCAACCTGATTACCGGTCATCTTGTCGTAGGCGCGAAGCATGGCGCCACGTTCTCTATCACCTGGGTTAGTTACTCTAGGATCACCAAGAATTAATAGATTTTTAGTGACTACTGACCCTACGCTTCCACGCTGACCCGTACGGGGAATATTCATTTCCCTAAGATCAGGATGATTGCGCACATTATCTGGTGTTTCACCGTGCGCAACACGCCAAAGAACCTCACCTGCCTTCATATCAATTGCAGCAATAACGCCATATGGTGGTTTAAGAATTGAAAGGCCTTTTACGTTTAAGCTTGGTACAACAACTCGCGGGCCACTATAGACTGGGTAGTTTACTTCCTTTGGAGCGTCAGGGTTCTGACCAGTTCCGGCAGCGTTTCTCATGCGAAATGGTTGACCTTTGCGGCCGGCCATATAATTCACATTTGAATAACCTTCAGGTGGAGGAGCTAGAGAGATACCGCCAATAGCGCTTGTTGTAGCCGAGGCATAAACAATACCTGTTTCTGGATCAAATGAACCCCCCGGCCAATTTGTACCGCCGCCAGCATTACCAAGGTTAATACCACCCAGCATACCATTTACATCACCAGCGATTGGCGGGTTGTAAAGGGTACCATCTTTCCAGACCCACCGCTCAAGATTTTTTTCAGCTTGTGCACGCATTTCAGGGGTAAAGTCGATCAAATCATCTGGATAATCTAATTCTGGGTTGCCATACAGTAATTTATCTGAAGGACGCGGTTGCGTAGGTGAATACCATTCTCCTGGAACGTTGCCTTGAGGGACGGGCACTTCAGGAATGGGCCAGATTGGCTCTCCTGTTATGCGATCGAATACATACATAAAGGCTTGCTTTGTTGGGAGTGCCAGAATTTCACGCATCTCACCATCAATTTCTACATCCATCACAAGTGGTGCTGATGACAGGTCATGGTCCCATATAGCATGATGAACCACCTGAAAGTGCCATCTATATTCACCCGTATTTAGATCAACAGCAACTATGCTCTCGCCAAAAAGGTTATCGCCTGGGCGGTGACCACCGTAAAAGTCTGATGATGGACTTTCAATAGAGAGGAAAACAAGTTCGTTTTTCTCATCAACTGTGATTTGTGTCCACACACCAGTATTACCATTTCTTTCCCAGGAATTATCAAGCCATGTATCATTACCAAATTGTCCTGGACGTGGAATAGGGTCGAATTGCCATATTTTTTTACCCGTTCTAATATCAAATGCACGAATAAGACCTTTTGTGTTGTTATAATTATCAATGGTCATACCTTCTTTCATGGCAGAGCCGACGATAATCATATCACCAGCAACTGTTGGTGTTGCATGAAGACCAATTTCACCTGTTACTAGATCAATTTGCACTTCATTACCTTGGACGGCACCAATCTTTAGGTCAAGTATGCCGTTTCCATCTGTACCAAAACTATCAATAGGAACGCCTGTATGGGCATTGAGGGCAATTAGGCGGTATCCAGTGGTCACGTAATAAACGCGGTCATCACCTTTTCCATCAGACCAATATGAAAGCCCACGACCAGAAAGTTGGCGTGGAGCCATACCCCCACGAAGACCTTCGCGCATACTATGCATCCACATAAGCTCACCAGTTTGCCCGTCAAGAGCAATCGCCGTGCGACGTGTCCCGGCGGTAGCATAAAGAACTCCACCAATCATGATCGGCGTGACTTCAAGCTTATATTCACTACGTGTACCTAGGTTTTTTGTTGAAAAAGACCAAACAAGCTCAAGATCTTCAAAATTATCAGCAGTGACTTGACTAAGAGGAGAATAGCGTGACCCTTTAATATCTCCAGTATAATGATGCCATTCACCATTAGCTGTTCCCGGTTCATCTGCCTGAACACTTGACACAGCAAAGCTAGTAGCAAGTACCCCAAAAATCAAAAACCATTTTTTTATATTAAACTTCATTTTTATTCCCCAATTTATATATTTTGTAATTATATAATTCGTTAGGGTTCAGCAAATAGTCAAGCATTTATGGATATAATTCTAAAAAAACAGCGCTTTTTTCTATTTTTATACTTAAAATCAAAAAAACCTCCACTAAACTAATTTTTAGTGGAGGTTTTAAGTAATGGTGAAAATACAAGTGATTCTGTTTTTATATCACTTCAAAATTACTTATTTGTTGTGTTAAACATCACCAGAGTTAGATGACTAACCTAGGTAATGTTTTATATTAATCATCAGGTAGTGCATAAACCCTAAACTCACCAGGATAAGCCCCACCTCCAACAGATACGCAGATATATTGTTTATCATTGATCATATATGTCATTGGTGAACCGGATTGTCCTGCTGGCATCCAGATTTCACCAACTTGGTCACCGTTCATCTTGTCGTACGCACGAAGCATAGCGCCGCGCTCACGTTCACCCGGGTTTGTAACTAGCATATCACCAACTATAACGAGGGTTTTGGTTACGACAACGCCAACAGTTGATGGTTGACCAGTTTTAGGAATATCTAAGCCACGAAGTTTTGGATGGTTACGTACATTGTCGGGCGTTTCACCGTGAGGTACTTTCCAAAGTACTTCTCCTTTGTTCATGTCAATAGCTGATATAACGCTGTATGGGGGTTTAAGAATTGAAAGTCCTTCTACGTTGAGACTTGGCATAACAACCCGTGGTCCCTTAAAAACTGGATAACTTACTTCCTTTGGAGCGTCGGGGTTCTGACCTGTGCCAGCGGCATTTCTCATGCGGAATGATTGACCTATGCGGCCTGCCATATAATCAACGTTGGAGTAACCTTCTGGTGGAGGTGCCATTGACAAATTATTTAAAAATGATTGACCAGCCGGCGCATAAATAATGCCAGTTTCTGGATCGAAGGAGGCTCCTGGCCAGTTTGTTCCTCCATTTGTGGCGCCAATATTGATAGCACCAAGAACACCATTTACATCTCCAAGAAGTGGTGGATTATACATTCCACCGTTGTCCCAATTCCACAGATGCATTTTATCGAGAGCTGCTTGGCGCATTTCAGGTGTAAAATCGATTAAATCATCAGGAAGTACAAGCTTTCCTCGGCCATAATGTAGACGTTCCGGCGGTAACGGTTGGGTTGGTGAGTACCATTCTCCAGGAATTTTACCAATGGGAACTGCTACCTCAGGAATATCCCAAATTGGTTCTCCTGTTAACCGGTCAAAAGCATAAATAAATGCTTGTTTGGTTGGTAGAGCGACAATTTCACGCTCACGACCATCAATTGTTACATCCATGATTAGTGGGGCAGAGGATAGGTCATGATCCCAGATTGGGTGATGAACTACTTGAAAATGCCATTTATACTCACCTGTATTTAAGTCAACAGCAACAAGACTTTCACCAAACAGGTTATTTCCAGGTCGATGGCCACCGTAGAAGTCTGATGATGGGCTTTCAACCGAGAGAAAAACAAGTTCATTTTTCTCATCTACAGTGATTTGTGTCCACACGCCGGTGTTGCCGTTTCTTTCCCATGAATTATCTAGCCAGGTATCATTGCCAAACTGACCTGGGCGAGGGATAGGATCAAACTGCCATACAAGTTCGCCTGTTCGTACGTTAAAGGCACGCACAAGACCCTTAGTATTATTATAGTTGTCGATGGTCATGCCTTCTTTCATAGCAGAGCCAACAATAACTAAATCGCCAGTAACTGTTGGTGTTGCATGAAGTCCAATTTCACCAGTTACCAAATCGATTTGTACTTCGTTGCCTTGAACTGCACCGATCTTAAGGTCAAGAATACCATTACCGTCAATCCCAAAAGAATTAATAGGGACACCTGTATGAGCATTAAGTGCAATTAAGCGGTAACCAGTTGTCACATAAAGAACGCGGTCATCACCTTTTCCATCAGACCAATAGGAAAGGCCACGACCAGATAACTGACGTGGTGCCATACCTCCCCGAAGACCTTCACGCATGCTATGTACCCACATAAGCTCGCCGGTTTCACCGTCTAGAGCGATGGCTGCACGACGCGTACCAGCCGTAGCATAAAGGACACCATCAATCATAATGGGGGTTACTTCGAGTTTATATTCACTGCGTGTACCAAGATTTTTTGTTGAAAAAGACCAAACTAATTCAAGGTCTTCATAATTATCGGCGGTAATTTGATCAAGCGGGGAATAACGAGACCCTTTGACGTCACCTGTATATTGGTGCCACTCACCGTTTTTGGTTCCTGGCTCATCGGCTTTTGCACCAACACTTAAGAAGCCAGCGATGACCATTACAATAGCTAGAGCAAACTTACTGTAATTAAATTTCATTATTTATTCCCAACATGATTATTATAAATTTATTATTTCGGATTATATTATGAAACTTTAACAAGCATCAGATCATTGTTCAAGTTGAATAACTATTATCTATTTAAAGTTATGATTGATTATCTAATAAAGAATATTTATTTTTGTTTAAATTAGTATGATTATTAAAATTTTTATGGAATTGAGATCTTTTGAATGTTAGATAGAGCTCAGGTTTGAATAAATAATTAAAAATACACAAAAAAATAATTAAATCGTAAAGAAATTTAACATAATATTGTATCAGAATTATTAGGAAAAGTTAGAAATGAATTATAAGAAATTGCTTCTGTTAAGTGCTGGCCTGTTTGGGCTTATACCGTCGGGGGTGATTGCTCAGGATGCAAATAAAACAGA
>JABGYD010000058.1 GCA_018675425.1 Kordiimonadaceae bacterium
ATCTAAACTAAGTGAAACAGCAAAGTCTGAAGGTTGGCCTATAAAGTTAGATGTTGGTTTAATTGGTTCATGCACTAACTCGTCCTATGAGGATTTGAGCAGAGCAGCTTCTATTGCAAAACAAGCGGAAAATAAAAATATATCTGTTAAATCTGACTTCACAGTAACGCCCGGTTCAGAGCAAGTTCGATATACTGTAGAAAGAGATGGTTATTTAGACGCTTTTATTAAAATCGGCGGTACTGTTCTAGCTAATGCTTGTGGGCCTTGCATTGGTCAGTGGGATAGAAAAGGAGCTGATAAAAATGAAAAAAACTCAATTATTACGTCGTTTAATAGAAATTTCGCCAAAAGAGCTGACGGAAATCCCAATACTCATGGCTTTGTAGCTTCTCCAGAAATTGTTACTGCTATGGCAATTGCTGGAAATTTAAATTTCAATCCTCTGAAAGATAGCCTTTTAAGTGATGATGGTGTCGAGGTCTTTTTAGAAGAACCATTCGGTGAAGAACTTCCAGCTGCTGGTTTTGATGTTGAAGAGAATGGCTTTTTAGACCCATCTGGATTTGATGGGGACAATATTGAAATTAATATTGACCAAAATTCTAAGCGGTTGCAATTATTGCAGCCTTTTGAACCTTGGAACGGTAAAAATATAAAAGGTGTAAAACTACTAATTAAAGCGAAGGGGAAATGCACAACAGATCATATTTCTATGGCTGGTCCATGGCTATTTTATCGAGGGCACTTAGATAATATATCAGATAATTTACTCACTGGAGCAACCAACTATTTTAATAATGCAACAAATTCTGTGAAAAATCAAATTAGTGATAAATATGAAAAGGTACCTGTATCAGCTAGATATTATAAATCTAAAAATGTTGGTTCCATTGTTGTAGGTGATGAAAACTATGGAGAAGGCTCTTCAAGGGAGCACGCTGCAATGGAGCCTAGGCATCTAGGGGTAATAGCTGTTTTAGTGAAGTCATTTGCTCGCATCCATGAAACGAATTTGAAGAAGCAGGGAATGCTTGCTTTAACATTTAACAATAAACTAGACTACGATAAAATTCAAGAGGATGACACTTTTAATTTTATTGATTTAGATTTATTTCAACCTGGGAAACAATTGCAAGTTGAGTTGGTTCATAATAATAGCTCTGAAATTATTTTATGTAATCATACTTTTAATGAAACTCAGATTGAATGGTTTAATGCGGGTTCCGCACTAAACTTGATTCGTTCTCGACAATCAACTTCCTAGACGATGAGTTTAAAAATGAAAGTAATTGTTTCTGACCCTATTTCTGATGATGGGTTGGATATTTTTAAACAAAACAATATTGAAATTATCGATGCTACGGATATTGAAATCGATGAAAATTATGAGCACATAGAATCGGCAAATGGGTGGGTAATTAGAAGCGGTACTACTCTTGACGCAAGCATTATTAAAAAGGCGGATTCGTTATCAGTTATTGGCAGAGCTGGAGTCGGTATCGACAATGTTGATATTTCTGCTGCAACCAGAAAAGGCGTTGTAGTAATGAATACTCCCGATGCCAATACCATTAGCGCAGCTGAACACACATTAGCCTTAATTTTATCACTATCAAGGAATGTAAGTATCGGGCATCATTCTTTATTAGCCGGGAAATGGGATAGACACAAGTTTGTTGGTTCAGAAATTAGAAATAAAACTCTAGGAATAGTAGGTTTAGGTAAGATAGGAAGGGAAGTAATGCAGCGAGCTCAAGGGTTTGGCATGAAAATAATAGGCTATGACCCTTTTATTAAAGCTGATATGTTTCGAGCTGATGAAATTAAATTGCTTGGACTAGATGAGTTAGTTGAAAAATCAGACTTTGTTACTGTACATATTCCATTGACAACAAATACTGAAAACCTTTTTGACTACAAGATGTTATCAAAAATGAAAAAAGAGGCTAGAATAATAAATGTAGCTAGAGGCGGAATTATAAATGAAGAAGATTTGGCTAAAGCACTTGAAGAAG
>JABGYD010000016.1 GCA_018675425.1 Kordiimonadaceae bacterium
TGGTGAGCTTGATGGTATTCGTGAAGATGCTTCGAAAGCCCGCTCTGAGACTGGTCCCGTCATTGGAACCACGAGGCGCGGTATAGGCCCAGCCTACGAGGATAAAGTCGCGAGGCGTGCTATCCGTGTTTGTGATCTTAAATCCGAAGAAACAGTCTCTAAGCGCGTTGATGTGCTTCTATCACATCATAACCCATTAAGAAGAGGGCTTGGTTTTGATGAAGTAGATCGTGCCGCCCTAATTTTAAAAATTATGGAAATTTCAAAACACATTCTGCCACTGGTTGGTGCTAGTTGGCGCGTGCTTGATGAAGCAAGACGCGACGGTAAGAAAATACTATTTGAAGGTGCCCAGGGTATAATGCTTGATATCGATCATGGCACTTATCCGTTTGTAACGTCCTCCAATGTTGTGGCATCGCAGGCTGCTGGTGGCTCGGGCGTTGGCGCTAATAGTCTTGATTATGTTCTTGGTATAACCAAAGCTTACACGACCAGAGTTGGAAGTGGTCCGTTTCCTACAGAATTATTTGATGAAGTTGGACAAGGGCTTGGTATGCGTGGTCATGAATTTGGGACAGTTACTGGTCGAAGTCGCCGTTGCGGCTGGTTTGATGCGGTTATGGTGCGACAGGTTATGAAAATTTCTGGAATTACAGGAATTGCACTCACTAAACTTGACGTTCTGGATGGTATGGAAGAACTTAAAATTTGCGTCGGTTATGAACTTAATGGTGAAAAACTTGATTACTTCCCTGCATCAACAGATGATCAGGCGGGAGTAATCCCAGTTTATGAAACCATGGATGGATGGAGTGAGAGTACATTTGGTGCCCGAAGTTGGATTGATCTTCCTGCGCAGGCCATTAAATATGTACGCCGCATTGAAGAACTGATCGAAACGCCTGTGGCTATTCTCTCTACAAGTCCAGAACGTGAAGATACAATTCTGGTTAAAAATCCGTTTGAAGGTTAATTATTTATCTATTGTGATAACGCCGTCTTCTTCAGCCGCAATTTTCATAGCAGCTTGCAGTTTTTCAAAGGCACGAGCTTCTATTTGTCGAACACGTTCGCGGCTAATATTATACTCAAGGCTGAGTGTCTCAAGTGTTTTTGGCTCGTCGGTAAGACGGCGCTCTGTAATAATGTGTTGCTCTCGTTTATTTAGATCACCCATTGCATTTGCCATAAGTCCGCGTCTGTATGTCATTTCTTCGGAAGCAGCGTATGCAGTTTCCTGATCTGGAGTGTTTTCATCCACAAGCCAGTCTTGCCACTCGCCTTCAATATCAGCACGCATTGGTGCATTAAGGGAATGATCAGAACCTGCCATACGTCGGTTCATTTGAACTACGTCGTCTTCGTTGACATCTAATCTCGTAGCAATTTCTTTAACCTGATCTGGATGAAGGTCTCCTTCATCTACCGCTTCTAACTGACCTTTAATGCGGCGTAGATTAAAAAACAGTTTCTTCTGTGCGGCAGTAGTTCCAATTTTTACAAGTGACCAAGATCGAAGAATATATTCATGAATTGATGCTTTAATCCACCACATAGCATAAGTAGCAAGCCTAAAGCCTCTGTCGGGATCAAAACGTTTTACAGCTTGCATCATTCCTACATTACCTTCAGAAATAAGATCACCAACAGGTAGGCCGTATCCTCGGTAACCCATAGCAATTTTGGCAACAAGGCGTAGGTGTGATGTTACTAGTTTATGGGCTGCATCTGTATCCCCATGCTCTGTCCACGCTTTGGCAAGCATGAATTCCTCACCCGGCTTAAGCATAGGAAATTTACGGATCTCATGCAGATAGGCGGTTAAGCTGCCTTCTGGTGTTAGAGTAGGTAAACTTTTATTTGCCATATTGAGGTTTTTCTCGATCCTTTACTATCGTTTATAGTTTAATTATACATTAAGGCGTTATTTAGGCGGTCTCTAAAGCTTTTATTAAGCATTTCATATCATTTGGTAATTCTATTTCAAAAGTCAAGGCCTCCTTGGTTGCCGGATGTGTGAAGCCAATTAAATAAGCGTGGAGCGCCTGACGATTAAAATCAGCAAGGGCCGCCTTTGCTTTATCCGTGAAATTTTTTTGCGGATTGTTTCTTCGACTATAGAGTGGATCACCAACCAATGGGTATCCTTCGTGTGCCATATGAACACGAACCTGATGAGTTCTGCCCGTTTCGAGGCGACATTCTACTAAGGATAAACTTGGTGGGATGCCCTGCTTGACGTTTTCTCGGGATGTTATTTTTCTTGGTGGTTCCACCCTTTTCATAACTTTATAGTGAGTAATAGCATGTTTTCCACTTGGATTGACGGCTATCTTCAAGCGATTTTTCTTATCGCGCTTGAGTGATAAGTCTATTGTTCCAATTGTTGGGTTTGGAACACCCCAACATATAGCCATATAGGCTCGCTCCATAGTGTGCTTAGCAAATTGCTTTGAGAGCCCCTTATGCGCAAGATCTGACTTTGCCACGACCATTAGGCCGCTTGTGTCTTTGTCGATCCTATGGACGATGCCTGGCCGCCTAACACCATTAATACCTGAAAGACTATTTCCACAGTGATGAATGAGAGCGTTAACCAAAGTGCCAGTATTGTTTCCCGGTGCTGGATGAACCACCATTCCAACAGGTTTATAAATAACTAGCAAATGTTCATCCTCATGATGGATATCAAGCGGAATATCCTCTCCTTCCGGTATAGGATCAATTATTTCAGGTATTTCTATTGTAAAACCATCTCGAGGCTTAACGCGGTAGGATGGATCATCAATAATCTTATCGTTACCGTGCATTATAACTTGACCTTCTGTGATCAGGCTTTTAAGACGGGAACGACTAACGTTATCTAGTTTTATGCTTAGGAACTTGTCAAGGCGCAAGCCTTTACCATCTTCTTCAGCCACTATTTCATAAATATGAGGTGCTTGATTTATCATGACAGAAGAACCAATGCCAAAAAACTACCAATTACTCAAGGGAATTGTGATTACTCTTGGTATATTAATTATTGCCATGGTGATTACTCTCGTTGTTGCATCGGTCATGAAATACAATGATCAGAAGCGTGCTGAGGCTAAATTAGTAGAAAAATACTCGACCCCTCAGTCATTAAACCCAACAGTATCAATGCCTTTTGATATAAGTTTGATACTTGAGCCGGGCCAAGAAATTATTACCGTTGAGGGTCACGATCTAGGCATTTTGCTCAGCTTAGGGACCGCAGATGTTATAGAAAAAATCCTACTTGTTAGTTTCAGTGGTAAAATTATGGGGACTATAAATACGCGTTAGCGTATTGAAATTAATTATTTTTCCTCAGAAACCGGTAGAGAAAATTTAACCAAACCCTTCATTTTGGCAGGATCAATAGGTTTTCCTCTACGAAGAATGCTGATTCGGCCTGCACGGGCAAGCGATTTTGCCTGCTGCTTTACAGCAAGCATGTATTTACGCCACTGATCATCGGGATCACTATCTTTAGCGCGATCCTTTGCAATTTTAATAGCAATATCGTTTGGGCTAACGGTTTTACCGCCAGCAATAGCATCGATAATATAAAGTCGAATAGGATCTTCTCTTTCTTCAACTTCTTTGGTTTGTTCATTTAAATCTGACATGATTGGCATTTAACATGTTTTAAGTAGAGATGCACTGTTTTTTAAAATTTACCTCTAGCAATAAAAGCTCCATTTCTAAAATCTGGCTTATTATATTTAAAGGGCGTTCCATCAAGGTTTGTTATTGATCCGCCCGCGGCGTTTAAAATGGCATGACCAGCTGCGATATCCCATTCCATGGTGGGACTAAACCTAGGATAAACGTCTGCGTCTCCTGCCGCAACGACGCAAAACTTCAAAGAACTACCTACTGATATTGTGTCTTTTACTTTTAAATTTTCAAGAAACATCTTCGTATCATTATCAAGATGAGATTTGCTGGCTAGTGCAATTAAATTTTCTTGGTTTGCTTCTCGAACATAAATCGGACTTTCATCTCCAATGTAAATCCCGTTATGAACTTGTTGAAGGGTTACAGTATTTTGGTTCCTGGTGGTGAAAAGTTCGCCACTTGCGGGGATATAAATTATTCCAAATGTCGGTTTACCATCTTCGATGAGAGCAATATTCACAGTAAAATCTTTACCCCCAGAAATAAATTCTTTTGTTCCATCAAGTGGATCGACAAGCCAGAACCTATCAGTGACGTGTGGAATTTTACCCTCACTTGCGCTTTCTTCGGCAATGATAGGTATTTCTGGAGCAACTTCTCTAAGGTCACGTAAAATAATTTTTTCAGCGGCTTGATCGGCTAATGTAACGGGTGATCTGTCTTCTTTATAGCTCACTCCCATTTTACCGGCCCTTATTTGCATTATTTTTTTACCCGCCTCAATCACTGTCGGGCGTAATTTTTTGCAGTAAAGGTCGTATTGGATTGTTTTCATTTTTATTATCAATCTTAAGAAAAGTGTACCGTTAAAATTTTTATTTTTTATAGTGAATATTATATTTATAATGAAAATTATACCTAGCTGTCTAGGTTAACTGCAAGATAGAAATTTAATTGAAAAAAGAAATAAATTTTAAGTTTAAAGCACCAAAGTTAAGGCTAATATAAATATTATTTTTTTTATAATTTTACCTGCTTATTATAAATATCACATTGAAATTTATTTAACAAACCCTTTAAAGTCTTGCAGTTTTTTAAAAAGAGTATTATGTGACGAGAATGAGTAATGAAGATATGAACAGCTTGGGAATAAATAAAAGTCCCGCCGATACACGAGTAGTTGTAGCTATGTCGGGTGGGGTTGATAGTTCCGTTGTAGCTGCCAAGCTTAAGGACGAGGGTTATGACGTAGTAGGGATAACTCTCCAGTTATATGACCATGGCGTTGCTATCCAGAAAAAAGGTGCCTGTTGTGCCGGTCAGGATATTCATGATGCACGCCAAGTTTCTGAAGCGATTGGCATTCCACATTATGTTCTTGATTATGAAAACCGTTTTAAAGATAGTGTTATGGAGGACTTCGCCGATAGCTATATTCGTGGTGAGACGCCAATACCTTGTGTTCGTTGTAATCAGGAGGTAAAATTCAAGGATCTGCTGATTACCGCCAAGGACTTGGACGCTGATGTGCTCGCAACCGGCCATTATGTCAGGCGAGTAGGGTATGCTACCCAAGCGCAAATGTGTAAAGCTGTAGATCCCCTCAAAGATCAAAGTTATTTTCTTTTTGCTACCACCCAAGACCAACTCAATTATTTGCGCTTTCCCCTTGGAGGATTAGTCAAAGATGATGTTCGACAACTGGCAGAAAAATATGGACTGAGTATTTCTGATAAACCTGACAGCCAAGACATCTGCTTTGTACCCGAGGGAGGTTACGCTGGAGTGATAGAACGCCTGCGGCCTGGAGCAGGCGAGCCTGGTGAAATCATTCATCTTGATGGCCGAGTTTTGGGTGAGCATAAGGGCATTATTTATTATACCATAGGTCAACGTCGGGGTATTGGGGTTGGTGGGGGAGACCCACTTTATGTCATTAAACTTGACCCTAATAAAAAACAGGTAATAGTTGGTCCTAAGGCTGCACTTGAAATATCTAAAGTTTTCATCAAAGAGCTTAATTGGCTCGGAGAAAAAATTCCGGAAGAGGGGATAAAAATACAAGTAAAAGTTCGCTCAACAAGCTCTGCAGAAGCGGCCACACTATTTGCTGGTGAGAGTGACGATAAAGCCCACTTTATACTAGATAAACCTGAGTATGGTGTATCTGCCGGTCAAGCGGCAGTCTTTTATGATGAGAACTTCCTTTTAGGTGGTGGCTGGATAATCCGTGCGGTTTCCTCGTATGTTGCTTAAGCTAAAATTTCTATTTACAGCGATATTACAATTCTCTATAAAGTGCGCGTGTTCGGCCCTTCACTAGGAGTCGAATTTAAACATTTTTAGCCTTATATTTAGGAATGGCGGGGTAGCTCAGCTGGTTAGAGCAGCGGAATCATAATCCGCGTGTCGGGGGTTCAAGTCCCTCTCCCGCTACCAAATATAACAAGGACTTAGCTATAATTAGCTGGGTCCTTTGTTGTTTCTAGCTATAATCTAGCTACATAGTGATTATATCTTAACATCCGTTTTGGGAATCGTCTCTGTATATGGGTGATGAAACTAACCTTATTTTCTCCAAATTTAGAAGAAGTGTTAATTGGAGTTAAATTAGGTTATGTTTAAATTTGATTAGAAAAGTAGTTATAATATATGAGTGTAATTCATAAAAAACCTCAAACACTTTGGTATACACGCTGCCCGGTGCCGACTGCTTCGGGTATAGCCTTGAACAAAGGCTGGATTGAAAATGAATTTAAACCTGATGGTATTAAAGTTACATCGCTGCGCCAGAGCGATGATGTTAAAGTTCGCGAGGCCCATTATACTCATAATCTTGATAATGCATTTCGTCAGGGTGGCAATGTGCCTGCTATCTACGCTAAAAGTGAGGGAGCTGATACGGCCCTAATCGGTCTTCACTGGGTATCACAATATCAAGGTCTTCTAGCAAGAAGTAATAGTGATATTAAAGAAAATAGTAGCCTTAAGAAAAAAAGATTTGCTTTACCTGTCCGGCGTAATGATCCTATTGATTTTTGGCGCTCCATGTCTCTAGCCGCCTATACTGCTGCGTTATCATTGCAAGGGTTAAACCTTGAGGATGTAGAATTGGTCGAGCTACCCATATCTGCAAGTTATATTGATGTGAATAAAGGAAATGTCGATCCGCATGCCATCGTTCCAAGGCTTGAGCGACAGCACTCTACCGAAGTTTTGGCCTTACTAAATGATAAAGTCGATGTAATATATGGCCATAGTGCGTGGGGCTGTCACATCCGAGAAATGTTTTCTTTGTACGAAATTATTAATATTAGAGATTGCAGTGATGATCGGTTAAAAATAATCAATCGTCACCCAAAAGTTTTAACCGTTAGTAGACAACTACTTGAAAGTCATCCGGATTTAGTTGATCGTTATGTGTTTCAAGTGATTAAAGCAGCAAAATGGGCACAAAAAAATCAAGATGAAGCCCGTAGAATATTGGCTCAGGAAATTGGCGTTGCTGAATATTGGATTGATGAAGGATGTGGTAATAATATTATTAATGAACTTAATATTTCATTAGAAACTGAATTAGTCGATGCCTTAAATGCCCGTCAGATATTTCTTAAAAAACATGGATTTATTAATAATTTAATTGATTTGGACAGTTGGGTAGATAACGGGCCACTCAAACGCGCACAGCAATTAAATATTTAATCTAGCATAAAAGAGAGATATATATGATCAGACCAGGATTTTATGGCTGGAAAATTGTTATTGCATCCCTATTTTGCTATTCTACTAGTGTTGGTCAGTTCACAGTTTTTGCTCTAAGTATTTTTCTGATCCCTTTACAAGCTGAGTTTGGTTGGCAGCGCGGCGACATTCTCGAGGCCACATTTTATTTGACCCTCACACAGGCGTTAATGAACCCGGTTATGGGCCGACTAATTGATCTCTATGGTGTAAGAAAAGTATTGATACCCACAATGTTGATTTATGGGTTACTTCTGGGTGCTATACCTTTTACTATTTCCGATTATAAGCATATCTATTTTATTTTTGCGATGATGGGTGTTGTAGGTGCTGGGTCCGCTGCCATACCATATCTTAGGGTAGCCGGTGCATGGTTTTTTCGTAATCGTGGTTTGGCTTTTGGTGTTACTATTTCTGGTGGGGCGCTTGGCTATGCATATACACCAATACTTGTTCAATATATGATTGACCATCATGGTTGGCGATCGGGCTATTATGCTTTGTCCACTTTGGTTTTATTTGCTGCATTACCTCTTGCGTATCTGATGCTGCGTAATAAACCAGCCGATCTTAATTTATTTCCAGACGGTGATCTAAAGTCACAAATTTCAGAAAATTCTGATCCTGAAAATACATTGAATCTTCATTGGACTGATCTGGTTAAAATGAGAGTATTCTACCAGCTTTTTGTGATTTTTCTGTTTATGACATTCTGCCTATATGGTTTAATGACTAATTTGGTTCCTATGCTTAATGATCGGGGAATGACAAGTAGTATGGCTGTATCCGTTGCGGCAGCACTAGCAACAAGCATGTTATTTTCTCGAATAGCTGTAGGGTATCTTCTGGACCGATACTTTGCACCAAAAGTGGCGATGGTGTGTGTTACTTTTGCTATCTTTGGGATAGCACTGCTTGCAAGTGGCGTTACTGGGATGGGCGCTTTTGTTGCTGCAATTTTCATTGGTGTCAGTATTGGTGCTGAGTTTGATATTCTCGCCTATCTGATAACACGGTATTTTGGCTTACAAAATTTTGGGATGGTATACGGTATTTTATTTTCTAGTTTTTTAATCGGCGTATCTATTGGTCCCAAGGCGTTCGGTGAGGCTTTTGATGCACAAGGCTCCTATTACTTAATTTTGATAGCTAGCTGTATTATACTTGCAATCACCGTATTGATGTTATGGCGTTTACCAAAATATGAAAATGTAATTAAAAGTAACGATAAAAGTATTCTAAAATAACCTAAAATTTTGAGACAATAGTTATTCCAGTTGTCTCAAAACTATCCATTTTTACTAGAGCATCAATAGACTGTTCAAGGTTAACTTCTTTTCCAATAAGTTTTTCTGGTGTTAACTTACCGGATTTTATCATCTCCATCATTTCTGGATAACGGTGTGTCTGAATTCCGTGGCTTCCAATAATTTCAAGTTCATTAGCTACTACAATATCCATTGGTAATCTGGGAGTACTCTGACCTGCCACCAATAAACCTACTTGAATATGCTTACCGCGTTTTTTTAGAGAACGGATAGAATTAGAGCAGGTAACCGGATGACCTAACGCATCAAGGGATACATGGGCACCACCCTTAGTTAGTTCCATAATAGCATTGGGTGCACTTGATATTTGGGTAGTATTTATTGTGGCTACTGCACCAATTTTCTTTGCAAAACGTAATTTATTATCATCAAGATCAACCGCAATGACATTAGCACCAAGCGCGCTTGCAATCATAATTGCTGACAGTCCAACGCCGCCGCAACCATATACAGCTACCCACTGCCCTTTTTGAGTTTTACCCTGATCCACCACAGCCCGGAAGGAAGTAACAAATCGGCAGCCCAAACTTGCCGCCGTTGAATAATTCATTTCATCAGGAAGTCGTACCAAATTAATATCCGCATAATGAAGTCCCACATATTCTGCAAAAGAGCCCCAATGGGTAAAGCCAGGTTGAAATTGTTTGCCACAAACTTGGTGATTACCGGAATAACATTCTGGACAAGAACCACAACCCGCCACGAACGGTACTGTCACACGGTCACCAATTTTCCATTTCTTTACATCTTTACCGATTGCCTCAACGGTTCCCGCTAGTTCATGTCCTGGCACGTGGGGAAGGACAATATCAAGATCATGACCAACCCAGCCATGCCAATCACTTCTACAAACACCAGTGGCCTCGACCTTTACAACTACACCGTGATTTACAGGTTTAGGGTCAGGAACATTTTGAATTTTTGGAAGTGTATTAAATGCTTCAAACACAACGGCTTTCATCTTTACCTCTATATTTAATTATAGGTCTTACATTAACAGAACTCTTAAGCGTTACAATAAATCATGGATTACTGCTCTTAGCACTTCTAGTTACACATAAATTACAAACACTTTGGAATAAGCAGACATTTCATATTGATTTAATTTAATACCCATAGACTAATCTATTTTATAAGCCTAGTATATCCTTCAAACTCAGGAGAAAAATTATGAAAATAACATTAATAAGAAACTTTTTTACAGCAGTTCTAATGGGACTTTTCGCACAGGTTTCATTAGCGCAAGAAGAGAATGCGATGGGCGCACTTAAAGAAGTAGCTGACATCGTTGCCTCAATAAATCATTTTCCATCTGATGCTGATAAAGTTGCTCTTGCAAGCATTGCGGGCAATGATAATTTACCTCAAGGTGTAAGAAATATGGCCACGACTGTGACCAATATCGCCCACGGGGCAAATGATCAGGGCAAAAATGCAATGGCTACTATTCAGGCGATGGATCGAACACCCAATAATGCCAAAGTATTAGCGGGAATGATTGCCAACTTTAATCACATGCTAAGCGCTGAACAAAAAAGTACGTTAGCTAAATTATTCCCCTAAGATTCGTTTTACCCTGGGTCAGTTTGAGCCTTTTCTAATAGGTCCGTTGTCTTGCTGCGATTTATAAAGATAGGCTGGAATAATATTCTATTAGTGATTGTTCTATCTATTTTTCTTTAATGATAAGGTTTTTCAATCAGGGTTTTCACCTATTTTTTAATAGTTTGCAGTAATTCAGTGTTTAGTGGGAATGATTAACTTTCCAAATTATAAAATTAGTTAATTAGATATATTGTTTTTCAGTTTCGTCCCTTAACTGCTTCAGCCAGCGCATAAACTCTGTGCCACCTGTTCCAATAGGGTTAGAAACTTTTTGAGCAACATAAGCGTGCGCCATTTTTAAATGTAGGCTTCGAAATTTAAATAGGCCTTGTAAACAAGAATTATAAGCATCAACCAATTCCCCTTTTTTACATGTAATAATAAAATCTCTAATCTTTCGTTGATCTACATTATTTAATAATTCTCTATGTGGCTTAGGCATATACGCTTTCATAATTTCTAAATGCTCAGTTAATCCACCTTTTTCGTGCCGCAAGCCTAAAAATGCCTGAATGGCTGGAATAACTGTACTTTGTGCGCCCGACTCTCCCCTATAAGTTTGAGGTTTTCCTTTAAATTCTTCAACGCCAATATATACAATATCAGTAAAGCCAAAAAGATATGGCCGTAAGGTATGAAAATAAATATCTGGGCTACATTTTTCGAACATCCTTTTAAATGTGGTGATCATTTTATTAAATGCTCTTGGTATTCTTAATAATTCAGCTTCAATATTTTTGGTATCATTTTGCTCGATAGCAAGGGTTGCAAGTATACAGGCCTGACTTATTGAACCAGCATGAGCTTCTATTTCAACATGGATTAAATGAAACCAAGACTCGTCCTGTATATCAATAAGTTTCTGTATACATCGTAGATTTTCTACAACAATTTCACCTTTGGGATCAATGCGTTCAAAATTACTAAGCGCTGTCGATGCATAAGGTATAATTGGCGGACGTTCCACAATTTTAGCAAGCTCAACTAATGGTACCGCAACGCCTTCGGGTATATGATCTGTTGGGTTATCTTCTTCACACCAAACATATGCATTTGCAAGATGAGCATAAATTTGAAATGCCCGTTCTACTATCCTAGAGTCATCAGCGTTTCTGAGTGGTGACAAATCAAAAGTTTTTATGTCTTGTAGTGTTTTTCGAATTTCGTTTGATGATATTAAATTGGGTAATTTGCTGGCGATTTCTTCTAATTCTTTGGATACTGCTAGTGGCAATCCAGTTTCTATTTTAGTTAAATCAGAAATGGGATCTGGAGACATTAAAAAACCGTTTTTATGTTTGGGTAACCAACATTCTTGCATAATGTCTTGATCCTTATTTTTAAAACTTACTAAGCATTTTTATTCATCGGTGATTATGGATAATTTAAATAAACTATTTTTATAATTATTTATACTTTAAAATATTCATTTTTTAAGTACCAACATTATTGAAATAAATAATCAAATAAACACAAAAAACGTGATCTCTAGCATTTAGGAGGATTAATTAAGCAACCAGCATGCCAGGGTATAGTGTTTAAAAAAGCTGGTATGTTTTACGATAATATGTACTAATTCAATTGATTGTTAAAATAATGGGAATAAAAATGCTTGAATATATTGCACCTATAAAAGAAATTAAATTCACTTTAAAGGAAGTGATTAAAATTCATAAAGTGACACAACCTGAACGATACCAGAATGTATCTGATGAAATTTTGTTTGCTGTTAATCTTGATGGTATAAATTTGTAGTATGAAAAATATGAAATTTGATCTCAATAAAAAACATAGAAAAAAAGTTTTTGAAAGAGTAATGGAGAAATTAGAGTGCTTTTATAATAACACACAAAACTTTTCTATAACTCCTTCTATAGATGTTCAGGAAATAAAAGAGTTTGTTAATAATCAAGATTTGAAGTCTGGTGGAAATTATAATGCTGCTATAGATCATGTTACAACTGGCCTTGAAAAGTATAGCGTTCATACTTCACATCCAAAATATTTTGGCCTCTTCAATCCTCGCTCAAATTATGCTGGAATTATAAGCGATTTAATTTCGGCATATTATAATCCTCAATTAGCCGCATGGAGCCATGCACCATTCGCAGCAGAAGTTGAAGCCAAAGTGGTTAAAGAGTTTGCAATTAAATTTGGCTATTCGCAGTTAGATAGTGATGGTGTCTTTGCGACGGGTGGTAATGAGGCTAATCAAACAGCTGTTTTATGCGCCCTTAATAATAAGTATCCTAATTATGCCTGCGACGGCTTATTTGGTGTAACTAAAAGACCTATTATCTTTTGCTCAGAAGAGGCTCATCATTCTGTGCATAAGGCGGCTAAGACTGCAGGGCTTGGATACGAATGTGTTATATCGATACCAGTGGATGATAAATTAAAGTTAGAAACAAAATTGCTGGAGAAAGAAATTCAAGCAGTTATTGCTGCAGGTCACGATCCATTAATGGTGGTTGGTACTGCCGGAACGACGGGTGCGGGGACGATTGATGACCTAGTTCGAATAGGTGAAATTTCAAAAATGTATAATATTTGGTTTCATGTTGATGCGGCCTACGGCGGAGGTGCAATACTCAGCACCAAACTTAAAAAAAAAATAAAGGGAATTGAACTTTCTAATTCTATTACATTTGATGCCCATAAATGGATGTCGATACCAATGGGTGCGAGTATATTTTTAACTTCCAATCCTCATATTCTTACACAAACATTTAGTATATCTACAGAGTATATGCCCAAGGACGCGGATGGATTGGAAATAGTTGATCCATTCTCACATTCCATACAATGGTCTAGGAGGTTTGTTGGTTTGAAAGTATATTTGTCACTACTATTTTATGGCTGGGATGGATACGATCAGGTCATAAGCAATCAATCCGTAATGGGAGATTTGTTGAGACAAAAATTAATAAATAATGGCTGGTCTATTATGAATAATTCTGCACTTCCTGTAGTTTGCTTTATGGATGAAAAGTATTCGTCGGATATAAATTTTACTAAAGTAATTTTAGAAAGAGTATATCAAAAAAGTCAATCATGGATATCTGTATATCCTATTAAAAATGTTAATACATTCAGGGCCTGTATTTCAAATTATAATACAACTGAAGATGATCTAGATAAACTGGTGTGTGAACTTAATTTAGAAAGAAAATATTATTCTGATGAATAATATTAAAATCATTAATTATAAAAATTATATTTGATCTATACTTTTGTCTATAAGTAAGGCTCCCTTTTTGATATCTAGATAGGCCAATTTATATTAGTTATGCTCTGTTTAACGCATTTTAAATCACTATTATTGTGGTCTAGTTACCTAAGAGGAATATTAAGATTAGTGCCCGGCGTTATTATGCCGCCACGGTTTCCAATTTCAATTGATCCAAAACGTTCTTTAAAAAAATAGGGTAGTGGCCTGTCATCGGGCATTGATAGCCAGAGACGAAGTAAATGGCGACGTTTGTCGGACTCTGGCCAATCAGTAAAAGCTGTGCGGTCATGAAGCTGTGAATGATTATAGACAAATTGTAAGTCACCTGGTTCTAACTGCATGGAAATATATAGACGGGGATCGTTTGCTAGATTATCAAAAAGATCAAGTGCTTCAATATGCTCGTCAGTTATTTGTAAGACATCAGAAAATCGTTGTGCACTATCAATATATTGCCTTTGATACATACCCGTTAACTGACCCATATACCAATTCAGGACGGGAATTTTAAAGTAAGGTTTTTCTCCCACTGGTATTTCACCGCGTCTGTCTGTTGCTATTGGATCAAACAACAGGGGAGTTAGGTCAGGCCTTATTCTGTTCATTTCATTATAAATAGTTTCTGTACTGACGAGTAGAGATTTTCCACCCTCTTTAGCAGTACGAAGACAAAATAATGCAACTACATCTGAACTATCCGTATGAAAACTTTGACGTTCAGAAGTTTGGTATATGCGAGTATTTTTATCTTTAACATTAACTCCAGTATCACGGACATGACCAAGAATATGTCCGGAAGAATTTTGAGATCTTGCTTTGCCTAAATGTGAGCCTATCCCACAAAAAATGGTAGAGGATTCTTCAATTGAATATTTTTCAATTGGAAGGCCACTTATTAATTCAAAACCTATTCCAGATATTAGTTTGTGTTGTAAATTTTTTAACCTATTCTCAATAAGGGGTAGCGGGAAATTATTCTTAGAAATATTCACTAGATCAACAGAACTCGATATAAAATGTTCGGCAGCATGTTCTAGATGCTTAATTTCGTTATTAGACCAACGGGAATGCCAGAGTTTCCTTTTTTTTGATAGATGACTACCGACCCAAGCAGATGGTCCAACGATTACTGGTGGGGGTAAACGACCACTCATCTCTCTCACCTTTTACTTATCTTCAAGGTCTTCTGCTGTAAACCGTGACGCTGGATCAATGATGAAATTACTACGGTTTGGCATTTTAATATCCGCTAAAGATTTTGCATCTAAAGTAAGATTTGGATTATCCGTAACACCAGTCTCATTGAGAAGATAGGCTACGAGACCATATGTTTCTTCACTACTAAGACTACCAGGATCTGTAAGTGGCATAGACCGGCGAATGAAATCAAAAAGTGACGATGCGTAAGGAAGTTTTTCAATGTCACGCCTGCCTTCATGCATTGATCGTGCTCCCATTTGAGGAACACCTTCAAGGTTTTCGCCATGACAGAGTGCGCACTGTAATTCAAATGTTTCACGGCCTAGTTCTACATTACCACTGCCGGAAGGGAGGCCTTTTCCATTTGTATGGATATCACTGTCATATCGAGCAATTTCAGCTTCGCCTAAGCTTCGTCCAAAGCCGTATTTTTCTGCGGCAGTGGCTTTATAAATGGCACTAAGACTTATGCTAGCCGCAACTGCTGCTAGTGTGATAACTATCTTTGTATTACGAGCGAACATTTGTTATCTCCCCATCCTGTGCTATGTGCCAGTTTTGTATTGCGTTATTGTGCATCATGCCAATGGGGCCCTGCAGTTTGTACATCTCAGAATATGTAGGTTGCGTGTAGCCCGTATCATCTGTTGAGCGTGACATGATAGTTGTTTCTTGCCCGTTCCATGTCCACGGCATTCTGAAACGTGTGTGACACTTTGGAAGTACCGGTGCTTCTAATTGAGCATCGGTCCAACTGTCGCCCTTATCTGTTGATATTTGAACTTGTTTTACTGTACCGGCACCACTCCAGGCTAGGCCGCTAATCTCATAAAACCCAGGCCCATTAAGTTTCATTCCTGCTGATGGGGATGTAATTACAGAACGGCCTTCCATAATGAATGAGAAGGCACGAATTTTATCATCTGGCCTAGGGTCTGCATATTCTGTTACTTCATGGTGGGTCCACCATGGGGTGTCACTAACCTCAATCCGATGCAGCCATTTGACATTCATGTTACCTTCAAAACCTGGCACGAGAAGTCGAAGTGGAAAACCTTGTTCAGGTCTTAAAAATTCACCATTTTGCGCATATGCAAGGATTGCATCATCCATTGCTTTCCACATAGGAATACTGCGAGCCATCCGTGCACCGTCATCACCTTCAGCAAGGATCCATTTAGCATCTCCACGAACACCAAGTTCATTAAGTATTATTTTAAGAGGGACACCCGTCCATTGTGAGCAGCTGGTTAGCCCGTGAGTTTGCTGTACGTTTTGTCCGCGTGGAGACATCCACTCACCCATCCCGTTTCCCGCACATTCGAGAAAGTGAAAATGGCTCTTAGCTGGAAAACGCATTAGATCTTCCATAGTAAAAACTTTCTCATCACCAACAAGCCCATGAACAATTAGCTTGTGTTCGCTTGGGTCAATGTCCGGAACACCACTATGGTGAACTTCGAAGTGTAATCCGGAAGGGGTTATCATTCCCTGCATATTTTGTAGTGGCGTGAGTGATCCGCCAACGAGGCCAGTTCCACGATTTCCTTTTAAGCGAGCTTCTGTAGCGTATTCAGATCGGTCACCGTAATAGCCCATTTCCATAATAGTCCTGCCGGGTCCCCGGCTAGGCTCTAAAATAGTTTCTTGCGCAAGCGAAGTACTTGAAAGTAACGCCGCGCTTGTAGCCATGCCGGCCTTTATAAAGTTACGTCTATTAGGTTTTAATTTCGCTATATTTTTCATCAAAATTCCTTTATTTATTTTGAAATTCTTATAGATAGTAACCTATATTTACATCTATTTATTTGCAAGATTATACATAATGAACTTTGGAAGCCTACTCATCTGTGTCTTTCATACTTCTTCTTTGTGTGAGAAGTTTGTAAAATAAGCTTAATCACATAATATAATTTTTGCAAGGAAGGGCAGAATTTAGCATAAGCAACAAAAAACCCCACCAGACTTCTCTGGTAGGGTTTTTTATATTATTTTTTATTTTCTATTCTCTATTGCCCATGAAGCGCAATAGGAACAAGAACATATTAATGAAATCTAGATAGAGGCTAAGCGCACCCATAATAGCTTTCTTTGATGCCATTTCGTTGCCATCACTTTCAAGGTACATCAGTTTGATCCTCTGAGTATCATAAGCGGTTAGTCCAGCAAATATCAATACACCAAGAACCGAAATAATAAATTCCATTCCACTTGATTGAAGGAACATATTGACGATGGATGCAATTATTATGCCAAAAAGTCCCATCATGAGAAATGATCCCATTCCACTAAGATTTTTCTTAGTTGTATAGCCATAAAGGCTCAGAGAGCTAAACGCTGCAGCGGTCACAAAGAATGTTTTTGCAATGCTTGTCCCTGTATACATCAATAAAATATTTGAAAGTGAAAGTCCCATGCAAACGGCGAATGCCCAGAATACCATTTGCAATGTTGAGGATTTCATCCGATTTATACCAAAATTAAGAGCTAATACAAAAGCTAGGGGAGAAAACATAACAATATAACCAAGGATTGTTGGAGCTAAAATATTACCTTGCTGAGTGTAGAGCATGGATAGTAATACCGGAGTATTAGCGGTAACATATGCTGCCAAGCCAGTAAGAGCAAGGGCTGAGGCCATATAGTTATAAACAGTTAGCATGTATGCTCGGAGACCTTCATCAATCTCGGCTGCGCTCTTTGAAGATGCGGATGAATAATAAGTATTACGTTCAACCATTTTAAATTCCTTTTTAATTAGTATAGGCTTTGGATTGGGATTATATCATATATTAGCATTGCAAGGCAATCTTTCAAGTCAGTTATAAATTATATTTATTTATTAAAAACTTTAAAAAACCATAGGATGCGCTGGTGATTATTTTGTAAGACTTTTCAAAATCCTCAATATCACCATAATACGGATCTGGAACGTCTGTAACACCAAAATTATTTTCAGAAAATGACATGAATAGGTGTAACTTATTTTGATTGTTTAGTGGACAATTATTTTTCATTACTTCTAAATTACTATTGTCCATAGCTAGTAAGTAATCAAAATTTTCAAAGTCAATTGAACTTAGCTTTCGAGCCCTTAAATTACTAATGTTTACACCATATTTAAGGGCTGTGATTTGGGCACGTTTATCTGGCGGTGATGATACATGAAATCCTGCGGTTCCAGCACTATCAATATATAAATTTTGAGAGCCAGCGTTTTTGTTTTGTAATTTATTTGTCTGGTACCTAAAAACACCTTCTGCGCTCGGTGAGCGACATATATTACCAAGACACACAAAAAGAATCTTTATCATATATTATTTTCCTTAAAGTGAAGTTTCATTATGAGATAGAAAATAAATTTCAAAATGTATTAGGCATGTTTACTAATGTTTATTTTTTTTAGCTTCCCGATATGCAATAAATAAAGTTGAGGCACATATAATAATACCGCCTGATATTGTCCAAGTATCTGGTATTTCTGAAAAAAAGAAAAATCCAGCAGCAGCAGCAAATACAATTCTGACATATTCAAAAGGTGTGACCAACATTACGTCTGCATTCTTATAGGCGCTGATTATTGAATATTGAGCGCAAAATGTTGTGGCTCCTAAGCCAGCAATTAATATCATTTGATCAATTGTAGGAGTTACCCAATAATAAACTGCGGGGAGGGCGCAAATTAATACGGTAGCAGCATTAGCGTATAGGACCAGGGTGACAGGAATATGATCTTTGCTAAGAATTTTTGAAAACACTGCTAACACTGCCATACCAAGGGCGGCCGCAAGTACTGAGAGGTGTGCCCACTCAAGGGTGCCTCCATCCTCATTATTCCAAGGGTGCAGAACTATCATAATACCAATAAATCCAAGAATTGTAGCCGTAGTGCGAAAAATTCGAATTCTTTCGCCAAGAAAAATAGCGGCAAGAATTATGAGAAATAATGGTTTTGAAAACTGCAGTGATGTGACTTCAACTAAGGGTAAACTTGATACCGCATAAAAATTACATACAACAACCAAGCAAGTGAGGGCTGAGCGGCCCGCAACCATATTGGGGCGGTTAGTGCGGACTAAAATTTTTCCAAGTCGGTAGTTAAAAATAAGAGTGATAAGTACAGTGAAGGCACAGCGGATCATTACTACTTCAAAACTATTCAAACTTTGGCCAAGTTTTTTTATTAGGATTGCACTGGTGGTAACTACCATACAAAAAGCAAGCATGAAGAAGATACCTTTTATACCATCGGGGAAATTTTTTATCTGCATATTCATAATAAATTATTTTTTCTACGCTTAGCTTCTCGATGGGCGGCATATACAGCGCTGGATAAAATAATAGTACCGCCGATAAATGTATATATATCTGGAGTTTCTTCATAAAAAACATAACCAATAATTGCAGCAAAAATCAATCTTGTGAAGTCAATTGGCATAATGGCAGTTGTTTCAGTGCGACTAAAGGCTCGCGAGATTGAATACTGTGCAAGGGCAGCACATAGGCCAATTAAAATTAAAATACTCCACTGATGTGGCGATGGCCAAGACCATCTCGTGAGAGCAAATACAAATGAGATAGGTAAGGTAAAAAACATTGCATAGAGGGCAACAACATTTGGTTTATCTGCCTGGCTTAATTTGCGTATACATATGATAGCAAAAGCAACCGCGAATGCAGATGTCAGTGCTGCGCCAACTCCTAAGGAAAAGGGTACAGTTCCCGGCCGCAGTAAAATAACCATTCCAATAAAACCAGCAATAATGGCAGAAATTCGTGGAAGATGAATTCTCTCTTTTAAAAAAATAACAGCTAACAAGGTAGATATTACTGGTGCCGCAAAGCTATAAGATGTGGCACTAGCAAGTGGAATTACAGTTACAGCATAGAAACTGGAAATAACGGCAATGGCTGAAACTATGCCGCGAAAGAAATGAAGTTTTATTTGATTAGTTTTAAGCCCAAAAATGCCAACTTTATAAAAAGTTGGCATTAAAAAAACTATAGCCAAAAGTGTCCTCAGAAATGCGGTCATGAAAGGGTGAAAATCCATAATGGACAAATAACGTATCAGGCCACCCATAATCGAAAAAAGTACGCAGCTCAAAAGCATAAAAAGAGGGCCGCTCAGGTTGTCATTAATTTGTATTCCTGAACGCAATTTAAAATCCTTCAATGAACACTGGCACTTAGCCAATCTTCTATTACTTCAATTTTAATAACTATAATTAATTAGCATGTCCTATAACATAAAATAATTATAGAGATAACAAATGTTTATCAACTTTAAAGCTGGCACCTGTTTTTTGTTTTACATCGTTAATTGAAGTATCACTTGCAAGTTCGATAAGGGTGGAGGTGCCATTTTTAATAACAAACACCCCTAGGTCCGAAACTATCATGTCAACTACCTTGACCCCAGTAAGTGGAAGTGTGCAGTTTTCTAGAAATTTTTCTCCACCATCCCTGGCATTATGATCCATTATAACAACCACCTTTTTAACGCCTGCAACTAGGTCCATAGCTCCACCCATTCCCTTAACCATTTTCCCGGGAATCATCCAGTTGGCTAAGTCACCTTGTTCTGAAACCTGCATTGCGCCGAGGATGCTAAGGTCAATATGACCACCTCGGATCATCGCAAAACTATCAGCGGATGAAAAATAGCTTGTTTTGTCTAACTCCGTAATAGTTTGCTTTCCAGCATTTATCAGATCTGCATCAGCTTCACCTTCGAATGGGAAGGGTCCCATTCCAAGCATGCCATTTTCACTTTGTAAAGTGACGTCAACACCATCAGGGATAAAGTTTGCTACAAGTGTAGGAATTCCAATACCTAAATTTACATAATACCCGTCACGTATTTCGAGAGCGGCACGTTTTGCCATTTCTTCTCTAGTCCAA
>JABGYD010000040.1 GCA_018675425.1 Kordiimonadaceae bacterium
CAGATTTTTTATTAATAGGCTCAGGAGTAGTAACTTCACTACCACTGTTGTGGTTCACTAATGCAGGCAAACGACTACTTTATTCAACAATGGGTTTTATACAATATTTGACTCCATCTATCCAACTTGTGATTGGAATCTATCTTTACAATGAACCTTTTACTTCAACTCATGCTGTCACCTTTGGATTGATTTGGGCAGGACTGCTCGTCTATTCCTTTAACGCTTTTCAGCAACAAAGCAGCACTTAAACACAAATAGCAATGAAATATTTTTATCTAGAACTGGCTGGTCTGATCTGCTTCATCATTTCAGGAATATTTTTCATCGTGGCAGGCATCCGCAGCGGAGATTATCTTTCAGTTATCGGTAGTATCATCTGGACTTTTGCCTGCTTCTTGTGGCTGATTCCAATTCTGGCTCGCCGTAATTCTCAAAAATAGTAATTCTCAGTTAAGCTAATCCTAATATTTTTTTTCTTTCATTTGCCCATGTTCGGATAATCTGATCTACCGCGAGTCCGATAAAGGCGACACAAAGTCCTAATGTAAGTCCAATCCCTGTACCTTGTGCTTTAGATATAGCACCCAAAATTAATTGACCTAAATCAGTAGTACCAATAAAGGCACCAATTATCACCATAAATAATGTAAAAATAACAGTTTGATTCACACCTAACATAATGTGTGGAAAAGCAAGTGGTAATTCAATTGAAATCCACCTTTGAAAACTTGAAACACCTGACATCGATCCTGCGTCATGTAAAGCTGGTGGAACACTTTTTAGCCCCTCCACTGTGTAACGGGTAGCAGGAATAGTTGCATAAACTACTGCAGCAATTATCACAGATGTATCTGTGACTCCAAAAAGCATAATTACTGGGATCAAATAAATAAAAGAGGGGAACGTTTGAAGGAAATCACAAACAAATAAAATTACTTTACTAGCGAGCTTGTTTTTAGCACATAAAGTCCCAACTGTTATACCAATAAAAACAGAGACAATGACTGCAAATGATGCCATATAGGCTGTAATTAGAGCTCTATCCCAATATTCAGAAAAAGCAATAAATAACAAAAATCCTCCAACTATAAGTGATGTCCTAATTCCAGAAAATATATATCCTATTCCCATCATTAAAAAAAACGTTGCGGCTACAGGCAAACCAAGGTAAGCATTTTTCATAGGAACCAAAACTTGTACAATTAGAAATACATTAAAACCATTTAATATGTAGAAAAAGTTATCCCATATCCAATCAACCCCTGCTTGCCAAAAGTGTGCTGTTGTTATGCCTTTGTTATGGGGAACTATATATAAGTAATTAAAACCTTCTTTAAAAAAGAAACTGCCAAAATATGCTAATAAAATGCCTACTAAAAATATAAGAAGGAAAATCAATGAATATCTATACCTCACAAAAAAAGTAAGATCTGTAAAATAATTTTTTTGTTTATTTGCCCAGGCTAAAGACAATTTATCTAACAGAACAGCTATTAATACAATACAAAGTCCTATTTCAAGTCCTTCTCCGACTTTAAGAGAATTTAGTGCCACCATTAAGTTAGAACCTAGGCCTTGTGCTCCTATAAAAGATGCAATCACAGTCATTGCTAAGCACTGCATAATCACTTGGTTTACCCCAATTAAAATATCACGTCTTGCAGTTGGAACTAACACCTTAAACATAAGCTGAAAATTGTTACAACCGCTCATCATACCAGCTTCCAGAACTTCCGGAGACACCCTTTTAAGCCCCAACATAGTAAGACGCACCATTGGTGGGGTTGCAAAAATGATTGTTGCAATTGCTGCTGCATGATCACCTACTCCAAAAAACACCAATACTGGAATCAAATAAGAGTAATGCGGCATAGACTGAGCTACATTAAGTAATGGTTGTAATGATACTTCAACAGCCTTGCTTTTATAACCCAAAATACCTAAAAATAATCCTAATGTAACTGAAATTGGTGCTGAAATCAATATGAAAGAAAGTGTTTCCAAAGCAGGCTTCCATTGACCAAAAGCAGATATATATATGGTAGAAAAAGCAGCTAAAAGTGCAAGCCCTTTGCCTTGAAGTTTATATCCTAAAATAATTAACCCCCCTGCAATCACGGTCCAAGGGAGACCGGGCCAATGTGCCCACTTATTTTCACTAACAAAATCCCAACTTGTAAAGGCCACGATGGTTTTAACACCTCCCAAAAATACATCACGAACTACAATTATTATAAAAAGAACGGCACTCGAAATTGATCTAGTTACTTCTCTAAATAACGGTTTTGATTCATATTCCTCAAGTTCTGGATCAAATACTTCAATGGGCATCCATTCGTACATCAAAAACTGAACTGCATCATTAATAATGTATGGTAAATCTTTAAATAGAGATGGTAATCGCCACAAAAAATTATTTTCAGAAGGTGGAATAAATTGACAAAGTAATAAGAAGACAACTAATAAAAAAATGAATTGTAATAATTTAGAATGTTTTGACGCGTAATTCATAATTGTATGATTAATCATAATTTAACTTTTGAACTACCTGGTAATGTCAATTAGTTCGTGAAAAAAATTTATCTTATAAACGGACTAATTATCTCTGATACTAAAGGAGTCCTTGAGGTAAAAGATAAAAGGGGTTCTGTTTTTTATCTTTACCTTTCAAATTAAAATCGGTTATCTCTCATCTGTATCGCTATCAGGTAAGCTGACATAACCGACAGCGTGCTACTTGCTGCCGCCACTAACAGAGCTAGCGTGTAGTTGCCCGTCACATCGTAAAGCAATCCCGCTAACCACGGTCCAGCCAATCCTGCAAGTCCCCACGCGGTGAACACCCGCCCGTAGATTTGTGATGAGGACTTTTCACCGAAAATTTTAATCACTGCTACAGGATACACAGCTATGATTGAACCGTAACTAAATCCGACTAACACCAGCGATATTAATAACACAAACGCATTGGAACTGGCAACCGCCACCATTAATACCAATACAGACATCAGCGGTTGCAGGATGAGCAAAGTGCTGATGCGAATTCGATCCGATAATACACCAGCTGCTAGCCCACCTAACATGTTCCCAAGCGCAATTACCATTGCACCGCCTATTGCGAGTGCAGCGCTACCACCAGCAGACACCACGATGCCAGTGGCATGGCCAATTACCATTAAACCGGCTAATGCACCACTGCCATAA
>JABGYD010000006.1 GCA_018675425.1 Kordiimonadaceae bacterium
ATCATGCAAATTGTAATATAAATTACAAAATTTCTTTTACCGCACGGTAGGCCATATCAATGGCGGATTTTGTATTTGATCCCGCGTTAGCATCACTATTGGCGATCGCAATATTTCCAAATACCGCACGACCCTTAACCCGATGACAAAATTAGACTAAAGTCTAAGTTACTATGTTTTCAGATTTTTATTGATTAAAAGAATAAATTTCTCTTTTCCGTATAGGGCAATGAATGAACCCATTCTTGGCCCTTCTTTTTGACCAAAAAGAATTTCGTAAAGTGCCCCAAACCACTCGCGAAGGTTCTCATACTCAAACTCTTTACCGACAGAGAATACGAGAGTTTGTAATTCACCAGCATCGATACCGTCATCAGATGCTGATACTGCGTCGCGAAGTGAAAGAAGTGCTAAATTCTCTATATCTGTTGGTATACGATAGTTCTTATTGGGCTTAACAAAATTTTCGTAGTAAACAAGTGCATACCCGACCAGCTTATCAAGAACTGGAAACTGTTCCGGCGTTGCACCTTCAGAATAACTACTGATGAACCCCCAAAGAGTTTCTTTATCTACAGCATTGCTGGCACTTACTAGATTAAGAAGTAGAGCAAAGCTTACTGGCACATTTTCTTTTGGTGGATGATCGCCGTGAATATGCCATATAGGGCTTGCATATTTTTTAGCCCCCTCAAGTACGGAATACTTACTCAAATGGTTAAGGTATTCGTCCACAGTTTTTGGAATAATGTCGAAATGAAGCTTTTTTGCTTTACGGGGCGACTGATACATATATAGAGATAGGCTTTCCTGGGTCCCATATTTCAGCCATTCCTCCATTGAAATGCCATTTCCCTTTGACTTGGATATTTTTGAACCGTCTTCGTCTAAGAAAAGTTCGTAACTTAGGCCTTCTGGTGGTGTATTTCTGAGAATGCGGGTAATGGCTGAAGAAAGTTTTACGCTCTCGCTTAAATCCTTGCCAGCCATTTCATAATCAACACCAAGCCCGACCCAGCGCATGGCCCAATCGGCCTTCCATTGCATTTTGCAGTTTCCGCCAGTCACTAAAACAGTTACTGCGTCTTCAGTTTTTTCATCACGGTACGTAATGGTTCCCGCCTCTAGATCTCGATCGATTATGGGGACTTGAAGGACTATCCCCGTACGTGGGCAAATCGGTAAAAACGGGCTATAAGTCTTCCGGCGCTCCTCACCAAGGGTTGGAAGTATTACATTCATGATGGCGTCGTATGCGCCGAGCATCTTAAGAAGTGTTTCATCCATTAACCCACTTTTGTAAACTTCGGTAGCACTTACAAATTCGTAATCAAATCCAAAACTATCGAGGAAACTGTTAAGGCGTGCATTATTATTATGAGCAAAGCTTTCGTGGGTGCCAAAGGGGTCCGGTACTTTGGTGAGGGGTCTACCTATGTGTTGTGCGAGCATTTCTTGGTTAGGGAGGTTGTTGGGCACCTTTCTAAAGCCATCCATATCATCTGAAAAACAAACAATCTTAGTTTTTTTTCCAGTGAGAAGCTCAAACGCGTTGCGAACCATGGTTGTACGAGCGACTTCACCAAAGGTTCCAATATGTGGAAGCCCAGACGGGCCATAACCTGTTTCAAAGAGCACAAAATCTTTTGTATTACCGGATTTTTCAAGACGTTTGACTAGCTTTTCAGCTTCTAAAAAAGGCCACGCTTTGCTCTCGCGAGCAAATTCAATAATTTCCGGTGTCGCAGACATTGTATTCGCTTTCATTAATTGTTGGCTTGATCATTCAAAAACCTCGCCCAATTCAAGGTTTCATAGGACTAAAATTGGATCAGGTCAATATCTGTCGCTACAATTTATCTATGAATTTAGCTTCCCCCCAGACGAATGGCTGCTTATAGTCCTTTTAATTATAATGAATGATTAGACCTCATGACTAACCCGTCACCACAATTTTCAGACCCTATGGATACACTGTCAAGGCTTGCCGCGCTTGTTGTGGGCCCGCTCGGTGGCGTAATTGTGACCCCTGACGGTGAAGTGGAGATATATGAATTATCTGAACTTCGAAAAATTTTACATAACCATGATTTTTTGATATGCAACCGTCCAATAGCAGAACGTCACCTGAAGACTAATATGTCCGGATGTTTTGACATACTCGAATTATTTGCCTTTATTCGCCCCGCAGAATTTTGTTTACCGCTACCCCTAGGGCTTTCAGTTGCACTTGATCTTCCGGGTACGGGCGACAATCAAGAAGATGAGGCGGCGGTACTTATCAAAAGTGCTCAAATTCTTATAAACGAACTATCTTCACCAGATTATAAATATCCAGAAGGAGTGCAGGCAACGGCTTACACTATGGGTGCTGCAGGGTGGAAATGGGGCCCTCTTATTCTTGGAGCCTTGAAAAGTGTTGCAAAAAAACAAAGTTATCAAGTTTGGGAACACCTTTCCGAATGGGAAGAGAAAGCACCCGGCCCCCCTCCGGGGCAGGCACGGGTTAGTGAGGAAGAAACTAAGCAGAGACTAAAAAAACTTCTTGGTAATGGAGCGGAAAATAGACAAGGTCAGATTGATTATTCTATTAAAGCGGCACGCGCTTTTGAAATTCCAGAAAGTGAGGAAGAGCCTACTCTGGTATTATCAGAAGCTGGAACTGGTATTGGTAAAACACTTGGTTATATTGCACCCTCTAGTTTATGGGCAGAAAAAAACGGCGGAACTGTGTGGCTTTCTACCTATACCAAAAACCTGCAGAGACAACTCGATCAGGAACTTGATCGTCTGTATGTAAATGAAAAGGAAAAAAAACAGAAGGTAGTAGTTCGCAAAGGGAGAGAAAATTATCTATGCCTTTTAAATTTACAGGAGATAGGTACGGCAGCGTCGCAACCTCAAGGAAAATTTTTGCTGGGGCTCGTAAGTAGGTGGGTTCGTTATAGTCGGGATGGCGATATGATTGGAGGAGATTTTCCTTCTTGGCTTGGAGAAACTTTTGGAGCGGGCCGACTATCACAACTTACTGACCGGCGCGGTGAATGTGTTTATTCCGCGTGTAGTCATTATAAAAAATGCTTTATTGAAAAGGCACAGCGTAAAGCAAAGTTTGCTACCCTGGTAATTGCTAACCATGCGTTGGTTATGGTGCAAAGTGCTACTAGGCAGGGAGAAGTGGATCTTCCAACTAGATATGTATTTGATGAAGGGCATCATTTGTTCGATGCGGCAGACAACGTTTTTTCAGCCCATCTGACCGGCCAGGAAGGGCTAGAACTGAGACGCTGGATCCGTGGTGCTGAAATCAAAGGTCGACGTGGTAAAGGTCTTAAAGGGCGACTTGATGATTTAATTATAGACGAAGAGGAAGCAGGAAAATTTCTCCATAAAACCTATGCTGCCGCCGCATGCCTTCCTGCTGACGGCTGGCATGGGCGGCTCATAGACGGTGGCCCATTTGGACCAATGGAAACCTTTTTGTCGTTGATTAGAGAGCAAATATTTACAAGGACTAACGCTAATGAGGGGTATCATTCTGTTGAATGTTACACGAGCGAGCCTAGTGAGGCACTTATAGTAGCTGCTAAATTATTGAAAACTGCCTTAGATGAATTGAATAAACCCCTAAAGAAACTATCGATGCTTCTTCTTAAAAAACTTGATCAGGAGGCGGACGAACTTGACAGCGCTACCCGAAATAGGCTCGATTCTGTATCCAGAAGCATCACGCGCCGAGGTGAAACTATTTCAGACGGCTGGATCCCTATGCTTGAGGGTTTTATGAATGGTGTTATCACAGATAAAAAATTTGTTGACTGGTTTGAGCTTAGTCGTGCGGGTGGCAATGAGCGAGACATAGGTATGTATCGCCACTGGATTGACCCCACTCTTCCATTTGCCAACGTAGTCCTGAAACCTGCCCATGGCGCCATGATTACTTCCGCAACACTGCGCGACAGAATATCTGAAAATCAAAATCCAGATATAGAATGGAACAGTGCTGAAATCAGAACAGGGGCAGCACACTTTATAACACCCCCCGCCCGTTACAGCCTTAATTCACCATTTGATTACGCAAAGCAAGCCCGGATTTTTATTGTGGGGGACCTTAATATTCGTTCACTAGACCATTTAGCGGCAGCATATCGAGAACTATTTTTGGCATCAAATGGAAGTGCTCTTGGTCTATTTACAGCTATTGGCAGATTAAAAGAAGTATACAAACGCTTGCTCAAACCCCTCGAGGAGGCACAATTACCTATTTTTGCTCAGCACGTTGACCCCATAAACGTAGCAACGCTAGTGGATATATTTAGAACCGTTGAGCACAGCTGCCTCCTTGGGACAGATGCAGTCAGGGATGGAGTAGATGTGCCAGGAAACTCACTTCGTCTCTGCGTATTTGATAAGGTTCCGTGGCCTCGACCAACCATATTGCATAAAGCCAGGCGGGAGCATTTTGGCAAAAAATCATATGATGATCTGATTACTAGGTTGCGCATGAAGCAAGCCTTCGGCCGTCTGATCCGCAAACAGAGTGATAAGGGCGTGTTTGTGATGCTTGATGGGGCCACACCCACTCGATTATTGAGTTGTTTTCCAGAAGATGTCATCGTTGAAAGAATTGGGCTTGCAGACGCCATTAAAAAAACAAAGGACTTTCTTGGGTAATTCTAGATTAATTATTTCATATATATTTGATCTTTAGGTAAAACAAAAAAAATGTACTCAAAAATTATTTTGTGCCATGTGTGAATTTTTATCACTTGCATGTTATTTTATGCTAATTTCTAATATGATTTTTGATAAAGCTAATTGATACCTATAAGATCATTAAATATCTTATATTACCAAAAGTAAAATTGAAGGAAGTAAGAATGGAAACAAAAGCAGCAGTTGCATTTAAAGCTGGCGCTCCGCTCAGTATAGAAACAGTAACTCTTGAAGGTCCACGGGCCGGTGAGGTTATGGTCGAACTGAAGGCTACTGGTATTTGTCACACTGACGCCTTTACTTTATCGGGTGACGACCCTGAGGGCGATTTTCCGGCCATACTTGGTCATGAGGGTGCCGGTATTGTTGTGGAGATTGGTGAGGGGGTTACCTCGGTTGAGGTTGGCGACCATGTTATTCCGCTTTATACGCCTGAATGTCGTGAGTGTGATTACTGTCTTCATCCAAAAACAAACTTATGTCAGAAAATTCGCGAAACACAGGGTGCGGGACTTATGCCAGACGGAACCAGTCGGTTTAAATTAGACGGTGAGCCCATCCTTCATTATATGGGCTGTTCTACTTTTTCAAACCATACCGTGCTGCCGGAAATTGCTGTGGCAAAGGTCCGTAAAGACGCAGACTTTGAAAAAATATGCTATATAGGCTGCGGAGTAACCACAGGTGTTGGTGCGGTGGCATTTGATGCAAAAGTTGAACCTGGATCGAACGTTGTAGTCTTTGGTCTGGGTGGAATTGGCCTTAACGTTATTCAAGGTGCTCGCATGGTTGGTGCCAATAAGATCATTGGTGTTGATATTAACCCAGCAAGAATTGAAATAGCTAAAAAATTTGGTATGACCAATTTTCTCAATCCAAAAGACTGTGATATTATGGAGGCCATTATGGATCTAACCAAAGGTGGAGCAGACTATAGTTTTGAATGTATTGGTAATATAAATACAATGCGTCAGGCCCTCGAATGTTGCCATAAGGGTTGGGGTGAGAGTATTATTATTGGGGTTGCAGGTGCCGGACAGGAAATTTCAACGAGACCATTTCAGCTAGTAACAGGGCGTGTTTGGCGCGGGTCTGCATTTGGGGGAGCGCGCGGCCGAACCGACGTTCCTAAAATTGTAGATTGGTATATGGATGGTAAAATCAATATTGATGACCTGATCACCCATACTATGCCACTTGATGAGATTAATAATGCTTTTGATTTAATGCACGAAGGTAAATCAATTCGTAGTGTGGTGGTTTATTAGATATGAAACTTAAATCAAGTCATAGCTGTCATGGGGGCATAGTGAGTTACTATAGCCATGCTGCAAATAGTACTAAGTGCGATATGAATTTTAGTGTATTTTTACCCGAACAAGCCCGGTATGGCAATTGTCCTGCGCTTTATTATCTGGCGGGATTAACCTGCACTGAAGATACTTTTACTACTAAATCCGGTGCTTACCGTTTAGCAGCAGAGCTTGGATTGATAATGATTGCACCGGACACATCTCCGCGCGGAGACCATGTTCCTGATGAGGAAGGGTGGGATTTTGCAAAGGGTGCGGGCTTCTATGTAGATGCTACAGAAGAGCCTTGGAATGAAAACTATAATATGTACAGTTATATTACCGAAGAGCTATACGAGCTAATACTAAACAAATTTCCACTTGATAATAACCGAATTGGAATTTTTGGTCATTCTATGGGTGGGCATGGAGCGTTAACTATTTATTTAAAAAATAAAGATAAGTTTCAGTCTGTTTCGGCCTTTGCGCCGATTGTCAGCCCTCTTAATTGTCCTTGGGGCCATAAAGCGCTTAGTAATTACCTTGGTGAAGACCGTGCCACCTGGGCTAAGTATGATGCTTGCGCCCTTATTTCCGCTGGGGGTAATGTAACGTCCTCACAGCCAATTCTAATTGATCAGGGTATTAATGACCCGTTCCTGGAAAGCCAACTTATGCCGGAACGTTTTGAAAGCGCCTGTGAAGACGTTGGCCAGAAATTAATTCTTCGGCGGCATGAGGGTTATGATCATGGGTATTTTTTCATCTCAAGTTTTATTGAAGATCACCTTAAACATCATGTAAAAATATTGGATTAAATTATGGATGATTTCTTGCAAGCCACAAATATAGTTCATAGGTTTAAAAAGATGCCTGGCGGCTTGCTCGAATGTTTACACGCAATACAAGATTTTTATGGCTACGTTCCCAAGGAAACTATTAATATTATGGCAAACGGTTTCAATATATCTCGTGCTGAAGTCCATGGCGTAATAAGTTACTATCATGATTTCAAGACGTTACCACTAGGCAGGAATGTCGTTCGAGTTTGTCAGGCTGAGGCTTGTCAATCGATGGGTAGCCGAGAACTTACAAGCCGTATAGTTGATCTTCTCGAGTTGGATCTAGGGGAAACAAACGAAGAGTACACCCTTGATGCAGCCTATTGTTTTGGAAACTGTGCTTTATCACCTAATGTAGAGATTAATGGAAAGCTTCACCCCCGTGTAAGTCCTGATAAGTTTGAAAAGCTAATAAAGGCAGGGGCCTTATAATGATAAATGTATACGTACCAAGAGATACAGCCTCTATTTCTATGGGTGCAGACGATGTGGCTGCTTGTATTTCGGCGCTTTCGACGGAAATTAATGTCATTCGGAACGGCACTTGGGGCATGACCTACCTGGAGCCTTTGGTAGAAGTAGAAACAAATAATGGACGCGTAGCGTATGGTCCGGTTAGCGTAGCGGATGTCAGCTCGTTATACGCCGCGGGCTTTTTGAATGGCGGTGATCACCTTCTTTTTCAGGGACTGACGTCCGAAATTGATTACCTCAAAAAACAAGAGCGTCTGACTTTTGCTAGATGTGGTCTCATCGACCCTCTATCTATAAATGATTACAAGGAAAATGATGGATTTAAGGGGCTAGAAAAAGCACTTAAATTATCATCTAAAGAAATAGTTGATGAGATCATAACGTCAGGCTTGCGCGGCCGTGGTGGCGCCGCCTTTCCTACGGGCATTAAGTGGAACACGGTTATGGAGGCAGAAGCGGAGCAAAAATATATTTGTTGTAATGCCGATGAAGGGGATAGCGGTACTTTTTCAGATAGGATCCTAATGGAAAGTGATCCCTTTTGTTTAATAGAGGGTATGACTATCGCCGGGTTAGCGGTTGGGGCTACTATGGGATACATCTATCTGCGCAGCGAATATCCGCTATGTAAATCTATTTTAAAAAAAGCGATAGCAATTGCAAATATTAATAATTATTTAGGCAAGAATATATGCGGAAGTGGCAAGTATTTTGATATTGAGGTACGACTTGGTGCAGGATCCTATGTATGCGGGGAAGAAACTGCAATGCTCGAAAGCCTCGAGGGAAAGCGTGGTATGGTCCGTGCTAAGCCGCCGCTACCCGCCCATATAGGACTATTTGGAAAGCCAACAGTTATTAACAATGTGCTATCACTAGCCAGTGTGCCCATTATCCTTGATAAAGGCGGTGACCATTATGCAAATTACGGAATTGGTCGTTCTCGTGGAACAATAGCCTTCCAGATAACCGGCAACATCAAGCGTGGTGGATTAGTAGAAAAAGCATTTGGTGTTAACCTTGGTACCTTGGTAAATGATTTTGGGGGTGGTACCTGGTCTGGAAAAGAATTAAAGGCAATACAAGTAGGGGGTCCTCTAGGGGCATATCTCTCTCGAGACGATTTGGAATTATTGTTAGATTATGAAGCTTTCTCTGAAGTAGGGGCCGTACTTGGTCATGGAGGTATAGTCATCTTCGATGAAACGGCAAACATGAAGGATCAAGCAAAATTTGCTTTTGATTTCTGTGCTATTGAAAGCTGTGGAAAGTGTACACCCTGCCGTATTGGCTCTACACGGGGCACGGAACTTATAGAAAATCAAGATTATGAATTATTAGAAGAGCTTTGTGACCTTATGGATACATCATCGTTATGTGCCATGGGTGGTATGACGCCAATACCGGTGAAAAGTGCGCTAAATAAATGGCCAGACGACTTTAAGGATTAATGAAATGAGCCTAATTAAGGAAAAAGATTACGGTACGCCAAAAATAAAGTCGGAAAAATTAGTAGACCTTGTGATTGATGGTAAAAAAGTAACTGTTCCTGAAGGTACGTCTGTGATGCGCGCAGCCCGACAAATTGATACCGATATTCCAAGTCTTTGTGCCACAGATAGTATTAAAGAATATGGTTCCTGCCGTCTTTGTCTAGTGGAAGTAGACGGTATACGCGGTACGCCGGCATCTTGCACCACACCTGTCTCAGAGGGAATGTCAGTTAAAACAACTTCGGAGCGATTAACCAGAATCCGACGTGGCATTATGGAACTTTATATTTCCGACCACCCTGATGAAGATAGTCCCCTACACGATATGGCCCGACTTGTGGGCCTCGAAGAAAATAGATATGGCACAAAGGGCCATAACCACTTAAAGACAATCATTGATGACAGCAATCCCTATTTTAGTTTTGATTCAGCTAAATGTATTCTTTGTGCCCGCTGCGTAAGGGCGTGCGAAGAAGTTCAAGGGACATTTGCTCTTACTATTGATGGCCGTGGTTTTGACAGTAAAATCGCGGCAGGTACAGATCAGAGCTTCCTTGCTTCGGACTGTGTTTCTTGTGGCGCCTGTGTTCAGGCGTGTCCAACCGATAGTTTGTTTGAAAAACGTGTTGCAGAAATTGGACAACCTGAACGAAGTGTTTTGACCACTTGTGCATACTGCGGCGTTGGATGTGGATTTAAAGCTGAAACTAAAGGTGAAGAAGTTGTTCGCATGATGCCGTGGAAAGACGGCATGGCAAACCACGGCCATTCTTGCGTAAAAGGACGTTTTGCTTGGGATTATGCGATCCACAATGATCGTATACTAAGCCCGATGATCCGAGATAAAATCACTGATCCTTGGAAAAAGGTTGACTGGGATGAGGCAATAGATTTTTCTGCGGATAGATTGATGACGATACAGAAAAAGTATGGTCGTAAGTCTATAGGGGGCATCACATCGTCAAGATGTACCAACGAGGAAGTTTTTGTGGTTCAAAAGCTTATTCGCGGGGCTTTTCAGAATAATAATGTAGATACCTGCGCCCGCGTCTGTCATTCACCAACTGGGTACGGTCTTCGTGAAACCTTAGGGACGTCTGCCGGAACACAAACTTTTGATAGTGTAATGGATACAGACGTAATGATGGTAATCGGAGCGAATCCCCCTGATGCGCATCCAGTTTTTGCTAGCCAAATGAAAAAAAGACTACGGGACGGGGCTAAGTTAATTGTGATCGACCCACGCAAAACAGGACTAGTTAAATCCCCTCACATCAAGGCTGATTATCATTTGCCGCTTCGGCCAGGTACTAATGTGGCAATGATTAATGCCATTGCCCATGTGGTGATAAGTGAGGGCTTGATGGATCAAGACTATATTGACGAACGCTGCGATATTGACGCCTTTAGCGATTGGCACAATTTTATATTGGATCCTATTAATAGCCCAAAAGAGGCGGAAAAACATACTGGAGTACCTGCAGAAGATATCTGCGCAGCTGCTCGACTTTATGCTTCTGGTGGTAATTCAGCCATTTATTACGGACTTGGTGTTACAGAACACTCCCAAGGTTCGACGATGGTGATCGGTATGGCAAACCTTGCGATGGCTACGGGTAATATAGGTAAAGCAGGAGTGGGTGTTAATCCCCTGCGTGGTCAGAATAATGTTCAGGGCTCCTGTGATATGGGATCGTTCCCAAACGAACTTCCAGGGTATAGACCTATAAGCGACGATGTTGCCAGGGCAGAATTTGAGAAAGAGTGGAGTGTAAAGCTAGATCCGGAACCCGGACTTCGTATTCCAAATATGTTTGATGCTGCTGTGGATGGTACTTATAAAGCTATGTATATTCAGGGCGAAGATGTGGCCCAATCAGACCCTAATACCCATCACGTAGAAGCGGCAATGAAGGCGCTTGATTGCTTAATCGTACAAGACCTTTTTCTGAATGAAACAGCGCGATTTGCTCATGTGTTTTTACCAGGCACTTCGTTTCTTGAAAAAAATGGTACATTTACAAATGCTGAGCGACGGATCAGTCGAGTACGTAAGGTAATGGAACCAATCACTGGTATGAATGAGTGGGAGGTGACTTGTCGATTGGGTCGAGCAATGGGCTACGATATGTCCTATTCGAATGCTTCCGAAATAATGGATGAAATTGCCCGCCTAACGCCGACCTTTGCTGGAGTTAGTTTTGATAAGCTTGATGAAAGAGGTTCTATTCAGTGGCCTTGCAATGAAGCTGCTCCTGAAGGTACGCCAATTATGCACATTGATAGTTTTGTTCGTGGAAAGGGAAATTTTATTGTTACTGAGTATGTTCCAACTACAGAGCGGACAAACCGTAAGTTTCCACTCATTCTTACCACTGGACGTATACTTAGCCAGTATAACGTTGGCGCGCAAACTAGACGAACGAAGAATAATATTTGGCATGACAAAGATATTCTTGATATTCACCCGCACGACGCGGAGAACAGAGGCATTTCTGATGGTGATATGGTACGTATACAAAGTCGAATGGGGGAAACCGTCCTTGAGGCAAAACTTACCGAAAATATGCAGCCTGGTATAGTTTATACTACATTCCATATGCCAGAATCGGGTGCGAATATTATCACTACTGATAATAGTGACTGGGCGACAGCTTGCCCTGAATATAAAGTAACAGCTGTGGAAGTTCGTTCCACTAATCGAAAATCGAACTGGCAGGAAGAGTTTGACGGCTTTTCAGAGTCTACTAGACATATATCGAAATAAATCGATTTGGAACCCTATATCTTAGATGCGTTTCTTGGTGCCGTCATGTTCGGTCTTGGCGGTGTTTTATTTAAATGGAACGCCCATAACCTAGGGGATGATAATTATTTTTTTGGCGGCCTTTATAGTGTGGGAGCTACCTGTTTTTTTATTGACGGGTTTGATACTCTCAGTGAACTTAATGATGCTAAATATTTTATAATGGCAGCTATAGTCGGCCTTGGTGCTGCAGGAGGAAACTTCGCCCTTTCACAAGGTATGCGCTACGGCCCTGCAGGATTAACATCTGCCTTTGCAAAAGCAAATATTATAATTGTTATTCTTTTATCCTCCGTTTATTACGGCGAGACTATAACTTGGATAGAAGGCTTAGGAATACTATTCTTTTTTCTGGCGATGATAGTCGTGAACTTAAAAGTAAATAAACTCAATAAACCAACTAATAGGACTTGGATCCTTATTATGATGGCCTGCATTATTTTACTGGCCTTTCGCAATGGCGGCTTAAAGGTGGTTAACGAATTGGGACTATCGGGAGTACTTGTTGCTGCTGTGGCTTATACCTATTGCGCCATGGTATCAATAATGTTGATTTTAAAAAATAGAAAAAAACCTTCTCAGTCAAAGGTCACAAAATTAAAGACAGCAGTTATAGGTATTTTAACAGGCATAGTATCATATGGTGGATTATATTTTTATATTACTGCCATTAAGGGTGGACCAGGGAGTGTAGTAATTACGATTTTTTCACTTGATATGTTCTTTATATTGCTGTTGTCGTACCTATTATTTGGAGAGAGGTTAAATAGAAATCAAATATTTGGTTTTTTATTATCTGCTATTGGCCTTATTCTTATTGGTTTAAAATAGAACAAAATTTAGAGTAAATGGCCGGAGCGTTTTTTCTTAGTTTTCAAATAAAGGTCATTATGATTATTGGACGGAAACTTATGGGAAATACGCTCGATCACCTTAATACTGCAGGCTTCAAGCCCAGCAACTTTTTCGAGGTTGTTGGTCAGGAGTTTTATAGAATGATATCCCATCTTTTTGAGCATTTGAGCGGCTGGTTCAAATATACGTTCATCACTAAGAAACCCTAACCTTTCGTTGGCATCTACGGTATCAAAACCCTGATCTTGTAGATGATAGGCGCGAAGCTTATTAATAAGACCGATACCGCGCCCCTCTTGAGCTAAATAAAGAAGTATCCCACCCCCAGTTTCATCCATATATTTAATAGCACCACGCATTTGTTCGCCACAGTCACATTTAAGAGAGCCAAGTAGGTCCCCGGTAAAGCATTCGGAATGGATACGAGTAAGAACAGGGGTGTCTCGCGGGGGGTCACCAATTAAAATGGCAAAATGTTCTGTGCCACCATCCTCGGGACGAAAAGCAACCATGGTTGCTTCCTCTGCCCCCGCAAGCGGAATACTCGCTGACGTGATAATTTTGAGCGATAGTGCTTCATTTAAAGAATGGCCTAGAACATCTGAGGCCGAAACAACAAGAACATTATTTTTTTTTGCCCATTCGGCAGCATGATCAAGTGGCGTTGAAAAAATTGTAGCAGGAAGCAAATTTGCTATCTTGCATATCTTAATGCCCGCGTCGTGTATATCAATTGGCATCTGTTTGGAAACTTGAAATGGTCCACGCATAATCTTAATAAGATCTTCTGCAGGGTCCGCCATTGATGCGATAATACTACTATCCATATAATCTTTGATGCAAACTAATGCAACATCGCCGGAGCGTGGTGAAATTTTAAGGATATTAGCCCGATTATAGGTAAGGCCTAAAAGTGGTTCACATCCTGATAAGTCCATGAATAACTTAAGACGGCTATCGGTAATTAATTCTGCGGATGTGACGAGGAGGGCAAGGTTCTTAGCAGTTATCACGATGCTACCCCCGCGCCTGATATCTGATGCGGCGCGCTCAACGTTAATAAGTTTCTGATTGATGACGGAATTGTTATTCACGGTGCCCTCAAGTATATTTTAATTAGATTATGGATTATTATAGGACTTATATAATATGAAGTTAAGATAAAAAATTAGAAAGATAGATAACCTATATTTATATATAAATACTCCTCGGTTATGGCGTTGACAGCTTTGAGAAAGGGCTTATGAAGTTTGGAAAATTGCTAGACTCTTCGTCTATCATTCTATATGAAGCGAACATGATGTTTGAGATATTTTTTACACGACGTTACTGTATGAGCCATAGGTTATTTAATTTAAAAGATAGCAAGTGTTTTGTGCCCCACGGTCATAATGAATTTGTTAAAGTTCGTTTAGTGAGTGGAGGCGATGATAAACTCGATGGTAATGGAAACATGAGTAATGGCTTTAAATCATTAAAAGATACTTGGCATAACTGGATAGATAATTCGGTTGATCATAGTATGCAGCTCAGTAACAAAGATCCTCTTCTTAATTATTTTAAAGAAAATGAACCGGAAAACCTTAAGCATATTCTTATTACACCAGGAGACCCTACAACAGAAGCCCTTGCCGCCTGTTTTTATGCTAAAATTAATGCATTTCTTTCGAATGAAGGCATAAAAATGCACTGCCAGCAGGTTGAAATTGAAGAAACTCCAACTAATTCAGTTATTTTTTCTGGTGATCCAGACAGAGTAATATCAACAGCTCATTACGAAGGGCCTTTGATACCGTGGTGGAAACGTCCAGATATGTCTATAAATGATCTTGAGTTTGCTAAATGACAGATGCGGTATTGGTAACAGCAGCCAACAAACGTATTGGAAAAGAAATTGCCAAAGTGCTTAGCCAGGCGGGATTTTATATCTATCTGCATCATCATGACAGTGCAGCGGAGGCCTCCCAAGCACTGGGTGAATTTGAAGCCGATGGCGAGTGTGTTCAATGTGATCTAGGAGATTACGGCGAAGTTGAAAAAATGATCGCAGTTCTTGCTGAGGGTAGCCACACTTTAAAGCATGTTGTTAATAATGCCTCTCTATTTTCTGTTGATCAAGCTGTAGACTTTACGGAAAAAAGTTTTGCAGATCACATGAATATAAACCTGCGTGGCCCCATGCAGCTAACGCGCGGGCTATATAGGATGTTGGGTGATAATGATCGAGGTAGTGTTGTTAACATTCTTGATAGTAAAGTATTTTCTCTTAATGCAGATTTTTACAGCTACACTCTCAGTAAATTCGGTCTTTATGGTGCAACAGAAATGATGGCCCAAGCCTTCAGTCCTAAAGTGAGGGTCAATGGTATTGCGCCGGGCCTAACTCTTATTAGTAAGACCCAATCTATGAAAAATTTTAGTCTTGCTAACCACCTTAATTTTGTTGGCGCACCACTTAAGGTTGGTGATATAGCCTCCACCGTACTACACATAATTAAGACTACATCAATAAATGGAGCAGTGATCCCGGTTGACGGTGGACAAAAAATGATGAACTTTACCAAAGATGTTGTTGATGTGGCTTCAGGTATTCTTAATAAGAATAAATAATTTAAAGTTCAATATCTACCAGCACCGGCGCATGGTCTGACGGTTTTTCCCACCCTCTTGCGTCTTCTAAAACTTCCATTGATTTCATATTATCTTTAAGTCCGTGACTGCACCAGACATGATCTAGACGACGTCCTTTATTTGACGCACGCCAATCACGTGAACGGTATGACCACCAGCTATATAGTTGTTCAGGTTCTGGAACGAAATGCCGCATAACATCAATCCAATTGTGAGCCTCCTTTACTGAATTCAACGCCCTGCATTCCTCTGGGGTGTGGCTAACTACCTTTGAGAGCTGCTTATGTGACCAAACATCAGTTTCTAGCGGCGCTATGTTCAGATCACCAACCAAGATATATTTTCCATTTTTCGGGAGCTCATGAGACCAATTCTCCATCTCGGTAATAAAGTTCATCTTATGTGCAAATTTTTCATCAAGAACAATATCTGGTATATCACCACCAGCAGGAACATAGAAATTGTGGAGCATAAGACCATTGTCAAATACTGTTTCGATGTGGCGGGCATCGCCCTTTTCGCACCAATTGATCCTGTTGGTCGACGAAATAGGTATTTTGCTTAATGTTGCAACCCCATGATAACTTTTCTGACCAGCAAGACCGTGGTGCTTGAGGCCGTATTTATCAAAAATATCTGTCGGGAAGATGTGATCTTGTACTTTTGTTTCCTGCAGGCAGAGGATATCTGGGTTATATTGGTCAAGAAGTCTTTCAATGATGGCAAGCCGGGCACGAACGCTATTAACATTCCATGTAATGAGACGAATTTTTGTCATTTAAATTCTCTTTTAAGTTAAAAAATATTTAGGCTGTTTCCCGCAATGCCAATGGGCCAATGGCCATCTTCATAAAGACGAAATTTAAGAGCAAACGGATGATTTTCTTCTTCACCAGCTGCGATAACTAGTGCTGCTTGATAACAGCACTGCACACCAGCACCAATTGCTGCGCGTAATAGTTCCTCGTCTTCTATTCCCCAACGGATGGAGGCACTTTCAACAGCATTAGTTATATGTTCGGACGCTTTACTTGTGATATTTGTTAGGGCGACTTCCAACACGTCTTCTTCAATGAACCCTAGGGTTTCAGTAATCAGCGAAGCAGCAAGTTGTTCTTCTGCTTCCCAAGCAGGACTATTCCAGTCATTTGTCTCAAGGCAGGAAATTGTGTCCTGCCAGTCACATACTTCAGCTGGGTAACCTTCCGGAAATCCTAGTGCTTCAAGATAATGACGTGAGGTTTTAATGGTTTCAAGGCTTAACGCCTCACCAATATGATGAAACCATTTAGTTTTATTTATGAGGTCAGCAAATCGTGTAACTTGCATCAATGTAGGATATTCCTCACTGACATTAAAATCATCAAGTTCGTTTTCGCAACTTTCGGTCATTTAATTTCTTTCTATCGAAAAATTAGTTTGGTCAGTAATAATCTAGATTTATTATTAAAATAAAATCTTTTTCATATAGATGGGTATCCCAATTGTTAGTTTATTATCTTCTTGGTCCTCTATTTCTCTTTATTCTTGGATCATCAAAGGTGAATTTTATATTATCCACCGAAATATTATATTCCGGGTTGAGAAGTGTAATTCGGGTTGTATAGCCCTGTGTATCAACTATTTCCCATGACTTTAGATCCATACTTTTTTCTTCGAATATTAAGGTAATATAACCTAATTCTTTTTGATTAAGTCGGCGAACTGACACTTTAATTAGCCCAGAAAATCGAACTATTTCAGGAATTTCTATATCTTTATTATGGAGGTCTATGTACTCGTCAACAAGCAGGCTTAAGGGAGTCTTATCGACGGGCCAGCGACTTACTTGCTTAATCTCATAATCTATAAATGAGAGCATTTCGCCGTCACTAACAACAAGGATAGGGTTTTCACCAGCATATTCAAACCGTATCTTACCGGGTCTTTCGAGGAAAATAGTGCCTTGTTCAATATCTCCTTGAGGACCATACTGAATAAAGGATGATTTTAAGGATTTTATTGCGTTTAAATTGTGTTCAATTTTTTTAAGAATTTTATCATGAGCCTCACCTGAAATTATCGATGGTGGAACGCTTGAACCCACTATTTTAGTCTTTGGTTTAGGGAGTTCAAATATATTTTCTTGTAATGCGCTACTCGATTGGCTCATTACTAGAAAAATTAAGAGTGCATTTAGAGTGTTTTTCATCTTATGTCAGTCTTTTAATTACTATTTTTAATAGTCTTCCGAATGATCCGCTACTAGAACTTCCCGTTTACCAACATGGTTTGCGCTGCTAACCACACCCTCGCGCTCCATTTTATCAATAATATTTGCTGCGCGGTTATAACCAATTTGCAGTTGACGTTGGACGTAACTTGTAGATGCTTTCTGGTCCCGGGCCACGATTGCAACGGCTCGGTCATAAAGTTCGTCACCGCTTGGTTTTCCAGCATTTGGTGTCATTTGTGAGTTTTGTAAAAAGTCGCTGTCAAACCCTTCATCTGGTTCTTCTATAATATTAGTAAGATAATCTGGTTTTCCCTGTTTTTTAAGTGCATTAACGACCCGCTCTACCTCGTTATCGTCAACAAAGGGACCGTGAACGCGGGTAATGCGGCCTCCTCCAGCCATGTGTAGCATGTCGCCCATTCCTAAAAGTTGTTCCGCCCCTTGTTCACCTAAAATAGTACGACTGTCAATTTTTGAGGTGACCTGAAAAGCAACTCGGGTTGGGAAATTAGCCTTTATGGTACCGGTGATAACATCAACGGAAGGGCGTTGTGTTGCCATGATTAGATGTATACCTGCGGCCCGTGCCATTTGTGCAAGGCGTTGAATAAGTGCCTCAATATCCTTGCCCGCCACAAGCATTAAATCGGCCATTTCATCGACAATGACTACAATCATTGGCAAGGGTGTTAGGTCGAGGTTTTCTTCTTCATAGATTGGTTTTCCATTATCTTGATCAAATCCTACTTGTACTTTACGAGCTATATTTTCACCTTTTTGACGAGCGTCTGCGAGGCGCTTGTTATAGGCGGATATATTCCTTACTTGTAGTTTGGACATATTTTGATACCGATGCTCCATCTCCCTAACTGCCCACTTGAGAGCTATAACTGCCTTTTTAGGATCAGTTACCACTGGGGTTAGTAAATGTGGAATATCGTCATAGACGGAAAGTTCAAGCATTTTGGGATCAACCATGATCAGGCGGCATTCTGCAGGTGTCAGTTTATAAAGAAGTGACAATATCATTACGTTGATAGCAACTGACTTGCCGGATCCAGTGGTTCCGGCAACTAATAAATGTGGCATAGAGGCTATATCAGCGACAATGGGGTCGCCACCAATATCCTTACCTAGGGCCATTGGGAGCTTAGCTTTACTGTCTTCATATACACTTGAAGAGAGAATTTCACGCAAGGAAACTATTTCACGTTTACTATTAGGTAGTTCAATGCCGATGGCGTTTTTCCCCGGGATAACAGCGACCCGAGCGGATGTTGCGCTCATGGATCGGGATATATCATCAGCTAGGTTGATCACGCGAGAGGATTTTGTACCTGGTGCAGGCTCCAGCTCATATAAAGTAACCACTGGTCCAGGCCTTACTTTAGTAATTTCGCCCTTTACCCCAAAATCATCAAGTACAGCCTCGAGCATTCGAGCATTTTGTTGTAATGCGTCATGAGTTAGACGCTCCTTGTCGCTAAGCGGTTTTGGTGGCGCTAGTAAACTCAATGAAGGTAAAACAAATTCCCCACTTGTGATGATATCAAAATCTGGTTGACGCTCAACCGTCGCACGTTTGCCTTCCTTGGCACCTTTTTTTTCTGAATCAACTATTGGTATATCTTTTTTGTCCCCATGGTTTTTTCTAATTAAGGGGTCTTTTCCTCTGATTGATTTTTTTCGACTTACATCAAATTCTGCACCTTTCATATTTTTTGATTTTTTTCCAAACAGACTTATTGTTCCCAATACAAAAATAACAATCTTTTTTAAAAAGGTTTTAATGATATTTTTGATACCAGTATAAATTGCATTCCATTCGCCTTTTTCCAATCCAGCGGTATAGAAAAAGAAAATGAATGTTAAAATACCAAAAAAACCAGCAATAATATGAGGATAGAAATCAACCCCACCCCAGGCAATAGCACTTTGTATGTAGCCAAGCAGCATCTGACCTATAAATCCACCAAGCCCTATATTATCAAGAGGCCAACTATTATGTATAGGTAGCGTTGATAGGGTGACTGCCGCGGCCATAACCAGAAGAGGTAGAATGAGAAGATGCATAAATATAAATGGAAGGCCTTTTAAAGTAATAATCCGCCAACCCCACGTGAAGAGTGGGAGTGCCAGAACATAGGCGCTAAAGCCAAGGCTCTGGATCAATAGGTCTGATACGTATGAGCCGGGCAGCCCAAGAAAATTAGCAACTGTTTTATCAATAACATTGTTCCAGCTTGGGTCGTTTATATCATAACTTAAGAAAGCGAGGGTGGCCGCTACGAAGATCAAAATTAGCATAACACCCCAAATACGAATAAGAAATTTAACGAGAAAACTTGTTACCGAGGTTGGTAGTAAGGGTTTACGCGTTGGTTTTTTTATGGTGTTGCGTCTACTCGCCAATGATTTTTCCTAATTTTTTCGAAAATAAAGCATAATTAAAATACAATATTATTATGTTATAGAACAAGGCAAATATATGATTATATTAGCCTTAAATAAATGAAAAAATTACTTTATTTATTCAAAGATGCTTAACCATCCTATAATATCGGTTCATCTTAATGGAAAACCGCTAGCAGATTCACCTTGATCCTTTGAACGGCAAAGGTCTGGCTCATATATTAATTTTGTCATAAAAGTCGAATGTAATTGCACCTTTGTAGTAGCACTTTTATAATAGAACCCAAATAGAGAGGTAATAATGACAAAAGTAGATTTGCTAATTTCAGGTTCTGGTGTTGTAGGTATGACGCTTGCTTATGCGCTTGCACAGCAGGGTCTGAAGGTAATTATCGTGGATGCTTTAGATGTAGAAGGATCGATGGGGGATGAATTTGATGGGCGTTCTTATGCTATTTCCTACGCGCCCTTTGTTATGCTGAATACAATTGGTTTATGGGATAAAATCGGCGGAGAGTCCCAACCTATTAATGAGATCCATGTAACTGATGGGGAAAGTCCAGTTTTTCTTCATTTTGATCAGGCAGAATTGGGCGATGGGCCACTTGGTTATATGGTCGAAGTTAGACATATTCGCGCTGGACTTTTTGATGCTATCAAAAATCATAAAAATATAACACTCTGTGCGCCTGATACAATTAGCCATACTAAAAATTATCCGGGTCATGTAGATGTGACGCTTAAAAGCGGTATGACGATAAAAACAACTTTATTAATAGGGGCGGAAGGACGCAATTCAAAGCTTCGCCAACAAAATGATATTAAAATAAGGTCTTGGGATTATAATCAAACTGGCATTGTTACAACGGTTGAGCATGATCTTGATCACCAAGGTATTGCGCATGAGAAATTCTTTGCAAGCGGACCCTTTGCTATATTACCACTACAAAACAATCGCTCATCTATAGTTTGGTGTGAACCACCAGATCGTGCAATTACTATTATGAGGCTTCCGGAGCGATCATTTAATGCAGAATTAAAGAAAAAATTTGGAAGTTTTCTGGGTGATGTTAAATCTTTAGGTCTTCGCTGGTCACACCCACTTAATATGCAGCTTGCTGATAACTACACGGCGGAACGTTTTTGTTTGATTGGTGATGCGGCACACGGTATTCACCCAATTGCTGGGCAGGGTTTTAACCTTGGACTAAGAGATATTGCAGCACTGTCTGAGGTGCTTGTCGATGCTCACCGACTGGGGGGTGATATTGGTTCTGATCTGGTACTTCAGCGATATGTTCATTGGCGGCGCACCGATAATAATATTCTTGCTTTGGCTACGGACGGTCTCAACCGTTTGTTTTCAAATGAGAATCCAATTGTTACCTTCGCAAGGCGTGCGGGTGTATCAGCCGTTGAAAAAATGCCAACTGTGAAAAAGTTTTTTATGCAGCATGCTCGCGGCTCTACTGGCAAGCTTCCTAAGCTATTGCGTGGGCAGCACTTATAAAAGCAAACCTTGCTACAGATGCAGATATAATCTAAAGATTAAGAATGATAAATAAAAAAACAGTACTATTTTTGATTTTTGTAATCTGGAGCCCATTTTGCCTTGCAGATGAAATTTTAAGCTGTACTGAAAGGTACGCAATTGATAATGACCACACTATTATCTCTTGGTATGCTAAAGGACTGGGCTTTATACGAACTAGTGGGAAATTTGAAAATTTTGATGGCTTTATAAATTTAAATACTTGCAATCCCGCGGCTAGTAAAATTTACATCACAATCGAAACAAGTAGCATCTTAAGTGGGGTTAAAAAGCTTGATAAGCAACTTAAGGGCCCTATATTTTTTGACATTGAAAATTACCCAAAGGTTATTTTTGAAAGTACTAAAATTGCTATTCAGGAAAAAAACTCAGCTAACATCAAAGGCGATTTCACTATGCTAGGAAAAACTCGTGAGGTCGTATTAAGCACTCGCTTTAATAAACGTGCTATGGACCCTATCGTCAATCGCATGAGAATTAGCTACTCTATAAAAACTTCTATTCAACGGTCCCTATGGGGAATGGATCAGTGGTTGAAAGTTGTTTCAGATAATATTGATATTGTGATTGAGGCAGAAGCATTAAAAGTTATTGACTAAGTATTAATCCAGCACTCTCGCCTCATCAATTAACATTATAGGAATGCCATCTCGAATTGGAAAAGCTAATTTTGCTTTTTTACTAATTAGCTCCTGTGCTTTTTGATCGTATGTAAGAGAACATTTTGTTATAGGACAGGCGAGTATGTCAAGTAACTTAGGATCAAGTATTCCAAAATTAATATTTTTATTTTTAGATTTATCTGCCATTTTTGTGGCTCCTAGTGAACTTTATTTTCTGACACCATAGCATGTTGGTTCAAATTAAAATCCATAATTTTTATCATAATTTGTGTGCGCTCTTCCAAAGCAATAATCTCGATGATTAATTGTTTTTCGGCAGAATCAAATGGGCAAACCATTGCCAGTGAATTAATCAATTCTTCATCTTCCAAATTATCAAAATATTGCATATCAACATTCACATTAATGTGTTTAAAATATTGACTAATTTTGTCCATAAATTTTTCTCTTAATCTCGATTTTTCGTCAAACTTTTGGACACCATCGTTCTTATAATTCAAATAGCTAACCCTTGCTTTTCGGAAAGTCCTTTCAACCAAAAGTTCTTCAACAATTTCAAATCTCTTTACTCCCGTTAGTACAATAGAATAACGACCATCATTATTTTTTTCGATACCAGTTATTAATCCTGCACACCCAAACTTATAAAGGTGGGAATCTTGATTAGGTACACTTAAAACTGCGCTATTTTGGGAGGGTGCTGAAAAATTTGTTTTTTGTGGCTGGATCATACCGATCATCTTATTACCATCATTTGCCATCTCTACCATTTCCAAGTAGCGTGGTTCAAATATAGAGAGCGGCAAGTGGCCTTTGGGCATTAAAATAGCTCCAGTGAGGGGAAATAAAGGAATATTGGTAGGTAATTTTTTCATAGTTTAATACTCAACAGAACAAAAGGCTTGAAAGTTTTCTACGTGCTGTGATTGTAAATGGATCCATTGGTCCCGCCTCTTCAAAAAACTTAACAAGCTGTTTACGTGCACCGTCGTCCTCCCACTCCTTGTCAGCAGCGATTATATAAAGCAGTTGATCTGCTGCTTCTTTCCTCTTTTCTATGGCCCAGAGAGCTAATGCTAAATCAAAACGGGCCTGGTAATTCTCACCATTTTTATCCACACTAGCCCGTAATGTATCAATATCACCTATATCCTTAATTTGGAATGCCGTTTCGAGGGCAGCTTTTGCCGCCTCTATGGCTGGGCTTTCAGGATTAGGGGCGCCACTTAATACGTGGCGGGCATTTTCTAACTCACCCAATTTAATTAGTGTTAGAATCATTCCCGAAATTCCTGCTTCATTTTCTGTATCAAGCTGAAGTACCTGAGAAAAAACTTCACCCGCTTCTTCTAAGTTACCTTCGGCAAGTGCCCCGTTGGCAAACTCCAGCATTGTATCAACCTCAAAAGGTACTATATCGGGTGCAATTTTTTTTATAAAATCACGAATTTCACTTTCCGTCTTGACACCCGTAAAGGCATCCGCGGGGCGACCGTCGATAAAAGCAACCACGGTTGGTACCGACCTAATTTTCATTTGCGCAGCGATTTCCTGAGCATCATCAATATTTACCTTGGCGAGAATAACGGTTCCGCCAGCCTCATTTACTACTTTTTCAATTATTGGACCTAGGGTTTTACATGGTTCACACCAAGGTGCCCAAAAATCGACTATTACCGGCACTTGAGATGACTTTTCAATGACTTGTACTGCGAATTCTGCTGTATCTACGTCAATAATATGGAGGGATGGCTCGCCTGGTTGGTGCATATTTTTTCTCTTTTAAAGTTGATCAAAGTCAATAATAATGGGTATAAATCCCAAGTGTTCTATGAATTTTATTAAATCGTTTTTGTGTATAGTTGTAGTAGCTTCATTATGAAGTGGGTGATAATTAAGATAGTTAAAATTTAACATGTCCTTATCTAGTACAACTATCAGATCCTTATGAGTTACGTTGATCAAGGAAAAAGGTGTCACCGATCCCGGTTTAATTCCTAGCATGCTGATCATTCGTTCGGCACTTGCAAAACTCAGTCGCCCTATATTAAGTTTTCCAGATTTAAATAACGCCTTCATATCTAGCCGTCTATCTTCTAACAACACAGCTAGAATGAAGTTACCTTTTTTATCCTTTAAAAAAAGGCTTTTACAATGTTTGCCAGGAATTTCGCCACGTAAGGACTTTGAATCCTCAACTGTAAAGAGTGGAGCATGTCGAAAAGTGGATGTTTGGATCTCTAGTTCGTCCAGCAAACTAAATAAAGCATCTTCTGTTGTGGTCATATTAATTCTTTGAAATTAAAAGGATGTTATAGAAAAATTTATAGCCGTTGTTTGCGCTTACGCCAATCAATTTTTTTTTGAATTTGAGCTTGCAATTCAAAAATTGTTGCGTATATTCCCCTTCACATACAATGGTTTGTTGTATGCATACCATGAATATGCGGGCGTAGCTCAGTGGTAGAGCATCACGTTGCCAACGTGAATGTCGAGAGTTCGAATCTCTTCGCCCGCTCCATACCTTCTGATATATACTCCTAAAATTAAATTGCGTGACCTTGATGCAATTTTAACATAGCATTATTTTAAACAAATCTTGCAAGGGGAGCGGCTTTAGTCGCGCTATTATGCTAAAAAAATTATTATTTATTATTGGAAGTGGGTTGTTCGTGGTTCTCTGCTTTATTTATTTTAGCAGAGCCGCGCTTTATAATTATGATGTTACGGCGGATCATGTTTATGACTTCACTAATAAACAAGCCACTATTACTAGCCTTGTGTTAAAATCAAGCACTCTTAAGCTGCCCCAAAAAATACCAACAAGAAGATCATCATTTTTAAAAGTTAGGGTAAATTCAACTCTAATGGGAAATATTTATAGGCCCTTTTTTGAAATTTCGGATGGAATATCTACGGAAGTTGAGTATTTTGAACATGGCGCAGCCGGAATAAGGTATTTGAATATAAGCAAATTTGTAGAAAATGGTGCAACTGACCTTAATATCAATGGATATAACGTATCGGTTATAAATGGGCCGGTTGAGTTAATTCAGTTTGATAATGTTAATCTTGAAGGAAAAAGAGTTCTAGTTCTGGCTCCTCATCCTGACGATGCTGAAATAGCTGCATTTGGGTTGTATAGCCAGCATGAAGACGTTTATGTAGTGACTGTAACTTCTGGTGACGCGGGTTCATTTTTGTACGATGAAATATATAATGATCCGATAATTCATTATCTTAAGAAGGGGGAAGCAAGAACTTGGAATAGTCTTACGGTCCCAATGCTGGGTGGTGTTCATCCCGAAAAAATATTAAATCTTGGTTTTAATGATGCGCGACTTAAAAAAATGGCCACCGATCGGGGCTATGTGGCTTCTGGTCTTTACACGGGCGTTTCTGATATTAGCACCTTTAGAAAGCAAAATTCATCAAGTTTAGCCCAAGGACTTAAGGGTATAAATAATTGGGATTCACTTATAGAAAACTTTATTTATCTTCTTAACGAAATAGAGCCTGACGTTATTGTTACCCCGTCGCCAAAACTGGATATGCATAGCGATCATCAATATACTACTCATGCCTTGGTTGAGGCACTAAAAAAAATTAATAAGCATGATGGCACATTATTGCTTTATAGTAACCATCAGGTAGTTTTTAACGAACGCTTTCCTTATGGTGAAGCGGGCGCAACGATTTCATTACCGCCAACCCCGCGAGGAAGCAATTATTTTAGCCGTATTTATTCTCACCCGATGACGGTGGAGCAGCAAAAAAGCAAGATATTTGCCTTAGACGCTATGAATGATCTTAGGCTTGGCACTGATTTTCGGTTTCCACTTATGGCTTTCACTCAGGCCTTTCAAACTTTATGGTTTGATATAAGCGGCAAAAACGAAAGTTACTTTCGTCGCGCAATTCGAAGTAACGAGTTTTTTTTCATGGTAGATATTGAGGACATATATGACCAAACGAAATTAGCTGAGTTATAGATAAATCAGTATGCTTGATTGTATGTTAAGTCAGCACGATATAAACTTAATTATAAAATGAATTATTTTTTTATGAGAAATTTTTAGCGTCAGTAAATTATGAATATTCTTGTTATTCCAACATCTAAAAATCCGTCACGCGGTCTATTAAAATTTGGTTCAAAAGCCTATCCATGCGCCCTCGGGAAAGAGGGAGTGACACTACAAAAAAAAGAAGGCGATTATAAAAGTCCTGCTGGAAAATTTGTTATTCGTAATATCTATTATCGTTATGATAAACTCTGTCAGCCACTTTATAGTCAGGTGCCTCTCATGGCCATACTTAAAGAAGATGGGTGGTGTGATGATCCAGATGATAAAGCTTATAATAGGCCCGTCAATTTACCTCACCATGCCAGCGCGGAACAATTTTGGCGTGATGACGATCTTTACGATGTAATTGTGGTCCTTGGCTATAACGATACGCCAGCTGTAGCTGGTAAAGGCAGCGCAATATTTATGCATATATCGAAAAACCTTAATGATAGGAATTACCTCGGAACGGAGGGGTGCGTAGCCTTGAATAAAAGTGATTTACTTGAAATTCTTCCAATGCTTACCAGCAACATGGCACTTGAAATTAAATTTGACTAAATTTTTGGGAACTATTTAAACTAATAAACTATATTAATTTTTTAATGTATAATGATGGACTTTTTGAGCATAGTTTTATGAATAAAAAATATTCAGACCCAATAGGTCATTACCAAAAAATGATAGAGTGCGGTGAACTCAAGGAAGATGTCATGCAGGCTCAAGTTGTAGCTAAACTTCAGTTGCTTCATCAAGGCTTAGAGGATAAAAAATTACTGACCAACAAATATTTCTTGGAGAAAATATTTTCAAACTCTAAAAATATTAAACCTTTGAAGGGGCTTTATATATACGGGGGTGTGGGTCGAGGAAAATCTATGTTAATGGATTTGTTTTTTGACCTAGCGCCAGTTAAAGATAAAAGAAGAGTGCATTTTCATGCTTTTATGCTTGAAATTCATAAGAATATACATGAATGGCGTTACATGGGCGCTAAAGCCCGTGTAGAAAAATATTTAACTGCAAATGATGATCCAATAGCAGCAATCGCAAATAAGATTTCAAAATCAATTAGGCTTCTCTGCTTTGACGAATTTCATATAACGGATGTAACAGACGCAATGATCCTTGGTCGCTTATTCGGAGCTCTTTGGGAACGAAACGTGACTTTGGTGTTGACTTCAAACCGGAGCCCAGATGATCTTTATAAGAACGGATTAAATCGTGGTCTGTTTCTTCCTACAATTCAAATTATCAAAGAAAAGTTAGATATTGAGGCACTTAATGGTTCTACTGACTATAGACTTGAGCGAATGAAAGGTATGGAGGTCTATCATCATCCACTTGGAGACATCGCGACGAAGGCTCTTTCAAACTCATTTTGGCGCCTTACAGACCATGAGGTGGGTGATAGATCGGAAGTAGGGTCAGATAATATAGAAGTTCAAGGTCGAGTTCTGCATATACCCTTGTCTTCGCGGGGTGTTGCGGTTGTTTCGTTTAAAAAAATGTGCGCTGCCGCATTGGGTTCTGCAGATTACCTTGCTCTAGCATGGAAATATCATACATTAATTATGGTTGGTATACCAGAACTGGGGCCGGAGAATCGTAATGAAGCGAAACGTTTTGTAACGTTTATTGATGCTCTTTATGAAAATAACGTCAAGTTTCTTTGTTGTGCGGAGGTTAGTCCGGAAAAACTGTATGCAGAAGGGCATGGCCATTTTGAGTTTCAGCGAACAGTTTCAAGGTTAATGGAAATGCAATCAAAAGAATATTTAGCAAAAGGACACGCAGTCTAAATATTATATGCTTGAATAACGCTCCAAACTATTGACAACTATATTGACAAATATCTGATATTTATGTCTTTTTTTAAAAGGAAAGTGTTGCGTAGATGATAATTTCACGCTACATCGAGAATGATGACTTAATTTTAATTTTGGATAAAGGATATAATTTTGATCTTGTATAAAACAAAGTCGAGATAAATTCTTTAAGTCCTTACTTTTTTAGGAGTAGATATAATATGGCACGTGCTAAAATTGCATTAATTGGTGGTGGACAAATTGGGGGCACACTTGCTCATTTAGCTGGACTTAAAGGCCTGGGTGATGTTGTTATTTTTGATATTGCCGATGGTCTTCCGCAAGGCAAGGCACTTGATTTAGCTCAATCGGCAACGGTTGAAGGCTATGATGCACGTATCTCTGGTACTGCCGACTATTCTGATATTGCTGGTGCTGATGTTGTAATTGTAACTGCTGGTGTGGCTCGTAAACCAGGAATGAGCCGTGACGATCTTCTTGGCATAAACTGTAAGGTGATGAAATCAGTTGGCGAAGGGATCCGTGATCATGCGCCAGATGCATTTGTGATTTGTATCACGAATCCATTGGATGTGATGGTATGGGCCCTTCAAAAATATTCAGGCCTCCCAGCGACTAAAGTAGTTGGGATGGCGGGTGTGCTTGATAGCGCGCGTTTCACACTTTTCCTAGCAGAAGAATTTAATGTATCCGTTGAAGATGTTAACGCATTTGTTCTGGGTGGACACGGCGATACAATGGTGCCACTCCCTCGTTATTCAACAGTTGCAGGTATTCCAATTCCAGATCTTGTGGATATGGGTTGGACAACAAACGAAAAACTTGAGCAAATTATTCAGCGGACTCGGGATGGTGGAGCAGAGATCGTAGCGCTTCTCAAGACTGGCTCAGCATTTTATGCCCCAGCGACCTCAGCTATTTCTATGGCGGAAAGTTACCTTGGAGACAAACGTCGTCTTCTTCCTTGTGCAGTAAAATTAAATGGTGAATATGGCCAGAATGACATGTATGTCGGTGTGCCATGTATAATTGGGAAAAATGGGATTGAAAAAATTGTAGAAATCTCACTCAACGATGAGGAAAAAGTTGGATTTGAACATAGTATAAGTGCTGTAAAAGGCCTTATGGAAGCCGTTATTGTGATTGACCCAAAACTGGCTGACTAAACTTTAAAGAAAGTATTAAAATATCTCTAATGGGAAAAGGTAAATACCTATGAATATTCATGAATATCAGGCCAAAGAACTTCTTAAGCAGTATGGGGCGCCCGTGCTGAGAGGTGGTATTGCTTATACTGCTGAAGAAGCAGAAAAAGTGGCTATTGACCTTGGTGGTCCGGTTTGGGTTGTGAAAGCGCAAATTCATGCTGGTGGTCGCGGTAAGGGCGGTGGGGTGAAGGTGGTTAAGTCAATTGAAGAAGTAAAAAAAGTTGCTTCAGAAATAATTGGAATGAACCTGATCACCCATCAAACGGGCCCAGCTGGAAAGCAAGTGAATCAGGTCTATATAGAAGATGGCTGCGCTATAGCTAATGAGCTTTATGTAAGCTTGTTAGTGGACCGCGAAACAAGCCGTATCGCTATTATTGCTTCATCAGAAGGTGGTATGGATATCGAGGAGGTTGCGGCGTCGACCCCCGAAAAAATTATTTCTGTAAATATTGATCCAGTTTCAGGATTGTCAGGCTTCCACTGTCGTAAAATTGCTTTTGCAATAGGGCTTTCTGGCAAAGCGGCAGGAGCAGCTGCCAAAGTTATCGCGGCTTTATATAAAACATTCGTTGAAAAAGATGCCGCCATGTTAGAGATCAATCCGCTTGTGGTGACTACTAATGACGAGGTAGTGGTTCTTGATGCAAAAATGGGTTTTGATGGTAATTCCCTGTTTCGCCATAAGGATGTGATCGAACTTCGGGATCCGAGTGAAGAAGATCCAATGGAACTTGAGGCAGCTAAACACGAACTAAGTTATATTAAACTTGATGGTAGCATTGGTTGTATGGTCAACGGTGCTGGCCTGGCTATGGCAACAATGGACATTATTAAACTTAAGGGTGGTTCTCCAGCTAACTTCCTTGATGTTGGTGGTGGGGCAACTAAAGAGAGAGTAACAGAAGCATTTAAGATTATTCTTAGTGATCCGGCTGTTAAAGGTATCCTCGTAAATATCTTCGGAGGAATTATGCGTTGCGACGTAATAGCCGACGGAGTTGTTGCTGCCGCTAAGGAACTTTCTTTAAACGTTCCGCTAGTAGTTCGTCTTGAAGGAACAAATGTTGAAAAAGGTAAGGAAATTATGAATAATTCTGGCCTTAATATTATCGCTGCGTCCCATCTTGGGGATGCTGCAGTTAAAATTGTAAAAGCTGTAGAGGAGGCAAACTAATGTCTATATTTGTTAATGCAGAAACAAAAGTAATTTGCCAGGGATTTACTGGAGCGCAGGGTACTTTCCACTCTGAGCAAGCCCTAGCTTACGGTACAAAAATGGTTGGTGGAGTAACGCCTGGTAAAGGTGGTACAGACCATCTAGATCTACCAGTCTACAACACTGTTGAAGAAGCACTTCATAAAACTGAAGCAAACGCATCGGTTATTTATGTACCACCACCATTTGCTGCAGATGCTATTTTAGAAGCAATAGATGCTAATGTTGACTTAATTGTTTGTATCACTGAAGGCGTTCCTGTTCTTGATATGGTTAAAGTAAAGCGCGCGCTTCAGGGATCAAAATCACGCCTGATTGGGCCAAATTGTCCTGGTGTTATTACGCCGGGTGAATGTAAGATTGGTATTATGCCAGGACATATACACATGAAAGGCTCCGTCGGGTGTGTTTCCCGTTCTGGAACGCTTACTTATGAGGCAGTGCATCAAACAACAGCCGTTGGCCTTGGTCAAACGACTTGTGTTGGTATTGGCGGGGACCCAGTAAATGGGACTAATTTTATCGATGTGCTGGACGGATTTTTACATGATGATGATACTCAATCTATTATTATGATAGGTGAAATTGGTGGTTCCGCAGAAGAAGAAGCGGCTGAATTTCTAAAATACCATAAGATAAAAAAACCTATAGTTGGCTTTATTGCTGGTCGTACAGCGCCTCCTGGTCGAACCATGGGTCATGCTGGCGCGATTGTGTCCGGTGGTAAGGGTGGAGCAGAAGACAAGATTGAGGCGATGAGAAGTGCGGGTGTTGTTATTTCTGAAAGCCCTTCAGAATTGGGAACAACACTTATGGAAGTTCTAAACTCTTAGACGTTTTTAATTTTTTTTAAATATAAATTGATATTAGCTTTTGAATAATGAAAACAGGCTCGAATATTATGAGTATAGATAATAAAGAAAATCTTTTTAATAGCTCAAGTGGGGCATTTGTTGAGGAGCTCTTCGCAAGATATTCTCGTGATCCATCATCGGTGGATCAATCTTGGCAAACTTATTTTGAAGAACTTTCGGAAGATACAAACCTACATATGGAAGCTGGTGTTGGGGCTTCTTGGGAACGTAAAGATTGGCCCGATGATAATAGTGACGACCTTATGGGGGCGCTTAATCCAGGGTTTGAGTTTAAGTATAAAAAGGCCCTGGGGACAGCCTCTGACGCAGATATCCGAAAAGCTACTCTCGATAGTATTCGTTGCTTAATGATGATCCGTACATATCGGGTGCGTGGCCATCTTCATGCAAACCTCGATCCGCTCCGTCTTACCAAGAAACCTTATCACTCTGAACTTGATCCTGAAACATATGGTTTTGGGGAAGGCGATCTAGACCGTGAAATTTTCTTGGATAATGTACTCGGTCTAGAAAGTGCAACAGTTCGGGAAGTTTTAAAAATTCTTGATAGAACATATTGTTCGACTTTTGGCGTTGAGTTTATGCACATTAACAGCGCAGAAGAAAAAGGTTGGATATTAGAAAAAATCGAAGGCCGAGATAAGGAAATTCAATTTAGCATTGAAGGTAAAAAGGCGATCTTACAAAAATTAACCGAAGCAGAGGGTTATGAAAGTTATCTAGCAAAAAAATATGTTGGTACTAAGCGGTTTGGCCTTGATGGGGCGGAAACATTAATCCCAGCTCTTGAGGCTGTAATAAAAACTGGTGGGCAAAATGGTATTAAAGAAATTGTTCTTGGAATGCCACATCGGGGACGCCTTAATGTATTGACTAATGTTATGAGAAAACCGTTTCAGGCAATCTTTCATGAATTTCATGGTGGCTCTGCCACACCTGATGAAATTGAAGGTTCGGGTGATGTGAAATATCATCTTGGTGCTTCATCGGATCGTATTTTTGATGGTAACGAAGTTCACCTATCTTTAACGGCTAACCCATCTCATTTGGAGGCTGTCAACCCCGTCGCTCTTGGTAAAACACGGGCTAAACTTGTGCAGAGAAACGATAATGCTGGTAGCAGTGTTCTAACATTACTAATGCATGGAGACGCTGCATTTTCTGGTCAGGGGATTGTTGCGGAATGTTTTGCTCTCAGTGATCTTAGTGGTTATAGGACTGGCGGAACCATTCACGTGGTGGTTAATAATCAAATTGGTTTTACTACCTCACCACACTATTCTCGATCTTCGCCCTACCCGTCTGATATGGCTAAAGCTATACAAGCCCCTGTATTTCATGTGAACGGTGATGATCCTGAGGCAGTTGTTTTTAGTATGAAGCTGGCTACGGAATATAGACAAAAATTTAAGAAAGACGTTGTCGTAGATATGTTTTGTTACCGTCGATTTGGTCATAACGAAGGTGACGAACCATCATTTACACAACCCTTAATGTATAAGCGTATAAAAAATCATCCGACATCAAGGACAATATACGCGGATAGACTAGTACTTGAAGGTGTTATGACAAAGAGTGATACAGATCTGATGGTTAAAGATTTTCATGACTATTTAGATTTAGAATTTGAAGCGGCAAAAAATTATAAGCCAGAGAAAGCCGACTGGTTTGCCGGTAGTTGGAGCGGTTTAGAGCGCCCTGATGATGATACCCGTCTTGGGAGCCAAACTGGTGTAAGTGTGGCTGAGCTTAAAGACCTTGGTAATCTTTTAACTTCTGTACCCGAAGGCTTTAACATTCATAAAACTTTACAACGAACGTTAGATGCTAAAGCACGTATGTTTGAAGTAGGAAAAAACTTTGATTGGGCTACTGCAGAAGCGCTAGCTTTTGGAACGCTGATCCGTGAGGGCCACCGCGTCCGCCTATCTGGTCAAGATAGTAAACGGGGCACTTTCTCGAATCGTCATAGTGTGTTTATTGATCAAGAAACAGAAGAATCCTATGTGCCACTCGCTCACGCGGGTGATGGGCCAAATTCTCATGCTACGTTTGAAGTAATTGACAGTGCTCTTTCGGAAGAAGCGGTTCTTGGTTTCGAATATGGTTATACTATGGCGGAACCAAATGCATTGGTGACTTGGGAGGCTCAGTTTGGTGATTTCGCCAATGGGGCACAAATGATATTTGATCAATTTATTTCAAGTGGTGAAAGTAAATGGCTTCGCTTTAGTGGTCTCGTTGTTTGTTTGCCACACGGGTATGAAGGACAGGGTCCCGAGCATTCGTCCGCCCGTTTAGAACGGTTTCTTCAACTTTGTGCAGAAAGAAATATGCAGGTAGTTAATTGTACTACGCCGGCAAACTTTTTTCATGTTCTTCGTCGGCAAATGAAACGTAAATTCCGCAAGCCGCTAATTATTATGACCCCCAAATCTTTACTAAGACATAAACTTGCAACTTCAAAAATTGAAGATATGGCCGAAGGAAGCGAATTTCATAGACTTCTCTGGGATGATGCAGATTCTGATCCAGACAAAACAATTAAGATTAATAAACCAAGTGGTATTAAGCGTTTAATACTTTGTAGCGGAAAGGTTTATTATGAAATTATGACCGAACGTGATGCCCGTGATCAAAAAGATACATATATCATGCGTGTTGAGCAGCTCTATCCATTCCCAGCGGTGGCTTTGATAAAAGAACTTAAGCGATTTAAAAACCTTGAAACAGTGATTTGGTGTCAAGAAGAGCCGAAAAATATGGGTTCTTGGAGCTTTATAGACCCTAATATTGAAGAGGCTCTTTCTGGGGTAAAGGGCAATGTATCACGACCTATTTACGCAGGACGCAAAGCTTCTGCTTCGCCGGCTACAGGGCTCATGGAAAGACATAAAAAGGAACAGGCAGATCTTATTGATCGGGCTTTAACAATAGAAAAAAGATAAGAAAACTAAGGAGAAGGTCAGATGACCATTGAAGTCCGCGTACCGGTACTCGGTGAATCAGTAGCTGAAGCAACTGTGGGAAAATGGTATAAAGCCGTTGGTGATGCCGTAGCTATTGATGAGGTGATTTGTGAGCTTGAAACAGATAAGGTCGCTCTTGAAGTAACTGCATCAGCTGCGGGGGCTTTAGCAGAAATTAGTGCCTCAGAAGGAGATAATGTTGAAGTGGGTGCACTACTTGGTAAAATAGATGAAAATGCAAACGCCCCTTCTGAAACCACAACAGCAAATTCGGTCTCTGATAAACCAGAAATACCTCTAGAGGCGCCTGCAAAGGCTCAAGAAAAAGTGGTGTCAAATATCAGGCCCGCTGCCGCAAAATTAGTAAGTGAAAAAGGGATCGATCCGCTTAGCATTCAGGCTACTGGTGCCGGAGGCGTCATAACCAAAGCTGACGTACTATCTCATTTATCTGATCCTCATACTCCGGCTGCTGTTGCCCCTTTAACAGAGGCAATGCAAGAAGAAGTAGTCCCTATGACGCGGTTGCGCCGAACTGTTGCTAAGCGTCTCAAGGAAGCGCAAAATACAGCTGCAATGCTAACTACATATAATGAGGTTGATATGACCGCAATTATGGATCTTCGCAAGAAATATCAAGACAGTTTTGAGAAAAAACATGGCTGCCGTCTTGGTTTTATGTCCTTTTTTGCTAAGAGCTGTACTGCAGCACTTAAGGAAATTCCTGAAGTAAACGCTGAAATCCGTGAGGACAGTATCGTTTATAAAAACTATTATAATATTGGTGTTGCAGCAAGCACGCCAGCTGGGCTGGTAGTTCCAGTTGTACGCAACTGTGAAAATCGTAGTTTTGCTGATATTGAAAAAGAAATAAGTCGTCTTGGAGGTCGCGCTCGTGATGGTAAGCTTAGTATGGACGAGATGATGGGCGGAACTTTTACTATATCTAATGGCGGTGTTTTTGGCTCGCTCTTGTCATCACCAATTCTTAACGCCCCTCAATCTGGAATATTAGGGATGCATACAATTCAAAAACGACCAGTGGTGGTGGATGATGAAATTGTTATTCGGCCAATGATGTACCTTTCATTGTCATATGACCACCGGATTGTTGACGGAAAGGGAGCGGTTACGTTCTTAGTTCGCGTCAAAGAAAATCTGGAAGATCCACAGAGGTTGGTTCTTGATCTTTAATTTTATAGAAATTGGAAATTCATGATGAGTAATAATTATGATCTTGTCGTTATTGGCGGTGGACCGGGTGGTTACGTTGCGGCTATTAGAGCAGCTCAACTTGGGCTTAAAGTAGCTTGCGTTGAAATGCGCGGCGCACTTGGTGGAACTTGTCTTAATGTAGGCTGCATCCCATCAAAAGCTCTGTTGCATGCGTCAGAACTATATAATGAAGCAAATGGCGGCATGGAAAAATTCGGTATTTCAATGGGAAAAGTCTCTGTCGATATATCTAAATTAATGGACCATAAAGATGGAGTTGTTAACGACCTCACAAATGGTATTGCTTATTTATTTAAGAAAAATAAAGTTGATTATATTAAAGGTCGTGGCTCTGTGGCTAGTTCTGGCAGAGTTGAGGTAAAAATTAATGGTGGTGGTACGGAAACGCTAACGACTAAAAATATTGTTATTGCCACCGGATCAGATGTTACCGACCTGCCCGGCATCGAAATTGATGAAAAAATTATAGTATCTTCCACCGGTGCACTTAGTCTTTCAAAAGTCCCAAACCATTTGGTGGTAATAGGTGGAGGGGTTATAGGACTAGAACTTGGCTCTGTATGGAAACGTCTTGGTTCGGATGTAACGGTTGTTGAATTTATGGATCGTATTATACCCGAAATGGATAGTGAAATTTCAAAGACATTTGCGAGAATTTTAAAAAAACAAGGATTTAAGTTTAAGTTAAAATCGAAAGTAACAGCTGTTAAAAGTACAAAAAATGGTGCGACTATAACTGTTGAGGCAGTGACAGGTAGTAAAAAAGAAGAGATAAAAGCTGACGTCGTACTGGTAGCTGTTGGTCGCAAACCTTTCACGGACGGCCTTGGCTTAGTTGGGTTAGGCATTAAATTGACGGAGCGTGGCCAAGTGGACATTAATAATTATTTCGAAACTAATATCCCAGGTATTTATGCTATTGGCGACGTTGTTCGGGGGTCTATGTTAGCCCATAAAGCTGAAGACGAGGGGGTAGCCGTTGCAGAAATTATAGCAGGGTATGCGGGCCACGTTAATTATGACGCTATTCCGGGTGTGATTTATACTATGCCTGAAGTAGCATCGGTTGGTATGACCGAGGAAGAATTAAAAAAAATCGGTGTTTCTTATGAAGTTGGGAAATTTCCATTTACCGCTAATAGTCGTGCTAAAGCTAAAGTACAAACGGATGGTTTTGTTAAAATACTCTCATCCAAGGATACAGATAAAATACTGGGTGCGCATATTATTGGCGTAGATGCAGGGAATATGATTGCTGAAATGACCTTAGCAATTGAAAAAGGTCTTACAGCTGAAGATATCGCCTATACTAGTCATGCCCATCCCACTGAAACTGAAGCGATTAAAGAAGCAGCAATGGCGGCGGGTGGTAAGCCAATTCATATGTGAATATTTTTGTAAAAATTCGTTGAATAAAAGAGACTACGTAAATAAACTCATCTCATGAACTCAATTCAAGCAATACAAATGGCGGCGAGGTTGGCTAATCAAGGTAAACTTGTGAAGGCCCAAAAAATTTGTCAGGACATTATTACCTCTAATGAAAAATTTCATCCTGCATATCATTTACTGGGTCAACTAGCATTTCAGGACGGCCGTCTAGATATTGCCGCTCAACTATTAAAAAATGCTTCGGATCTGGATCCAAAACGAGCTAGTTACTACCGTGATTTAGCAGAAGTTTTATTTCATAGTAATAAATTAAAAGACACACTTTTATTCGTTAGGCGGGCATTGGATATTAATAGCGAGGATCCTAAAACCCATTTTCTTTCTGGCCTGACACTCATGAAAAATGGTGAGGGAGAACTAGCTATAAAATCTTTCGAAACGGTCATAAATTTGGCACCTAATTTTGGTGCCGCTTATAATAATATTGGCTCATTATTGGAAAGTTCGGGGAGGTTGGACGAGGCTATAAAAAATTATAAAGAGGCCATTAGAATTGATGCTAATAATATTCAAGCTCAGAATAACCTTGCCTCGACCATGATTGCGACCGGGGATATGGAGAGAGCAAAAAAGCATCTATTTTTAGCTATCAAAACTGACCCTTCCTATATTGAAGCTCATCATAATTTATCAGGTTTAAAAAAATATAAAAAAAGTGATCAAGATTTAAAAAACTTAAAAAAAATTGCGAAAGATCCTATAAAATTATCATCAATAAATCAGGTGCGACTTCATTTTATTCTTGCTAAAGCCCATTCAGATATAGGTGAGCATGATAGAGCGTTTTTCTATTATCAATTAGCCAATACTAAAATGCGGTCAAACCTTGAATATAATCAGAAAGTTGCGGAGAAAGTTAATATTGATTTAATAAATGTTTTTAATATTGATTATTTTGGTTCTGATCAGATATTAGATAATGAGGATCCCACTCCAATATTTATTGTTGGGATGCCCCGTTCGGGATCTACATTAGTAGAACAAATAGTTGCCAGTCATAGCGAAGTTTATGCAGCAGGCGAACTGACCCTCCTTGGAGATATTATAAAATCTAAAATAGACAAATTTCCGGTTGATTTAGAAACGCTGAACAAGGATGAGTTGAAAAATATCGGTAAAGACTACTTGGCTGAAATAAAAAAAATAGCCCCTAACGCGAAGAGAATAGTTGATAAAATGCCCGGAAATTATCAATTTATTGGTTTAATTTCAAAAATTCTACCGGGTGCGCGTATTATTCATACCAAAAGAAATCCTATAGATTGTTGTTTTTCTATTTATACCCGTTTGTTTCTAGAAAAAGTGCATTATGCTTATGATCTAGGTGAATTAGGTAATTACTATAAACTCTATGAGGACTTAATGGATTATTGGAGAGATCTATTATCAGATGGTATTATGATAGAAGTTAATTACGAAGGTGTAGTTGGAGATTTTGAGGGTGAGGCTAGAAAAATATTAGATTTTATTGACTTAGAATGGGAGGATAGTGTGTTAGGTTTTCATAAACAGGCTGGGGTAATTAAAACAGCTAGTGCTGCTCAAGTCAGGAAACCTATTTATCAAACGTCTATTCAGCGTTGGAGAGTTTATGAGAAACACCTTCGTCCATTAATAGAATTGTTAGAGCAGAAATAAGTAAACCCAAAAACCATCACTTAATTAACTTTTGGTGTACTTTATTTATAAATTACTTGCGTGCACTGTCGATGCTCCAGATGCCGCTACCACGTGCTGCAATATACAACATCGAAAAGCAGAACATAACAGCTAACTCGCCGTTGTTAACAATAGGAAGCGTTAATTCTAAGAAGCTATTAGTTGTATCAGCTGGGGGATTAAAAGCTTTGCTGCCGTAATACATCCAGTATGCTACGGCCATCATGCCGGATGCTAGCAATGCTGCGGGCCGTGTGAATATGCCTAGAAATACGAAAAGACCTCCAAAAGCTAATATGGGCATACCTATATAGGCCATATAGGCTGGTGCATCGGCCATGCCTCTAGCAATCGGCCAGCTGAGGATATAGTTTGTTCCGTGAAATAGAAATAAAAAGCCCGTGACTAACCTTAATAAAGCGTAACACTGTGGTTCATAATTATTTATAAAACTATTCATTTTTTATCTTTCATATTTTCTTACTTATTACTTTTTGTCGTTATTTTTAAGATGGATTTAGTATATAACAATTTTTTAGACTGGTCAAAAGTGGGCATTATTCTGGATAAACTCATCTAATATATTTTTATTATTAATCATGAAAATTATTTTTTGGCACTTGGGTGGGCGTTATTATAAACGTCCATGAGGTAAGCCGTATCAACATCAGTATAATGTTGAGTTGTGCTGAGATCGGCATGCCCAAGTAGTTCTTGAATGGTACGAAGGTCACCACCTGCGGTTAAAAGGTGAGTGGCAAAACTATGACGTAGTGCGTGGGGAGTTGCAGTTGAGGGTAGCCCCAGGGCAATACGGACCTTCTTCATTGCGAGTTGTATGTTTCTAGCGTTTAATCTTTTGCCGCGTACGCCGATGAAAAGTGCATCGCCTTTTTCAATTACAATGGGACAGGCTCGAACATAGTTATCAATAGCGTCTGTAACTACGGTTAGTAACGGCACTATACGCTCTTTATTGCGTTTGCCTTTCACGATCATAATATCACCTTTATCCAAGTCTCCAAAATCCAAAGCCAAGGCTTCAGCGATACGAAGACCACAACCATAAAGAACTGTTAGAACGGCTATATCACGAAGTGCAACCCAGTTATTAACTGTCGGGACGGCAAAATCTCCAACAATATTTATACTACGCTTTGCATCATCTTCGCTAATAGGTCGCGGCATGCGGCGTTTAAGCTTTGGGCTATTGACGGCATCAATAGCATCGTTTTCAAGTATGTTCATGCGCCTCATATACTTATAAAAGGAGCGGACGGCGCTGAATGACCTTGCCATACTGGCGGGGGTCAATCCATCTCGCCGTCGCGCGGCAAGGTAACTTCTGAAGTCTGATGGTTTTAGATTTTCCAAGATTTTTTTGTCAGTTGCAACACCTTTATATTCGCAAAGGAATGATAAAAACTTACTTACATCACGCATATAAGCACTATATGTGTGCTTGGAAGCACGCCTTTCTGATATTAGATAATCTTGCCACTGATTCAGAATAGGCATAATCGCAGGATAATGGATATGATCTAATTTTATTGTTTGAGCCATTGGATCATACATTTGTGATAGGATTTACCAAGGAAGCGAAGAAGCTCGGTTCCCTGACCAGGATAAAACATGTCTAAATCACGACTTCCAAACGCTAAAATACCAGGAGGGTTATATTTAGTTTTAGGTATTTTTATCAAAGCTTCTGTTTTAACCAGAGGCTTAGCAGGACCAAATATATCCTCAGAAACATTAGCTTCTCCACGTAATAGAATAATATCTTCTTGATTTAGATATTCATTTACACGACCTTTTTGAAGTAAAGTGATTTCTTTTAATGCGGGAGGATTAATAGGATGGTCAACCTCAAAGCATATTCTTATTACATCGATGTGCAGCATATCAGCCCAGTCTTGAGTAACTATATGGCCGATATGATTTAAAGCTTCCGTTTCAAGGAGGCACAGAACTGCTTCATGGACTTGAGCTTGGGTAGTTAAATTATTGCGTGAAGTATCAATTAGATGCCCCTGGTTATGTTGAAGGTCCTTTAAATTTTTTTTGATTTTTTCAATCATTATGTTTTGAAAATCAACGATCCGATCACCTTCTGAGCGGTCGGGGGGTGTAAGAATGCTATATAAGTCAGGATTGTTGATAAGAAAGTCAGGATTTTGCATCAAAAATTTTCTAGCTACTGAAGCATCGATAATATTTTTCAATTGTTCTTTTTTACCTGACATATTCTAGTCCGTTATAGATTGCCCTGTCTTCTCCCAATCGGCCACAAAGGCTGCTAAACCACTATCTGTGAGAGGGTGCTTAAACAACTGATGAACCAATTTTGGTGGGATTGTTGCAACGTCGGCACCTATTAGTGCGCTATCAATAATATGAAGGTTGTGGCGGGTGCTTGCAACAAGAATTTCAGTATCAAAATTATAATTATCATAAATAATTCGAATTTCTTCGATCAGCGCCATCCCACTTTGACCAACATCATCATGGCGACCAACAAAGGGTGAAATAAAAGAAGCGCCAGCCTTGGCGGCGAGTAAGGCTTGAGCTGCTGAGAAGCAGAGGGTAACGTTGACCATCTTTCCTTGGTCGGAAAAATATTTACAAGTTTTAAGCCCGTCTGGCGTCATTGGAACCTTGAGGCAGACATTATCGGCAATATTATAAAGAGCAACGGCCTCTTCAACCATTGTTTTATAATCGGTTGATGCAACTTCGGCACTTACTGGACCATCCACCAAATCGCAAATTTCTTTTGTTACTTCAAAGATATTTCTACCAGATTTCAAAATGAGTGATGGGTTAGTGGTAACTCCATCCACAAGCCCAAGCTCAACGAGAGGTTTTATTTCTTCTATTTCTGCGGTATCAATAAAAATTTTCATATGAATGAGTCCTTAGTTAACTGATTTTGTCCTATGCGCCCTGTATTCGTCTTTTGTGCCCCGATTTTATCTATTATGCAAGAGTATATTAAGATAATGTAACCGTAAAATTTTAATTCGCAAGGTACTGTTTATTGTCAAAGCTTTTATCAGATAAAATAATACAAGTCCTATTACCGCTTCCTCTAGTTGGTGTATTTGATTATCTGGCCGATGAAAATCTAAATCTAAAGTTGGGTGATTTTGTTACTGTTCCACTCTCTGGCCGGGAAATTCAAGGTGTTGTCTGGAAGTTATCGCCAGGAAAAAAAGACGTCCCGCTAACTAAGCTAAAATATATCTTGCGCAAATCCGAACTTCCAACGGTACCTTCAAGTTTAATGGATTTTGTCCAATGGGTTGCTGGGTATACACTTTCGCCCCTTGGGTCTGTGTTAAAGATGGCTTTAAGCGTACCCCGTAAATTTGGTAAAGAAAAAAAGAAGATTTTTTATCGCCTTTCAACTGATGTAAATACTAAACTTACAACGGCGCGAAAGCGAGTGATTAACGCTGCGGTTTCCGACATGCCTATGGCTGTTAGAACATGGGCCGAGCAAGCAATAGTCAGCGAAGGCGTTATTCGCGGCATGATCAAAGCAGGACAGCTCATTCCAGTGAAAGTGAGTGGTGAGGAGAGTTTTCTTGAGCCTGATCAGGAAATGCCACGGGCAACTTTATCTGATGAACAGCAAATAGCGGCAGACCATATAATTGTAAAACAGCGTTTGGGTACTCACCAAACTATCTTACTTGAAGGGGTAACAGGCAGCGGTAAGACAGAAGTTTATTTTGAGGCTATTGCAGAAGCACTAAACGATAAATCTTCACAGATCCTTGTATTAGTGCCGGAAATATCCCTCACAGCTCAATGGCTTGATAGATTTAAGGAACGCTTTGGTGCAGCTCCAGTTATTTGGCACTCCGAAATGACACCGGCTCAACGCAGACGTACCTGGTGGGCAACTATTCGTGGTGAAGCAAGGGTCATTGTTGGTGCGCGCTCAGCACTATTTTTGCCACTTCAAAACCTTAAACTTGTTATTGTCGATGAAGAGCACTCGCAAACATTTAAACAGGATGAAGGGGTAATGTATCATGGACGAGATATGGCCGTGGTTCGAGCAATGCAGGCCGGTTGTACAATTATTTTGGCCTCTGCTACACCATCCCTAGAAACTATGATTAATGCTGAAAATTCCAAATATGATTGGCTTTATCTTGGAGAGCGACACGGCTCGGCGGAGCTTCCTCAAATGAAGAGTATTGATTTGCGCCACCATAAGCTCAAAAGTGGATCATGGATCAGCACCCCATTGCAAAATGCTCTGACTGAAAACTTTAAAAATGGTGAGCAATCACTTCTCTATCTTAATCGGCGTGGTTATGCTCCGCTGACTTTGTGCCAGTCGTGTGGTCACCGAATGGAATGTCCTCACTGTTCAGCATGGCTGGTGGAGCATCATAAATGGGATCGCCTTGAATGTCATCATTGCGGCTTTAATTTAAGAAAGCCAGAGGGATGTCCACAATGTGAAAAGAAAAATAGTCTTATTGCTTGCGGTCCAGGTGTTGAGCGGGTTGCAGAGGAAGTAGCGACCTTATTCCCTGAAGCTCGCCTTGCAGTGATGTCGAGCGATGAAATATCTAGTCCAAGCGTCCTAAAAGAAGTTATTGAAAGCATAGAACGTCATGAGATTGATTTTATCATCGGCACTCAGATTGTAACTAAAGGATATCATTTTCCGATGCTAACTCTAGTCGGTGTTATTGATGCCGATCTTGGTATATCAGGAGCAGATCCTAGAGCAGCAGAACGGACATGGCAGCAACTTGAGCAGGTGGCGGGTCGTGCTGGCCGTGCAGAGCGTGCGGGCCGAGTGCTTTTTCAAACTTATCAGCCAGACCATCCGGTGCTGCGGGCGCTTATTTCTGGTGATAAAGATCTGTTTCTTGAACAAGAAGCAACAGCAAGAGAGGCGCAGAATTTGCCTCCGTATGGTAAGCTTGCATCACTGATTATTTCTGGGCCAGATAAAAATAATGTCATAATATATTGCAAAATGTTATCAAGATCCGCACCTCATTATAAGGATGTTAAAATCCTTGGGCCGGTTGCTGCCCCCATATCGTATTTACGTGGTAATTACCGCTACAGATTTCTCATTAAAGCAAATGCAAGTGTCAATATTCAAAATGAATTGAGCCAATGGCTAGCTCAAATTACTATGAAACGTGGCGTAAGGATCCAGGTTGATATTGATCCCTACAGTTTCTATTGAGGGGAAGGTTGAGGGTTTTGTTGAATTTATAGTCGTAACTCCAGACATAAGGTTGTCTGACAATAAAAAAATATTCCTAAATTTAATACGTATTTTTGTATTGTTAAAAGAAAATATTTCATAAGCTTAAATTGCCTTCTTGCAGTATGGGAAACTGTGTGATAGTTATCGCGCGACTATTGATAATTTATAACAGTTTTTCGCACCAGAATAGTATAATTAAATATGACTTTTTAGTGAATAATATGTTAGAAATTATTTGTTTTTATCGGTAGAATGATTCTAAGTTTGACCATTCTTGAACAAAAAGGAAGACATCAAAGTGTCATCTGAAAAAGTAGATAATATTGCTTCAGAAAAAATTTCGCTATCCGGCCTTGCAGGCCGTTACGCATTAGCGTTATTTGAGCTTGCTGAAGAGGGAAAAACGTTGGATCAAGTTGCGAAAGAACTAGATGCTCTCGGCGTGTTGCTTGATGAAAGTGTTGAACTTCGGGTTTTGACCACAAGTCCAATTATATCTTTATCTAATCAATCCGCAGCGATGGCCATAATGGTCAAAACAGTAGGATTTTCAAAAACGGTTGCAAATTTTATCGGTGTGGTAACTTCTAATCGCCGCCTTGACCAACTAGTAAATATTATAAATGAATTTAACAGATTGCTTTCTCATCACCGTGGTGAAGTGAACGCATTTGTAACAACTGCCTTTAGGCTTGATAAATCACAGCTCGGCGCGCTCAGTGCTAAGCTTAAATCTATGGTTGGAAGTGATGTTAATATGGAAGCAAATGTAGACGATGAACTGCTTGGTGGCATGGTTGTTCGTATTGGTTCTCGTATGATAGATAACTCACTGAAGACTAAACTTGCTAATCTTGAAGCAACAATGAAAGAGGTTGGATAATGGACATCCGTGCAGCGGAAATTTCTAAGATATTGAAAGAACAGATCGCCAATTTTGGTGACGAAGCAGAAATATCTGAAATTGGTAAGGTACTTTCAGTTGGTGATGGTATTGCTCGTATTTATGGTCTGGACAATGTACAGGCTGGTGAAATGGTTGAGTTTCCTGGGAGTGTACGTGGAATGGCACTTAACCTTGAAGCTGACAATGTTGGCGTTGTTATTTTCGGTTCTGATAGTAATATTAAAGAAGGTGATACAGTTAAGCGTCTTGGAACAATTGTTGACGTGCCAGTTGGTAAAGGTCTTTTAGGTCGGGTTGTAGATGCCCTTGGTAATCCTATCGACGGCAAGGGACCTATCACTGACGTCACTCGAGAACGAGTAGAAGTTAAGGCTCCGGGTATTATCCCTCGTAAATCTGTACATGAGCCAGTCCAAACAGGTCTTAAAGCAATTGATGCTCTTGTGCCTGTTGGTAGAGGTCAACGCGAGTTGATTATTGGCGACCGCCAAACAGGTAAAACTGCGGTAGCAATTGATACCTTCTTAAACCAAAAAGAAGTAAATGCTGGTGATGATGAAACTAAAAAACTTTATTGTATTTATGTTGCTGTTGGCCAAAAACGCTCAACTGTTGCACAAATTGTTAAAACTCTTGAAGAGCGTGGTGCAATGGAATATTCTATCGTTGTTGCCGCAACTGCTTCTGAGCCAGCACCAATGCAGTTTCTCGCACCCTATTCTGGCACAGCAATGGGGGAGTTCTTTCGTGATAATGGAATGCACGCCTTGATCGTTCATGACGATCTTTCGAAGCAAGCTGTTGCATACCGTCAAATGTCTCTTCTTCTTAGACGTCCTCCTGGACGCGAGGCTTATCCGGGTGATGTATTTTATCTTCATTCACGCCTTCTCGAGCGCGCAGCTAAGATGGGGGATAAAGCTGGCAACGGTTCCCTTACTGCGTTACCTATTATTGAAACGCAAGCTGGTGATGTATCTGCTTATATTCCAACTAACGTAATATCAATTACGGATGGTCAGATTTTTCTTGAAACGGAACTTTTCTACCAAGGTATTCGCCCGGCAATTAATGTGGGTCTTTCAGTTTCTCGTGTTGGTTCTGCTGCTCAAGTGAAAGCCATGAAGCAGGTTTCTGGTTCAATTAAACTTGAGCTGGCTCAGTACCGTGAAATGGCCGCTTTTGCACAGTTTGGTTCTGACCTAGATGCGTCAACTCAACATCTTCTCAACCGCGGTGCGCGTCTAACAGAACTCTTAAAGCAGGCGCAATATTCACCGATGACAGTTGCTGAACAGGTTGTTTCCATTTTCTCTGGTGTAAATGGTTATCTGGATAAGATTGCTGTTAGTGATGTAACACGTTTCGAAGAGGCACTTATATCAGAGATGCATTTAAATCACAGTGATGTGATGGGAACAATTACTAAAGAAGGTAAAATTTCTGATATAACAATAGCTAAATTGAATGACATTATAGGCAAATTTGCAGGTAATTTTGTATAAAGTATTTGAAATTATAGGATAAGTCAGCATGGCTAACCTCAAAGACCTCAGAAACCGAATTGCTAGTGTAACTTCGACACAGAAAATTACTAAAGCAATGAAGATGGTTTCTGCATCAAAACTTAAAAGGGCTCAAGACGCTGCAGAATCGGCACGGCCTTTTGCCGAGCGTATGGAAAATGTTCTCTCTTCGCTAGCTTCTAGTATGAAGGGGCAGAGTGGCGGGCCAAAACTTCTCTCGGGGACGGGCAGTGACCAAAAACAGCTGGTTGTCGTTGCTACGTCTGAGCGTGGACTTTGTGGTGGGTTCAATACAAATATTGTTAAAGCGGCCAAAGTAAAAATCAATCAACTCCTTCGTGATGGTAAGGACGTAACAATTATTACTATAGGTAAAAAGGGCGCGGGCGTTCTCAAGCGTGAATACTCGGACAAGATGGTAAAACATTTTGATATGTCCCAAGTAAAGAACCTAGCATTCACAGATGCTGCCCCAATATCAAACCAGCTCATAGAGAAATTTGAAGCAGGTGAATTTGATGTTTGTACACTTTTCTTTGCTAAGTTTGTTAATGTACTGACACAAATTGTTACACCACTTCAACTCATCCCAGCTTCAATTAATGGAGAGGATAAGGCCGGTTTAGATGGTTCTTGTTATGAATACGAACCAGATGAAAATGAAATTTTGGAAGATTTACTACCTCGTAATGTGGGTATTCAACTTTTCCGTGCGTTACTAGAAAACGCAGCCAGTGAACAGGGTTCTCGCATGACAGCGATGGATAGTGCAACACGGAACGCTGGTGACATGATTGACAGCCTTCGTACGACATATAACCGATCACGTCAGGCTGTAATTACAAACGAACTTATTGAAATTATTTCGGGCGCGGAAGCGCTTTAAGATAAATGAAGCGGGTAAAATACCCAAGGAGTTAATAAAATTATGACAACAGAAAATAAAGGCTATGTAGTTCAGGTAATCGGCGCGGTTGTCGACGTTAAGTTTGATGGCAACCTTCCAGCCATTCTTTCTGCATTGGAACTTGATAATAATGGTAACCGGCTGGTCCTTGAAGTTGCTCAACACCTTGGTGAAAACACCGTGCGAACTATTGCGATGGATAGCTCAGATGGATTAGTTCGTGGTATGCCTGTAACGGATACTGGCGCACAAATTTCAGTGCCGGTTGGTCCAAAAACACTTGGTCGTATCATGAATGTAATTGGGGAGCCGATTGATGAACGTGGCCCCATTGGTCATTCGGAAACATCGCCTATCCACGCGGAAGCACCAGAATTTATTGACCAATCAACCGAGTCTGAAATTTTAGTAACTGGTATTAAAGTTGTTGATCTACTTGCTCCCTATGCGAAGGGTGGTAAAATTGGTTTGTTCGGTGGTGCGGGTGTTGGTAAAACAGTTCTAATAATGGAACTTATTAATAATATTGCGATTGGTTCTGGTGGTTACTCCGTGTTTGCTGGTGTGGGAGAGCGTACCCGTGAAGGAAATGATCTTTATCATGAGATGATTGAAAGTAAGGTTATTGATCTTGAGGGTGATAATTCCAAAGTAGCACTTATCTACGGTCAAATGAATGAACCTCCAGGAGCTCGTGCACGTGTTGCACTTTCTGGGCTGACTGTAGCAGAATATTTTCGTGACGTTGAAAATCAAGATGTATTATTTTTTGTAGATAATATATTTCGCTTTACACAAGCCGGGGCTGAAGTATCTGCGCTTCTTGGTCGTATTCCTTCTGCCGTGGGGTATCAACCAACTCTTGCAACGGACATGGGTACTCTACAGGAACGTATTACTTCTACAAACAAAGGATCCATTACCTCTGTGCAAGCAATCTACGTTCCGGCCGATGATTTGACCGATCCAGCACCTGCGGCCTCATTCGCTCATTTAGACGCCACTACAGTTCTTAACCGCGCTATTTCTGAACTTGGAATTTACCCTGCTGTGGACCCACTTGACTCAACATCGCGTATTCTAAGTGCTGAGATTGTAGGAGATGAGCACTATAATATTGCACGTGAAGTTCAGGAAATACTTCAAAAATATAAATCACTTCAGGACATCATCGCCATTCTTGGTATGGATGAGCTTTCAGAAGATGACAAACTTATTGTATCACGCGCCCGTAAAGTTCAACGTTTCATGTCACAGCCATTCCATGTTGCTGAAGTATTTACTAATATGCCTGGTAAGTTTGTAGCTCTTGAAGATACAATTCGAAGTTTTAAAGAGATTATAAGAGGTGACCACGATGACCTTCCGGAAGCAGCCTTTTTAATGGTTGGAGGTATCGATGATGCTGTCGAAAAGGCGAAGAAAATGGCTGCTGAAGCAGCATAAATAATAAGGAATATACATCTATGGCTGAAAAGCTTCATTTTGAACTGGTTTCGCCAGAAAAACTTCTTAAATCGGCAGATGTTGATATGGTTGTTGTTCCGGGTACTGAAGGTGACTTTGGGGTGCTACCAAAACATGCGCCGCTAGTTTCAACGCTCCGTACCGGTATTATAGAAGTACATAACGATAGTGAAGCTGAAAAATTACTTGTTGTTGGTGGTTTTGCTGAAGTGAATTCTGAGGGCCTTATAATCCTTGCTGAGATAGTCAGGCCTTTAGCAGATGTTGATAGAGAGACATACCTCTCTGAGCTTAAAGATCTTGAAGAAACTGTTTTACATGCAAAAGATAATGATTCTAAAGCTCGTGCTGAAAAGGCTAGGGACGGCATAGCTTCTATAATAGAAGTATTGGACCGCGAAGTAGCATAAATCTA
>JABGYD010000048.1 GCA_018675425.1 Kordiimonadaceae bacterium
TACGACACAATGTTCAAAATGATGATATAATCGATATTATTATTTCTGGCGTCACGGATCAGAAAACATTAGCTACAGTAGCGAGAAGGGTTCGTTCGGAATTACTCGCATTGCCAGCAGTTAATTTGATTGATGCACGTGGATTTCCCCCTAATTTAATAAGCATTGAAGTTTCAGAGTTTGATTTAAGGAGGCTTGGAATTTCTATGGCATTTGTTGCGAATGCTATAAGTGAGAGTTCGGTAGATATTTCGGTTGGATCAATCCGTAATGGATTTGGTTCATTACAAATTCGTGCTGAAGGTCGAGCATATTATGAAAAAGAATTTTCAGATATAACCCTGCTGCAACAGCCAAATGGGACACGAATAAAGCTTGGAGATATTGCTGAAATTAAAGACGGAGTAAGTGAACGATTTTTTCTTTTTCGTTCTAAGGGTAAGCCTTCCATTGTTTTGGAAACACAGTTAAGTCCTGGTCAGGACGTACTTGAACTTACCTCAGCGGTTAACCAATATCTTGAAAGTGCAAACGGAACCTTTCCGTTGGGAATTGATGTCTCTACGTGGCGCGATGATAGTGTTGAGTTCTACCAACGTTTAGAAATGTTAATTTCCAATAGTTTAACAGGCCTTATTTTAGTTTTTGTTTTGCTAGTTATGTTCTTAAGACTCGATCTCGCGCTCTGGGTTACATTTGGAATCGTAATTGCGTTTTGTGGTGCATTTATGGTTATGAAGTTTTTTGATTTTTCTATAAACCAAATATCACTCTTCGGATTTCTGCTCGTTCTGGGGATTGTGGTGGATGACGCAATTGTTGTTGGGGAAGGTATTCACGCGACCCAGAGAACGCGACATAAAGGCTTAAAGGGTGCTATTTACGGCGCTCAAAATTTGTCATTACCCATTATACTTTCCGTTTTTACAACGATATTGGCTGTAGTTCCGTTATTAATGTTTGAATCAGAGACAGGGCAACAAGCAAGGGATATAGCGGTGGTAGTTTCCGGCGCCCTTATTTTTTCATTGGTTGAATGTTTACTGATTTTACCGTGTCATTTATCTAATCCAAAACCATTTGAGCCAAAATATGAATGGTATCAAAAATTTAGGGTTTTTCAGAAAAAGGTAGCTCAATGGCTTATTGATTTTGCTAGATATCAATACAAACCGTTTATTGAGAAGTGTCTTAATGTAAAATACTTAACTGCCAGCATATTCTTCTCTGTTCTTATCTTATTTACCACTGCATATGTATTAGGCTTTATAAGGTCATCATTTAATCCAGAAATTCCAAGTAATATTATGCGTTACTCTGTGGAAATATCTGAAACAGCACCTGAGGGCACGGCCGAAAGAATTCATGATACTATGATAGACGCTATTGGAGGGTTAGGTGGACTAGAAGAAGAATATGAGCAAAAAACGGGTATGGCGAGAAACATTTTGTTTCCTAACTACGATAGTTTTGTATTTGGTAATAATATTCGTATGTCACTCGAGATGTCGTCAGAAGCAATGGCTATTATCGACGTCGAAGAAGTAATGAGTGCATGGCAAAAAAGGGTTGGTGAGGTACCTGAGGCTATTGAGATGTCTTTGAGGAACTCCAGAACTACGGGCAGACCTGGAGGCGGTGATTTGAGTTTCTATGTATCTGCCAGTAATGATGCAGATTTAGAGGAGGCTGTTGAGCGCGTTAAACTGGAAATGCGTGACATTCAAGGTCTAACCCAAATATACGACAATCGTGATCGTCAGGGCCAGGAACTTAGATTATCTCTTAAGCCCGCGGCGGAACATTATGGTTTAACGCTTGGTACACTAAGTGATCAGGTTAGGCTTGGGTTTTATGGTCGAATTGTTCAACGAATTCCCCGTGATGGTGAAACGGTGGATGTTCATGTGCGCTATCCGCTTGATGCAAGGCAAAACTTAAATGCGTTACGTGAAATGTATATACAGACCCCTGAGGGGGGTGAAATTCCGTTTAATATGGTTGCAGAAATGGACTACGTGCCTATTCTCAATTCACCAGAGCGAGTTAATGGTCAAAATATTATTAAAGTTCAGGCACGAATGAATAAAAATCTAGTCTCCCCCTATCAGGCTTACAAATATTTAGAAGATGGAATATTTATTAATCTTAAAAGTGAATATTCTGGTTTTGCTGTTATTCCAGACGGTTCTGTGGAAGAACAGGGTATTTTCTTTAATGAATTAAGTTTTTACTTATCAATTGTTCTACTTGCTATATACGCTTTACTGGCGATTGGACTTAGATCCTATGTAGAACCAATTATTATACTTACGGCAGTCCCGTTTGGCTTTGTCGGAGCATTAATAGGTCACTTGATTATAGGAATGCCCGTTAGTTTATATTCATTCCTGGGTTTGTTTGCTGCTGCCGGTGTGGTGATTAACGATAACTTAGTGCTCGTAGATTGCATCAAAAATCTAAAAAAAGAAGGGATGAATTTTACTGATGCAATTGCTGAAGGTGGGCGCATGCGTTTTCGAGCAATTATTCTTACTTCCATCACAACCTTTATTGGTTTGACACCGATTATGCTTGAAACTAGCTACCAGGCAATATTCATCATTCCAATGGTGGTTTCATTAACTTTTGGCGTACTATTTGCAACAATGATTACGCTGATACTTGTGCCATGTCTTTACGATATTAAAGAGACAATTGTTGGAAATTTTTCATTTCTTAGGTCGCGTGATGGCGAGAGGTTGGTCTAAGAAAATAGTAAAATTAGTCTATGTCGGGAACTTTGACTACCATTCCGTCAAGCTTCGTCGACATCACGACTTGACAACTAAGGCGGCTACCAACTTTGCGATTATCAAGAAAGTCTAACAATGCGCTCTCATCTTCGTCGACCTGACCAGCATAGATCCGGTATTCCTTAGGTATGATGATATGACAAGTGGCACATGCACACTGACCCCCACAATCCGCATCGATCCCCTCAATATTGTTATCCACGGCTATTTGCATTAGTGTTTGTCCGGTTTCCGCCTTAACGAGATACCGTTGATTAGTTGGTGAAATGTAGGTTATTTTTGTCATTATTGATCACTTACTTTAATGGTACTGCTGGCCTTAATCTCTTCCATAACCACATATGTGTTCGTGCTGCTTATGTCCTCGATAATAGAGAGTTTTTCTCCAAGAAAGCGTCTGTAGTGGTCCATGTCCTTAGTTCGGACCTTGATTAAATAATCAAACCCACCCGCTACCATATGACATTCCTGCACTTCTTCCATAGCTAGCACGACCTCACGGAAGTGGTCAAGTGCGCGTGTAGTTGTGCGATCAAGTGAAACTTCAATAAAGGAAACTAAGGCCGCATCCAGCATCTTTGGATTAAGTATAGCTACATAATTCTTAATATACCCCAGTTTTTCAAGTCTTTTGACACGTTCAAGGCACGGTGTGGGGCTTAAATTAATAGTTTGTGCTAATTTCACATTTGAAGTTCGGCCATCATCTTGGAGAATTTTTAATATATTACGATCAATTTTATCTAGTTTATGAATACTAGCTAAATTTAGTATGTTATTTTTTATTTTTTCCATAGTATATATCTCCTTTATTAAAACCATATTGTAGTTAATTAAAATATAAAATAATAGATATAAAGTATTTTATTCTATAAAATTGAAAAAAGACAGTTTTAAATATATTAAAAAACCTTATGTCTGAAGATATCTAAAAAATAACTAATATCTATAGTTGACTTCAGGCCTGTAGGCGCGTAAATGGTTTGTTTTACGGATCTGTATTCTATATTAAGTCATGTAGATCAGGTGATCGTTGATATAAGTAAGTGCCAATAAACAGGTAAGATAATGAGCGAACAAACAATTGAAGAACTTGCTAGGAAATTGATCCGTCGCATGGGTCGCAGTCAAGCAATTGAAATCTGTGAAGCGAATAAATGGTTAAGAGTATTAGAGCATATCAGGTCACTTGATAAGAATGCTCAAAACGTTTAGATTATACTTTTAACTTTTCTAAAGATAACTCTTTAAAATGATAAGGGATGAAGACATGTACTACAGCGTTTTCAACCTTTTTAAGATTGGTATTGGGCCTTCAAGTTCTCATACGGTGGGCCCTATGGTTGCGGCGAAAAAATTTCTTGAGAGCCTCACAAATATAAATGACGTTGTGACCGTTAAGGTCGATGTTTACGGCTCTTTGGCTCTTACTGGCCATGGACATGCGACTGATAAGGCGATTTTATTTGGCTTGGAGGGGTATGAACCATCAACGATTGATCCTTGCATTATTAACGAACGTTTCGAAGTAATAAAATTATCTAATCGAATTAATCTTTTGAATAAGAAAGAAGTGCTCTTTTCAATACGTGATGATATGTCATTCCACATGGAAAAACTCCTCCCTCATCATAGTAATGGTCTTTGTTTTTCAGCCTTTAAAAGTAATGGTGAGAAAATTGCTAGCGAGAATTATTATTCAATTGGTGGTGGTGCGGTTCTTAGTGAAGCAGATATTGGTCGTAATACGCCTCTTCCAGATGAAATTCCAGTTCCATATCCATTTGACACAGGGGTTGAATTACTCAAACTTTGTGCGAAGAATGAACTTTCTATAGCTTCCCTAATTTGGGCTAATGAGAAGGCCCTAATGTCAGAGACTGAGATTAAGGAAGGCCTTGATAAAGTTTATGAGGCTATGCAATTTTCAATTGACCGTGGCTGTGCCACGAGTGGTATGTTACCTGGGTCACTAAATGTTGAGCGTAGGGCCTCACATATCCTCTCGTCACTCAAAGAAGGCCAGGAAAAGCAGCTGGCTGACCCATCAGTAATTCTCGATTGGATTAATCTCTGGGCTCTTGCCGTTAATGAGGAAAATGCTGCCGGAGGGCGAGTAGTCACGGCACCAACAAACGGTGCCGCAGGTATTATTCCTGCAGTACTTCGATATTACGACCGTTTTTATAATCACGGTGATAATAAACAGAAAGTTTATGATTTTTTATTAACTGCAACTGCAATAGGCTCCCTCTATAAAAAAAATGCATCAATTTCAGGTGCAGAAGTTGGATGTCAGGGAGAAATTGGTGTCGCTTGCTCAATGGCAGCTGCCGGCCTAACGGCCGTTCAAGGAGGCAGTGTAATGCAGGTAGAGAATGCGGCTGAGATAGGGATGGAGCATAATCTGGGTCTTACTTGTGATCCCATAGGCGGTCTAGTTCAGATACCTTGTATAGAGAGAAATGCAATGGGTGCAGTAAAAGCAATCGATGCATCACGTCTTGCCCTACTTGGCGATGGCCTTCATCATGTTTCTCTTGATAAAGTAATTTCTACCATGCGAGAAACTGGTAAGGATATGCAGGAAAAATATAAGGAAACCTCTAAAGGTGGTTTGGCTGTAAATATTGTTGAATGTTAAAAGCATAAAAAACTATTATTTATCCTAATATATAGATAATATGTCGGCAAAATCATTAATAAAGTAGGACATTCTGCTAACTATTAAGATATATTCATGTGATCAACCAATAAGATTAAAAGGTTTTCACATGTATTCTTTAAGCGACCACAAATTTCCTGAACTATTAAATTTAAAAGAAATTAGATATATTTTACGTCAGATGGCTCATGCTGATGAAGAAAAGTGCGTTGATAATTTGCTGCATGTAACGGAACTTACAATAGGTGAGCGTAAACGAGTTGTAGGTTTGGCTAAAGAATATGTCTATCTGTCTCGTGATAAAAGTGACAGTCAAGGAACAATGGATTATTTTCTTCAAGAGTTCGATCTTTCTAATGAGGAGGGTGTGGCCCTTATGTGTCTTGCAGAAAGTTTGTTAAGAGTACCGGACGGCGCTACCGCTGATAAGTTGATTTCAGAGAAAATAGCAGCCGGGCGGTGGTCTGAGCATAAGGGGCAATCCGATAGTATATTCGTGAATGCATCAACGTGGGGGCTAATGTTGACCGGAGAATTTATTGATCTTGGTGTTGATGTTAAAGTAAATTCGGATAACTGGTTTAAGGGATTTGTAAAAAAGGCTGGTGAGCCATTTGTTCGAACAGCGATTATTCAGGCGATGCGGATCATGGGGGGGCAGTATGTTCTAGGTCGAACTATTGATGAAGCGATAGGCCGAGGCGAAAAAGAAAATAAACCAGGTACTCGTTTTTCATTTGATATGTTGGGCGAAGGTGCAAGGACACTAGCAGATGCAGATCGTTATTTTGAATCTTATAAATCGGCCATTATACAAATTGGGGCTGAGGAAAAAGAAGATACTCCATATGATGCTAATGGAATTTCGGTCAAATTTTCTGCGCTTCATCCGCGTTATGAAATGGTTCAGTATGATATAGTTATGTCGGTTATGGTCCCAAGAGTTATTGAACTTGCAAAGCTGGCAAAAGAAAAAGGACTTGGCTTCACTATTGATGCTGAAGAAGCAGATCGGCTTGATATTTCTCTCGATATTTTTGAGATTCTTGCTCGGTCAAGTGAATTGCAGGATTGGGATGGCCTTGGAATTGTAGTTCAAGCTTATCAAAAACGAGCGCCATATGTTCTTGATTGGTTAGCAACCTTAGGTCGTGAATTAGGGCGGAAGTTTATGGTTCGCCTTGTTAAGGGTGCTTATTGGGATAGCGAAATCAAGCATGCTCAGGAATTGGGTCTAGTAGATTATCCGGTTTACACAAGAAAACCATCGACTGATCTCTCTTATCAGGTTTGCGCTGAGCGCCTTATGATGGCGCGAGACGTATTTTACCCTCAGTTTGCTACTCATAATGCATATTCGGTTGCGCTTATTCTCGAATTAGTTCGAAAATGGAATGTGGCTGCAAGTGAATTTGAATTTCAGCGGCTTCATGGTATGGGTCATTTGCTTTATGATGTGGTACAGCAAAATACGGATCTGGAATTTAATATTCGGGTCTATGCACCAGTTGGGGCTCATAAGGACTTGCTTCCTTACTTGGTCCGACGCCTCCTTGAAAATGGTGCCAACAGTTCTTTTGTTAACCGTTTTATGAATAAAGGTATCGTTGTTGATAAATTTATACAAGACACTGTAAAATTAGTTGAGGAGAAATCACCAAAACGCCACACTTTGATCCCTTTGCCAGTAGACATTTTAAGTTACCAAAATAGAGAAGTGCACCCGCGTAAAAATGCCGTTGGCTTTGAACTTTCAGATCCTATTGAAATAGCAAAACTCAATGAAAGTTTTTCTGAGGAACGACAATGGAAAGGTGGTCCCATCATATCTGGTAATATGGGGTTGAAAAATATTGAAGATGTTATTAGCCCAACCACAGGAAAAACTATTGGTCAGGTAGCAATTTCCACGGATCTTGATATTGAAAATGCGCTTGTTGCTGCGTCTCATTTTCAAAAAAAATGGAATAATCTCGGCGGAGAAGCCCGCGCTGAGATACTCGATAGAGCGGCTAACAAACTTGAAAAAAAATGTCTTACATTGATGAGGTTGATCGCTGAGGAGGCGGGTCGTACGTTAGAGGATGGACTTTCAGAGGTTCGAGAGGCTGTAGATTTTCTTCGCTATTATGCGGGACAGGCTAGAGAGAATTTTACAAAGGCGAAATTACTTCCGGGTCCAACTGGGGAACGCAATGCGCTTTATTTACAAGGACGGGGCACATTTCTTTGTATAAGTCCTTGGAATTTTCCGCTTGCCATTTTTATGGGGCAGGTGAGTGCGGCATTGGCGGCAGGTAACGCGGTTATAGCAAAGCCGGCTGAACAAACGCCAATTATTGCGACGGAGGCAGTTAAAATACTTCATCAATCAGGAGTTCCTGTTGATATTTTACACCTTTTAACCGGTGACGGTTTTACAGTTGGCGCTAAGCTTGTGGCAGATGAACGGATTAGTGGTGTGGCCTTTACAGGGTCAACCGAAACTGCAAAAATCATTAATCGCAGTCTTGCAAACCGTAAAGGTGCCATAGTGCCATTGATCGCTGAAACGGGTGGACAAAATGTGATGATCGTGGATAGTACTGCTCTCCCTGAACAGGTAGTTGATGACACTATTGCATCAGCATTCCAATCCGCGGGTCAGCGCTGTTCAGCGCTTAGGGTACTTTATATTCAGGACGACGTAGCTGAAACTATTATTCCTATGCTTAAAGGAGCAATGAATTGTCTTAATATTGGCTGCCCATTAGATGTTTCAACTGATATAGGGCCCGTTATTGACCGAGATGCTCGAGAAATTCTTGTGAAGCATGCTGCACGTATGGATGGTGAAGCGACACTTATTAACGCAGTAAAACCTCCATCTCAGTATGAAGGGGGAACATTTTTTGGCCCACGGCTTTATGAAATCTCATCACTTGATGAACTTAAAACGGAAGTGTTTGGGCCTATCCTTCATGTAATTCGTTATAAAGCATCAAGGCTTGATGATATCATGACACAAATTCAGAATACTGGTTTCGGCTTAACGCTCGGTGTTCATAGCCGCATTGAAGAAAGTGCGAATTATATTTTTAAAAACCTCGACGTGGGTAATACCTACGTTAATCGCAATATTGTTGGTGCAGCTGTTGGTGTTCAGCCATTTGGTGGCCATGGATTATCTGGTACAGGTCCTAAAGCAGGTGGCCCACGCTATCTCTATCGGTTTGCTACAGAAAAAACCCTTACCATCAACACTGTGGCTACAGGTGGCAATACAGAGCTATTTTCTATGGAAGAAGAGTAAAAACTTAAATTTCTTTACCTATATTAATCTGTTATTTGGAACTATTGTATATTTCTCCTGAAATACTCCCTACATTGATTTAAGATGCATCACTAAGGAAGGTGGAGGTGAATTATGCAAGGAAAAGTAAAAAAATGAGACAGATCAAAGTTTTTATATTCATTACTATTTTTATTGTTTTTACAGGAAGTACAGGGAGTTCTTCTGGAAATATAAATGGTTTTGTTGATGTGACGGATGGTGACACTATACGATTTGGGACGATTAAGATAAGAATATGGGGGCTTGATGCACCGGAGATGAACACTGATGCTGGCAAAAGGTCTAAGGCGGAACTAAGAGCAATTGTAAGTGGAAAAGAAGTCAATTGTGAACCTGATGGAACTAAGAGCTATGACAGGGTTGTAGCAAAGTGTTTTGTTGACGGCCATGATATAGCTGTCAAAATGATAGAGATGGGACTGGCAAAGCCATACTGTAAGTTTTCTAGAAGTTATTATAACGAGGCTGCAATTAAGGGTGGAGTGGATAAATGTTAAAATTAATTAATATCAGTTTTTTGAATTTGATTACCATACTTACAGTTTTAATTTTAACATCTTGCACTGAACAAGATCAGATAAATACTAAGCTTCTTGATCATTTTAAAAAATATGATCAGGCAAAATCTCTTATTATTGAACGCAACTATAAGGCTAGCAACCCGATTGAGCGGGCCGATTGGGAATCGCAATTTATTATGAGTGAAGGCGACGAATTTACGTCCACAGAAATTGATTTTTTAATGGAAAAACAAGAGGTGATCATCGAGAAAAATAGGAAACTCGCTATTGAAAATTCAATTATTGATATCGAACCGTTAAGGTCAGATATGGTTGAGCTAGCCAAATTTTGTAAGCAAATTCCGAAGGGTGGTTTATTACATGTTCATCCATATGGACTCTTTACTCGAGATGTTGTCACCGAAATTCTTAGAAAATATAATCCAGTGATAGACCCTGAATATTTTATAATGACAGTTCAAAATCAGGGACAAGTTCTTTATGATCATGAGATTGATGCCCTAAGATCACTTCCCGTCTCCTCTAATTACCTCTCCATGAGTGAAGCGGAGCAAAGTCTTTTTGTAAACTTTTTCTTTTTACCTAATGTTCCTGTATCGCATGATTTCAAAAGATTTGACGCAATATTTGCCTTTGTAATTTGGATGGTTGAAGATGAATTTATTGATGAAAAAATGGAACTTATTTATCTCGATTTTCTTGGGCGCGCCGCTGACCATGGGATTAGCTATATTGAATTTACTAATAGCTTTCCCCCCAGTGTTGACAGTATTGAAAAACTAACAAACTGGTCTATAAAATTTTTCAAAGAAACTGGGGTTGTAGTACGGTGGAATTTGGGGCTACTCCGCTTCCTTCCTGCTGAAATGAATGGTGAAATGATAAAATCATGGAACCAACTTCTGCTAATTCATCCATCCGATGTTATTGTTGGTATCGATCTTTATGCTATTGAGCGTGGAAACCCTGCCCTTGAAAAAGCACAAGTCGCATATGGATACCTTAGTGGCTACAATAGTGAGAATCCGGATCATCCACTTAAGATGACTATGCACTCAGGCGAAATGGGGGACCCTCGCAATGCTCGTGATGCGATGATCATGGGCGTTTCAAGAATTGGCCACGGTGTACTCCTTCAGGAGGATTTAATAACCCTTGAATACGCTCGGAGCCTTAAGGTTGGTGTTGAGATAAATATTAATAGCAATCATCACCTCAGTGTTCACGATAAATTTAGCTCGCCACACCCATTTTTAAAATTCCTTCGATTGGGCATACCAGTTAGTCTTTCCACCGATAATGATGGAATTTTTGATACCGATATTTCTAAGGAATGCATAGCTGCAGTTAGCACCACCGATGTTAGTTACGCAGAACTTCAGGCGATGAGTTATAATAGTATTAGTACTAGTTTTTCTAAGCAGAAAACCAAGTCTATACTTAAAAATAAACTAGATCAAAGTTTTGCACTATTTGAACAAAAATATCTAAACTAGCTTTTTAGGGTAAAGATCATTTTATCTAGATCTTAAAAATTAAATTTTCTTTTTTTATAGTAAACGTTATATTAAAAAAGAAAAAAAATGAGTGGGTAAAGCACTAATGAATAAAATATATATTACTGCTGATGAGTTGCTTTCTTCTTCATTAAAACTTGGACAAATGGTTGTAAAGGATGGCTTTCGGCCAGATTTTATTGTGGGTGTTTGGCGCGGCGGAACGCCTGTTGGGATTGCAGTTCAGGAACTCCTAGATTTTTGTCACATCAAAACTGACCATTTTGCCATTCGCACCTCAAGTTATAGGGGAATTGCGAAGCAGGAAGCTAAGGTAAGGGTCTACGGCCTTCATTATCTGATAGACAATATGAACTATGATGATAGTTTATTAATTGTAGATGATGTGTTTGATAGCGGCCGAAGTGTTCAAGCAATTATAGGTGAGTTAGATATTCATATGCGCAAAAATATGCCAACAGATATTCGTGTTGGTACTGTTTACTATAAACCGAGTAAAAACCTTACTGAACGTACTCCCAACTATTATATCCATAAAACTGAAGACTGGTTAATTTTTCCCCACGAGCTTGACGGCCTTAGTGATGAGGAAATACTAGCTTCAAAAAAAGATGCAAAAATGCTCATAGAACTCAGAAAAGAATGTGAGCTAGGTTAGAGTTTGATCAGAAATAATTGAAGGTTCGAAAGAATTAGAACTCAATTATCCTAGAATATCTCCCAGCTCATAGATTGCTCGCTCTATATCACCAATATTATTATATAGATGTGGGGCAAAGCGAACATAGTCCTGCCTTTTATGGGCGATTACACCACGGACTTTGAGCTGTTCAAGAATGTAAACTGCATCATGTTTACCCATATGACAGGTTACAATAGACGTTCGCTCTGATTGTACTTTAGGGGAAACGATTTTGATATTAAGCTGTTGCAGCCCTTCTATCAGTTTATCGGCTAATCCGATATTATAATCATAAATACGGTCTATGCCAATATCGTTAAGATACTGCATTGATGTTTCAAGACCTTTGATGCAACCGAAAGCCATAGTGGAGGCTTCAAATTTTTTTGCAGTATCAGGATATTCAAGTCTTGTGGCTGATAAATCCCACATTTTTGCGTGGCTTCGAAAACCGACGATACCGGGTTCCAACTTATTTTGGAGATGTGGCGCTAGATACATAACAGCCGCTCCAAAAGGTCCGCAAAGCCATTTATATGATCCGCTTATAATGACGTCTGCTCCTGACCCAGGTCCGTCAATAGGGACGGCACCGGCCGACTGAGTGGCGTCCACTATTAGTAACGCCCCATTTTCATGGCAATGATCTGCAAGTAGCTTAAGGTCGTATAGCTGTCCGCTTGTATATTCGGCGTGGGAAATGGAAACTACTGCTGTGTTCTTATCGATGGACTTTATAATTTCACCTGGCTCCGTATAAACACCTTTGCTATGGACGAAGCGTATTTCACACCCCGTGTGATGGGATACACGTGTCCATGGAAAAATGGTGCTGGGAAAGACAATATCTGTACTAACCACATTACTTTCGGCACTTGGCATCACTGCCCAGGCAATAGAAGCTAGAAGTTCCGTATAGCTGCTGCCGCCAGCAATATCATCTTCGCTACAGTTAAAAAGTCGTGCGCCCTCAGCCCGAAGCCCTTCGAATACGTTATCTTCCGCAAGATCATTAAAATTATTAGAGCCATTTACTCCTACATCGTTATGCCATTTATTTATGGCTTCAATGGATGGTTTAGGCATAAGCGCCACATTAGCAGCATTGATATAGGCACTTTTTTTTGTGAGAGGAAAATCATCTGATTTAACGAGCGGGCTCATGACTTCTTCCTCCTTATAGCAGCATAAATTCCATAAAGGCTAATAAGAATCCATGCAACCTCAATGGTCACTGCCGGCAGGTTATAGTCAACATAAAGAGATACTAAAATAAGTGCTGCACCAATGGCATTGAGCACCGAAAAAGTTATTTTTTTAACATCGATCCTGTCTAGATGTACAAGTCCATAAACTACAAGAATGAGTGTAACCCCCATAAGTCCAATTATGTCAAATATCATAACAAATGTTACTCTAAAGTTGTTATCATTTTTATAAGTTTAGAGCTTCCATCTTTAGTTACGACCTTAAATAGTTTTTCATAATCCATCTCGTCGAGCTTCGGTAGGGGAATTTTTGAAAGAAGGGCTGCCAGCTCAGGCGTGCTTGAGCTATGTGCCACAATTAAAAAAGTTCCATCCATAGCTTTAAGTTTTTTGGAAAAATCTGGAAGGTCTTCGGTGGAAAAAAGAACAATAGGAAGCTCATGGTCCGCAGCCGTTGGCATTGCCGTCATTACCGTTCGGTATGTTTCGGTGGAGAAAACGGCCTTTATGGGTTCATTTTTAAGCATGTTCATAATATGAGTTGCACGTTTAACACCCTGCTGGGTCAGCACGGGATTATCGCCGTCTTGCTTCTCTGCGTGACGAACAACAAAAAAGGTTCCATCAGCAAAAGCATGCCCCGCTAGACTTATAACTACCAATATTACAGTAAAAATTTTTCTTATTAAAATTTTCATATTACATTCTCCATTGCTTGTTCCATATCTGTAATCAAGTCCTCTATATTTTCAATTCCGACAGACAATCGAATAATACTATCCGTGATGCCCGCTTTTTCTCGTTCTTCAGCCGGTGTCGCACTATGTGTCATACTGGCCGGGTGTTGAATTAAGCTATCTACATTTCCAAGACTAACTGCGAGGGTAGGAAGTTTGACGGCATTGGCGAAGGCTTTTCCATTTTGGGCTCCGCCCTTCTCGCCGTCAATTAGCTCAAAGCTGAGCATACCACCGTAGCCATTAATCATCTGTTTAGTGGCTAGATCATGATAAGGATTATTTTTGAGACCTGGGTAATAAACATGTTTTACTTTTTTATTAGCATCAAGCCACTCGGCAATTTCTTGTGCATTTTTTGCATGGCGTTGCATGCGAATTTCAAAAGTTTTTAGACCTGTATTAATTAGCCATGTATCTTTCGGACTTGGAGCCACCCCGAGCATTTTATAAGTAAGTCCTACGCCTTGTCCTCCCGGATGCATATAATCTAGATGGGTACTTACAATTGCGCCACCAATCACTTGTCCATGGCCAGAAATATACTTAGATGTAGAATGGACTACGACATCACAGCCAAGGGTTAATGGTCGTTGGTGATAAGGTGTGGCGAATGTATTATCAACCATTACCCACATATCATATTCATGTGCCACCTTAGCCAAATGAACAAGGTCTATCACCTCAAGGTTTGGATTTGATGGGGTCTCAACAAAAACTAGTTTAGCATTAATATTGGCTTTGATAGCGGCCTCAAGACCGTCTCGGCTGCAGTCAGAAACCCACACTACATCAATACCAAGCCTTGGAGCCAATTGGGTAAAAAATTTGTGAGTATTACCGTAAAGACCCATTTGTACAATTACTTTATCACCTGAGCCAACTGCAGCTAGCACTGCTGCTGAAGTTGCACCCATGCCGCTTGAAGTTACTTTACCCATGACAAGTTCCGATGGTTCTTTTTCTGGGTTAGCTTTGATGAGATCTATCCCCTCCATATAAGCGATCTTATTAGCCAGATGATCCATGTTGGGATTATGAGTGCGTGTGTAAGCATAACCCTTAACTCGGCCAGCAAAAACATCAGCTGCGTCATCCACCGTATCAAAACCGAAGGTTGAGGTTTGATAAATGGGCATCAAATGTGAATGCTTATCATGACTACCTTCACCTACATGGTTAACGATAGTACCCATGCCGGCATTTTTACCAATTTCCTTACTCATTATTTTTTGTCCTTATATATACTATGTATTTCAGTTGTTTTTTTTATAATAAAATTGGCACTTGGCACTCTTCGTTGGTAGTTGAATGCAATACATCGAGCATTAAGCGTACCATGTTTTCTCTAACCTCGTTTATATTATCAGTAGCAAGGGTAATATTTTCTTCGAGCCCTGCGGCTAAATTAATTGGTAAAGCAACGGCACCAAAGCTCATGCCAAGTTCTGCGGCCAGAAATATCTCGGGGCATGCCGTCATTCCAACTACATCACCCCCAAGAATTTGATACATTTTAATTTCGGCAGGACTCTCAAAACGCGGGCCGTTCGTTGCGACATATGTTGCTCCGTCATGAACGTTAATGCCGTGTTTTTTAGCTAGCTCAATAGTTTTGGCAGAAAGAATTGGACAAAATGGTTTACTCATTTCAACATGGCCTATACCTCCCTTAATAGCATCGAAAAAACTGAACTCACGCCCAGATGTAAAATCAAGAAAATCTCTCATAACCGCAAGTTCAAGCAGTGGATAATCATTAGTGATAGCACCCACTGCATAGGTCGCCATAATGCGTGTAACGCCAAGATCCTTAAGGGCACGCATGTTTGCACGATAATTTACTTTATGAGGTGGCGTGTCGTGTTTGATACCGTGGCGGGTCATGAACACGACGTCCCTATAATTACCCTGACCTACATAGGCTACAGCTTCACCATATCGGTTATTAATTAACCTTTCTTCGACTTTAATTTCGGGAAGGTTGTATATGCCGGTGCCACCTAAAATTGCTACGCTCATTTCTATTCCTACCAAGTTTTATAATTCTTAAGGGTGTAGGGGCTGAGTACCCCGTGGACCGTGATAACACCTGAGACATATTTTGGAGGCGTTATATCGAAGGTCGGGTATCTCGCACCGATATTATCGGTGGTAGTGGGTGTGCCAAGTACCTGTCTGATTTCGGCAGGGCTACGTTCTTCAATCACCACATCATCTCTAGTTTTTTTTGTATTATCCCGTCCCCAAGCAAAGGCAAAGTAGGGGATATCGTGATGGTGGGCGGTAATAGCGTTTTGATAGGTGCCAATTTTATTACATACGTGGCCATCCAAGGTTATTAAGTCGGCGGCCGTGATATATTTCTGAATATTACCTTCACGCATAATATGGGCTGGCATATTATCAGTAATCAGATTTACATTAATACCTAACTCATTGATGCAAGGTGCCGTGAGCTTTGCACCTTGGAGGTATGGTCTTGTTTCGGGGACGTAAGCAGTAATATTTTTACCATCACGCTTTGCAAGTGCGAGGCTCAGTAAAAAGCCTGCTTCACCAAAGCACATGGTCAAAATACCATCGCCATCCTCAATAAGGTTGGCCATTGCTCTTGCCCGAATGGCATAATTATCATAAATAGTATTTTTGATGGATTCTATTTTGTTTGCGATGGCTTGGTCAATACTTAATCCTTCGTTGTCCGCTGTTTTCGCGACTTCCAAAATATCGTCAAGGCGTAGTGCCATAGCTGTGTTGGTTGGTCGTGTCGCAATGAGTTTATCTCTTGCTGATTTAAGGGTGGGAAGACCCTGGCTCGCAACTATGCGCATTGCATTAGCCGCGGCCATCCAGGGTCCACTGCCTTGTGTAACCATGTCTTTAATAGCTTTTGCGACAGCATCGATACTGTCGCAAGTGATAAAATCTTTGGAAAAAGGATACTTTCTCCTGTCACCTATAAGCACTTTTCCACCTTCGAAGCGGGAAATATTGTCAGGATTAACTATAAAAGGTAGCAGATCATATATACCTTCTTTTTGTGCGGGAGATTTTCCCTGGGGTTTTTCAGCTTTAGACCCACCCTGTTCAATCCAAGCCGTAAAGCCACCATCTATATGGCAAAGGTTTTTAAGACCAACTTCTTGTGCTGCTTTGGTCGCGAGGGCGCTACGCCAGCCTTTATTACAATAAAATACAAATTTATGATTATTATTAAATATTTTTTTATAGTAAGGGCTTTGCTTATCAACCCAAAATTCGGTCATACCACGCGGCATATGAAAGGCTCCAGGAATCATGCCTTCCGCACTAATTTCTCGAATATCGCGAAGGTCCACAAAGGTCGCTTTAGGATCAGCAAGCATTAATTTTGCTTGATCTACATTGACCGTTTCTATTTGTTGGTTGGCAATATCCACCATTTCTTTGGTTGTTTTTGACATTTTAGGCACCATATTGGCTTAATTTTCATTAGATAAAATAAGATTTTGAGTTATGATATTGAACATAACGGCAAAACAAAATTAAAGGAATAAATAATGAAAAAAAATTGGCTTATTGCTCTTTTAATAATTCCATTACTTGCACTAATCTACCGCGCTCAAATTAAGGAAGTTAACAGTGGGGACACACAGTTTTTAGTCGTAGGAAAAACCGCAAATTATAGACAAGATCAAAACTCTTCTTTTAGAGAGATGCTCAACTACCATTTTTTTGCTGAAATATTTGTAAAAGCTGGTGGAAAAATTACCAATGGAACCTTAAGCAATACATCTATTGATATTATGAATTTTGAAGATCATCCGAGCACACTTGAAACTCACGGTGGCCGTTATAATAAAGAAGAAAATTTAAACGCAAGCTATCCTAATGGGGAGTATTTATTTAGATATATAGAAAAAGGTGATCAAGTATTTCATATACCGGTAACACTAACAAATAAAGATGATGGTCAGACCCGCATACCCCGCCCCCCAACTATAATTTTAAAGCAAGACGGAAATCTGGTCTCACCGGTTGCTATTAATCCAGATAAGGACCTTAATATTTCCTGGATACCATTTAGTGAGGGTGGAGTTGATAAAAATGGCTTATTAGATGATCTTATTTTTGCCGTGGTTGGAAACTGTTTAGGTGAAAAAATATTTCATAGTGGTGTCCCATTTAGCGGTCTTAAGTACCTGACTTATAATGATAACGATGTGATAATAAATAAAGATATTATGGATCCTGGAGGATTTTATCAGGTTAGTGTTGAGCACGCAGTTATGGACACTAATTACGTTGGTAATGTGCCAACTATAGCTACCTATGCTGCTACATCATTTCTTGATTTTAATACGAGTGGTGAGAAAACAGGAAGACTTAATTGCAAGAATACTCCATTGCAGATGGATAAAGGTCAAACTGACCGGAATAAAGCATCATCAAATAAGTAATTATCGATTAAGCTCCATAGCCATTAGTTTTAGTTCATATAAAAAAGGGCTGATTTCTCAGCATCTTTTTTATATGAAAATTATATTTAAATCAGAAAGCATGGAAATAAATTAATTATTAACAGGTATTCTTGCGCCGCGAACATCAATTTCAATAAGCCATCCGTCCACAGCAAGGCCGGAAACTTCTACAACTGCACGAACAGGCTTATTAGGTTGATCTTCTGTACCAAAAAATTCTAAAAATGCTTTGTTGAAGCCAGAAAAATCCATTTTACCTGTCGCAGGGTCAGCAACCAGATATACACGAACCATTACAATATCGCTCATATTCCAGCCAGCGCCATCAACTGCTGCTTTAATACTTGTAAAAGTGCTACGAGCTTGTTGCTCAGTCGTTCCATATGAACGTTCTGTACGTGGAGCATCGGGGTTTACTGGACGAGGGCCTTTGCCGCTAACAAATAGTTGGTCCGCGTTGGCAGGCACTTCAATGGTTGAGTAGAACATACGGCCTTCATCGTTGCGCTTAATAGCGTCCTGAGCATTTGCTAAGAAAGCTACAAACATCGTGGAGCCAAAGATTGCAACAGCCGTAATAATTTTAATTAGTTTTGACATGGGTTTCTCCCTTAAAATTTATTTTTCAGCATTCACAGAATGCCTTTGATTATTAACTTATAGATTATTTTTATTTTGGCAACGATTACCGATCGAAAACTAATGCTTCGGTTAGTGGTTAATTGCCAGAACCAAAGCCATCATCTTCTTCAGCTATTTCTTCGTAGGCTGTATTCATTTGTTCATGGTTAATTTCACCGGCTAAATTACCCCAGCTGTTTCGAATAAAATTGATGACTGTTGTTAGTTGCATGACCTCAAGGTCATCAATAAAAGTAGGCATGCCAGCACGCCCTTCTAATAGTAAATAAATTAGTTCTTCTTGATCACCTAAAACAAGTGCATTATTTTTCAGTGCTGGATAAATATCCTCATAACCCTCACCGCCAACCATATGACAGGCTTCACAATAATCAATATAAATTTCAGCTCCTTCTGTTGAATAGTCTTGAGCAGATGCCGCTGAAATTGATATTGTAGCGCTAATTGTGATAAATAAAATATTAAAATAATTTCTCATTTATAGTTCCAAAATTAAATTTATAATCAAAGGATAATTTAAATAATATTTGATAAAATATAGCTTTAGTAGAAAATGAAAAGATATTTTTTACTTAATTTTACAAATTTTTCTTTAGAGAGAACTTAATGGCGGTTTCTTTATATCAACCTCAAAAATTACAGTGTGAATACGGCCCTTATCACATTGAAATTGAAGTGACAAACCGGCCTTATTTGGTTTATAAATTTGAATTAAATGTTTAGGAAGCCCAAATTGTATTTGGTTATCTTCAAATTTAAAAAACTGAACCGCCTCTAGCTCGACGGAAATCTTTAAACATTTCTCACCGGGAAAGTATATTTCCTCTTGCAAGCGGTTCTTCTGACATAGAGTTTGAAATTCATCTTTGCTTAGGCGCAGACTAGTTTTTTTAGTTTCTAGCTTAACTTTCAATTTAACCTCCAGTTGAAGAGAGGTTTGTCATTATTCCAGTATCACCTGCCGCAAGAAAATGTGAGGAGGCTTTATAGTCTAGTTGTTTGCTAACTGCTGCTTTGAGTAAATCTTTTTGGTCGTCATCTTGAAGCATATGACGCAAAGGAATTCCAAAATTACCAAATAAGCAAAGTCTTAGATCTCCGTTAGATGTGATACGCAGCCTGTTGCACCCAGTACAAAAATCTTTCGAATAGGGTGCAATTAGTCCTATTGAACCAGCAAAATTGGGATGAGTAAAGTTTGCGGCAGGCCCATCACCAGGATTGCGTATATTTTCAACCCAATTACGGTCTATAAGTTGATCTTTTATATGGTCTGCAGACTGATGAAATTTATTGAAATAGGTAAGATTGTCGCCGGTCTGCATGAGTTCTATATAACGAACGCTGACGGGAGTATCTTTTACATATTCTAAATATTGATCTAACTCTCCGTCGTTAACGCCCTTAAGTAAAACAACATTTATTTTTACCTTTTTAAAGCCAACCTTTAGCGCCTTATCAATACCATCACGGACCATCTGCATTCTGTTGTGTCCTGTGAGGTCATGAAATTTTTTGGCATTCAGGGTATCAATACTGATATTAATAGCATTTAATCCTGCGTCATACCATTCCTGCGCGCGCTCTACTAATTTGTACCCATTTGTAGTAAAGGCAAGAGTTTTTATCTCTGAGCGCTCGCTTATCATTTGTGCAATTTCAGTAAAATCTTTACGGATGGTCGGCTCACCGCCTGTTAACCTTATTTTCCATACTCCAAGTTCAATAAATGCATCAACAAGTCTTCTAATCTCATCTTGATTGAGAAAATGTTCTTTTCCAGTTTTTTGGTATCCATTGGGAAGGCAGTATTGGCAACTAAAATTGCATACCTCAGTAATGGAAAGCCTCAAATAGGGAAAGGTTCTATTATGTTTATCAACGAGCATTTTTTCTCTTTTCCAAATTCGGGAGGCTAAAATGTTTCCATGATAACCAGGCGGAACAATTTCCACGGCCTACCCCTCATGTCATTTGTGATTTAGACAGGTAGGCTTCAGAGTAAATAACTTAATGTTAGGTTAACCAAGAATAGTAAAAAATTCTACTACTAAATACTTAGATAATTTTCTATCTGTAAAAGTAAATTATCACTACTTTCTACCTTTAGTTATTTTCGGGCGCTTTTGATCGACTGAACTTATCACCTATTCAAGAAGTAAGCAATGTTGCTTAATCAAGCACTGGGTTAATATATTTTGACCCTGAGTGTGTTGATTTGTGTGGACGTAATTAAAAAGGTCTTCGTGAATTAAGGGCGGTCGTCAATGTTCCATCGTCAAGATAGTCAAGTTCACCACCAATTGGTACGCCGTGAGCAAGGCGGGATATTTCTATATCAAACACCTTTAACTGTTCTGTTATATAATGAGCAGTTGTCTGTCCATCCACAGTGGCGTTAGTTGCGATGATAATCTCCCTTAAGTTAGGATCAGCTGCCCGAGTAATGAGTAAATTTATATTGAGATCAGTAGGACCTACACCGTCAAGAGCTGAAAGTGTGCCACCGACAACATGATAAAGTCCTCTGAAAGTTCCTGCCCGCTCTAGCGCCCAGAGGTCTGCAACATCTTCTATTACACATATAATAGTTCTATCTCGTTTTTCGTTTTTGCAAATATGGCATGGATTATTCACATCAAGATTACCACAGGTAACACAAGGGTGGACGTTTTCTGCAACAGAAGAAAGCGCATTACTGAGCGGTCTCATCAGGCTATCTTTTTTCTTTATAAGTTGAAGGGCTGCTCGCCGAGCAGATCTAGGGCCAAGGCCTGGTATTTTACTAAGCAAGCTAATCAGGTGGTCAAGCTCATTGTTATTGGAGGGTGTTTTATACATCGGTTCAAGGTACCTTTAAAACGGTAGTTTCATTCCCTCGGGGAGGTCAATTCCGCCAGTAAGCTTTGACATTTCGTTTTTATTAAATTCGTCAACTTTTCGTTTGGCATCATTAAATGATGCCACAATGAGGTCCTCAGCCATTTCGGCATCATCTGCGTTAAATATGCTTGGGTCAATCTTGAGCGAACGTATTTCAAATTTACCATTTAAGGTCACATTAACAAGTCCGCCCCCGGAGGTTCCAGTATGTTCTGATTTTTTAATTTCTTCCTGCATTTGCGCCATTTTTCCTTGCATTTCTTGCGCTTGCTTCATCATTTTTCCAAGGTTTTTCATAGTATTTTTCCTATTTCAATCTGTATCGTTTATACCAAATTCATCAGCACTTATTAAAAATTCTAGATCCTCTGGATCCGCTTGCATTAAGTAATCGTCTTTAATTTTTCTGATATCGGTAATGGAAGCTCCTTGAAAACTGCTTAATACAGATTTTATGATCTCATCTTTCATAATCATATTTTTTAGGGCTTGCTGCTCGACAACATCCTTTTCATAGAGGGTTGTATCTCCAATTTCATTAGATAGAGATATGATCCAACTCTTCCCAGTCCATTTTTTAAGTTCTGTACACATCCTGCTTGCCAGGTTTTTGGGAACTCTTGCATTAGGCCTGATATCAATTCGTCCTATATCATAACTGACCAAGTGAACATTATCATTCAGTTGAAATGCGATGTCAGGTTCGCCTTGTTTTTCAAATAATTTAACAAGTGCATCAAAACTTGAAGGTGGGGAAATAAATTCTTCAGCGACCTCGACGACGGGGTCACTGACACGAAGCGCTGATTGGCCACTACCTTGGATAACATTAAATGCCTGTGGTGTAATTTCACTGGTAGTATTATTATTTAAAGTAATTTTTGGAGTTTGTGAAGTTCCGCTTTCTGGAGAGGCCGAAGCAACTGAAGACGCAGTTGTTTGATCATTTTTAATTTTCCTTACAAGGTCTTCAGGTGTTGGAAGCTTGGAACTAAAAGTAAGTCGAACAATGATCATTTCTGCTGCTGAGATTGGATTAGGTGATATACGGACTTCCTCGGTTCCTTTAAGTAACATCTGCCAAGTGCGAGTTAGGACTGGGATCGAGAGCCCATTAGCCATTTTAAGCCCCTGTTCACGCTCTACTTCAGAAGTTAATAAATCTTCCCCAGCATCGGGTACTACTTTAAGGCGGGTCAGCCAATGGGTTAATTCTAACATGTCCTGAATAATGACTGCTGGATCGGCACCGTGGTGAAATTGGTGGCGCAACTTAGACAATGCATCGGCCGTTTTACCTTCAAGAATATCCTTATAGAGGTCAAATATTTGTGCCCTGTCAGCAAGGCCGAGCATATCACGTACCTGCTCTTCGTTAACTTTTCCCGCACCATGAGCAAAAGCTTGATCAAGAAGAGATAGACCGTCACGAACGGAGCCCTCTGCCGCTCGGGCAATCATACCAAGGGCACCTTCCTCGATTTCGCATTTTTCTTTTTCTGCAATATTTGAATAATGTCCAACTAATTCTTCAATAGAAATGCGACGTAAATCAAAACGTTGGCAGCGACTAAGAACAGTGACGGGTACTTTACGAATTTCTGTAGTTGCAAAAATGAATTTAACATGTTCAGGAGGCTCTTCCAAAGTTTTTAGAAGGCCATTAAAGGCATTCCTCGATAACATATGCACCTCGTCGATAATGTAAATTTTAAAACGTGCTGAAACTGAAGCATATTTAACGCCATCAATAATTTCACGAATATCATCAATTCCAGTATGGCTAGCGGCGTCCATTTCCATAACGTCAACATGGCGACTTTCACTGATAGCAATACAATTTCCACATTCACCACAGGGTTCAATGGTTGCAGTCCCACTGCCATCTTTGCCAATACAGTTGAGGGCTTTTGCTATAATGCGGGCAGTCGTTGTTTTTCCTATTCCCCGCACCCCTGTCAGAATAAAAGCATGAGCAATTCTACCAGTTTCGATGGCATTAGACAGCGTGCGAACCATTGCATCTTGGCCAATAAGTTCTGCAAAGTCTACTGGACGATATTTGCGCGCTAGTACTCTGTAATGGTCATCTTTTTCTATATTTTCCGGCATTAAATTAATTGTCCTTAAGCTCTTATGAATCATTCAAATAATGACTATAAATTTAGTGTCGATGGAATGCTATAGGGGATGTGAATTTTTTTATAAAAGTGAGAGATTGAGCGACCCGATAGTCCCGTTACGGCTGCTCCCTTCCGGGCCTGACCGAATTGGCGGGTAACCCGTCCGTCAATCTCTCGAGCCATATATGGTCTTTTTTATAAATGATTTCAAGATAAAGTTTGTTACTATTGATATCGTTCCTAGCTATTAAAGTATTTATGTGTCACAAACTCAAAACAAAAGGTGCTTAAATGTATTTCGAAAACTCTTGTATTTTTGGAGAATTTCCTCTTGATCCTTGTGATCATTTAAGGAGAAATGAAGAGGAGCTCGAAAAGAGGAGTGCATCAAAATCATCACGGTTTTTATATTATAGAAATGGTGAAGTGCTGATGGAAGATGAAGCAGGTCTAATCCCTAAATTTATATCTCATGCACCCCATAATGGCATATTGATATTTCTTGGTGAACAGGCGGGTAGAAGCTATTTTGCTTGCAGCGTCGATCAATCAGAAGAGGATTTCTCTGGGGGATATTTTTTAGATTTAAGAACTATTGCTCGAAATACATCAGAGAATGAATTCTCAGGAATACCGTCCTTGTTAGCCCGCGGGAAAATGGTCCTTGACTGGCACGATCGTAATAGATTTTGTGCAAATTGTGGTTTGCAAAATGAAAGTGGGCGAGGTGGGTATATTCGCCACTGCACATCTTGTAAAAAGGAATATTTTCCTCGTATTGATCCAGTTGTAATCATGATGATTATTTGGAAAGACAAGTGCCTCCTTGGAAGAAGTGCTCATTTTAAGCCTGGAGTTTATTCCGCTCTTGCTGGCTTTATGGAGCAAGGTGAAACTATAGAGGAAGCTGTAAGACGCGAGGTTCTTGAAGAATCTGGGATTAGAGTTGGACATGTTGATTATGTCAAAAGTCAACCATGGCCATTCCCGTCAACGTTAATGATAGGAGCCATAGGTGAGGCTCTCAATAACCATATTGATATTGATAGTGACGAACTTGAAGACGCAGGTTGGTTTGACAAAAATCAGATCCGAGAAGTTTTAAAAACTGGAGGTAATGATAAATTTCGATTACCCGAAAAGTTTGCTATTGCTAGACATTTACTTGATTATTGGTTACGTCAGGCTTAACTAGCGGCGTTTATTTATTCTATACTGTGATTGGGGGTAGCTTCCAAGGATTCTGTATTCATTTGTAAAAAATGAAAGCTCATCAAAGGCATGCTTTAAACCGATATCATTGGGGTGCGCTTCAATGTCAGCATAAAATTGAGTTGCACAGATTTCGCCGTCAAGTTGGTAGCTTTCCAATTTGGTCATATTAATACCATTGGTTGCAAACCCACCCATAACTTTATATAGGGCAGCAGGAGTGTTGCGCACCTGAAAAATAAAAGATGTCATTGTTGGTAAATTAGTAGGTAGGTCTGAAAGCGGCTTTCTCGAGAAAACAACAAATCGTGTAGTATTATGACTAGCATCTTCGATATCTTTGCGAATGCTCTCAAGACCATAAATTTCTCCGGCTAGCGATGATGCAACGGCACCCATACTTGGGTCACCAAGTTCAGAGACATGTTTAGCGGCTGCGGCCGTATCTGCGAAAACCTCTCGCTTGATACCGAGTGCATCCATAGTTCTACGGCACTGTCCAAGAGCTTGTTCGTGACTAAGAACTGCCTTTAATTCTTCTATTTTTGTACCAGGTAAAGCGAGAAGATGATGATTGATCCGCAAAAAATGTTCACCAATGATATGGAGATTAGAATGCGGAATTAAATAATGAATATCAGCAACACGACCAGCAACACTGTTTTCAATGGGGATAACGGCATATTTAACGTTACCTTCATCAACTGCGGCGAGTGCATCTTCAAATGTACGGCAAGGCAGCACATCCATATCTGAAAAGAGCTGTTTTGCAGCAAGGTTTGAATATGCACCAAGGTCTCCCTGAAAAGAAACTAGGTTTTCGCTGTTATTTTGAACCATTGATATTATTCTCCAATTAACTCCGGCAGTATTCATATTTCGATAGAAGCTGTCAATGAAAGACTTATATTGACCAGATTAAGAATATTTAGTGATTTTTTGCTTAAATGGGCCTTGTCTTGACTGTATAAAATATATACATAAGGGGAATGGTGAAGGGTCATGATTCTGAAGCTTAAATTTAGGTCTCATAACTCTTTTAAATTTAACTGATACGATTACGGGGATTTTCCGTGAATTCAAATGATTTTAATAAAGCCTCTATGGGCGTCATAATGTTTCTTCTTCTTGTTATTGGTGCGAGCAATTTCAGTGAAGTAATTTTTCATCAGGATGCATTGGTAGCTAACGCATATCCAATTGATACATCTTCTATCGCCTCAGCTAGCGTTGCAGATGTTGTGGTTGATATGGGCCCTTCAATTGCAGAGCTAATGCAAACAGCTAGTCTCGATAAAGGTGCCAGTGTATTCAGAAAATGTGCTGCTTGTCATACTAAAGATAATGGTGGTTCAGCAAAAATTGGTCCAAACTTGTGGAATGTCGTTGGTAAAGATGTTGCTACAAGTGAAGGTTTTGGGTACTCAGAAGCGATGCTTGGCCAAGAAGGAAACTGGGATTATGAACTTCTCAACAAGTATTTAACCAAGCCAAAAGATGCAATCCCTGGAAACAAGATGGTATTTGTTGGTCTTAAAAAAGGATCCGATCGAGCGTCCGTAATCATGTATCTTCGTTCTTTTTCTGATACACCAGCAGCACTTCCTATTGTCGCATCTACGGAAGCATCCCTAGAGGCTACTGCAGAGACAACTTCATCTGAATCAATGTAATTTCTTTAAATTAATTAGAAAAGCTGCTGGATTTTCAGCAGCTTTTTTGTTTAAAGAAAATTTTAATTTAAGGTCGTTTGAATGAACTAAGTGGCGGCTTATCTGTCTGCAGCCTTACAATATCGATAACTTCCTTTAATGGGTTAATACTGACTTTCATGTGATGAGCATTAGCATGAAGCAAATTTATGCCATCAAGCATTATACCTACATGGCCAGGAAAAAAAGCTAGATCACCATGACGTGGGAGCTGATTTTTATTAAGGGGCGTGCCAAACTCCTCTTCCTGCAGATCGGCATCGCGAGTTATGGATACCCCTGTGGAGGCATAAGCGATTTGAATTAGGGCACTGCAATCTATACCCGCATTACTGCGCCCACCCCAGAGGTATGGGGTGTTCAAGAACTTAAGGGCTTCTGTGACTGGGTTGTCAGCGAACTTTTTTGTGATGTGGTTTGCGTATATCCAGTTGCCATCGGAAAGTGGTATAAAACCATTAACTTGATCTTCATTAATTACAGAAACATCTGACATCATATGAATAATGTGCACCGCCGCTGTCTTTAAATTTGGTTCTGGATAAATGTGGCAGCTAAGTGCACTCACATGATGGGTGATTTCGTTTATGTCTTGTGTCAAGCTAGTAAGAGAACAATAACCAACGTATCCATCCTTAAGGGATTGTCCCCAGGCCCATTCTTTATTGATCTCAAATACGTTAAAATATTCACCATATAGAAGTTGGCTTGTCAGCGGCGACCCCTCATCAGGTCTTCCGTAAAGTAAGGCTTTACTAGTTGTCACTTGATATTTATCTGGTGTTACAAAATTTTTGGCCGTCACTTTACCTTTAAGCCCAATATCCGCAAGGTTGTCTTGATAGGCGTTCAACCGTTTATCATAATTTATTTTAGTCATTCCATTACCCATAAGAAATTATTAATATATTAAATTTTCTTTTGCTTTTACATTTTTATTATTTGGAATATTTTTTAACTAAATATTCGAAGACTGTTCTTATCCCCATTGCTTCACCACCCTTTGGTTTTCCTGCGGCTGCGCTCGCATTCCAAGCATAGACATCTAAATGAACCCAGGGTATATCGTTGGTAACAAAGCTCTTTAGGAATAAAGCTGCGGTAATGGCACCACCAAAACCAGTGCTTCCAATATTGTTAATATCTGCCAATGTACTATTTAGTAATTTCTCATAAGGTAAATAAAGTGGAAGTGGCCAAAGGGGGTCATATTCATTTTCAGATAATTTTAAGAGCTCGGCACTAAGTTTTGAATCATTGGTAAAGTATGGCGAAACTTCGGTTCCAAGCGCAACGCGTGCTGCGCCTGTGAGTGTAGCAAAATCTATGATAAGCTCAGGAATTTCCTCACTTGCCAAAGCTAGTGCATCACATAGTACCAGCCTTCCTTCAGCATCGGTGTTACCAACTTCGATTGTTGTGCCCTTATAACTCTTTATAATATCCCCGGGTCTAAAGGCATTACCTGCAATATTATTTTCAACAGCCGGAATAAGTATGCGGAGGCGAATATCAAGACCACTTTCCATGATCATTTGACCAAGACCAAGGACGTGAGCGGCCCCGCCCATATCTTTTTTCATGGTTACCATTGCTCCCGACGGTTTGATATCAAGACCACCTGTATCAAAACAAACCCCCTTTCCAACTAGGGTTATTTTAGGTGCTTTTTCATTTCCCCATTTGATATCAATAAGGCATGGTTCTTTCTCGGCAGCACGGCCAACCGTGTGGATAGTATTATAACCCTTTATGAGAAGCTCTTCACCCCTTGTTATCTCAATTTTAGCCTTAAACTGTTTAGCCAATCGTTCGGCAACTAATGCTAAGTCGTCTGGACCCATATCACAAGTAGGTGTGTTCACAAGGTCGCGAGCAAGAATAGTTCCTCTTATCCAGCTTTTAACACGGGTAAGGTTACAGTTATCACCTACTGTTAAAATGACAGATTTAGTATCTTTATCTTTTAAGTAATGGTCGTATTTATAATCGGCCATTGCCCAACCAAATGCTGCAAAATTTGCGTCATGCTCACTAAGATTTTCTTTTAAATGATAAGACCCTTCAGGGAGTGTTTCTGCAATCCTTGAAAACAGCCAGGGAGAGTAGTCACCAGCGCCTTTGCCTGCAACTATGTGGTCAATACCACCTTCAATAGTTGAGAAAATTAACACTTCGCCAACATTGCCTTTAAAGGTGTTAACTTTTACCCAAGATTGTTGCTTGCGACCTAATTTATTTTTCCAGTGATCCAGTTCTCCAGTACCTATAAGAGTTATGGAGATTGACCCTTTATAGGGTTTAGAAGTAATAGATTTAACATCTTCTGAATAGTTATAACGGAACACTTGCAATCCTTTTTTTCTAGTTTATTTTTACAGTGTAATCGCAGATGAATAAAAATGTTAGGATTAAATATTGTCAAAATTCACTTTAATTATTGGAAACAAAAATAATTCTTCGTGGTCGTTACGTGGGTATCTAGCTATAAAGTATGCCAATGTAGATTTTGAGGAAGTTATGGTTTCGCTTAGACCGTCTCTGGACCGCGCAAGTCTTGACCGTCTTACGCCAGCGGGTAAAGTACCTACATTGAAGCACGGCAATAATTACATTTGGGATAGTTTAGCTATCTGTGAATATATGAATGACCTGCATCCTGAAAAAAATTTTTGGCCAAAAAATATCAATATACGTGCTCATGCACGATGTATTTCTGCTGAGATGCATTCTGGGTTCACAGCACTTCGGAGTGTTATGGGAATGGCATGCCTTAATAAATTCGAATGCCCAAAACTTACTGGTGATCTTAAAAATGATATAGATCGCATTATTAGTATTTGGAGTGAATGTGTTAAACAATATGGTTCTATTGGACCATATCTTTTTGGTAAATATTCAATTGCTGATATGATGTACGCGCCGGTTATACTTCGCTTTAAAAGTTATCAGATTGAATTACCTGATGTGTTAATTAAGTATTTTGATACTATGATAAATCATCCAGATATAGAAGAATGGTGTCTTGATGCAGATCCAAATGATACTGCAGAACCTATTAATAAATTATAGCCCACATTGTTGTACACTTGCATTAACATAGCTGGTGCGACCATTCGTGATACTAAAACGATATTCAGATCTGCCACTTACGACACTGTGAAAAAGGGGTAGTATGCCAGTAATATCTTGTTTATTACCGCCTGGCATCACAAAGCTCACGGTGATTTTCTTAGCTGAATCAAACCAATCTTCTGGATCTCCATTTTCATTGAGGGTTGGACTGCCGCGACCTGAAAGTGTAATTAACCCCTGATAAAAGCTGGCTGTTGAGAGGCTTTCTGTGGATATAGGTGTTAGGATTGAAAAACGCTTTGCATCTATTTTTATGAAACATTTAGTATCTTTTGATATTCCATTTAGAATGGTTTTCATATGACTAATATCAACGCCCTCATTTACCCTTTGGGTGACAAGATTTAATAAATCTCTGCTCTCCTGATTGGGTAGTTGTTTAGAAATTTGATCAATTGTGGCTCTTTCGTTACCTAATTCAATTTTGAGTTTGTCACTTTCGGCTACTTGGACTTCATAACGGCTTTTCCATATGAGTACTTCTTCATGAGCAATAGATATGCCAACTTCGTATGAATAATAGCCAATACCGCTACAAATACTGCTGGCAAGTATAAACTTTGTTAAACTCCAAAATCGTTTTGTCCGTTTTTTTTGTAGTTCTCTTTTGTGGACTAGGCCTAGTGACATTTTTTCTCTCGTTTAATTAGACAGGCAAGAATTATATACTATGTATTAGCACCTAAAGTTAAAGTTAAATTATTTTTTGTTATATTTTTTATAAATTTCTTACTATGGTTCTTAATAGATAAAAAGAAAAATCCACAATAATAATAGAGAATAGCATGAGTAGGGATGCAACCGTGCTGGATAATGATAAAAAGTTAAAACGGGATATTGGTATATTTGCCACAGGGTTTTTAGTTTTAAACGGTGTGATTGGGGCTGGAATTTTTGGGCTTCCAGGCAGGTTGGTTGAACAGGCTGGTATGTTCGGACCCTGGTTAATTATTTTATTCGGCGCTTTCATTATTACTGTAGCTTGGACATTTGCATCCATAGCCAGTTATTTCAGCACCACCGGAGGCCCTGTTGCTTATGCCCACCGAGCGTTTGGTCCACTTGTTGGCTTTCAGACTGGATGGTTGCTATATATAGGCCGGGTTTCTGCTATTGCGGCCAATATTAATGTACTGTTTAACTATGCTGCCTACCTTTGGGAAGGTGCCTCTGGGGAACTGACCCGAGCCGCGATGTTTTTTATAATTATTGGTGGCCTTACTGCTGTTAATGTAATGGGTATTAAAAAGGCTGTGAAAGCTATTAATGTAATTACATTTTTCAAACTCATACCCATACTCGTTTTAGTATTACTAGCCCTGCCGCACCTTACACCGGAAGGTGTTCTTCCATCCGATTTACCTAGCTTCGATGACATGAGTGGCCTTGTGTTGTTAATTCTTTATGCATTCGTTGGTTTTGAAGGAGCCCTTGTTACTGCTGGTGAGACTAAAAATCCTAAAAAAACAATTCCCCGGGCCCTTATTTGCGGAGTACTTGTTATAACGGCGATTTATTTTTCTGTCGCAATGACCTACGCTAATGTTGTAACAAATGGCGGTGGCGATACACCCCTTGTAGATATGGGTGAAATATTAATGGGTCCTATTGGTGGTGTTATTATTATTATTACCGCCATATTTTCTATCTTGGGGAATGCAACTAGCATTGTAATTGCTGCGCCACGCATGACGTTTGCTATGGCTGAGGAAGGAACCCTACCCAAGTGGTTTGGAAAAGTTCACGAGGAATACCATACACCAGCAAATTCAATTATCTTTCTTGGCGTGCTTTCGTTTGTATTAGCTATTTCGGGAACATTTATATATTTGGCTATTGCAAGCACTCTAGCTCGAATGATTGCTTATGCAATCTGTATGCTATCACTTCCAAATATTCGTAAAAAGGCTGACGCTGAAACGTTAGCTAATGCAACAAAACTTCCTGGTGGATACCTTATTCCCGGGATAGCCTTTGTGGTATGTCTTTTTGCTATTAGTCAATCTACTATACAATCGTGGCAGTATATGATCAGTTTCATTGCCCTTGGCGGGGTGCTTTATTTTGCCAACAAAACAACATTTAAAAGCAACTAGTTTATTTTATATAGGAAAATAGTGTGAGCACAGAAAATAGTGATACAAAATTAAAACGTGAAATAGGAACACTTGCAGCGGGGTTTCTTGTTCTGAATGGGATCATTGGTGCCGGTATCTTTGGGTTACCTGGCAGGCTTATGGAAGTTGCGGGTTCATTTAGTCCCTGGCTATTTATCATGTTTGGAATTTTAATAATAACTGTTGTGTGGTCCTTTGCTGCTATTTCTAGTTATTTTAGCTCTACTGGCGGACCCATAGTATATGTTTCAAATGCATTTGGACCCCTAATCGGATTTCAAACTGGGTGGCTATTTTATGTCGGGCGTCTTGCTGCCTTTGCTGCGAATTTAAACCTTTTATTTGACTACGCAGCCTTTGTTTGGGATGGAGCGTCAGTTTGGTTAATACGTAGTATAATGATTTTTATTGTTATTGGCGGCCTTACAATTATAAATATATTAGGTATTAAAAAAGCAGTTCAGGCAATTAATGTACTCACATTTTTAAAGCTTGTTCCTATCTTGCTTATGATACTACTCGGACTTCAGTACCTTACTCCTGATAATTTATTACCCCCCGAGCTTCCGAAATTCGATGATGCAGGTGCTGTAATACTTCTTATATTCTTTGCTTTCACGGGATTTGAATCAGTTCTTGCTTCTGCGGGGGAAACAAAGGATCCTCAAAAATCGATACCTCGTGCCCTCATATCAGTATTTATTGTTGTGACAGTAATATACTTTTTACTTCAACTTGTTTACGTGACCGTAGCTCCACCTATTAATGATAGTGCTCCGTTAATTGGGTTAGGTACAAGCCTGATTGGACCAATTGGGGGGACAATAATTGTTTTTACCGCTATTTTTTCTATACTTGGTAATGTTGCAGGGATTACTATTTTTGGTTCTCGCTCCTCCTTTGCAATGGCGCATTACGGTGCCTTACCAATGTGGTTTGGTAGGGTGCACGAAAAATATAGTACGCCATCTAATTCTCTACTTTTTCAAGCAGTATTTGTTTATATTTTAGCCATTTCAGGTACCTTTGTTTATTTAGCGATTGCCGGGACCCTTGCTAGATTAATAGCCTATTCTATTTGTATTCTTGCCCTTCCAAAGGTGATTAAGAATGCAGACCCTGAAACACGTAAAAACGCTACACAAATTCCTGGTGATAATACGTTTAGTTGGGTGATTGGTTTTATCATTCCTTTTATTGGATTATTGGTTTGTATATTTGCCATGCTTCAGTCGGAGCTAATAAATTGGCAATATTTACTAGGATTTGTTGCTGTGGGAACTTTACTTTACTATATTAATCAATACATTAAGAAGGAATAATGAGGGTCATGGTGCCTAACTTAAAACGAGGTATTGGCTTAGTCGCTGCTAGCTTTATTGTTTTAAATGGTATTATTGGTGCTGGAATATTTGCCCTTCCAGGAGAACTCTCTTCGCAAGCGGGGCTTTTAGGCCCTTGGCTTATTTTACTTTTTGGTGCGTTTATTGCCATGATTGCTTGGTGCTTTGGCGCCCTAGCCAGTTATTTTAAAACATCTGGTGGGCCAGTTACTTATGCGTCTCAAGCTTTTGGTCCTTTGGCTGGCTTTCAAGTGGGCTGGCTGCTCTATGTGGGTAGGGCGACTTCTTTGGCTGCTAATACTAATGTGTTATTTAATTATGCAGCCTATTTTTGGGAAGGAGTAAATAGCGAGTTTTCAAAGTTAATCTTATTTATTGTGATTATTGGTGGGCTAACGATCGTTAATGTCATGGGCATTAAGTCAGCAATGAAGGCTATTAATTTATTTTCTCTTTTAAAGGTACTACCAATATTAGTATTGATTTTGTTTGGTTTACCATATGTTTCACCAGATGGCTTTTTACCAACTGATTTTCCCGTTATTGATGATTTTGGAACGTTGATATTACTAATTTTGTATGCGTTTGTCGGCTTTGAATGTGTTTTATTCACAACGGAAGAAACAAAAAATCCAACGAAAACCTTGCCCAAAGCGCTCATCACAACGGTGGGTGCTATTACTGTAGTTTATTTCTTAATTCAGCTTGTTTATATAAATATAGTAACTATTGATAATAACGATGCTCCACTTATTGAACTAGGACGAGTTGTTTTTGGTGAAGCTGGGGTCAGTATTATTATTATTACGGCACTATTTTCAATCATGGGGACGGCGACAAGCATTTTATTAACTGCTCCGCGGCTGACTTTTTCTCTGGCCAAAGATGGTTCACTCCCTCAATGGTTTTCAAGAGTTCATACAAAATATAATACACCTGCAAATTCAATTATATTTCTTGGAGTTTTTGGTTTACTTTTAGGGATAACTGGGACATTTGTTTATTTGGCAGTCGCAAGTGCACTTGCAAGAATATTAGCCTATATAGTTTGTATTTTATCTTTACCTATTATTAGAAAAAAGGCGGACCAGGCGACGCGAAAAAAAGCTTTAAAATTACCAGGTGGTTTTTTAATTCCTTGTCTAGCACTTTTGGTTTGTATAGTAGCGGTTGTTTTTTCTCCGCTAAAGTCATGGCTTTATTTATTTGGTTTCTTATCCCTTGGTGGCCTTCTTTATTTTATAAATAGTAGACATAAAAGTAATGCCTAATAATTAACATTTTATATTACTTATTTTATAGGCAATGACGGATAAGTTATGCCAAGGTGATCCATGATGTGTTATATTTAACTGGGTCATAATTAAGCTCTTTAAGCCTTAGCTTAAGTTAAGCCATAGTATCGAAATTTTTTTCTCCTTATATTTTTTATTTTAAAGTAACAAGTTTGTTTGGATCAATTCTAACGACCATGTAGTCGATGGCTTCTGTTATTTCACTGAAACCATGGGCTATACCTGCTGGTATTATAACAATATCACCTTTTTTTAAGTATTGGCTTTGTTTTATATCAATAATTTCCCCAAAATCACTTGGTCCCGTAAGGTTCTTGACGGTAAAACCTTCTGGATCAAGGGGCCTAATATTGGTCATACTTTCGCTAATCACTAGGGTGCCTGCGCCCGCCATAATACGGTAAACTTCTGTTTGATTATGATGCAGTATTGCCGATACGCTGCCCTCTGATTTCATGACCGGCCTATGAAGAACTCCTATCCCAACATGTTGTTCACCATCAACAACATGTTTGACTGTGATATCAATGATTTTTTTTCGCTCAGCCTCCCGAGCTGTTTGTTCAAGTGTTTTTGATTTTATTACGGTAATTACATTGGTATCTTGAGCTGAGGCATTGAGCCAGATAGACCAAAAAGTGATTAAAGTTGTTATAAAAATACGCATAGCATTATCCCATTCTTTGTTATGAAATCTATTATGAGTGAAGAGTAGAGAGGTGTCAAAAAAAGGCCGGATTAGTTATTACCAATCCGACCTTTATAAATTTTTAGGGAAGAAAATTTAGATATTAAAATGTGCCCTGAAGGCTTAGTTTGAACATACGTGCATTTGCGGCCGCACGAAGCTCCTTATAATTAATTACATTAAGAGAGACGTTTCTATAGGTAACAGTTGATGAATTTCCATCAGTGGTACTTTCTTGCGAAAGAGCTGACGTAGAAATAAAAGTAGCAAGAGTTAGGCTAATAATCGAATTTTTAGAAAGAACCACTTAAGGTCTCCTTTATTATGTGTTAGATAATAATTTATAATAAATAACTTAAAACTTAAGCAATAACATAACAATATGTTCAGTGATTACATTCCATCAAAATTAAAGTCAACAAAAATTAAATATTAGGTTATTAAAATAAAAATATAAGAGTACAATGGTTTAAGAGTAATAATTTTTTTGGTATAGTTTATGACAGTAGAAAATAAAATAAGTGTTAAATCTACGACGTGTTACATGTGCGCTTGCCGCTGCGGTATTAATGTTCATCTCAAAGATGGCCGCATTAAGTATATTGAGGGAAATCCTGATCATCCGGTTAATCGTGGTGTACTGTGCGCTAAAGGTTCAGCAGGTATTATGCAGCATTATTCACCTGCAAGACTTACCGCACCGTTGAAGCGGGTTGGTCCTCGCGGAAGTGGTGAGTTCGAGGAAATATCTTGGGATGAGGCGATGAGCATTGCTACTGAAAAATTACGGGCAGTTCGTGAAAAAGATCCAAAAAGATTTGCTTTTTTTACTGGTCGCGATCAAAGCCAGGCATTGACAGGTTGGTTCTCGGCTAAGTTTGGTACGCATAATTATGCAGCCCACGGTGGTTTTTGTTCAGTAAATATGGCGGCCGCGGGGCTCTACACAATTGGCGGATCGTTTTGGGAGTTTGGCGAGCCAGACTGGGATCGTACAAAATATTTTATGATGTTTGGTGTTGCTGAGGATCACGATTCAAATCCCATTAAAAAAGGTATAGGTAAAGTTAAGAGCCGCAAGGATACTAAGTATATTTCGGTAAACCCAATCCAAACTGGCTACGCAGCTATTGCTGATGAATGGCTTGGTATTCGACCGGGTACTGATGGTTTATTTGTAGGAGCATTAATCGCAGAATTATTAAAATCCGAACAAATAGATTGGGAATTTTTAACTCGCTATACTAATAGCCCTTGGCTTGTGATTGATGACCCTGGGTCCGCTAAGCATGGATTATTTGCAAGAGACGAAGCGGAAAAGTCACTCTGTTATGATCTAGAGAAGGCTGCGGTTACAGAACTCATAGTTGGTAAGTCCAAACCAGCCCTAATAGGAAGCTTTAAATTAAGTGACGGTACAAAAGTCGTGCCAGCTTTTCAACATATTGTGGAGGAATTTCTGGGCGATGGCTATGAACTCACTAAGGTTGAGAAAGAAACAGGGATTAAAGCAATAGATATTGAACGTATCGCTGCAGAAATGGCTGAGGTAGCTTTTAGTGAAGAAATTATAATTGATCAAAAATGGACTGATAGTTATGGTAATGAGCATGACCAGTTTATTGGTCGCCCTGTTTCATTCCATGCCATGCGCGGCATCGCTGCTCATAAAAATGGTTTCGAAACCTGCCGTATGATCCACCTTTTACAGATGCTTCTTGGCGCAATTGATGGACCGGGTTCGTTTTTATATAAACCACCGTTCCCGCGGCCAACCCCTCCACATAAGAAAAATGCTACCGCTTCTGCTGCTCCTGGTGAAGTTTGTAGGGCTGAGCCACTTGGGTTTCCATCTGGCCCAGAAGATTTAGCTGTGGATGAGAATGGTGAGCCAACCCGGCTTGACAAGGCCTTTTCTTGGGAGTACCCCCTGGCAATTCATGGTATGATGCATATGTCACTTCATAATGCTTGGGCAGGCGACCCCTACAAAGTTGATGTCTTCATGATGTATATGGCAAATATGGCTTGGAACTCATCAATGAATGTCAAGAACGCCATAAAGTATATGACTGATAAAGATGCTGATACGGGCGATTATAAAATACCTTATATTATTTATTCCGACGCATTTTATTCGGAGACTGTACCCTACGCGGACCTAATTCTTCCGGATACAACTTATCTTGAACGGTGGGACGCGATTTCTATGCTTGACCGACCTATCGGTACTGCCGAGGCAGCGGCCGACAGCATTCGCCAACCGGTATTAGAACCCGATAGGGATGTCCGCCCGTTTCAAGACGTGGTTCTCGACCTAGGTGCAAGGCTCGGCCTCCCTGGTATGGTGGATGATGATGGAAATCCGTTATACCCTGGTGGTTATAGTGATTATTTAGTTAACCACGAGCGAGCGCCTGGCGTGGGTCCTCTATCAGGATGGCGCGGCGAGGATGGTACGAGCCACGGTAAGGGGGCGCCTAATAAAAATCAGCTGAAGAAATATATCGAAAATGGTTGTTACTGGGAATTTGAGCTCGATAAAGCGGAGCGATATAATCGGTTTGCCAATCAAGCCTACTTGAAGACTGCAACAAAAATGGGCTGGATGGGTTCTCCAGATCCAATTGTGCTTAATGTTTATAATGAAATGTTACAAAAATTTCATCTTGCAGCCGACGGTCACGGCGATCATCAGCCGCCAGATCATGCTCGGGCAAGGATCAAAAAATATTTTAATCCAGTTCCCACTTGGTACCCAGTTCAGGAACATGTGGATAATAACAGTAATGAATATCCACTATCAGCACTGACGCAACGACCTGCACATATGTATCATTCGTGGGGCGGTCAGAACGCTTGGCTCAGACAACTAACGTCACAAAACTATTTATATATCAACAGTAAAACGGCTACTAACCAAGGAATTTCTGACCTTGATTGGGTCTGGGTTAGGAGCCCGCATGGTGAAGTTAAGGTGCAAGTCAAATATATGGAAGGTGTAAACCCAGGAACCGTTTGGACATGGAATGCGATCGGTAAACGACGTGGGGCGTGGGCTCTTGATAAAAATTCGCCTGAGTTTCAAAAAGCATTTTTACTTAATCATGTCATCTCAGAAAACTTGACGACTGATGATGGTGAGGTAAGGTCAAACTCTGATCCTGTTACTGGCCAAGGGGCATGGTTTGATGCTCGAGTTAAAATTGAACGTGCAGATGATCAATCCGAGGACTTAACCTCACCAATGTTTGAGCCAGTAAAATTTTATGATAAACACAAACGCCCTGATGTCCTTAGTTATGGTTTTGATAAAGAACAAACGTTTGACCAAGCTGAACGATCCCTTGGTAAAAAGGAAGATTTATAAATGACCTGCCTTCCAGAAAAAACAGATAAAAAACTTGGTCTTCTAATTGACCTTAACATCTGCGTTGGGTGCCATGCCTGCGCCGTCAGTTGTAAAGAATGGAACACAAGTGGAATAACGGGCCCTATGGAGGACCTAAAGCCATACGGCGATGATCCGAGTGGGGTTTGGTATAACCGTATTCACAGTTATGAATTTAAAAAAGAAGATGAGATTGATAGAACTGTCTACTTCCCTAAATCCTGCCTCCACTGCGAAGATGCACCGTGCGTTACTGTCTGCCCAACTGGCGCATCTTTGAAGCGTTCTGAGGATGGAATTGTGCTGGTTAATCCGGATGTTTGCATAGGATGTAAACTATGTTCCTGGGCCTGCCCATATGGTGCACGGGAATATGACACTACTGGAGGGGTTATGCAGAAATGTACCCTTTGTGTGGATAAAATTTATGATGAAACTGTTTCAGAAGAGCGTCGTGTTCCATCATGTGTATCTACTTGCCCTGCCGGTGCTCGTCATTTTGGTGATTTTGCTGACCCTGAGTCAAATGTTTCGCAATTAGCTGCAGAAAATGACGCTCGTGATTTATTTCCTGAAATGGAAACAAAACCGGTTAATCAATATTTACCTCCACGTAAACGGGAACATCACGAAAGTAAAAAACTCGATCATAAAGTTTCAACTGTTAAAGATGCCTTGGTCAAATGGGCTAAATTGGATTTTACAGGATAGAACCATGAACCCAGCACTATCAGTTATCATATTTACCACTTTTTCTGGATTGGGTTACGGATTATTTATCTGGTTGACCGCGAGTATATTAATAGGAACTCCCCCGACTAATGATCAGTCAGTAATTTCTATAGTTTTAACCTTCGTGCTTGTTTCTATCGGCTTAATATCTTCAACAGTTCATTTAGGGCACCCTGAGCGTGCGTGGCGTGCGTTTAGCCAATGGCGCACGTCCTGGTTAAGTAGGGAAGGGATTATGTCTATATTGACCTATGGTCCAATGGTTTTTATTGGTTGTAATATATACTTTAATCTTGGCTTTGATGTCTTAATTAAGCCGATGGCCATATTAGGTCTTATCGGTTCGATTATTACTGTTTTTACCACTAGCATGATTTATGCTTCACTTAAGGCTATTCCGGCTTGGCATAATAAATGGGTAGTTATTGGATATCAAGCCTATGCTATTTCAAGTGGTGGTGTTGCATATATTATGGTTGATGGGTGGCAATACTACAAAGTAGTAATTGCTTTATTATTATTTGCTCTTCTGACTAAAATTTTAACATGGGTTTATATCGATAAGCATCGGGGTCAGTATAAGCGTGAAGATGCCCTCGGGCTTCCTGACTTTGGCAAAGCAAGTCCATTTGAACCTGCCCACAGTCAAAAAAACTATCTACAACGTGAGATGGGATATGATCTTTGTCCTAAACGTCGCGGTCTAATGCGCTGGACTGCTCTTGGCTGTGGTTTTATCTTGCCCGCTTTATTGCTCTATATTGGCTTTCCTCTCACGCCAATCATAACTTTGATTTGTCTCGGTGGGATGATGGCAGAACGCTGGCTTTTCTTTGCGGAAGCGGAACATGTAGTTCGGCTATATTATGATAGAGACAGTATTTAATATAATTCATTAGCATTATAAGAAATCGATCGTTATGTAATTACATATTGTTATTTATTAGGTATTCTAAAATGATTAAAATTCAGTTTGTTGCAGCCTTGATATGTTCAGCTGTGGTGATATCTTATTCTGCATCTGGCCAAGAGGCGAAAAGCGATACTTCAGTTATTACCTATGATAAAGAATATTTTATTAAATATGATCCTTTAACATTGCTTGATATGCTTCAACGTGTTCCAGGTGTACAAACTATCCTTGACAGTAATCGTCGTCAGGGAGGTGGTGGTACTAGCAGTGGTGGGCAGCAAGAACGTGGTTTTGGTTCTGGCGGAGATCAGATTTTAATCAACAATAAGCGTCTTGCTGGTAAAGCAAATAATATCGATAGCACGTTACAGCGCATTTCCGCGGCCCAAGTTCAACGGGTTGAAATTATTCGAGGTGCATCTGGAGGCCTTGATGTTCAGAGCCAGGGTCTAGTTGTAAATATTATTATGGATGAGGGCGCATCCACATCAAGTACATTTTGGAAATTAGGAGGTCGTTATTCAGACGGTTATGTATTTTCACCAGAAATGCAGCTTTCTCATAATGGATCGGCTGAAAACATTGATTATATTCTCGGCGTTGAGGCTAAACAAGGGCAACATATAGAACATCGTGATGATACATTCTATACTCCGGCAGGGGTGGTAAAGAATAAATCTGAACGGAAAACTGATAATTTATATAAGACGCTAAGGTTTAACGCTAATCTTACATATAGCCCTGAAAGTGGAGATGAACTGCGTTTGAATGGCCAGTTTGAACCTGGAAAATACACTAAGCTGGAGCCACGCTTTAGTGAAAATGTAGGTTCGGCTCGTGAATTTAAAAACTGGGGTGAGAGCCAAACTTCAGAAAAGTGGGAAATTGGTGGTGACTACACTAAAAAGATTGTTGGGCTTGGCACATGGAAAACATTATTTATTGCTAATCGGGATCGTATTAATAAACAGGAACTTTTTGAGAATATATTAGGTGTGGGGAATGTACCCATATTTAAAAACAATCAATTTAGGGTTAAGAAAGAAAAGATTTTAAGAAGCTCACTAACAATGGTGATTGGTAATAACCATATTATTGAGGTTGGCGGTGAAGCCGCTATCAATAATTTTAATAAACTATTTACTAGTCAAGATTTTAGTGCCGGTGCCTATAGCCTCAGCGTCAATGATGATGTGACAGTTAAAGAAAATCGTTATGAAATTTTTGCAAATCATACCTATAATATTTCACCTAAAATGGTACTTCAGAGCTCTCTTATTGGGGAGTTCTCAAAAATTAGCAGTTTAACTGTCCCACTCGCGGGTGGAAATATTCAGAAATCTACGAATTTTAAATTTCTTAAACCACGGTTTGATTTCCGCTACGATTTTTCAGAACGGGATCAATTGCGAGTATCTGTGGAAAAGAAAGTTAGCCAGCTGGATTTCCAAAACTTTGTTGCTACATACGATGTGTCAAATGATGTGTTGCGCCTTGGTAATACTGGAATTGTCCCTGAAAAATCATGGAACTATAACCTCACTTATGAACATCGCTTGCCTAATGATGCCGGTGCATTGCAGGTTGAACTCTTTTATCGTGACCTTACTGATTATATTGAGCTTGTGGATTTTACAAAATTCTCTGATGGATCAGGTGCCCCAATTCCTCGTGCCAAAATCATTCCTATTTCAAAGTCAGGAAATATAGCGTCAGCTCATGCATATGGAATTAAAACTACAGGAAGTTTGCGTCTCGGTTTTGTAGGTCTTCCGGAAGCAGTGGTTAGCGTTAATCATGTTTGGGAAGATACGAATGTTATGGATCAGTTCAGTGGAATCCAACGTCCATTTAAATGGAAAGCTGACCACGAGGTTAAGTTTAATTTTCGCCATGACATAACTGATTTAGGGCTTTCATATGGATTTAATGGAACTATTAAAGGTCAAAATGGTCGCTATGAAATTAATGAAGTGGCTAGTACTGATAATGGCGGTCTCTATGAAGCTTTTGCAGAGCTAAAAGTCTGGAATGGCTTTAAACTAATCTTAAAATTTGAGCACATCACTCCACTTAAATATACAACTGATGTGAAGGTTTATAAGGATCATGTCCGTTATAATGAGATTTCTCAACTTGAAACAGGGAATTGGAACTACGTAAAAGAATACTCAGTTCATTTGCAAGGTACTTTTTAACGCTTCAGCTTAGGTGGCGCTTTTGTATAAACCATTGGCGTTTTTGAATATCTGATCGGATTAGCGATAATGGGAATTATTTCTCCGTCGCATGTTTTTATTTCCTTTAGGATACCTCGATTTTTTACATGAGGATCATTTAAAATATCAGCTAGTGTATTCACTGGACCGCAGGGTACACCGTGCTTTTCTAAAAGTTTCATCCACTTATTAGAGCTTTTTTCTTTTATTATACTTTCTATTTCTGGCACAAGAATATTTCTGTTTACGACGCGACAAGCATTAGTTTTATAGCGGGAATCTTTATGCCATTTGCGTTCTACTAGTATTGAAAATTTTTCAAATTGATTATCATTACCAATGGCTATAACGATATCACCGTCTGTCGTTTTAAAGTTCTGGTAGGGAACAATACTGATATGACTATTACCATGACGCTCAGGATCCTTACCATTAAATATGTAATTAGAGGTATGGTTAGCAAGCATTGCGATTTGACAATCAAGAAGTGCAAGATCAATATACTGACCTTCACCCGTCTGATCACGGTGGGTTAGGGCACCAAGTATACCAACAGTTGCGTACATGCCTGTCATTAAGTCTGCAATTGCTACACCAACCTTTTGCGGCCCTCCACCATTTTCATCACTTTCACCAGTAATACTCATCAGGCCACCCATTGCCTGAATCATAAAATCATAGCCAGCGCGTTCCGCATAGGGGCCAGATTGACCGAATCCTGTGATAGAACAGTATATAATTTCAGGATTTAATATTGATAAGCTTTGGTAATCAAGACCATACTTTTTAAGGCCACCAACTTTATAATTTTCTACAAGAATATCAGAATTTTTTACAAGATCATAAATTTCTGTCTGACCCGTTTTAGTTGTTATATCTATAAAAAGGGATGTTTTGTTACGGTTAGTAGAATGAAAATAAGTAGCGTCCCCGTCAGATCCATCCTCATTTTTTTGAAAAGGAGGTCCCCAGTTTCGGGTGTCGTCACCGCTATGGGGGTTCTCAATTTTTATTACCTCAGCTCCCATATCTCCGAGCATTTGCGTGGACCAAGGTCCTGCAAGGATACGGCTCAAATCAAGAACTCTGATATGGGAAAGTGGCCCGGCCATAGTTAGAAAGCATTAATGCCTGTTTGAAGGCGACCAAGGATCAAGGCGTGAATATCATGTGTGCCTTCGTAAGTATTAACTGCTTCCAAATTCATAACGTGTCGGATCACATGAAACTCGTCAGCAATACCGTTACCACCGTGCATATCGCGAGCGGCGCGTGCGATATCGAGTGCCTTTCCACAGTTGTTTCGCTTTAGAAGTGAAATAGCGTCTGGAGATAATTTTTCTTGATCCATTAAGCGACCTGCCTGTACGCAGGAATGAAGACCCAGGGTGATTTCCGTTTGCATATCCGCGAGTTTCTTCTGTATCAGTTGATTAGCTGCAAGCGGTTTTCCGAACTGTTTACGGTCTAATGTATATTGGCGTGCGGCATGCCAACAAAATTCTGCGGCCCCCAGTGTTCCCCAAGCAATACCATAGCGTGCATTCGAAAGGCAACCAAGCGGTCCTTTCATCCCATGAATATTTGGAAGAATATTATCTTCAGGTACAAACACGTCTTCCATAACTATTTCACCAGTATCTGAGGCGCGTAGGGAGAATTTACCTTCAATTTTGGGGGCACTTAAACCTTTCATCTCTTTATCAAGAATGAAGCCACGGACAATTCCCTCATCGTTTTTACCCCAAACCACAAAAACATCTGCGATAGGACTATTGGTAATCCACATTTTAGTGCCGTTTAGAAGAAATCCTCCATCAACAGATTTTGCCCGGGTCTGTATGCTTGATGGATCGGAACCGGAATTGGGTTCTGTCAGCCCAAAGCAACCGATTAGCTCGGCGGTGGCTAGTTTAGGAAGGTATTTTTTCTTTTGTTCTTCAGAGCCATAAGCATAAATTGGGTACATGACCAGTGAACTTTGCACTGACATAGCACTACGGTAACCACTATCAACAGCTTCTACCTCACGGGCAATTAGACCATAGGAAACATAACCAACACCAGCACAGTTAAAACCGTCAATAGTTGGGCCTAAAAATCCCATTTCACCCATTTTGCTCATGAGGTTGCGGTCAAATTTTTCATGACGATTGGCTTCTAGGATGCCAGGCATTAATTCTGATTGACAAAAAGCCTTAGCTTGATCACGTATCATACGCTCTTCTTCGGTTAGGCTCTCTTCTAGTAGGAGTACATCATCCCACGGTGCTGATTTCCATGCGGTTGCATTCATTTTCTGTTTTCTCCAGGTGTCCACAAAACATCGCCTTTACCATCATCATTTGTTTTGCGGCTCATTATAAACAAATGATCAGAAAGACGATTTAAATATTTTATTGTAATTGGTGAAATTTCAACTTCTTCGGCGGCAGCAACTAATAGTCTCTCGGCACGCCTGACTATAGTTCTTGAGAGATGTAGATACGCGCTAGCCTTTGATCCACCAGGGAGAACAAATGAATTTAATGGCGAAATATTCTCATTCATTTGATCTATTTCATGCTCCAGGCGGTCCACCTGTTCTTGCGTAACCCTGAGGGCACTATCTTCAAATTTAGACCCCGTTGGCATTGATACGTCAGCACCAAGATCAAAAAGATCGTTTTGAATACGTGAAAGCATATCATCCTCGCTACCCTGCGTGTGCATTCTGGCAAGGCCAATCGTTGCATTGCTTTCATCGACTGTGCCGTAGGCTTCAATTCTCTGATTATATTTTTTTGCTCGAGTACCGTCTGTGAGGGAGGTCTCTCCCTTATCCCCACCCCGAGTATATATTTTATCAATTTTTACCATTTTTGCACTTTAACTTCTAATCCAAACATAGAGAATAATGAGTAAAATTGATATAAATTGCGATAAGACGCGATAACGCATCATCATATTACTTTTTCTGCCATCATCTTCAGCCTTTGTCATCGTAAATGTGCCGGCAAACATAATGCCAACAGTCAGGACTATACTGATAGGTATTATAATTTCTAATATACTTTGCATGAAGCCATCCTGTTTTTTATTATAGTCCTAATATAAGTCTTATTGCGATTATTTCTAGGGGCACTATTGTTTATTTTTTAGGAATGATGGCAAAAACACGTGCGGGGAAACCACTACCCATTTCTGGCACTGCCCATGTGGCAACAATATAAGCACCAGTTTCAGGTACTTGATCAAGTGCCTTCATATTTTCAATCTGATATTTATCCAGCCCCATATAATAGGTTTGTAGTGGCCACTCGCCATTTCCGGCACGTATTCCTGGGTCCGTGTCTAATGTTTCATGACCGATAGCGGTAATTTTGCGATTTAGAACTAAATAATCGATTACCTTTCTACTCCATCCAGGGGAATGGCTTACACCATATTCATCACGATTGCGCATTTTCTCAGTGCTCGGCCAGCGTTTCGACCAATCAGATCGTAATGCAACGAAGCTTTCTGCTGGGATCGTGCCATATTTTTTTTCCCACTCATATATATCGGTCATCGAAACTTGATAATCATTATTGGTTTTCACTTTTTCATGAACATCGATCACGATCATTGGTAAAATCATTTCGGTTAACGGTATATCTTCTAATGTCCTTAAGCCTTTAACAAAATGAACAGGGGGATCAACATGGGTGCCCCATTGTCCAGGAAAATTATACCTATGAATGCCGGCAGTTCCATCGTCATATGATTTAAATGGTTTAATAGTTGGCGGTTCGTTTCCGGATGGGCCTTGGGGCATCCCTTCTTCCATTTTGTGAGTTAAATCAACAAGGGTGGCGTTTTTGATTATTTCACCAAAGTCGGGTTTTATGACTTCTGCCATAGTTGCCGGTGTATCGTTATCAATATTATTGCTAGCTGCCATATAACCCCCAGCCGCTGCAAGGGTGACCCAAATTATGTTCAGCCAATGTTTCATTTTTATCTCCTGAAATTCTAAGATCAGTTTAGCATAAGTAGTCTTTGAATAAAGGGTTTTATATTTACTGCTCTGGCATTTTATAAAAAATGCTGCAATAATATTTATTATGATCAAATGAGGGGACGTTCTATGAGAAAAATAGTATACATAATTTGTCTGTTTTTTAGTTTAAGCATCTGTGCTTCTGCTAATAATAATATTTCAATTTCAGTTGAATTTCCAAGTAATTTGGGCGGCGAGCAAGACGGTCGCTTGATGGTAATTTTTGCCAATAATGATAGAAGTGAACCACGCTTTCAAATAAGCCCAGGCGCAAAGGGTCAGATAATTTTTGGTAAAGATGTGACCAATTGGAAACCAGATATAATAGAAACAATAGATAACACTATTCTCGGGTACCCTTTTGTCAGTTTAAAAGATATGCCAGCGGGGGACTATTACGTCCAGGCAATCATCAATCGCTATAAAGATTTTCATCTTTCAAATGGAAAAATCGTATCACTGCCGCCGGAAATGGGTGAAGGGCAGAAATGGAACAGGAAACCGGGAAATTTTTACAGTAAGCCAAGGAAGATAACTATTTCTGAAGATGGATCAGAGAATATAAAGATCACCATGGATCAGAAAATTTCTCCTATAGAACCTCCCGAAGATACAAAATATATTAAATATGTGAAAATGAAAAGTGAGTTATTAAGTGATTTTTGGGGAGAAGATGTTGTACTGGGCGCCAATGTATTACTACCCGAGGGGTTTGGCGAGCACCCAGAAGCAAAATATCCACTTATGATCTTTCATGGTCATTTCCCATATGATTTTGGTGGCTTTAGTGAAACATCACCAAATTCTAATATGTTACCAACCTATAGCTCCCGCTTTGATATAGAAGGTTATAATATTGTCCAGGCACAAGCAGCTTATGATTTTTATAAGAAATGGGTCAGTAAAAATTTTCCAAGGTTCATTATCATAGAAATACAGCATGCGACGCCATATTATGACGATAGTTATGCTGTTAATTCTGCAAGCCAAGGTCCATATGGAGATGCAATTACATATGAACTTATCCCGCATGTGGAAAAAATGTTTCGCGGTATTGGTGAAGGCTGGTCGCGTTTTACTTATGGTGGATCGACTGGTGGCTGGGAAGCATTAGCGGTTCAGATATTTTATCCAGATGAATATAATGGTACTTTTGCCGCCTGTCCGGATCCAATTGATTTTAGGGCTTATACGGCTCTTAATCTTTATGAAGATCAGAACGCGTATTTTTATGATAGTGATTTCAGTCAGAAACTACGTCCGGGACGCCGAGATTATTTAGGAAATATTGGATATACTTTATATGATGACAACCGCCTTGAAGCAGTGATTGGAAGTAAAAGTCGTAGCGGAAGACAGTATGACATATGGGAGGCAACCTATTCCCCAATGGCTGAAGACGGGTACCCAAAAAGGATTTGGAATAAACTTACGGGTGAAATTGATCATGAAGTCGCCAAATATTGGCGTGATAATTATGATCTTCGTTATATCATGAAACGTGATTGGGCCACTCTTGGGCCCAAACTTGAGGGTAAAATTAATATCTATGTCGGTGATATGGATAATTATTATTTAAATAATGCGGTTTATCTTACAGAAGATTTTCTAGAAAACACTAAAGCGCCTTATTATAATGGTGACGTCGATTATGGTGATCGCGCCGAGCATTGCTGGAATGGTGATCATGAGAACGGCAATGGAATATCGCGGCTAAACTATAATTTTATGTATGTAGATAAAATTCTGAAGCGTATTGAAGCGTCGGCTCCGGAAGGTGCAGATTTAACCAGTTGGCGCTATTAAAGGAGAACTATTTAATGACGGAAGAACTATTTCGCAAAGATGCGTATTTAAAGTCATGTGACGCCAAGGTCCTAAGAATAAATGAACTCGGTGGCATCATTCTAGACCGCACGGTATTTTACCCGACTGGAGGTGGCCAGCCAGGTGATAGTGGAAAAATTAATGGTGTTGAAATTGTAACCACAGTAACGGACCGAGAGACAGGTGAAATTGTTCATGTTCCTTCAGAAGGGCAAAGCCTGCCCGACATGGGTGCAGATGTTACGGTTACGATTGACTGGGAAAAACGATATCTTCATATGCGTATGCATTCTGGACTTCATCTTTTATGTGCTGCAGTGCCTTGCGGTGTCACGGGAGGGCAAATTGGTGCTGTGAAAAGTCGGCTTGATTTCGATATAGGAGATTTGACTTTAGATAAAGTAGAAATCACCAACAAGATTAATGATTTTCAGCAGGGAAACCATCAATTATCTTCTTCATGGATTACAGATGCCGAAATGGATGCTAATTCTGACCTCGTTCGAACGATGTCTGTGAAGCCACCCCGTAAAGGTGGTGGCGTAAGGTTGATGCAGATTGGTAAAGATGTCGATCTTCAACCCTGCGGGGGAACTCATGTTAAAAATACATCTGAAATTGGAGGTTTGCGAGTTTCAAAAATAGAAAATAAAGGTAAACGCAACCGTCGCGTGAATATCGTTTTTGACGAATAGGAAATAATATGAAAAAAATACTATTAAGCTTCATAGCAATATCATTGATGGTGACATCATCCTTAGCACAAAATTTTCCCGAAGATGAAAATGCTATTATTGCTGTAATTGATGATTTTCATGATGCCGCTGCAAAAGCGGATGAAGATCGGTACCTTGAGCACTTTACAGAGGACGGCGTATTTCTTGGAACAGATGAATGGGAACGCTGGCCCCTCAAACCTGAGTTTACTGATTATGTTGCAAAACGGTTCAAAAATGGCGGCTGGTCTTACCGTTCAGAGAAAAAATCAATTTCTTTTTCAAAAGATGGTTTGGTGGCATGGTTTGATGAAACTAGTATATCAAACAGTCAAGGCGGGCGTTTTCGTGGTTCAGGAGTACTTGAAAAAATTGACGGTATTTGGAAAATTTCTCAGTATATTCTGAGTTTCCTTGTTTATAATGAGGTCGGTGGAGAAGTGGGTAAAATCATAAACGATGAACGTTTAAAACGAGAAAATACTAATTAAAGATATTCTTTAATTAGTTCGTCAATCTGGTCTGGCCCTATGCCACTTTCACGAATTGACTTAATAGTGATCGACTTGTCGCGTTTGGCAAGGCGGTTTCCATCTCTTGTGGCTAAAAGAGGGTGGTGATCGTAAATGGGTGTATTCAACTTAAGTAAATGCTGCAATAGCCTATGGAAATGACTAGCATAATATAAATCTTGGCCTCTAATTACATGATTGATCATTTGAATATGATCATCGACTACTACGCATAGATGATAACTAGCAGGAAAGTCCTTTCTTGCTAATATCACATCACCGAGTAATTCAGGCGTGGCTTTTTGCTCTCCAGTTTTGCAATCAGTCCAGTAAAGTGGCGCCTTCAATAAACCTAGTGCCTTGTTTGTATTAAAGCGCAGGGCGTGTGGAATTCCATCATCTACTTTTTGTTGTTGTTCTTCTGTAGTCAGATGTCGGCAAGTACCAGGATAAATTATACCCTCTGGACCAAACTTGGGACGCATATGCGGGGCGCGGGTACTTTCTTCTATTTCGTTTATAATATCCCTTCTAGTGCAAAAACAGGGGTATAGAAGCTCCATACTTTCAAGTTTATCAAGGGCAGCCTTATAATCGGTAAAATGATTTGATTGGCGTCGTATTGGTGTAGGCCATTTAAGATCAAGCCATCTGAGATCAGTAAGGATACTTTTTTCATGCTCGGCCTTACAGCGAAGGTGGTCAATATCTTCAATCCGTAAAATAAAGTCCCCACCTTTCTGGACAGAAAAGTCATAACTTAGTTTGGCGCTATAGGCATGACCAAGATGGAGGTCACCGCTCGGGCTTGGAGCAAAGCGGGTTATTATTTTAGCAGATTGCGTCATCTTAGCCTTTAATGTAATAGTGCAGGTTGGATATGATTTAAGAAAGTAATAGGCTGATGAGCGAAATACCAGAGTTAAATGGACCACGTATCGAACCGGAAGTTGATAAGCCGGAAAAGTTGGTTATATTGTGCCACGGTTATGGCTCAAATGGTGATGACCTTATTGGTCTTGTCCCGCACTTGAAACGGGTGTTGCCAAATGCGGTCTACGTATCTCCAAACGCGCCCGAAGTGTGTGTCGGCTCCCCGAATGGGTATCAATGGTTTGCCCTAAGTGATCTTGGCCAAGAAGAACGATTGGTGGGCACTCTTAAAGCAGCACCAACTCTTGATAATTTTATTAATCAAGAGCTTGAACGATATGGATTGGTTAATAAAGACTTGATCCTGATTGGTTTTTCACAAGGGACTATGATGTGCCTTCATGTTGGGTTACGCAGGTTATCTGATATTGCTGGTATTATTGGTTTTTCAGGAGCAATGACGCTTCCTGAGAATTGGAAAGATGAAATTAGCTCCAAACCGCCAACGGTTCTTATTCATGGTGAGCAGGATAACGTCGTTCCTGTTCAGCTTATGCATCAGGCTTTTATTGCGCTTCAAGAAATTAATGTTCCGGTGGATAATCATATGTCCCCCGGCGTTATGCATTCGATCGGCTCGGACGGCCTTGAAAAGGCACTCGAATTTCTTTCAAAAGTATAATGCAATAAATTTTTAAATACGTTCGGCAATTTTGATGGCAGCTTTAACGCCAAGCTTGATGGCACCATAAAGGAGGCCATGTGCCGGCAATTCCTGGGCACCGTTATTAATGGCAATCTGCTTATGCTCTATTTCTTCCTGGCGAAATTTTTCGAGTGTTTTAGATAAGGTACCTTCGTCATCAGCAAGGTATTCTATTTGTTCGGCATAATGTTGATCGATTACTTCTTCGACTGCTTCAGTGCACACCATAGCGGCTTTGGTTCCCATTAGGGCAGTCCCAGTACCAAGGGCGAACCCCGCCATATGCCAAAAAGGTGTAATTAGCGTCGGACGAGCGTTATATTCTCGGATTAGCTTGTTAAAGTGGTCTAGATGAACTTCTTCTTGTTCTTTCATGTGCTTGACCGTATCCGACATAGGGTGATTGTCACCGAATACCGCCAGTTGACCTTCATAAATACGTACAGCCCCGTATTCACCAGCATGGTCAACACGGATCATCCGTTCAAGTTGAGCTTTTTTACTCATAGTTCTAGGTATATGTTTATTTTTCAATTTACTCATCTCTTAAAATTTTTCCTGATACTTAATAATAGCATAAAGGTGAAAAGAAGTGAAATAAGAAAGTTATATCCAGCCATGGAAACCCCAAACATTTCCCATGGTATTTCGTCGCAACGCACGAATGGGATTTCCTGAAGTTGATTAAAGAATTCTAATGCAGATACTGTGCCGGTGTCGCTGGTAATTGTGCAGCTATCTGGGCCTTCCCACCATTTTTGTTCAACGCCTGCATGGTACCCTGAATAGCCAACGCTAACGGCATAAGAAAACAAGGTCATCATTTTAAAGCGCAGCCACTTTCTTTGATTTAAGTTACGAAAGTATAACGTAAAACTAGCAAATATAATGACTGCCATATGGGCGTAACGTTGTGGCCAACATAAATCACATGGGAAAAGACCTCCAATATATTCAAATGCATAAGCCCCACTCAGCATCAATATTGAAGCAAGCAAAGAAAATTCTATAATATTTGAAAACACAAGAGCCCAAAGTGATTTTAAGTATTTTATCATACTTTATATATACTTGAGTGCCACAAACATGCCAACTACAATTATACAGAAAAGTAGGGTTAATTTAGCAAGATGAGTTTCAACAACTCTGCGAATTGGCTCACCATATTTCCATAACAAGGCTACTAATAGGAAGAAACGTGCACTCCGCGATATAGTGCTTGAAACAATGAAGGTAGTGAGATCCAGATTGGTTACGCCGCTTGCAATGGTGAATACTTTGTATGGGATTGGTGAAAATCCAGCGACACCAACAATCAGGGCGCCCCATTCATTGTAAAGCACTTTGAAACGTTCGAATTGCGATTGGAGATGATAAAAGTCAACAATTGGCTGACCTGCAATATCAAAGAAATATGCACCAATGACGTACCCAAAAACTCCGCCTGCGACTGAACTTACCGAGCAAACAAAAGCAATTCTCCAAGCCTTTGTTGGTGCTGAGAGAACCATAGGAATTAATAAAATATCTGGTGGAATTGGAAAAAATGAGCTCTCAGTAAAGGATATTAGAGCAAGTAGCCAAAGTGCTTTAGGATGATCTGCAATCATCATTGTTTTATTGTAAAGGCTTCTAAGCATTAATATTTAACTCTTTTTTCATTGCGTAATCTAATTCTACAATAATGAGTTGAAATAAAAAGTAATTTTATTTATTTTTGAATTGAACTGAAGCTTGACGAGCATAATCTTAGCGCTATGATGCGCCAATATTATGTGCTTTACATGATTGTTCCTTCCTAGTGCCCCTGTGGTGGAATTGGTAGACGCGCTGGATTCAAAATCCAGTATCCTTTGGATGTGTCGGTTCGAGTCCGACCGGGGGCACCACTAAAATCAATTAAGTTATTGATTTATAATTGTTATTTATCTAAATATCAAATTATATCCACCTTTTTATCCCCCTTTTTATAGTCGGTAATGTACTTCACCATCACTCGAGGAAGTTAGTTTAGTGCAAATCCACCGCACATTTCCCTGTAAATCACCTGTATTAACAGGTTTACCAATACGTCTGCTTTGGGTGGTCATTCGACCCTCCATATTTTAGTGAAATTCAAACATTATCAAAAAAAGTAGGGCAATGGACTGGTGCCGCTGATCCAAGGCGCGATGGTACTGTAAAGATTGCTTGGAAATAAAATATTGTAATATGACTGGCCAATAAGATATTTTTTATATCTAAATATCATTCTCAATAGAATAACCTTCACTTCTCACTGTACGAATAAGATCAGCTTTACCACCTGCATTTAAGGCTTTACGAAGACGTTTAATGCCAACATCAACGGATCTATCCTCAAGATAAGTAGATGTAATCCACGCAAGGTCAATCAGACGGTTACGGATGAAATAAATTCACTTTATTTTATTCCAACTTAATTTGATAATTCACCTAATTTAACATATTCTGAGGGGCTTTGTGATGAGCAGAATTATTATGGCGAGCATATCCATAGTTTATATCGCATTTTTCAATATAAACTTATACGCAGCAGACTTGGAGAATGTTGACGAAAGTAGTTACACTATTTTTGTCGACCTAGACGAGACTTCGTCAATCTTAACGATTGGCCCGAAAGAAACAATTTCGGATATATGTAAAGATTGTTACCTAGAAATAGACGGTAACCGTAATGGTATGTCCATTGACCAAGAGCCAAAAGTTATAATAAAGGATGGTAAGTTAATTATTGAAAATATTCCTTAATTTAAATATGTGGCCTGCCTTCGCATTCTCTACCGATTGCTCTTAAATAAAACAGGTAGATGCCTCAATGCTCATCGTCATATCCGTCATTATTTGTTTTATAATAATTCTTGCTGATCGATTGTTTTTCTTCCCATAAATAATCTTCGTCATCATCATAATCTAGAGCATGGGAGCTATCGTCGTTGTCAAAATCCAAATCATCTCCTAAATCAAGATCATCATCGAGGCCAGCCTCATCATCATTGTCATCATCATCAAACGGATTATATGATGTGTTATCGGTAAAATTATTTTGTCGTCGTCCTGACAATGCGCCTCTCCGTTAGGGGTTTCTTTAAAATTTATAGTATTAATTTCATGAATTAGAAAAACGAAACTTTTCAATCATATGTATTTATAAATTAAATACATAATCTCAATTGACAATAAAGGCTTGTACAGCCTAAATGAGGGTATTGAGTACGCATCAGTAAGGAACAATGATGGATAATTTTTTAGTTGGTTGGGAAGAGTGGCTGGCGTTACCAGAGTTGGGGTTGCCTGCACTTAAAATCAAAACGGATACTGGCGCCCGAACTTCTGCTTTACATGCTTTTGCAATTCAGCCTTTTGGAAGGGAAAATAAACCGTTTGTTCGTTTTGGTATTCATCCAATTCCTGACAATCCTGATATTGAAATTCTTTGCTCGGCGCCCGTAGTAGATAGGCGAGAAGTAACTTCATCTAACGGGCAAACAGAACTTCGTTATGTGATTAAAACTCCCATCGTTATTGGTGACAGGAAATGGGACATTGAAATCACGTTAACCAACCGAGAGAATATGACTTACAGGATGCTTCTTGGGCGAACCGCCCTTGAGGAAATAGCTGTTCAACCAATGGAAAGCTTTGTTCAAACAGAACTTTCGTACAAGTTATATGATAAAATCGCCCGTCAAAAACCAGTAAAAAGACCGCTAAGGATAGCAATTCTAACACGGGAACCTAATAACTATTCTACAAAAAGATTAGTTGAGGAAGCTGAGAAACATAATCATGTCGTAGAACTTATTGACACAAAAAGATGCTATCTCAATATTCAAAGTCACAGCCCTGAAGTTCATTATGATGGGAAGCCGTTACCGGTATTCGACGCAGTGATTCCACGTATAGGCGCATCTTTAACATTTTATGGAATGGCGGTCGTCAGGCAGTTTGAAGCGATGGGAACATATTGTTTAAATAGTGCCGCTTCAATTGGTGCCTCTCGCGACAAGCTCGCCGCTCATCAAATATTGGCGCGGCACCGTATTCCTATGCCAACCACGGCTTTTGCTAACTCTCCTAAAGATACTGATAGTTTACTCAATTTGGTTGGCGGATCACCTACTGTACTAAAGCTTCTTCAAAGCACTCAAGGAAGAGGTGTGGTGCTAGCAGAAACTAAAAAAGCGGGAGAAGCTGTAATAAGTGCCTTTCAAGGATTGGACGCGAACTTTATCGCTCAGGAGTTTGTAAAGGAAGCGGCAGGATCGGATGTCCGCTGTTTTGTCGTCGGTAAAAGGGTGGTTGGCGGGATGATGAGGACAGCTGGTACAGATGATTTTCGTTCAAATTTACATGCGGGTGGCAGTGCAAAGAAGGTCATATTATCAAAAGAAGAAAAATCGATTGCCATCAAATCGGCGCGCGTTCTTGGTTTAACCGTTGCAGGTGTAGATTTGATCAGGACCCAAACGGGTTCAAAAGTATTAGAAGTTAATAGCTCCCCCGGTTTAGAAGGACTTGAGAACATATCGAAGAAAAATGTTGCTGAGAAAATAATTGCTCACATTGAAAAAAGCGTGCCTTCAACAAACTGGCAAAAAAGAAGTAGAAAGTAACTTATGCTTTGACTATTTGAAATAAATATCTTCAATCAGTTTTTGGTATTCTTGGAGGGTCATTTTTCTGATGATAGTTTTATCTTTTTCTTTGAGCAACTCACTATCTATGTCACAAAAGATTTGTGCTGAATTGTCCGAGTAAGCACTACGTATTTTATTTTCTTTGACATTGAACTTAATACTACTCATTTATCGGCTTTTCATTATGGACGCTCTGATTTAGTTCAAATTATAGCCAATAAATTAAATTAGTATATTGAATATTTTGTGGTATTATTATTTAAATTATTCATGGATAGATGAGGAATAAAATGGATATTAATCAAATAAAAACATTTATCGCTGTTGCCGATACTGGTAGCTTTATCGCTGCCGCAGAAAAAGTGAATGTTACTCAATCGACTGTAAGCATCAGAATAAAAAACCTAGAAGATCAGTTAGGTACATATCTATTTGAGCGAAGCAAACAGGGCGCACGACTAACCATCGCCGGCAAACATTTTTTAAAATATGCAATTGCGCTGGCAAAAATATGGGATGAGGCACGATTATCGGTTGGTATTGGTGAGAAAATGGAAGCTCTTCTGCGTATCGGTGGCCAAGTTAGCTTATGGGACGGATTTCTTTTAAAATTACTACCTTGGATGCGCGTACATGCACCAGAAATAGCGATTAGAACAGAAATGGGTTATTCACCCGATCTTATGCAGAAGCTAACCGAAGGTTCAATTGATCTCGCAGTTATGTATAGGCCGCAGAACCGGGCTGGGTTTAAAATAAAGCAAATATTTGTTGAAGAAATTGTACTTGTAACTTCATTACCTGAGGACGATCAAATATTTGATCACGATTATATATTCGTGAATTGGGGACCAGAATTTATAAGTGATCATGCACTCAATTTTCCTGATTTAAACACACCGCGTATTTCCTTGGACTTGGGATCATTAGGCATCGAGTATTTGTTAATGACCTTCTCTAGTGGGTATTTCCCAAAAAGAATAGCTGAACCACTGATTAAAGAAGGCAAAATTAAGTTGGTAAAATGGGCGCCTAAATTCACATATCCAGCATATTTGATTTTTGCTGATGATATTGAACCGGAATTTATAAACGTAATATTGAAAGGTGTTGCATCAATCAAGAATGAAGCCCTGAAGCCCGCATGATACAAACAAGCCGCTCAGAAATATCTCGGATAGATCCATATCAGATATAAAAGAGCGGCTCTCTACCTTCAGCAATTTGTGAACTTGCTAATAGTCGTCTCCATTTTTATTAAATACGCGCCCATGTAGAGCATTCATTCTAGGTGGGCGATGACGTCTGGATCGACTATTTCTTTTTTTTACTATTAAATCATCATAGTAATCGTCATCAAATTCATTTTGATCATAACCATCTTAAGAATTCATTTTTGCATTTTTATTCTGTACCATCGTTTCTCTTCAATTTATTTTTAATTTAATCTGAAAATATATTATCTTAGGTACCTTATTTGAAAAGCGA
>JABGYD010000039.1 GCA_018675425.1 Kordiimonadaceae bacterium
TAGCGATGCCGTAAAAAAAGAAATTTTATTACTGGGCTGGAAAAATATACTTACGGCGAAGGAGCCTACACAAGACAGTATTTTTGAACTGATTAATATTAAGCTCTAGGAAACCACTAAATGACCAAAGCTCAAAAAGACCTTCCGGACAAAAAAGCCAGCAAGGCCACAGTACAAAAAACTATTTGGCGGCCGAAGCGCCTATTTTTAGTTTTTTTCATTTTCATATTTGGGGCAGCCCTGAGTATTTATTTTATGCCTGCGCTAAAAGAGAGGCTTCCTATTCTAGCGTGGTGGATCGGCGAAGCTTCTTCATCTAACCTAGCTGATGTAAATCGCAGTTTAGCAAAACAGCAAGCTGAAATTAAAACTATAAAAACAAAGACATCAGACATTGAAATGCGTCTCAATCAACCCGCTCAGGACCTTCCTGCCCTTGAATTACGAATTAAAGCCCTCGAAAAAAACTTCCGCAACCTATCTAAAGCCTCTCATGAAACAAATGAAAATAAGGTAAATTCTTTTGAAAAAAACCCTCTTAAAACAGACCCTTTGTTAACAAATAAACCATTGGGTAATGGCAGGGCTCAAATGGCAGAAAGTATTGCTCAGATCGAAAAACGTATAATTCATCTTGAGCGCGTTGCCGAAAAAGACACTTCAGTCCCCTTGCTTAATTTAAAAATAGCAGAGCTAAAAAGTATATTATTTGCGGGCCTTCCCTATAGCGCTGAGTTTCAAACTGTTCGTCACCTTACAGAAAATGGCGCCCTATCAAAGGCCCCCAACTTGCTCATAGCACTAGACCACCTGTCTGCATCAGCCTCCATGGGAATAAGAACCGTCGCCCAGATCAGAAATGATTTTAACACACTAATTCCTGAACTGCTTAAGACTGTAAATTTAGATGAAACTGCTTCCTGGTGGCAAAATACCCTTACTGGAATTAAAAATATAATTACGGTGCGAAACATAAAAGGAACTTCATCAAACAATAACGGAATTGATAACTTTATTGCCAGGATAGAGGCGGAGTTAAAGGCTGCTAACGTTACAGCCGCATTAATTTTAGTGGCTCAATTACCTAGATCAACAATTACCCCGCTTAATCAATGGGTGCTCGAAGCTAAAAATTGGCTTCAGGCCGAGGGGGCTATACGCACCCTCGAAACAGCCGCAGCAGAACTATATCTCTCCACTCCACTACCTACGGAGCAAAAGGTTATCTCATGATTCGTCTTACAGCATACATACTGTTAGCCCTTACAATCGCATTAAGTGCGTCATGGTTTGCATCAAATTCTGGCCAGGTATCAATAGTTTGGCAAGAATGGGAGGTCCGGTTTAGCGTCGCAGTATTGATTTCTTTACTTATAATATATACGGCTTTTTTATGGTTATCTGTTTGGATTATGCGAAAATTAAATATTTTTGCCTACTTTTCAAACCCAAAACGACTAGCCGCCAGGCGAGCTAAGGGAGAAAAAAACCTTGATCAAGCGTGGTCATCCTACGCCCTCGGGGACTATAAAGAATCCATAAAATTTGGTCTGCGTGCAAGGTCGACCCTCGGTGAGGGCGGTGATGTCTTGAGGCTCCTTGCCAGCGCAACACGCAAACAATCTAATGATGAAAACCCTTATCTTGACCAGTTAAAGACCTCATTAGTCAGCGCGCCGTGGGTCTTAACCCAAGAACTTGATCGTAGCCTTAAAAAACAAGCGTGGCCTTCAGCGATGCTATTAGTGCAAGATATGCTTAAGTCATACCCCAAAAATAGGCTTTTACTAACACTCAACGTCTCTCTCTCTGCCCAGCTTGGCAATTGGCAAGCGGCAAAAGAAGGCCTTGGAAAGGTTATTAAAGAAAAAGGCACCCTAAAACCCGCAGAGCAAAAACACCTATCTGCAGTCATTGACTATTGCTTGGCGCTAGAAGAGAAGGCTGCCGGAAATAAACATGAATGTATTGGCCTCCTAAAGTCAGCACTTAAGAGCTCACCCTCATTTGCGCCTGCCGCACAACTTGGCGCGCGTGTTTATATTGATCAAGATGATCAAAAATCTGCTGAAAAGCTTTTGATCAATATATGGAAGAAAAGCCCAAACAGTGAAATAGCTGACCTCCTTACAAACCTTTTTCCTCGTGAAATCAAAGGGGAGAGGTTTAAGCGACTAAAAGCAATTTCTATGAGTGGCCCTAAATTTTCAGAAAACTACCACCTCCTTGCAGATCAGGCTATTTTGATGGAGCAGTGGCCAGACGCGCGCAGCGCTCTTCAAGCAGTCATCGGCTCTGGCCAGGCAAGCAAAAAAACTTATCAAAGTTTAGCACTATTGGAACGCAAACAAAAAAACGACAAGCAAGCCTCTAACAAACTTATAAAAAAATCTGAGATAGCACCGCCTGATAACCACTGGTTTTGCTCTTCCTGCCGAACGTCACCGGCCCACTACACTGCAGTCTGTCAGAAATGTGACACATTTGATAAAATTATTTGGTTTCGCCTATAAAATTTCCATCCTCATTAGTAGATAAGCTCGAGGAGTATTTTTTTAAAATCTCAGTTCTAGATAAAAGATTAGCTTATTTCTTCAAATATCTTTTCTTGCCAATTATACTCACTTAAATTACCGCTCTTTATGTCAAAATACCAGCCGTGAAGCTGCAAAATGCCAAGCTTTATTGCCTCCTTTATCCAAGGGAAGGTGACAAGGTTATCAAGTGAAATAAGAATAGCACGCTTTTCGCAAACAGATATTCTAGATGTTTCATTCATAACCGCTTTCTCTTCTTCTGTAAATTCACTGGCAGCCTTAACAATATTCATCCAAGGTCTAATAAAACTATATTCCTCAGCTTTTTCTTTAGCAGGGGGCATCATCAGCGACCCAATTCCGCCACAGCCGCTATGTCCCATTACAATAATATGTTCTACCTGAAGATGTTTAATCGCATATTCAATTGCAGCACTGGTACCGTGATATTCACTATCATCGCTACCCTCATCAAAAGGTGGAACAACATTTGCAACATTTCGAACCATAAAAAGTTCGCCAAGGGAACTACGCGTTAATATTGCAGGATGAACCCGACTATCACTGCAGGCAACCATCATCACTTTAGGGTCTTGTTTTTTTCCTGAAACTTTTAACCACTCTTGATTTTCATCCTTTAGATAATGAGTTCTAAATTCTCGGTATCCCGAAATTAGTTGATTATATGCGTCCATAATGCTTTCTTTTTTTTGTTTCACTTTGATCTTAAATCATATTTTTATAATTGGATATTGATTTGTGTTCAAAACAAAAATAGAACGTATAATACAAAAGCATATTTTTTTTGTAAATCGGAGATAGAGATGCCTGCACCACACAATAGCGAAAGCTTCCCAATTCAGGAAAGCCGTGCACTGGTCGCCCATTTAATGGGCCGGAAAGCACATATCTATTGGCTTGATCTACTTTTTAATTTAATACTTGGGTGGGGAGGCTTCTACCTCGTTGTCGTTAGCGCAACTTTCTCAGCCCTCAATATTACCTCCTTTGTTATTTCCTCATTCGCACTTTACCGTGCGGCTATTTTTATTCATGAAATCGTACATTTTAAAAAAGGGTCCCTCAAAAGCTTCGTTGCATTTTGGAATTTAACGGCAGGGTTTCCATTATTGATCCCCTCCTTTACATATTATGGTGTTCATAACGATCACCATAAGCGCGATACTTACGGGACAAAAAAGGATGGAGAATATCTTCCTTTTGGAGCTGAGCAGGGTTGGAAAATTGTTGCTTATGTATTTTTATCGATCATTTTACCATTACTATTTTTGATACGGTTTTTAATTCTAACTCCCCTTTCATGGCTTATTCCATCCATTGGACGTTACGTATGGGAGTGTGCATCCTCACTGACTATTGATGTGACCTATCGTCGGCCGCCCCCAACTAAGCTCGATGGCAAATTTTGGCGACTCCAAGAGGTTTGCACAACTATTTATGCGTGGGTTGGGGTCTTGCTAGTTTATAATGGCAGCCTTCCAATCAAACTTGCCATTGTCTGGTACCTCACTACGCTTTTTATCTTTACAATTAACAGTCTTCGAACTCTTGGCGCACATGCCTACCGCAATCCTGGCAACATCAAGATGTCTGTAGCTGATCAATTTCTTGATAGCGTTGATGTAACCGGTGGAATTCTTGCGCCTTTTTGGGCTCCTGTTGGACTGCGCTATCATGCGACCCACCACCTTTTCCCACAGATGCCATACCATAATCTTGGAAAAGCCCACGCATTGCTCGTAAAGAACTTATCAGATAATAACCTTTATTTATCAGCGACGCGCAATAATTTATGGCACGCATTATCCACCCTCTGGCAGGACTCGTTACTTAGCCAAAAAAAACCCTAACCTTGACCCTCTTTTTTAATGCTCAGCCGGCCAACGGGCCAACCCCTCCTGCAGGGTTTTTATATTGAACGAGTGTTATGGATTTTAACACCAGCGACTTTGTTAAGGAAGTAAAGCCCCATCGTTAGTAACACCATGCCGGGAAGAAAAACCAAATTGCTCTCAGTTAATCCTGCCATTACATAGGAAACAACACAAATTGATCCATTAAATAACTCATATGGAAGTTGAGTTCTTACATGATCAAACTGGCTACATCCTGCTCCTGACGCGGCCAAAATCGTTGTATCGGAAATCGGGGAACAGTGATCGCCAAACATCCCGCCGGAAAGAACTGCTCCAATAGATACGTGCATTGGAGCTCCAAGTGCGTCCGCGACCGCTATAATTAGAGGCATCATGATGGCATAAGTTCCCCAAGACGAGCCAGTAGCAAAGGACATCAATGCGCCAAATAAGAATGCAACTACTGGCAACAAAAAGGGATAAAAATTTCCTTCCGCCATCGAAATAATAAACTGAGCAGTACCAAGGTTCTTTCCAACCTCGCTTAAAGACCACGCAAGCACCAGAATAATAAGAACACTAGTCATGCGACTAACGCCGCTGAAGTATATGACCATACTTTCTTTAAATGTTTTAACGCCGTAAAAAAGTAAAAGGGCTATCAGTGTCATGGATGAATAGAAATAAGCACTAGAAAGGGCCCCACGAAAGACAAGAGAGGGTACAGGGTTAAGCGGAAAGCCATATGGCGTCAGCAAAGTAAAAAGAAGGCCAACCATCACGAGTAATGGCAGCCACACAAAGATTGCTTTTGCCTTAGGGTGGGAAAGATTATCGAGAATTTCAAGGCCACTGTCGTCACGAAGTAGCTCTTTGGCCTGAGCCTGCTGTTCGGCACGGGCCATTGGGCCAAATTCGTAGCCAGAAAAGGCCACTAAAGGTACCATCATAATCGCAAAAAGTGAATAAAATTGAAACGGTATCGCCGCTACATAGGCATCAAAGCTAGTTTCGTCACGTCCTATTTCAAGGAATTCCCCCTCAATGAGGCCCATTGAATAGACGCCCCAGCCGATAAAAGGTATCAGCACAGCAACCGGCGAAGCCGTAGTATCTATGATCCAGGCTAATTTAACGCGAGAAATTCTAAGTTTATCGGTAATGGGCCTGTAGATAGGCCCAACAATTAGCGGGGTGCCTAAATCTGAAAAGAAAATCATTATGCCTGTAGCCCATGTCGCTATTTGTGCTTTAAACCGGCTGGTAATAATGTGGGTCATGCTAGAAGCAAAAGCGACCGCCCCACCTGATTTTTCCATAAGTGCTACGAGGCCGCCTATAAAACACATCAGCACAAGAATTCCTGATTGGCTCGGTGAGAGCATTTGCGGGACAAAGTAATCTGACACCATCAAACTTATTATTATGCCAGGATTAAATCCGTTCAGTATGACTACCCCCGAAAACACTCCAACGAAAAGACCTATAATGACGTTTTGTGACCATACCGCGATGGCTAGTGTGATTATTATTGGAAGAATAGAAATAAATCCATAATCTGTAGCTTCCAGTGCTTCTCTCCTATATATTTTTGATTATAGTATCTTAATTAAAATTTTAAGAAACAATAAAATTTAGGAGAACCTCTGGTGAAACTTTTAATCAAACTTTGTGTCTTTATAGGTATGGCAAACTTAATCAGCTGTTCATTTAATGAAAAGGCAGAAAATACTGCCGCTAACAGTCCCGACTACAGTATCACCTATGACCTTCACATTACAGGCGGTACTATCGTAGATGGTTCTGGAAGCGCCCCCTTTACTGGCGATGTTTTGGTAAGTAACGATAAAATAGTTTATGTTGGACAAGCACTCTCTGCAAAAATTAAATCCCGCACCACTATCGAGGCTAAAGATAAGGTTGTCTCTCCCGGTTTTATTGATGCTCATTCTCACGGAGACCCCCTTCAAAAAGACAACGACATGCTCAGAAATTTTCTGCGCCAAGGGATAACCACAGTTGTTCTTGGACAAGATGGCACCAATCCGGGCTATTTCCCTAGCGATGGCTCAGCTAGAGACCGCGGATCGTTCACATCTTGGATTAACCAAGTTAATATTCAGGGCACGGGTCCCAATGTAGCTACACTTATAGGCCATGGAACTATAAGAAGGCTTTCCGGTGGCGGAGAAAAAGATAAAGTGACGCCAGAAGAACAGGCTAAAATGGAACAATTGCTCATAGACGGCATGAGGGCAGGAGCCTACGGTCTCAATACAGGGCTCGAGTATGTACCTGGGCGGTATGCTGACCGTGCAGAAATGATGGGGCTTGCTAAAGTAGTGGGCGCAAATGACGGTCTTATTTCTAGTCATATCAGAAACGAGGACGACGATGTTGTCCAAGAAAGTATTGCCGAACTTCTAGAGCAGGGCAAATACGCGCGTGTCAATGCCTCGCATATAAAGGTTGTCTATGGTAAAACCAAAAAACAAGGCAACGAGGTTTTAAAACAGCTCCGAGACGCCCGTGCCGCAGGCATTCAAGTTACAGCAGATGTCTACCCCTATCTCGCCAGCTTTGGTGACATGAGTTACCTCTATCCAGAATGGGCGAAGAGGTTACCAGAGTTTAAGGATGCGGCCATAAATCGTCGGAAAGAGTTTGAAGAATTCCTGCGAGCTAAAATCATCCGCCGTAACGGTGCAGAAGCTATTTTAATCTCAAGCGGCGAATATTCTGGCATGACGCTTGCTGAGATTGTGACTATTACTGGCAAACGTCCAGAGGAACAAATAATTGATTTTGGTCATAATGGCCCTGCTACAGCCCACTTCATTATGACTAAAGAAACACAAGACGCCTTTATCACGGCTCCAGATGTTTCTATTTCAACCGACGGCAGCCCAACTATGCGTCACCCGAGGTCCTTCGGTTCTTTTCCCAAGGTGATCGAAGAATATGTGGTGCGCGATAATGTCCTGAGCATCGAGCTGGCAATTAACAAAATGACTGGTCAGACTGCCAAAATATTTGGCCTTCAAAGTCGCGGGCTGCTTAAGGAGGGCTTGGCGGCCGACATCTTAGTCATGGACATTAATAATATAAAAGCTAATACTACGTGGACCAATATTTTTGCCACTCCAAGTGGCTTTGATTATGTGATAGTTAATGGTCATTTAACTGATACTACGGCTAAATCCTCTCAACCAACTTTCGGTCGAATTCTTCTAAAGCATAAAGGCGATTAGGGTTATAATAAAATGCTAGAAATATTTTCTGGGATCGATAAAGCAAGATAATTAATCGTTAAGGCGCCACTCTTTATAAGCATCTTGAAGTTGAAACAACCAATACGCTGCTTGTGCCACGATTGGGCCAAAGGGTTTTCCAGCATAATCTAGGCCATATGGCTCAAAAAGTTTATAACGTTCGTCACCATTAACGATAGCATCTGAAATAATCTCGCCCCCAGCTATAGTGGAGGTCATTCCAGAGCCGCCAAAACCTTGTGCATACCAAAACCCCGGCTCAAGTTGACCAATCTGGGGCATTTTATGAACTGGGTATCCCATAAACCCTCCCCACGCCACCGCTGTTTTGACGCCTCTCAATTGTGGGTAAACCTTGAATAAGTCATTTTTCATAATTTTCTCTAATTTTTTCCCCCCCGGATTAAACATGGAAACCCGACCTCCCCAGAAGAGGCTAGTATCATCAAACGTTCTATAATAGTTAGAAGAAAATCGATTGTCGCTAACCCCCCACTTTCCCTTCATTACATCCTTTAGACGCTCGCCAATAGGCTCCGTAAGCATTATATAGGTTGCAACTGGCAAGGTCGCGTTTGACAATCTAAAATTCAATGATCCAATATAAGCGCTACAACAAATTACAACCTCATCAGCTGTAACTGATCCATTTTTTGTGAAAATTTTCCAACCATTTGTCATTTTAGATATATCCAATGCAGGTGATTTTTCAAAAACTCGCGCTCCGCCTTTTTCTGCCGTTCTAGCGGAATGCCTTGTGTAATTAAGTGAATGCAGCTGCAATCCATCTGGCTTTAAAAATGCGTCATAATAGTGTTTAGAATGATAGTAATCTCGAAATTTTTCTTTGGGCCAAAACTCATAATTTACCCCCATAAGGTCATTTAAAAACTCAACATTTTTTTCGACCTCTCCGGGCTCATTAAACCAGGATACATCAAAAAGTCCTGGTATGTTTTCCTTTAACTTTTTTCCCTGACCTCCAATGCGTCGATTAATAATACCCATAGCATCTGTTGTTAGGCCCAGAAGTTCTTTTGCATGGCTTTCCCCAACCCTCTTCACAATTTTACGGGGGTCCTGAGAATATCCCGAACTAACAAACCCCCCGTTTCTTCCTGAAGCGCCCCATCCGATGCGATTGGCTTCTATAAGAACTGGTTTTTCCCCCTTTTCGACTAAACTATGAAGAGTTGCTACGCCCGCCATGCCTCCACCAATTACGCAGACCTTCGAATTAATATCATCCGTTAGAGTTGGAAATTTTCCTGGTTTGCAGAGAGTTCTTGAATAATAACTATCAATATATTCGCCTTTTCCCCCTTCATATTTATATCTTATAGACATCGTTTTCCCTATGGTGGCTAGACACGGCTTCATGTTAAGCCTGCATTGTACAAAATAGTTTATAGCAAACAGAAAATAAACAGAATATAGTTTTATGATGCCCATAAGAAACCTGTGCTGCTTAAAAGAAACTTTCCTCTTTTTATGTAGACCCTTATATAAGACTTATTGCTTTTATATTCGTTCCCTAGCATAGTGGGGGTAAAAATAGAGCTGAAAAAGTTTAAGGAAAGGCCTCAAAATGGGTTGGTTAACAATATTACCACAAATCGTTGCAATCGGCATCGTTCTGTGGAGAAAGGAAGTTATTCTAGCTCTAGTGGCAGCTATATTTACCTCTGAATTTCTTTTGCTCATTCAGGCAAAACAGGTAACCATAGCCATGGCCCCCATCGAAACAATTGAGCGGATTATCAATGTTTTTTCTAGTCCTGGCAATACTAGAATACTAGTTTTTTCCCTTATAGTAGGAGGCTTAATTGCCTATCTTAAGCATTCTGGTGGGGTCACTGCTTTGGTTAATTTACTAATTAACACTGGCATTACCAAAACTAAAAAACAAGCCGGGCTTATGTCTTTTTTAATTGGCATCTTACTTTTTGTAGAAAGTAACCTGAGCGTGATTACGGCCGGTATTGTCTCGCGTGGCCTTTTTGATAAGTTTGGAATGAGCCGGGAACGGCTTGCTTACGTAATTGATAGTACAAGCGCGCCTGTGTGTATTCTTCTGTTGTTTAACGGTTGGGGAGCCGTTGTGCTTGCGAACCTTAACTCCAATGGCCTTGCAAATCCGGAAACAACTTTAATTGGTACAATTTTTTATAATTTTTATGCTTGGATTGCGCTTGCAATCGTTCTCTACACAATACTCAGTGATAAATTACACGGCCCCTTAAAGGGCTTTGAAGCGAAAACCCAGTTAGCCGCCCAAAAGAACCCGGCTCCCGAGTTTCCGGCTAGCAAGGCCAGCTTTATGATTTTACCTCTGCTCACTCTAGTTATTCTCATTTTTACCTTCATGTACTGGACAGGAAATGGGTCCATTCGAAGTGGGGATGGGTCAAAGTCTATTCTTTATGCCTCAGTTATTTCCTGCATTGTTATCTACATAATGATGCTAGCTAGTAAGCGTTTCAGTCATATCAATCTTGTAGATATTGGATTTAAGGGGATGGCGGAGCTACTGCCGCTGGTGTCTATCGTCCTCCTATCTCTAGCGCTTGGCGCAAGCCTCCAAATTCTGGGAACAGGCCTGTTTGTTGCTGGTATTGTAGGTGAGGCGCTGCCGGTAATTATGATTGTTCCCATGCTGTTTCTTGCCTCGTCAATTATGGCGTTTACCACTGGGACATCATTTGGTACATTCGCCATGATGATTCCAATAGGCGTGCCCCTAATTCAAATGCTCGGACTACCTCCGGCATTTGTTATATCGGCGATACTTGGTGGTGGTGTGTTTGGCGATCATTGTTCTCCAATATCTGATACAACAATGATCTCCTCCGTTGCTTCTGGCTGCGACCTTCTGGATCATGTCAAAACTCAACTCCCATATGCACTGGTTGGTGGAGGCCTTACGTTTGTCGCCTATATTATAACCGGGCTCTTCGTTCTATAATGATGCGGCACACTACAGTCCAGTAGCCCAAAAACTTTACTTTTTTTAATGGATTTCTACTTTTAAAAACTAGTTAAGTTATTCTTTGTAGGACACATTTCTTAACATAACCTGATTTAATTTTATAATTATATATTTTTTATTTTAAGGCCCTTTCTATTAGAGCCCTATAATCACCTTTAGTGAAAGAATGAGATAGTTTAAAATAATATTACCTAATTCTGTCTATTGCTTGCTAAACGGAATGGACATGGTATTAATGTAATAAAAATACTAAGTAAAAAATTTAAAGATACACCATATTATTTAATATACTGACTATAATAAAGATCCCTTTAATGGCCAAAAAAATTAGTTTCTACTCTATAAGGAAAATATAGTGAGCCGCTGGTCCCAAAAAAATATTCGACTCAAATCTATTGTTGACTACTCCAAAGAAAAAACAAACCCTTCTCCCTTGCCTGAGTTCATTGCTTTTATAGGTAATTTTTATAAAAACGCCTCCCCAGAAGACTTAAGCCTATCATTAGAAGACCTTTACGCAATTGCTCATAGCAACTGGGTTTTTATTTCTGAATTTAACCAGGCAGGCTCCAAAATTAGGATATTTAATCCCTCTCTTAAGACGGATGGGTGGAACACTTCCCATACAATTATACAGATACTAACTACAAATATGCCGTTTTTGATCGACAGCGTTACATCAAACCTGCTCGAAGGTGGCACCGTTCTGCACACGCTTATTCATCCTGTTCTAGAATTGAATCGAAACAATATAGGTAAAATTGTACAAAAAGGTGGCAACCCTTCAACCGAATCCATCATGCACATTGAAATTACGGCCATAAGCAATGAACAGGAAATCAATGAATTGAAATCAAAACTGAAGATCATTACCGACCTCGTCCACTCTTCAGTGGAGGATTGGGCGCCAATCCTTAAAAAAGTTCAAGACACTTCCAAAGGCCTTGTTTTAGCCCCTAAATCTATCGGCACAGAAGAAATTAAGGAGGCGCAGGCTTTTCTCAAATGGCTTACTGAGAACAATTTCACACTGCTGGGCTACCGAGAATATAATCATAATAACAATAATAATCCAATCGTTGGAAACGGCTATGGTATATTACGTGACCCTAACTTTCATGTTCTCCGTGGCCCAAAGGGGTTAGTGTCGATTTCTCCTGAAATTGAAGATTTTATGGCTAGTAATAAAATTATGCATATTACAAAAGCTAACGTAAAGTCGTTGGTTCATCGTGCTGTCCATCTGGATTATATTGGCTTCAAGAAGTTTGATAAAAATGGCGCAATTATAGCGGAAATTCGCTTCGTTGGCCTTTTTACATCGGACAGTTATAATCAACGGGCACAAAACATTCCCTATCTGGACAGAAAGGTTCGCTCAGTAGTAGAGCGGTCTGGCTTTGATTATAATAGCCATGATGGCAAAGCCCTTTTCCATATTCTAGAAACACTGCCTCGCGACGAACTCTTTCAGATTGATGCCGTGCCTCTTTTTCGAACATCCATCGGCATATTAAATCTTAATTTACGTCCCCGATGCCGTGCATTTGTTCGAAAAGACAAGTTTGAAAGGTTTGTTTCTACTCTAGTGTTTGTTCCTCGTGAACTTTATAATTCCACCTTAAGGACTAAAATAGAAAAAATTCTTTGTAAGGCATTTAATGGAGAGCTTTCTTCTCGCTATGCGCAGCTTAGTAATGATCGTATTGCTCGCTGGCATTTTATTATTCGTACAAAACCCGGCAAAGTTCCTAGTCCAAATACTGAAAGTATTAATAAAAAAATCTCTAAAGTTGCACAAAGTTGGACTGACTACTTTCTTGAGGTTTTGATAGATCGTTGGGGTGAAGAAAAAGCCTCTCAATTGTATAGAAAATACTCCACAGCATTTAACCCTGCTTATCTTGAAAATTTTGATCCACAATTTGCAGTAGCTGACGTCGCTAAATTTGAACAGCTTCCTGAAAATAACAATATTGGGTTTAATTTTTACCGCGAACCAGATGATGCTAAACATACCGTACGCCTTAAAATATATACCAGCAGCACCCCCATAGCTTTGAGTGACTGTCTTCCTATGCTTGAAAATTTAGGTTTCAGAGTAATCGAAGAATATGCGTTCGATGTCACGACAGGCGAAAACACTGGGAACCCCAGCCATAGTATTCATGACTTTTATCTTGAAGACCCAAATGGAAATGCTCTAGACCTAGCGGACCTCAAGGCTCGCATGGAAGACGCTCTTATCGCGGTTTGGGCAGGTGAGATTGATAATGATGGCTTTAATAAATTAGTATTAAAGGCCGGCATGCCTCATCATCACGCCCTCATTTTACGAATATATAGCAAGTATCTCCGACAATTGGGTAGCGCTTATAGCGAACTTTATATGCAAGATACTCTGACGCAGTATGTTAAAGTATCAAAATTGTTAGCAGAATTATTTGAAATTTACTTTAGTTTCAACGTCGCGAATGATTATGATCGTAATGAAAAGGCGGCAAAACACATAAAAAAAATTAAGCGGCGTCTTACTAAAGTGGAAAGTCTTGATCAAGACCGTATGCTTCGTAATTATCTGAATGTTATAATGGCTTCATTAAGAACTAATTTCTACCAACTGACTGAGGACGGTCACCAGAAACCGTATATTTCTATAAAAATTAAAAGTGTCGACGTGGCCGCAGCGCCTAAACCGCGTCCTTTTGCCGAAATATTTATCTATTCTCCAAGGTTTGAAGGCCTCCACCTGAGAAATGGCCCGGTTGCACGTGGTGGCATTAGATGGTCTGATAGAAAAGAGGATTATCGCACAGAAATCCTCGGGCTCGTAAAGGCCCAACATGTGAAAAATACTGTTATTGTGCCCGTGGGTGCAAAAGGCGGATTTGTCCCAAAAAAAATGCTAGAAAATCTAACTCGTGAAGGGTCATTAGAAGAAGGGGTTAGCTGTTATAAATCTTTTGTGTCAGGACTTCTTGATATCACCGACAACCTAAAAGAGGGTAAAGTAATTGCCCCGCGAGATGTTATTCGCCGAGATAATGACGACCCTTATCTTGTCGTTGCCGCAGATAAGGGTACTGCTACTTTTTCAGATATTGCCAATAGCCTCGCTCACGATTATGGGTTCTGGCTTGATGATGCTTTCGCATCTGGGGGCTCCGTCGGTTATGACCATAAAAAGATGGGCATCACGGCCCGCGGTGCATGGGTTAGTGTGCAACGCCATTTTCGTGAACGCGGGCTAAATATTCAAAAAGATACAATCACAGTTGCCGGCATAGGTGATATGTCTGGCGATGTATTTGGTAACGGGCTACTTTGTTCTAAGACCATAAAATTATTAGCAGCCTTTGACCACCGTGATATTTTTATTGATCCCAATCCTGATCCAAAAAAATCATACGCTGAAAGAAGCCGTATGTTTAATCTGCCTCGCTCAAGTTGGGAAGATTATGACAAAAACCTTATATCAAAAGGTGGTGGAGTTTTTAGCCGAAAACTAAAGTCAATTGAACTAACGGCAGAAATGAAAATTCTGTTTGGCCTTGATGATGATATAACGTCCCTTGCTCCTAATGATTTAATCCAAGCTATCCTCACTTCGCACGTTGATTTACTTTGGTTTGGGGGTATTGGGACTTATGTTAAATCAAAAAGCGAAAGCAACGGCGCTGCAGGAGACCGCGCCAATGACGCGATCAGAATCAACGGTAAGGATCTTAACTGTAAAGTAATTGGTGAAGGAGGAAACCTTGGCTGCACGCAGCTAGGTCGGATAGAGTATTGTCTGAAGGGGGGGATGATGAACACCGATGCCATTGATAATTCCGCTGGTGTTGACTGCTCTGATAACGAAGTAAATATTAAAATCTTGCTTAATAGCATTGTTGCAGATGGAAAAATAACTAAAAAGAAACGCGACGCTCTACTTGAGGAAATGACAGATGAAGTTGCTGGCCTTGTGTTGCGTGATAATTATCTTCAAACACAGGCTATTAGTCTAACCAAAACAAGTAGCGTACTAGAACTAGATAGTTTTGAGCGCTACCTTGACGAGTTAGAAAGGTCTGCAAGCTTGGATCGCGAGCTAGAATTTCTTCCTAATGGCGAAGATCTCGAAGAGCGCGCAGAAAAATCTCTTGGCCTCACCCGGCCAGAAAATGCTGTTCTAATTGCCTACGCCAAAATGGCTCTGTTTGACAGTATAACTGATAGTAATTTACTTGATGACCCCTATCTTGAAAAATTCCTTTTTAGGTCTTTCCCAAAAAAATTGAGTAAAAACTATAAAAACGAAATAAGAAGTCATCAACTTCGCAGCCAAATTATTGCTAAAGTTCTATGTAATGATATTGTCAATCGTGGGGGCATACAAGCAATCAAAGAAGAGACTGGCGCCAGTGGTGCCGAGATAGCCCGGGCAGCAATTATTACCAGCGAGGTTTTTGAGCTTGATAATGTTTGGGACCGCATTGAAAAACTTGACTATGTCGCGCCATCGACAATTCAAATCTTAATGCTTATGGATGTTGAAGAATTTGCACGTCGCCAAACTATATGGTTCCTTAATAATACCGACAACAAACATTCTATCCAAAAAATAATCGATGACTATAAGCCTGGCATCACAGAATTATTTTCGATGGACGCTGTCGCAAAAATTAGCCCCGATGAGAGCTCTTCGAGCAAACGCAATATGTATATTGAGCAAAATGTCGGCGATGAACTTGCCCAGCATATCGCAAGTCTTGACATCAAAACAGCGGCCTGCGATTTAGTTCAGGTGGCAAAGGAGCTTGACCTCGATATTACCCAAGTTGCCTCAGCTTACTTTATGTTTGGAGAAGAACTTGGTTTTGAATGGTTGCGCGGTCAGGCCGAAATGGTAGAGACAGCTGATCATTGGGACCGCCTTGCAGTCAATAGTATTTTGGGTGATTTACAAGACCAACAAAAAATTCTTACTCGCACGGTTCTAATCGGACGTAACAATACTAGCTGTTTGAAGGCAGGAAAAAAATGGTTGCGTGATAATCAATCCGCAACTATACGCGTTAAAAAATTATTGCAGGATTTTCAAAGTACTGGCGCCCTCAACGTCACAAAAATGGGTTTTGCCGCCCGGCAAATCAGAAACGTTATTATCGATTAGGTAGCTTATTTATTATAATATTCTGTAAGCCGCTAGTCGTATTAACCGTTTAATGGAACTAAGTTTAATGACCTTAAAGTTTGAAAATCGCTATGCTAAACTAGGAGAACGCTTTTCTTTTGCCATAGATGCCGACCCTCTTTCTAACCCTAAAGCGGTAATTATAAACGTCGCGTTGTTAAAGCCTCTTGGGCTTGACAACTATACACAAGATGATCTGCTAGCCTTATTTAGTGGACACCAAACGCCAAAAGACGCATCCCCTCTAGCCATGGTTTATGCGGGCCATCAGTTTGGTGGTTACAGCCCACAGCTTGGAGACGGGCGGGGTGTTCTTATTGGTCAAGTCAGAGACAGTGAGAATAAGCTGGTTGATCTCCATCTAAAAGGTGCAGGAAAAACCCCTTTTTCAAGAATGGGCGATGGCCGCGCGGTGCTACGTTCATGCATAAGAGAATTTTTGGCTAGTGAGGCTTTGTTTCACCTTGGAATACCGACAACCCGGGCGCTCGCCATCACAACAGGGGACGAACAAGTTAGGCGCGAAACAATTGAAAATGCCGCCATGCTCATGCGCGCTAGCGATAGTCATATAAGGTTTGGATCATTTGAATATTTTAGTTATACCGATCAACACACTGAACTAAAGCAGCTTTGTGACTACACAATAGAAACACATTTTCCAAAACTAAAAAATTCTGACAAGCCCTACGACGAGTTGCTTTTGGCGGTTTCAGAAAAAACTGGCAATCTTATTGCTCACTGGCAGGCCTTTGGGTTTGCGCACGGGGTCATGAACACAGACAATATGTCAATCATAGGCCAAACTTTTGACTACGGCCCATATGGATTCATGGAAAATTATGACCCTTATTATATTTGTAATCATTCCGATGATCAGGGGCGATATGCCTTCAATCGCCAGCAAGAAATGGGCCGCTGGAACTGCCAAGCATTATCACAGGCCTTAGCTCCGCTGACCACACCAGGTTTGTTGGAAAAGGCCCTAAATTGCTATGAAGAAACTTTTCTATCTTTTTACCATGGCCTCATGACCAAAAAATTGGGGCTTTCTAATTCTAACCCTGAAGACAAAGCACTATATGAAGACCTTCTGGATTTGTTGGAAGGCTATAGCATAGATTATACTATATTCTTTAGATCGCTTAGCCGGTATTATGTTGGCAAGGGCTTTCGAACTCTTCTGGACAACCAAAATTATGCAGCTTCTTTCGCCCCCTGGTTTGAGCGATACAACAGACGCCTGCAGATAGATATGCTGTCAGAAACTGATCGTCATGAACAAATGTGTGCCATAAATCCTAAATTTATATTGCGAAATTATCTTGCACAAAAGGCAATACAAACTTCTGAAGATGGCGACCATTCTGAGCTTCATCGACTATATGATGTTTTAAAAGATCCTTACGGCGAACAAATCGATCAAGAACAATACGCGCAAGAAACCCCAGACTGGGGTCGAAACCTTCAAGTCAGCTGTTCATCATGAGCCAGCCTCTAATACTACGGCTCCTTGAAAAACACCTTTAAATTTTAGTGTCTAAAGTGACGCATTCCAGTAAAGACCATGGCAAGCCCTTGTGCATCTGCGGCCGCAATAATTTCGGTGTCTCTAATCGAACCTCCGGGCTGAATCACTGCCGTAACGCCCGCGTCTGCAGCACTTAACAGTCCGTCTACAAACGGAAAAAATGCATCCGACGCAACCACAGACCCCTCTGTCATATTATTTTTAAGGCCCGCAGCTTCACTAGCATCAAGGCCCTTACGGACTGCTGTTTTTGCACTGTCCACACGGCTCATTTGACCTGCACCGATACCAACTGTCACACCATTCTTCACATATATGATCGCATTTGATTTAACATGCTTACAAACAGTGAAGGCAAACAACATATCCTTAAATTCCTGCTCGCTTGGCTGGCGTTTAGTGACCACTTTTAAGTCTGCTTGCGTAACTTTTCCATTGTCCCGGCTCTGCGCCAAATAGCCCCCGGCTACGTTACGAATTGTTTGGCCAACACTCCGTGGGTCGGCGATGCCTCCTGTAAGAAGTAATCTCAGGTTTTTTTTAGCTGACATAATTTCCAGTGCGCTATCGTCAGCATCTGTGGCTATTACTACTTCAGTAAAAATTTTAGTAATCTCACTCGCAGTTGCTCCATCCAGCTTGCCATTAAGGGCTATTATGCCTCCAAAAGCACTCGTCTGATCACAAAGAAGGGCTTTGTTATATGCTTCGATATAATTCGCCCCACGAGCTACACCACAAGGATTAGCATGCTTTATAATGGCCACTGCGGGTCCATCAGCAGGATCAAATTCACTTACCAGCTCAAATGCTGCATCCGTATCATTTAAATTATTGTAACTCAGTTCTTTTCCCTGAA
>JABGYD010000043.1 GCA_018675425.1 Kordiimonadaceae bacterium
ATGTCTGGGTTTAAAAATAATAAAAACTCTCCATTTGAATTATCTACTCCAAGGCTACAGCCATTAGAAAAACCATTATTACCACTATTCTTGATTAATTTAATTTGAAGATTATGCTTACCAAAAACTTCAAACTCACCATCTTGTGAATCGTTGTCTATTACAATAATTTCATGGCTTAGTTTGGGTGGGAATTGTTGGAAGGAGTCTAAGCATTGTTGCAATACACCCCAACTTTTATAGTTAACGATGATGATAGATAAGTCAATATTATTCAACCCAATACCCCTTAATCCAAGGAGATAGAAGGATATGTTGATACCATTTTCCACTAACAGCCTCGCGAAGGTTGGGTAGGCCGTGGAATAATATGGCCTTAGCACCTTCTGGTATAGAAGACACCTCAAACCATGATTTTATCCATGAAGGGTAGCGCCGATATTTAAAGCTCAGCATCCATTCGTATAGCCAGTATGTAAGCTTACCAATGATATTCATTTCTATAATTTTCCTCTAAACATACGACTGAGATGTTTAAGTGGAAAAAGTATAATTTGAACCTGATAGCTAATTTTCTTACGCAGCAGGTATTTCTTGTAGGGTTTATCAAATAATTTGTAGTTTTTCTTTGCAGTTAAGTGCAGACATTGAAGGAGTTTGAAGTTTTTCTTAGAGTTTGAAGAAAAATTATCGCCATGCAATCTGTATGCACCAACTTGTTGGTCAAAATAAAGAATTGTGTTGTCAGCTGCTGCACGTAAGTAAAAATCCCAATCTTCCAAGATTAATGACTCATCATAGCCACCAGATTCGACAAATAATTTCTTATTCATCATACTGCATGTCCCACCTAAGCTCCATCGGTTAATAATTTCATACCTTATCCCATCATCGGAGAAATAATTTTCTCTGTTACTATATTTGAGCCATTCACCAATGCTACTTTTATGTATGGTTTTGCCTTTATCATCGATGATAGAAGTATCAGCAATTAAAACCATTTTTTTTTGATTTTTTTCGAGAATACTTACCCTCTCACTAATAGTATTATTAATCAAATAATCATCACTATCACAAAAAACAATATATTTCCCTTTGCTAATTCTTGCTAGCTCATTAAATGTCTTGGTGACGCCTTTATTTTCTCTAGATATGAAGTTAATTGGTAAAGTGTTAGAGTTCCTTTCAATCCAGTCATTGATAACACTAATATCAGTATCCGTTGATCCATCATTGATAATAACAATCTCTTTATTTGGGTAAGTGTCATTTAGAATACTGTCAAGTGTAAGACTAATATATTGTTTGTGATTGAAATAAGGTATTAGAAAACTAACGAGTGGGTTGTTTGGCATATTTGATTTTTCCTTTCTTTCTTTGATATAAACTTACATAACAAGTGAGATTCTTTCTTATAGTTAGTTATAAAGAACTATTAATACAACTACGTTCACGTTATTTAACCCTTCAATTTAATAAATATTCTGAAATAGTTTTTATTTTTGACTCGTCTAATTCAGGATACATTGGCAAACTCAAAATATTGTTTGAAAGTCGCTCTGTAACAGGAAGACCTGTAGCTGGCGTTTTACATAGTTTTTTATAACCAGATTGAAAATGAATAGGTTTGGGATAATGAATTCCTGGAAATATATCATTAGAATTTAATTTTCTTACAACTGAATCCCTGTCTTGGCACTTTACGACGTATAAGTGATAGACATGTTTTGAATCTTTACGTACCTGAGGAGTCCGAACCCGCGTTCCACTTAATTGCTCATCATACAATTTAGCAAGCCGGATGCGTTGCTGGTTATCTTGCTCTAAGTATTTTAACTTAACATTCAATATAGCAGCTTGGAGTTCATCCAGTCGCGAGTTCAAGCCCGAGATCATGGCGTTGCGCTGACTATCCCAACCATATTGCCTGAGTGCGACAACCGAAGAGGCAAGAGCTTGATTATTTGTCACTACCATTCCACCATCACCGATTCCACCCAAATTTTTTGTTGGGTAAAAGCTAAAACAACCCAGTGTGCCAATGCTACCCACCAAGGCGCCATTATATTCCGCTCCTGTAGCTTGAGCGCAATCTTCTATAACATGAAGATTGTACTGCTTTGCAATCTCCATTATTAAGGTCATGTCAGCCGCATGACCGTAAATATGAACAGGAATTATAGCCCTTGTCTTTGAGGTAATAGCTAACTCTATTTCTAATGGATTAATCGAGAAATAATCCTCTTCAATATCTACTAATACAGGAGTAGCGCCACAGGAGACGATGGCAGAAACAGTAGCTAGGGCTGTGTGAGATACAGTTATAACCTCATCGCCAACTCCAACTCCTAACGCTCTCAAGGATAAAATTAGAGCATCTGTACCACTATTCACACCAACACCATGATTTTGACCAATAAACTTACTAAAATCTATTTCAAATTGCGAAACCTGTTCTCCTAGAATATAGTGTCCTGATCTCAGGACATTCTCCATTACAGCTATAATCTCTTGATTTCGAGTTTCATCCAAAGACTTTGGGGAGGCACAAGTTATCACTATTTCACTTCAACTGAAGGTACAAAATAAATCCATTTGCCGCCATTTTCTGAGAACTGAGTTTCTTTTTCAAAAATCTCAGTTGCATGATTCCAAGCAAAAAGCAAAGCATATTCTGGAGGATTTGCATGGAAATCTTCATGTGATTTAACAGGGATATGACAACCAGGTGTAAACTTATTTTGCTTAATGGGAGTCGTATCTGCAATAAAATCAATCAAGTCAGGTCCAATACCACAATAATTAAGCACTGTAGTGCTTTTAGACGTTGCGCCATAACCAACCACCCTTTTGCCTTGAAGCTTGATATCTTTCAGCAAGCCTACCAAATTTGACCTTGACTTCTCACAATTAGCCTTAAATTTAACAAAAGTTTCTATCGAATTTAACCCCTGGCGTTTTTCATCTCTAAGAGTTATCTCAACATTAGGTGAAATAGTATGGGTACCTTTTGGTGCTAATACATATCTCATTGATCCTCCATGAGTTTCTTGATGAAGCAAATCTATTATTTCAAGTCCATGTCGACCAAAGGCATTCATTACAGAATGAGCTGAAAATATGTATACATGCTCATCATAAATTTGATCATAAGATGTTTTTGCGAGCATATCGCCAAGGTATGGCTCCTCAAATATTAAGACCCCATCGGCTGTTAACAACTTAGCGATTCCTTGCGCAATATCATTCATATCTGGAATATGGCACATAACGTTGGCACAAATAACCGCATCAGCATGACCACTTTCTTTGATTATTTTTTCAGCTAAGTCTAAACTGAAAAATTCAGATATAGTTTTTATTCCCTTCTTTCTAGCAACATCACCTACATTGCTTGATGGCTCTACGCCGAGATGCCTAAAATTATTATTCATAAAATTTTGGAGCATAATCCCGTCATTACTACCTAATTCTACGACGAAGGGATCAACTCGGTCGATAAAATATTCTTCCATGACCATCTCAGCAAACATTTTAAAATGTATGCGCATGTTTTTCGATAGACTCGAAAAAAAAGCATAATTTTCATGAAACATTTTTTCTGCACTAGGCTGTGTTACTAATTGAAAAGTATTACAACTTTCACAAAAGGCTGTCTCCATTTCAAAAAAATACTCTTCAGAAAACTCGTGTTCTTTTAGAAATCCATTTGCTATAGGCTGAGACCCAAAAGACATAAAGGGGTTTATATTATTTAAGCATATTCTACATTTGTACATAATATTTTCCGGATTAATGTATTAGTTAAATTTAGTGTTTGAATTAGAAAGTAACGATACAGTTTCCCCAATTCCTCGTCTCAAACTACCTGCAGAAATAAAACCCTGAGATTTGAATCTATTATCTAAGACTTCGTATGACAACTGATTCATAATTTTACTATCCACAAACCCCACTTCTATATCAGGAACAAATTCACGTATAACGTCTACGACCTCTCGAACGGTTGAGTTATTTGTCAAAACATTGTATACCCGACCATCAAAAATGTTATTTTTAATAATTAACTCGATCGCTCTTGATGCATCAAGTAAGTCTAAATACGGTCGCTTTTGATCATAGGCAGTCCTCCATACACTTATTGGCCGGCCCATTACTGCCTGCCAACAAAATTTGTTAACCGCAGTATGA
>JABGYD010000005.1 GCA_018675425.1 Kordiimonadaceae bacterium
GCAATTAAAGCGATTAGGTAAAAATCCCCAGATACTTCAGTTTCTGAAAGAAAATGACTATCTCAAAAGTGATGTCGTCGTTGAAGAACCGCATTCTTTTAGCGTAAGCATTGCGGCCACACACAATAAGAAAACCTATCAATTTTCTTACGATCAATTCGAGGCGAGAGTGCAACTTAACGATAAGCAGCTCTTAGACAATAACATTGAAGTGCTCACGGTTGGGCCTGCAAGCATTAAGTCTGTGCTGACCCTTCAGGGAGAAATTAAGCACAATGCAGATAAAAGTGTGCAAGCCGTGTCACGTGTGAGTGGCTTTGTGGAATCGGTAAGTGTTAGCGCTGGTGACAAAGTTCGGAAAGGCGATGTATTGGTACGTATCTCTAGTCAAGAAATTGCTGATATGCGTAGCGACTTACTGGCCGCTCAAAAGCGTATGTACTTTGCTGAGTTGACTTATGAACGAGAGAAGCAGCTTTGGGAAGAAAAAATCTCTGCTAAACAAGATTATTTAAAAGCAGAAAACGATTTACATCAAGAGAAAATTAACACTCAACAATTATGGCAAAGGCTTGCCGTTATTGGTGCAAGCGCTAATAGCCAAAATCTAGCACACTACGAAATACGCTCGCCAATTGACGGCATAGTTACCAATAAAAAAATCAGTGAAGGCCAAGTAGTTAGTGAGAGGGAAATCCTTTATGAAATTTCTGATCTCTCAACCGTCTGGGTAGAAATGATGATATATGCTAAAGATATTAATATCGTTAAAGTTGGTCAAAAAGTCTCGATTAATGCGACTTCATTTGCAGCAGATGCTACTGGCGTTATTGCTTATGTGAGTCCGCTACTGGGGTCACAATCAAGAACTGCAATGGCACGTGTGGTAATCGATAATAAAAATAGGACTTGGTTACCTGGCTTACCTGTGGATATTAATTTAACCACCGATGAAGTTGTAGTGCCATTGGCTGTGTCGCTAGAAGGGATACAGGCCTTACGAGATTGGACAGTAGTTTTTGGTCGCTATGGGGAGTACTTTGAAGCAAGGCCCTTAGTGCTTGGTCGTCGCGATAACAGCTATGTCGAAGTATTAGAGGGCATTCAGGCCGGAGAAAAATATGCAGCAGGGAATAGCTTCTTAATTAAAGCAGATATTGGTAAAGCTGGAGCCACTCATGATCATTAAAAATATCATGTTGCCTCAAAAATGCGGCACCAAAATTAAGGAGTCCTGCCATGTTTGAAAAGCTAATTCGTTTTGCTATTAATCAACGTTGGCTAATTATGCTCATCGTAATAGGAATGGCCGTACTTGGTATTTTTAATTATCAAAAATTGCCGATTGATGCTGTACCGGATATTACAAATATTCAAGTGCAAATCAATACCTCGGCGCCAGGCTACTCCCCCTTAGAAACTGAGCAAAGAGTTACCTATCCAATAGAAACTGCCATGGCTGGGTTACCTAAATTAGAACAAACGCGCTCAATTTCACGTTATGGCTTATCTCAAGTCACTATCGTATTTAAAGAAGGGACGGATATTTATTTTGCTAGGCAACTAGTCAATGAGCGGATTCAGCAAGTTAAACAGAGTCTGCCTATTGGTATTATTCCTGAAATGGGCCCAACTTCAACAGGGCTCGGCGAAATTTTTATGTGGACCGTTGAAGCTGAAGAAGGCGCCTTAAAAATAGACAATACCCCTTACACCTTAATGGATCTTCGTGAGGTCCAAGATTGGATCATTAAACCGCAATTACGGAATGTGCCAGGAGTTAATGAAATTAATACTGTTGGTGGTTACGTAAAACAATATCAGGTGGCACCTTATATCGACCGCTTAGTATCAAGAGGGTTATCCCTGAAAGATTTAGTTTTGGCACTAGAAAATAACAATGCCAATATTGGTGCAGGTTATATTGAAAAATCAGGTGAACAGTATTTGATTCACGTGCCAGGGCAAGTTAGTAACCTAGCAGATATAGGTAATATTGTGCTAGAAACTAAAGCGGGCGTCCCAGTACGTATTAAAGATGTTGCTGAGGTCATGATTGGGAGCGAATCAAGAAGTGGCGCTGCGACAGAAAATGGTCAAGAAGTAGTATTAGGGACCGTGTTCATGTTAGTAGGTGAAAATAGTCGAGAAGTATCAATTGCCGTTGAAAAGCAGCTAAAAAAAATTAATCAAACTTTACCGGCAGGTGTAATAACAAGGACGGTGTATGACCGAACAATTTTAATTGATAAAGCTATCAATACGGTAAAAACTAACCTGCTTGAAGGAGCGCTGTTAGTCGTTGCCATTTTGTTTATCTTTTTAGGCAATATACGGGCAGCAATTATCACGATGTTAGTGATTCCTTTAGCTATGTTGTTCACATTCACGGGGATGGCGGCAGGCAAAGTTAGTGCTAACTTGATGAGTTTAGGGGCAATAGACTTCGGTATCATTATTGATGGTGCAGTTGTGATTGTAGAGAGTTGTATGCGTCGATTAGCTAATGCACAAAATAGTGCAGGCAGGCTACTCACTAGATCAGAGCGCTTTAATGAAGTATTCATATCGGCGAAAGAAGTCAGAAAACCTTTGATTTATGGGCAACTGATAATCATAGCAGTATACTTGCCCATTTTTTCTCTCACAGGGGTAGAGGGTAAGATGTTCCACCCAATGGCCTTCACCGTCATCATCGCTTTAATATCCGCAATGATCTTATCAGTGACGTTTATACCCGCCGCAGTAGCCCTAATAGTTACGGGAAAAGTGGAAGAAAAAGAACAAACATTGATTGTTCTGGCTAAACAGCGCTATTTACCTTTGCTGCGATGGGCAATCCTCAACAAA
>JABGYD010000038.1 GCA_018675425.1 Kordiimonadaceae bacterium
ATCTAAGCGCAGTAATTTTAAAGGGTGATGCTTTCTGGGAAATAGCAACAATTATTCCTAAGCAAAGGATGATAAATAAAATAAGGTTGCCAAAAATCTTGACGGTACCAATAACAATCGGGAAGCAGAGTAAAAGGTAAATAATAACACTTGAGTGCCATTTGCTAATGGTTATTTCCGACATATTTTTTTGGTTAAGTTTATCTTAAATAGAGGGTTATAATTCTAACATATAGCTTGGGAATCAGCGAGTTAGAGATCTTGGTTCTTATATTGAATCGCCTTGGATTTCTAGACGGGACCAGACTTCATGAAATATCTTTTTTCATATTAAGTTGGTGGCAGCATATCATTACTGCTTTGTTTTTGAGCTGGATTGTAAAACATCTCACTATAATCAAAGATATCTTGTCGTGCTAGATCTCTAGTTACATATATCTTTCGCTTCATTCGTTCGCGTTTTAATCATTGTCTGTATCACTCTGAGAGTGAGGGCGTCAACTTTTGGTGAGGGGTTCTAAACACCTAAGGCTTTTCTCATAGCTCGTAAACGAGTTGATTAGGCTTTGAAAAAAGAAGTCGCTGAATTGGCATTGGATGAGCTTGAGAGGAGATGGGGTGATAAATCCCCTATTGTGATTCAATCATGGCGGAAGAAATGGGATAGTCTTTCGGTCACTTTTCGTTTTTCTGAATCCATTCGGAAAGTGACCTATACTACTAATTCTATTGAGGCAGTACGCATGACAGTCAAGAGCGCGAAGGAAACACGGAAAATATTGGACCCGTTGGGTATGCCGATTAGGTACAACGGAAGGGTTATCGAAACAAGCCGCTATTGCGTGAGGATAAAGCCCGTAATAAAGCCATCGAGGTGATCAGATCAGACAGAGAACGTAACTTTGCCACCTATAAGTAAGATTACGGTTTAGCAAGAACTCGATTTATAGGCTTAGCTAAGAATGTAATCGTTTATGGTTTGCTAGAGTGGAGTTATGCGGGGGGGGGGCGTCTAAAATAGCCATTTTTGTAGAAAAGGGATAAAATCAGCAAATAAGATCGATATCAGGTGGTTTTTTGTAAAAAATTAAAATGGCGTCAAGGACATTCATAACCTATACGTTATGCTGAGGTATCACATAATAATATTTTTTGGATTAACAACATGACATCAACTTTATCTTTAATCGGTCGAGACAAAGAATTATTTTCATTTGATGTTGGCCACAATGAAGTTGAACTGAAAAATAAAGTTTCCTTGTCATCGTTCTTGGTTCTTGGCGCTGCAGGGTCGATAGGACAAGCAGTTACAAAAGAAATATTCAAACGTAATCCAAATAAGTTACATATTGTTGATATAAGCGAAAACAATATGGTAGAACTCGTTCGCGATATAAGAAGTTCTTATGGATACATTAAGGGAGATTTCCAAACTTTTGCATTAGATATTGGCAGTATTGAATACGAGGCTTTTATTAAAGCGGATGGTCAATATGATTATGTTTTAAATCTCTCTGCTTTAAAGCATGTGCGTAGTGAAAAGGACCCTTTTACCTTAATGCGTATGATTGATGTGAATATCTTTAATACGGATAAAACACTTCAGCAGGCTATTGCAAATGGCGCAAAAAAATACTTCTGTGTCTCAACAGATAAAGCTGCAAATCCTGTTAATATGATGGGGGCATCTAAGCGAATTATGGAAATGTTTTTGATGCGCCGAAGTTTAGATATTTCAATTTCAACAGCACGTTTTGCTAATGTTGCTTTCTCTGATGGTTCCCTTTTACATGGCTTCAATCAACGGATTCAGAAAAGGCAGCCGATTGTTGCACCGCAAGATATTAAACGCTATTTTTTGACACCTAAAGAATCCGGCCAATTATGTTTGATGAGTTGTATCTTTGGTGAGAATAGAGATATCTTTTTTCCTAAACTGAGCGAACAATTACATTTAATTTCTTTTGCTGATATAGCAATTAAGTATCTAGAACAATTAGGTTACGAGCCTTATTGTTGTTCATCCGAAGATGAAGCGAGAGAATTAATGGCAACATTTCCAGATGAAGGAAAATGGCCCTGTCTATTTACTGATAGTGATACAACGGGTGAAAAAGACTTTGAAGAATTTTATACGGATAATGAAACCTTAGATATGGATAGGTTCATGAGTCTTGGTGTTATTGAAAATAAAGCTAATTTTAATGATGATCTTTTGCATGACTTTGAAAAAACTATCAGTGAACTTAAAGGGAAAAGAGGATGGTCAAAAGAACAGCTTGTTAAGCTATTTTTTAAAATGATCCCCGGTTTTGCACATAAAGAAACCGGTAAATATCTAGACGGTAAAATGTAATGAGTGATGCTTTTAGCGATCTAATTAAATTTATTCGTCAAGAGTTTCAAACGGATGGTTTTTTACCATTACACGAACCTGTTTTTTTTGGGAATGAAAAAAAGTATCTTAACGAGTGTATTGATTCTACTTTTGTCTCTTCCGTAGGGGAATTTGTTGATCGCTTTGAAGTCATGATGGCTGAATATACAGGGGCAAAGTATGCTGTAGCCGTTGTTAATGGAACGGCGGCGTTAGAAATTGCCTTGAAGTTGGTCGGTGTAGATGAGCAAAGTGAAGTGATTACCCAGCCGCTTTCTTTTATTGCCACATGTAATGCCATTAGTTATTGTGGGGCAACGTCTGTTTTTGTGGATGTAGATAGAGATACCATGGGATTAAGCCCTGCCAGTCTATTAGCTTTTCTTAAAGAGCACACAGAACAAAAACAAGGAGCTTGTTATAATAAAATAACAGGTAAAAAAATTGCGGCCGTCGTTCCCATGCACACCTTTGGCCACCCTTGCCGCATAGATGAAATTGCCTCTATCTGTAGTCAATACAATATTGCTCTGGTGGAGGATGCTGCTGAAAGTTTGGGAAGCTATTATAAAGGTCAGCATACAGGTACATTTGGACAAATCAGTGCCTTTAGTTTTAATGGTAATAAAACTATAACCACAGGCGGTGGCGGAATGATTATTACTGATGATGAAGTCTTAGCTAAAAGAGCAAAGCATATAACTACGACCGCAAAAGTTCCTCACCTTTACGAATTTATTCATGATGAAGTAGGCTACAACTATCGTCTGCCAAATATTAATGCCGCCTTGGGCTGCGCACAGATGGAAACGCTTGACGAAATTTTGAATAATAAACGAGAGCTTGCTTTAGCCTATGAAAAGTTCTTTGCAGATAAAGACATTAATTTTGTCAAAGAGCCAGAAAATGCCAAGGCTAATTATTGGTTGAATGCAGTTATTCTTCAAAACAGGAAAACAAGAGATGAGTTTTTAAATGTTACTAATGATGCAGGGACCATGACTCGACCAATCTGGCAATTGATGAACAGATTGGAAATGTTCGCATCTTGTCAGCTAGGTGATCTGACTAATGCATATTGGCTTGAAGATCGCGTAGTTAATATTCCAAGTGGAGTACGGCTGTGAGAAAGAAATTGATTTTGATTGGTGGTGGAGGACACTGCAAGTCCTGTATTGATGTTATCGAGCAATCAGAACAATATGAAATAGCTGGCATTATTGATAAACAAGAGAACATTGGTCAGATGGTTTTAGGGTATGAAATTATAGGGATTGATAATCAAATAGAAACGTTGGCAACAGAGGGTTTTGAGTTTTTAATAACTATTGGGCAGAAACGAACGCCAAAAGTTAGACAAAAGCTATATAACGAACTAATGAGATTCAATGCAAAAATTGCCATGATTATTTCACCTCGGGCATATGTTTCACAATATGCGAAAATAGGAGAAGGTTCAATTATTATGCATGATGCATTGGTTAATGCGAGTGCGAGTATTGGAAAAAACTGCATCATTAATACTAAAGCGTTAATTGAACATGATGCCATCATTGGGGATCATTGCCATATATCCACTGGTGCAGTTATTAATGGGGGGGTGGATATTAAACAAGGGTCATTTTTTGGCAGCAATGGAACAAGCAAAGAGTATGTTGCAAGTTCGGAAGAAGCTTTTATCAAAGCGGGTACATTATTTTTAGGGGAAGGTGTTGAGTAAAGTATTCATTATTGCAGAAGCAGGTGTAAATCATAATGGTAGTACTGAGCTTGCAAAAAAACTAATAGATGTTGCCGTTCACTCAGGGGCAGATGCGATAAAATTCCAGACATTTAAAGCTGAAAATTTAGTCAGTAAAAAGGCACAAAAAGCAGAGTATCAAAAACAGACCACAGACAGCAAAGAATCACAGTTTGAAATGATTAAAAAGTTAGAGTTAGATGTTGATACACATCAAGCACTCATGGCTTATTGCGCTGAAAAAAACATCCTGTTTTTATCGACCCCGTTTGATCACGACAGTATTAATTTACTTAATAAATTAGGGCTAGACATTTTTAAAATCCCCAGTGGTGAAATAACTAATTCACCTTATTTAAAACAGATAGGCGCTTTAAATAAACAAGTCATCTTATCCACGGGTATGGCTAATTTAGGTGAAATTGAAGCCGCTTTGGCGGTATTAGTATCTGCGGGCACTCAGCGTAAAAGGATCACCGTACTGCACGCAAACACCATGTACCCAACCCCAATGGAAGATGTTAATTTAAAAGCCATGCAAACTATTGGGCAAGCGTTTGATATTGCTTATGGCTATTCTGATCATACCCTAGGGATAGAAGTAGATATTGCCGCGGTCGCTATGGGGGCAAGTGTCATAGAAAAGCATTTCACCTTAGATAAAACGATGGAGGGTCCTGATCATAAAGCCTCTTTAGAGCCAGATGAACTTAAAGCAATGGTTAAAGCCATTCGTAATATAGAATTGGCGTTAGGCTCTCGCGTTAAGCAAGTCAGCAACAGTGAGCGACCTAATATGGCGGTGGCAAGAAAATCACTCATTGCAAAAATAGACATAAAGCAAGGTGAACAATTTACTGAAAACAACCTAACGATTAAAAGACCAGGAGCAGGGATAAGCCCTATGCGTTGGGATGAGGTGATTGGGCAAACCGCACAAAAAAACTATTTGGCTGATGACTTGATATGAATAAAAGAAAAGTCTGTGTCATTACGGGTACTAGGGCAGAATATGGTCTTTTGTATTGGCTAATGAAAGAGATTCAAGCGGATGATGCGTTGGAATTACAAATTATAACAACAGGCATGCATTTGTCGCCTGAGTTTGGATTGACGTATAAAGAAATTGAAAAAGACTTTAAAATAGACAAGAAAATAGAAATGCTACTGTCTTCAGATACCTCAATAGGTATTTCTAAATCTATAGGGCTGGCGCAAATATCGTTTGCCGAAAGTTATGACGAGTTACAGCCAGATATGGTGGTGGTTTTAGGTGATAGATACGAAATCTTCAGTGCGGTGAGTGCCGCGATGATCGCAAGAATTCCTATTGCACATCTTCACGGAGGGGAGACTACAGAAGGTGCGTTTGATGAGGCGATAAGGCATTCAATTACTAAAATGAGTCATTTGCATTTTACGGCAACAGAGGCCTATAAAAATAGAGTGATTCAGTTAGGGGAGCAGCCAGATAGCGTATTTAATGTGGGTGGGCTTGGGATAGATAATATTATCAAGCTTACTCTGTTATCAAAAGAAGAGTTTGAAGAGTCTATTAATTTTAAGCTTAACAAAAATAATATATTAATTACTTTTCACCCTGCATCATTAGAAAAGGCAACGGCGCAGCGCCAATTTAATGAATTGTTATTAGCGCTTGACGAGCAAGAAAATACAGCACTGATCTTTACCAAAGCAAACAGTGATACGGATGGGCGTGTTATTAATCAAATGATTGATGAATATGTGTCAAAGAACAAAGATAAAGCGGTGGGCTTTACTTCATTAGGGCAATTACGTTATTTAAGTGCCTTACAGTATATGGATATGGTTGTAGGTAATAGCTCCAGCGGGCTGGCAGAAGTACCAACCTTTAAAAAAGCGACCATTAATATTGGTGATAGGCAAAAAGGTAGAATAAAAGCAAGGAGTGTGATTGATTGTTTGCCGATTAAAAAAGAGATATTAAACGCATTTAATCTAGCATTATCAAAAGAGTTTAAGTGTGTATTACAAGCGGTTGAAAATCCGTATGGTGATGGCGGTGCAAGTTCAAAAATAAAAAGTATTATCCAAAATATAAACTTAACAGGGATGGTAAAAAAATCGTTTTATGATTTACAGGTCAAAAAATGATAGAGGTTGGCGTGGATGTTGTGGGCGTTTGCACAAAAGAAAAATCGATTTTTAATAGAGCTTATTTGAAGGCATTAGCCACATTAAGAGGGGCAACCGCTGGCTGTGAATATGCAGAAAGTTTTGTGCTTTTAAAGGAAATAGTATGATTAAAATTTCAAAAGTGATGGATTTTAATAAAGAATATGACTTTAGGGAAGAGTCTATCTGTAGGGTACATGTCAGTCTCTTGCGAGGCGAGACTTTTGGGTTTAAGGCTACCGAGGGTTTTGAACTGTGACGGAAAGAGTGTAAAAATGACCGCATCTGAACAAATTTGGCGCCAAGCAATATTGCCCATCAAGACGACTATTGAGCAAGTCATCCAAAATCTGGATCAAACGGCCATCAAGATTGTTTTGGTCGTTAATGAAACGGGGGGGCTGGAAGGCACCATATCGGATGGTGATGTACGGCGTGGCCTACTCAAAGGGCTGGATATGAATAGCCCTATTACAAGCATTATTCATCATGATGCGCTGGTGGTGCCACCTGAGTTGGAGCGTGAGTTGGTGATGCAGTTAATGGTAGCCAATAAAATTCAACAGATTCCTGTGGTGGATGAACAGCATCATGTGATTGGACTGCATCTATGGGATGAAATGACCACGTCGCCTGCCCGGTCAAACCTGATGGTGATTATGGCAGGCGGTAGAGGGACAAGACTGAGCCCGCATACCGAAGACTGTCCAAAACCGTTGTTATCCGTCGCAGGAAAACCAATGCTAGAGCATATTATTGAGCGAGCCAAACGTGAAGGCTTTAGCCACTTTGTGCTCGCCATTCATTATCTAGGCCACATGATTGAAGAGTATTTTGGGCATGGTGAGCGTTTGGGCGTACAGATTGATTACCTGCGTGAAGAGTCGCCCTTGGGGACGGCCGGTGCGCTGGGTTTGATGAACCCGCTGCCAGAGGCACCCTTTGTGGTCACTAATGGAGATGTGATAACGGATATTCGCTATGGCGAACTGCTCGATTTTCATACCAAACACACCGCCGCTGCGACGATGGCAGTACGCGTACATGAATGGCAGCATCCCTTTGGTGTGGTACAAACTCAAGGCGTTGAAATCATCGGTTTTGAAGAAAAGCCCATTGCCCGTAGCCATATCAATGCGGGTGTTTATGGGCTGGACCCAGGCGTTTTAAATGTTTTAACTGCCGATGAATACTGCGATATGCCTACCTTGTTTGAGCGCTTGCAGGCCAAGGTACAGCGTACGGTAGCGTACCCGATGCATGAGCCCTGGCTTGATGTGGGCAGGCCGGATGATCTTGAGTTAGCCAATAACCGGGGGCAATCACAATTGGCCCAGAAACATGTCAACTGAATTTATTGTGTATGCCCGTTTTGATTAATCGCATCCTGATTGTTGGACTGGGCAGTATAGGCCAGCGCCATTTATGTTTGGCGCGAGAACTTTTACCAAACGCAGATATACGGGTCTTGCGACATCAGGCGACAAAGGAAGTGCCTTACTACTCAAACGGTAGTTTTTCAAGTATTGAAGAGGTGATTGCCTTTGCGCCACAGATTGCTGTTATTGCCAGCCCGGCACCGTTTCATATTGCAACTGCGCAGAGATTGGCAGAGATTGGCGTGCATCTACTCATAGAGAAACCGTTATCTGTCTGTCTGAATGGCGTAACTAATCTGCTTGATACCTGCCAAGAGCAGGGTCTAGTTTTATTAACAGGCTATAACCTTCGGTTTTTGCCATCACTACAGCACTTCCGATATGTGTTAGGTGAGGGTGTTGTGGGTGAAATTTTATCGGTACGGTGTGAAATTGGCCAGTATTTACCCTCTTGGCGCCCAGGGGGCGATTATCGACAGGGTGTATCGGCACGGCAAGAAATGGGAGGCGGTGCTTTGTTAGAGATCAGCCATGAGCTTGATTACTTGCGCTGGATATTCGGAGAAGTAGACTGGGTCAAAGCTACACTCAGTCGACAGAGCCATTTAGAGATTGATGTTGAAGATACTGCCCACCTAACGTTGGGTTTTGTATCTGCAGTAGATAGGCGTCAACTAATAGGTACGGTTAATCTGGATTTTATTCGCCACGACACAACAAGGCTTTGTACCGCCATTGGTGAAAAAGGTAGTTTGCGCTGGAATGGCTTAACGGGTGAGGTTGATCTGTATGAAGCAGGTGCAAAAGAGTGGCGAGAATTATCCCGCCATCTGCATCAGCGTGATGATAGTTATCAGGCAGAATGGCAAAACTTTATAGAGTGTGTAACAGCACACAAAACACCGTTGATTACGGGTGAGGATGGTTTAAATGTATTACAAATTATTGAGGCAGCACGGCGCTCAGCAGCATCCGGTGGTCAAATGCTTAAAGTAGAGAAAAGGCAAGTCAAGAAGGTTCTCTTATGAAAGCCGTCGCTTTTATTTTCGCCCGTGGTGGATCTAAGGGTTTGCCCGGCAAAAATATCCGCCCATTAGGGGGTAAGCCTTTAATCGCATGGGCTATTGAGCAGGCCCTTAGCGTTAAGCGGATTGGGCGTGTCATTGTTTCGACAGACAGTGAGGAGATTGCGGCAGTGGCGCGTGACTTTGGCGCAGAGGTGCCATTTATAAGGCCGACAGAGCTAGCGCGTGATGACAGTCCCGAATGGTTGGCTTGGCGGCATGCGCTCAATTATCTGCGGGAAACTACTGGGGTATTACCTGAGGTGATGGTGTCAGTACCCACCACTGCGCCGCTACGTTTAGCAGTAGATATAGAGAACTGCCTAGATGAATATGAAAAAGGCGATGCCGACATAGTCATAACCGTCACTGATGCCCATCGTAGCCCGTATTTTAATATGGTCAAAACTAACGCAGATGGGACAGTGGGACTGGTTAATCCGCCTCAATCAGTCATTGCCCGTCGCCAAGACGCTCCGGTAGTGCATGATATGGCGACCGTCTGCTATGTAGCTAACGCTGAGTTTGTAATGACCTATCATGCGACCTTTGAAGGCCGTGTAAAAGCGGTGCATGTGCCCATTGAACGAGCGATTGATATTGATACTTTGATAGATTTTCAGATGGCAGAATTTTTTTTGATGAACAGAGGGTAGTGTCTAATTATGTCATTTACGGATATACGTAATGCTATCAAATCTTGGGGTCTAGCCGACCGCATTGGCCCTGATATTCCACTGACCCATTGGCGATTATATTTCAAATCAACAATGCGTACGTTATGTGTTTCAAAGTTTTTGAAATTTGGGTTAGCTGCTGAATTTAGAGCAGGCGCATATGCTATTTGCTGCTCAAAAATTAGTTTAGGAGATCGCGTCATTATCCGCCCAGGCTGCATGTTATTTGCTGACCCTCGACATGATGGTGGATGTATTACGATTGAGGATGATGTGATGCTTGGGTCTGGCGTACATATTTATGTCGCCAACCATAAATATGATAATCCAAAGGTTGTTATTATTGAACAGGGTCATAATGACCCTCAATCTGTTTTTATTCAACAGGGCGCATGGATTGGTGCTGGTGCAATCATTTTGCCAGGAGTCACGGTAGGTGAAAATTCAGTCGTTGGAGCAGGGTCAGTCGTCACCAAAAATGTCCCTGAGTTTACAGTGGCAGTGGGTAACCCTGCGAAAGTAATAAAATCTATCAAAGAAAATTAACATGCAAGCAAACTCATTAAAAAATAAAATAATTGTTGTGACGGGCGGGGCTGGTGCGATTGGTCAGTGTTTTGTACGGGGTATTGTCGAAAGAGGTGGTATTGCTATTGTGGCAGACATCAACATAGATGCAGCAAAATTACTGGCGCAAGATTGCGCAGGCCATGCTGAAGCAGCTGACTTAGATATTACAAGCAAAGATTCTGTTGTGACTATTATTGCTGATCTAATACAACGGCATGGTCGCATCGATGCATTGGTGAATAATGCTTACCCACGTAATAAAAATTATGGAAAAAAACTTGAGGATGTCGCTTATGCCGATTTTTGCGAGAACGTGAATATGCATCTTGGGGGGTATTTTCTTGTTGCCCAGCAATTTTGTTTAGCGTTTAAGCAGCAGGGTTATGGCAATATAATCAACATGTCGTCTATTTATGGGTCTATGGCACCTCGTTTTGAGGTTTATGATGGTACACCCATGACTATGCCAGTTGAGTACGCCGCAATTAAGGCTGCGATTGAACACCTTACACGCTATTTTGCTCAGTACTTTAAAGGTACGGGAATTCGAGTGAATTGCCTAAGTCCTGGTGGTATATTGGCAGGGCAATCTGCTGATTTTCTTATGGCCTATAACAAACATTGTGCATCAAAGGGTATGTTAGATGCTAATGATTTGTTAGGCGCGTTAATGTTTTTACTGTCAGATGAATCAAGTCTTATGTCAGGACAGAATTTACTGATTGATGATGGGTTTTCTCTTTGATTAATTTAAATAAAAAATTTCGAAACATTTATATTTTAGAATCAAGAGATTATTGGTCGCCGTATGCTGAAGATTTTATTGCCGAACAAGATTTAGTCTTAACTTTTGATTTTGGATTAAAGCACGAAATTGAAGGTTTTGGTGGGAGTGCTTTCTATGTTGATAGTTTATGTAGCTCAGATGAAATGCAGCAGAACAATTTTTTGGCTGCAGAGTTCTTTAAGCGATGGCATTACGATAAAGCAGGCAATGATTTTTTTACTGCACAGGACGTGCCATTTGGTTTCGCGTTTCGTATCGAAATTTGGTCTGAATATCTTCAATATGTACGACAGCGCGCTAATCTAGAGAAACTAAGAACGGTTGAGTATCAGACGATTTTCATTGCTGAGAATATTGGCTGGGTGGGTGATATCTTAAATGAGATGGGATTGCGATTTGAAACAATAAATAAACAAATAGTGTCGGATCAAGCTGTCTATTTCTTCGACATCCATAAGTATATGCACGATGCCCTTCATGGAAAGTCTATTAAAAATATTTTGGGGGCCCATGTCGCAAAAATTGATTCACCTCGTATCGAATCAATTGGTTCCAGATGCCCTGCGTACGCTTAGACCATGCCAAAGAGCCGCATAGTTATGGCTCCCTGGCAGTAGTCAGGATGAAATGTCGGCCTTCCTTTCGTGCTACTCGCACACTTCGGATGGGTAGATTTTCTTACTCCTCCTAGAGACTACAACCCCGTCGGGGGTTGTCATCGATAGTAAGTTTAATTTTTCAACTTGCTTGAAAAATTAGAGAATTTAGGACGCTATCCTGTAAAAAATCTTGTTGACTAATTTATATTGATTGCTATTGAGTCTATTTGATAGTTAGGATGGTACGTGGAGGGGCTCTATTAGGTCGGTGACCTCATGTCACATGAGTTGCCCTTAGCTGGTTGGGATGGAATATTATATGATAGTGGATTATTGATTAAGAATGGAATCGGCACATTATTAATTTAACATAGATATATCAAGCAGTGTTTCTTGTGAATTTAGACAGGCAGGGTTGGTTATTTAACGCTAAGGGTGAGTTACATGTTTTTCGCTTGGTTATTATTGCTTGTTAATACCAATCTTAAATAACTCTCTATACTTCTTTCTTAACGGGCACTTTTTAATGATATTAACTTAAAAAAGTATGCCTGCTGAATGTGGTGAGATTCATAGTGGAAAAACTTAATATTGAGTATGGATGTTTTTTATTAAATTAAATAGTTAAAAACATAAGAATATCATGGGTTATTAACTTCTAGATTATCTTAATTATGAGTATATCAATAGTTAGCAAGACTTCAACGCCTATATTAAAGGATGGTGTTCTAAAAGTATCAGTTGTTAATGATTATAATGACTAATATTACATTGCATATGTGCACGACTCCGCGACACCTATTGTCAGCCATTGCGATTGCATCACAATATGAGAGTGAAGATCACCATGTTATTTTATTCGATCAGGATACGAATAAACACCTTTATTTAGCAGTGGTGTCAGAATATTTAAAACAAAGTAAATTATTTGGTTTTTCAGCTATTTTTTATAAGCCAAATAAGGGTGGTATAAAAAAGTGGCAACACAGAAAAACTATATTTCAACAGATAGATAGTTATTTAATTCGGTATAAACCAAAAAAAATATTAGTTGGTAATGACCGGCGTATGGAATTTCAATATATTGTTAGGCACTTAAATAATTCAGTAGAAGTTACTTATGTAGATGAAGGAACCGCTACTTATGTTAATGGCCTTGGCATTAATAAAATAACAGAATATATTGATAGGGTTTTTGATGCTAAATTAAAAAAATTGGTTTATGGGGCTTGGTACAGTCATACCTCAATGTTGGGAGGTAGTCGATGGATAGATAATTCAATAGTTTGTTTTCCTGATTTAGCTAATAGGGCAATCAAAAAAAAAGCGATTAAACTTTTTGAGCCGTCTTGGTTTAGACATAAAAATATAAAAGAATTCTTATATTTTTATGCAGAACGGCTTGATTTAGATGTTTTGAAAATTGCCAGCATTCAAACGGTTTTTATTTTACCCCATCCTATGTTTCTTGGAGCATCAGATTTTGATCGCGCTGCTTACAAATGCAAAATGCAAGATGAGATAAAGAAAGGAAATATAGTAGGCGTTAAGTATCATCCAAGACAATGTGGTGATCCTTTAAGTTTATTAGGGATGGGTTTAATAGAAATACCTAGAGAACTACCATTAGAATTATTTTTACCATTAATGACTATTAAAGAAGCTTGGGGTGATGTTTCTTCGGCTGTAATGTCTGTTAAATGGTTATGTCCAGACGCAAATGTCTATGCTGAAATGTGTGGGGATTCCAAAGAACTTAACTTTTTTGAAGGTTTGTTTGCTGAAATAGGTGTGCAAATAATTGATTTAGAAAATAGCGGAGGGCTAATTGATGCTGGAAAATGAGAATAAACCTCACCGGTATTTGTTATACATAGGCCAAAATTACTCATTTGAAATATTACGGCCACTTCAACAAGAATTGCGTAATTTAAATATTGAAGTGGTGTGGTTCGTATCTGGTAATGAAGTTGATGTCTCTCTTTTTCAGAGTGATGAAAAAGTATTAATTTCAGTAATTGATGTGCTTAGATATAACCCCACAGTGACACTTGTGCCTGGTAACGAAGTACTGTATTTCTTGCCGGGAATTAAGGTGCAAGTTTTTCATGGGTTAGAAAGTAAGAAAAAGCGTCGGATTCTCCTTAAAGGTTTTTACGATTTATATTGTACTTGCGGTAAAGCACAAACGAAAAGATTTAGACAACTCGCAAGTAAGCATGGTTATTTTGATGTTGTAGAAACGGGTTGGCCTAAGTTAGATTCTTTGTATTCAGCCAGGCCTTTAGCTGAATATAAACAAGCAACCAAACCGATTGTTTTATATGCCCCTACGTTTTCAGAAAAATTAACGAGTGCTTATGCTTTGTTTAGTCAATTTGAATTATTAAGCCAACAAGATGAGTATTTTATTTTAATTAAATTTCATCCTAAAATGGACCCAGCATGTATTGCCAAATATAGACGAATTTGTAATGAAAATATGCAAATTGTTGAGACTAATTCTATAGCGGCTTTATTGCAAACTGCTGATGTTATGGTATCAGATACATCGTCAGTAGTAAGTGAGTTTAGCCTATTAAATAAACCTGTAGTGACTTTAAATAATGTTCAGCCAGAGAAGCATTTTTTTAATTTTAGTAATCCACTCGATTTGATTAAACAATTAGAGTTAGCTACTCAAAAATTAAGAAATGGTGAAGAAATAGTGCCTCAAAGTTATATAAATGACCTTCACTCATTTAGGGATGGTTTTTCTGCTAAAAGAGTGATTTCGGCCGTTGAGCATATTTTAGAAAATGGAAAACAAAATAATGGTCCAAAGCCAATTAATTTTTTTCGAAAGTTTAAGCAACGAAAAAAATTTAACTATTGGGAATTCTAATGAGAGTGATAACGTTTGGTCCTTATAATGTGTTCCATTATAGTCATGTGAGGTTATTGGAGTGTGCAAAAGCACTTGGGTATCATTTAATTGTTGGTGTTTCTACTGATGCATTAAATCTTTCTAAGGAACAAAGAGCCCCCATATATAATGAGCAGTAGCGCCTATATATTGCTAATAGTTTATGGTTTGTTGATGAGTTTTTTAGGAAAGTTTAGAAATAGAAGAGAATATATTCTTAAGTATAAAGCGGACGTTTTAGTTATGGGTGATGATTGGAAGGATAAGTTTAATGATATTTGTCGTATTAAGTATTTTAAAAGAGTTCCCTTAATATCAACGATTGAGATTATTGAGATCGTTCGCTCAAAAGTCGAGTTATAAAACATGTTGTGTTAAATGTCTTTGATGCAATTTCTATGGGTTTTAGCTGTATTTCGTCGTTACAAGCGAGCGGTAAAATACCGTTATACGTAATTTTTAACTTAACAACTAAGGTAACTCAGTGTTCCATAGGCCTCTTGTGGTTTGGGTTGGTTATTAGCTGTTTTGATCTAATGAAGTTTTTCTTTTTCAAGAGGCTGGCGTGGGATTAAGGGAATTATAGTAGAGGGGCTTTAAGGTTACTTTAGTAAAATGCCGTATTAAAATCAATTAAAGTAGTGTTGATTTAGGTTTGTAAAATGTAAGCTTAAAATCTGTAATTAATTCGTTTTTTATTGTTACAAGAGTCTTTGAGAAAAAATATAGAGTGAGAGGGTTTTGTAGACTTAGCTGGTTTGATAAATAATTAAGGTAGGTAATTTAGATGAAAGGAAGTAAGGGTGTAAGGGAAGATTCAGACTGGGGGACATATCAGAGGCTTTTGAAGTACGCTGTACCATACTGGAAGTTTTTTGTAATTAGTTTCGTTGGGTTTGCTTTGTATGCGGCAACCCAGCCATTATTTGCAATGGTTATTAAGCATATTATTGATACGCTGGGGACAGAGGCCAAAGAAGGAATGCTGTATTTACCACTCTTTTTTGTGGGCTTGTTTTTTGCTCGTGGTTTGGGGACTTTTTTAGGGCGATATTTTTTGGCTCGAGTGTCCGCCAATGTTACACATACCTTACGGAGTGAAATATTTAATCATTATACTTGTTTGCCGGTTTCATTTTTTTCTGAAAATAACAATGGGCATATGATTTCACGTATTACCTATAACGTAGGTGAAGTAACTAG
>JABGYD010000035.1 GCA_018675425.1 Kordiimonadaceae bacterium
AAGATGAGATATTGTAAAGACTTTTTAACTCATCGCAATATTTTGCACAAACGTGTGACTACTGATTGTAACTGAGGCTGCTAAAATGAGGGTACGACTACATAAACCATTTTTAATTTGTTATGCTTTAGTTGCGGTAGTTAGTTATAATACTATTTATATTTCTAATAAAAGCTCTTTTCAAACAGAACTTTTGCTGATAAATGATTTACACTCTGGGTTATAGAACTCAGTTACTCGATATCCACTTATATTATTAATCTTCTAACTAACTAACCCAGTAAATGAGACGGATCAATGAAATTTCCTAAAAAGTTAATTAAATGGCTCTTATTTATCTCCCAGCTTAGATCAACTGCGGAGATTGATTTTTAATTTAACCAGTTTGTAAAATATATATTAACCAAGGGATACGAATAACAATTAGGGTGAAAAGTTAAATGGCAAAATCTGTGATCGAAGGTATGGTAATAGTGTGCGGTATTTTACTCTCTTTTTTTATTGGAGAGTTGAACACCGAAAAAAATAACATAGAAATAAAAAAGGAACTAATTCACGATTTAAGTCAATCTCTTAATGATGATCTTAAACAAATAAGTATAATTCAAACTATTCTCATGGATAGTTTAAATCAAATATCCAAGTTACAAGATGATATTGAAAGTAATCATCAGAATCTTTCTGATCAAGAGGCAATAAATCTTATTTTAGATATTGAAGTAGCGGCTTCTTTTTTTCCAAGCATAGGTGTATATAACGAATTAATATCAACAGGCTCATACGAATTAGTTAATAATTCAGAATTAAAAAGAACCTTAATTGATTTATATGAAACCCAAAAAGAGCGAAACTATACGATGTCTATATCTCTTGATAATTTGATGCTTCAATACATAAGGGAAACGCTAGAAGGGTTCAGTATAAGGTTTAGCTATAATAAAATGGAGGGTGAGGTTTATGGTGATAGAGTCATACAAAATTATAAATTTGATCAAAAGTACTACTTATCGAAGAAATTTTATGGACTTTTATCGACATTAAGTTTCCCTGCTAATAATTATAATAAACTTTTAATTACTGCCAAAAAATCTATAGAGGATGCAAAGAAGCTAATCATCATAGAGGTTGCTGATACTTAAGATAAAATGTAAATTCTTTTATTTATAAGTTTCTCGGTTTCCAAAACAAATATAAAAATGTTAGAACTTATGTATTAAAATCCTTATTTTCAGCTGCTTCATAGGTTCTTTTCACTTTGGAACATATAAAATTAGCATTTGTTGTGATTTTTGTGATTTTTGTTATTTTTAAGAGTAATGCTTGATTGCCTTTGTGTCTAAGATCGGTTATTTTCCGGCTGTATTTTATAATTTAATAACTTAATGACAGGAGACGCTGGTGTCAGATGCATTTATTCGCGAAGTAGATGAAGACCTTCGCCAGAAGCAGATCAATAATCTTTGGAAAAAATACGGCAAATTTATTATTGGGATCGCCTTTGGAATTGTTTTGCTTGTTTCTGGACGTGCCCTCTACTCCTCATTTGTTGAAAGTAAATATATTGAACAAGCTAATGCTTTTTCAAAAGCTGTTAAATTAGACGGTTCAGAAATTACTGCTGCCCTTGAACCTGTGATAGCAAGTGATGTTGATGGTTATGAAATTATAGCCACCTTTAAAAAAGCTGAGCTTGAAACTGCCGCTAACAACATTCAAGGCGCAATTTCTACCCTTGATCAATTTATAAAATTTGGAACGGTAGCTAGTGTTTATAAAGATATGGCAAATATTCAAGCAGCAATTCTTGAACTTGATACCGAAGAGAGTGATGTTGTGCGTGCGCGCCTTGCTCTAATTTTGAATGGCACATCAAAGTTCAGATATATTGCTAATGAAATTCTTGCCCTTTCCGAATTGAGGAACGATGAAATAGAAGCTGCAATTTTAAGACTTGAAGCTCTTGTTGTGGATGTTGAAACTCCTGCTGGCGTCAAAAATCGGGCAGATCAATATTTAAGCGTTATTAAATAAATGCAAGGAAACTTTATGATCGGGATCAGAACTTTATTGATTAAAAAATATAATGCCTATAAATCTGTCTTCTTGGTTTGCATGATGTCGCTTGCAATATCTTCCTGTAGTTCTTCTGGCGGTGCGGATCTCCGAGATACTATTGAGGGTGATAGAATTTCCGTCCTTTCGTTTGAACAGGAACTTAAAATTGACCCGCAACTTGGGGGTTCAACAGTTTTACTTCCTAAGCCTTACCTTAACGAAAACTGGGCTCAACCGGGTGGAAACAAGCAGCATATTCTGCATCACTTAGAAATTTCTGATAATCCAAAACGTATTTGGAGTTACGATATAGGCGAGGGATCTAATGGACGGAAAGTTCTAGTATCTGAACCAGTCGTTAAGAGTGGTATACTGTACGTTATTGATGCCAACTCACTTATATCAGCACTTAATGCTGATACAGGAATAAAAATTTGGGAAAAACAAATTTTTATGGAAGGTGAGACCGAGATGCTTGGATACGGTGGTGGTGTTACCATTGGTGATGATGCCCTGTATTTCATAACTGGATACGGTCATTTCGGTGCACTTGACATTTTTGATGGAAGCGAATTATGGGTTGAGGATATAGGTGTTCCTATGCGCGGTGCCCCTACGTATGCCGATGGAAGAGTATTCGGTGTTACACATGATAACCATATTTTTGCTCTAAATGCAGAAGATGGTGAGATTATTTGGGATGAGGTTGGTATTGCAGAAACAGCTGGCCTAGCTGGGAATGCGAGCCCTGCAGTTATTGGAAATACTATTATTGTCACTTATTCATCGGGTGAAGTTTATGCAATGCGTGTTGAAAATGGTCGAATACTTTGGACTGATACACTGAACCGCCAGGGTCGCCTTACGGCAATGGCTTCACTACGTGATATTGATGGGCACCCAGTTATCTATGACGGTAATGTTTACTTGATAAGTCATAGTGGGAGAATGGTTGCCGTTAATTTACGTAGTGGCGTCCGTCTTTGGGAGCAAAGTGTAGGTTCTGCAGACACACCTTGGGTCGCAGGGGAATTTATTTATGTTGTCACTACTGAATCTGAAGTAATCTGTATGACAAGACGTGAAGGACGTATTATTTGGATAACCCAACTTGAGCGGTTTTCAGATCCGGACCTTCGTAAAGAACCGGTTCAATGGCATGGTCCTACATTAGCTGGGGATAGGGTTATCGTTACATCATCGCATGGATACGCATTAACTCTTTCTCCTTATACTGGAGAAGTCACCGGAGGTATCGACCTTCCAGATGATAGTTCTATGGGACCTATTGTATCTAACGCTACGCTTTATTTTTTAGTTGAAGATGGCGAAATTGTAGCTATGCGCTAGGCTGCTTCACTTTCATTATGAATTGAATAAACATGACTTTTACTGTTGCAATTATTGGTAGGCCCAATGTGGGTAAATCAACCCTTTTCAATCGATTGGTTGGTAAGCGCCTGGCACTTGTTGATGATACGCCTGGGGTTACACGGGATCGTCGTGATGCTATGGCTTCGCTGGGGGAATTTAAGTTTAGGATCATTGATACGGCTGGCCTTGAAGAAGGCAAAGATGATAGCCTATCAGCACGCATGAGACATCAAACTGAAATGGCAATTGAAGAGGCTGACTTTTCACTTTTTATAATTGATGCCCGTGCCGGTGTAACACCTTTGGATAAACACTTTGCAGATATTTTGCGGCGGGGTAAAAAACCTACGGTTCTTGTTTGTAATAAAGCGGAAGGAAGGGCAGGTGATGCTGGTCGTTATGAGGCTTATACACTTGGTCTTGGAGACCCGATACCCTTCTCGGCAGAACATGGTGAAGGACTTGCAGACCTCAGTGATGCGTTTGATGAAGCATTAAGAGAACTTGGTATGGATCCGCTGGCGAAGCCACAAGAAGAAGTAACTATAAAATCAATAATCATTAAAGGTGAGGTAAGTGAAGAAGACGCGCTTCTTAGTGAAGAAGATGACGGGCTGCCAATGCAAATGGCCATTGTTGGTCGCCCTAATGTTGGTAAATCTACTTTAATTAATAAGTTGCTTGGTGAAGAACGAATGCTTACTGGGCCTGAAGCTGGTCTAACTCGGGACAGTATTGGTGTTAATTATACATACGAAGGCCGTGAACTTAGAATATTTGACACTGCTGGGTTGCGTCGTAAATCCAGAGTTCAGCAAAAACTCGAAAAGCTATCTGTAGCTGATACTATCCGCGCACTTAATTTTGCGGAGGTGGTTGTCTTGCTTATAGATGCAACTCAACCTTTTGAAAAACAGGATTTATCTATTGCCAGCTTAATCGTTCAGGAAGGGCGTGCGTTAGTTATTGGTCTGAACAAATACGATCTTTTAGAAAATCGTCAAGAAGTTATGAAGGATATAGCTCATAAGCTTGAGCATAGTCTTCCTCAAATCAAAGGTATACCCATTGTTCCGATTTCTGCTCTAACTGGACGTGGGATTGAAAAACTGATGCCTCAAATTTTTTCTACATATAAACTGTGGAACCGACGTATAAGTACGGCAAAACTTAATAAATGGCTGGCACAGACTATGGCTTATCATCCGGCACCTTCGGTAAAAGGTAGACGGACAAAAATGCGCTATATTACGCAGGTTAAAACAAGACCTCCGTCATTTGCTATTTTTACAAATAGACCTAGTGATGTTGCGGACAGCTATGTTAGATATCTCTTAAATGAGATAAGGTGGGACTTTGATATGCCAGGTATTCCAATTCGGATCATGTTGCGAAAGGGTGACAACCCTTATAAAAAAGATTAACAACTAAATAATAATATACATATTTTGAAATTATAGATGCAAATAAAATTTTAGCAGTTGGAAAACCTGTTGATAAGGTTTTTTCAGTTTCACATTTAATTGTCTGGTATTTTTCCTAATTATACGAGCCTGATGTTAGTAAAAATGTTTATCAAAAATTTGAGATGGGGTAAAGTGAAGTGAAGTTATGAAAATTGGTTATACAATGATTGGCGTTAATGACATTGCTAGATCTGCTCAATTTTATGATGTCGTTCTCGGTACTATTGGTGCTAAACGCATAATGGAAAATGAAAAATTTGTTCTTTGGAGCGATAATTCGGGTCAACCTTCTTTTTCTATTTGCATCCCATTTAATGGTAGTGAGGCAACCATAGGTAATGGTTCAATGATAGCCTTTGCATTAGATAATAATGAGATGGTTCATAAAATTTATGACTGTGCTATCAAGACTGGAGCATCATGTGAAGGGCCTCCGGGTATTCGAAATGGTGACTATTATATTTGTTATTTTCGAGATTTTGATGGTAATAAATTAGCTGCTTATCATTATCCACATGATGATCATTTATAAAAGTGATAAAATAATAAGTGCTGGGTAGTGGTAAGAGAATATTTTCGACTAGCAGTGTTTAGTGTATGGATAAATTGACCAGTAAATTCCTAATAAGTTAAAAAAAGAAGTTATCTTTATCTTCTTTCCACATTACATAATCAACAATCTTTCCATTATCATTAAAGTCGGGCGAACAAAGTTTGAGCATCAGCGGCATTAGATCAGCGGGAGTGTCTAGGATCTGCGCATTCTCCCCCGGGACTGCACGTGCGCGCATGGCGGTTCTAAGTGCACCAGGGTTTAAAATATTGACCCGAAGGTTCGATGTTTCAATTTCTTTTGCATAGGTATTTATCAAACATTCTAAAGCAGCCTTACTTACTGCATAACCACCCCAGAATGGTCGTGGGTCTCGGACGATATTTGAAGATCCTAGAAAAATAGCTCTTCCATTCCTAGATGCACGTAGAAGTGGATCCAGAGACCTAATTAACCGATAATTTGCACTAACATTTATATCCATTAGCTCCTGCCAGACCTTTGGCTTTAAATGGCTGATAGGGGTAATATCACCGAGCGTAGCTGCATTTCCAACTAGAATATCAAGCTTACCATATTTTTCCGCAATTACACTTCCTAACCTATCCAGAGCATCATAATCAGTGATATTAAGAGGAACTAATGTAGCTGAGCCGCATCCATTTGCTTTAATATCGTCATCCAAGTCTTCTAGAGAACCCACGGTGCGGGCAATAGCTATGACATGTGCACCATTAGCGGCGAGGGCTTTCGCTGTGGCGTAGCCGATACCTCGAGACGCACCTGTCACAACTGCAATATAATCTTTAAACATCATTAATGGCTATCTGTAAGGAGTGAGAATTGTTTATCATCATCAGACGCATTATTATCGGTAAGTTGAGTTGGATATTCGCCGCTGAAACAGGCATCACAGTACTGGGGTATTAAGTTATTTCTTCCATTTTCACCAACAGCACGGTAAAGGCCGTCAATGGAAATAAATTTAAGGCTATCAGCTCCAATATGCTTTGCCATTTCCTCGAGAGACATACGAGAAGCAAGAAGTTTATCTTTATCCGGTGTATCAACCCCATAAAAGCATGGGTTGGTGGTTGGTGGGCTGGCAATATATAAGTGGACCTCTTTGGCACCAGCCTGACGCACCAAATCAACAATTTTAACCGATGTGGTACCTCGAACGATGCTATCGTCAACAAGAACAACAATTTTACCCTCAAGCTCACCACGGTTTGCATTATGTTTAAGTTTTACTCCAAGATGGCGAATGGTATCCGATGGCTCGATAAAAGTCCGGCCTACATAATGGTTCCTTATAATACCAAGCTCAAATGGAATATTTGCTTCTTGTGCATAACCAATTGCTGCTGGAACACCACTATCAGGGACTGGAACTACAAGATCTGCATCAAGCTTACATTCTTTTGCTAGTTCTTTGCCAATATTTTTACGCACTTTGTAGACGCTAGTTCCATTTGTGAGACTGTCTGGTCGAGAGAAATAAACATGTTCAAATATGCATGGTCGCGGATTTGATAAAGGAAAAGGTTTAACGCTAGTCATACCTTCTTTAGTGACAGTAACCACTTCGCCAGGCTCTACATCCCGAATAAAGTCTGCGCCAATAATATCAAGAGCACATGTTTCAGAAGCAAAGATATAACCGTCGTGAGGGAGTTTTCCAATGACAAGTGGACGAACGCCAAGCGGATCCCTAGCACCGATAAGGCAGTCTTGACTGAGTGCAACAAAAGCAAATGCCCCTTCAACTCGGCGCATAGCATCAATGAATTTATCTTGTAAAATTGGATATGTGCTAGTGGCAATTAAATGAATAACAACTTCAGAATCTGATGTAGATTGAAAAATAGCCCCTTTATTGACCAGTTGTTTTTTAAGCGTTAAGGCATTAGTAAGATTGCCGTTGTGGCAAACAGCGAACCCGCCCCTTGCAAGGTCTGCAAAAAGTGGTTGGACATTACGTAGTCCAGTCCCGCCAGAGGTAGAATAACGAACATGGCCAATAGCGCTATCCCCTGGCAACGATTCAATCACGGGCTTAGTATTAAAATTATCAGCAACATGTCCTAAAGACTTATGGGAATAAAACTGTCCATCGGCTTGGCTAACAATACCAGCGGCCTCCTGTCCTCTGTGTTGAAGAGCATGAAGACCGAGCACAGTATGGGTTGAGGCTTCTGGGGTCGCAAACACACCAAACACACCACATTCATCATTAAATTTATCATTATTCAATTGATGTGTATCAAAATGAGTAGGGGAGAAATTCGAGGAACTTATATGATCCGTCATTAATTAAACTCAGTTGGAATTACTTGTACATCTATATATTGTTATTTGAAGTTATTGTGAACCTTTTTTTATGTTTTTGTATCATTGCGAATAAGTTTATCCAATTCCTCCCTACTTTTATTATCATACTGGGTTTCAGCATCTATATTTTTTTTACTAGAGGGGAATGCAGGAACAACATTTTTAAGAATATTAAACCATTCTTTACCAAAATGGTTTTCTTCAAATAAAGGCTCATCCTTATAAGGGTTCATGGAATTCAAAATACTTGCCCCGTACTCAACCAATGGACGGGCCTTTGCTTCCATAAACATCTTAGGGTATTCATCTCTTGAAAAAAAAGGGGTTGTCAGTAGATAGGCAAAACTAATTAGTAGCATCCCACGTGCCATTCCAAAAAGAATACCAAGGGCACGATCTAGTGCCCCGATATGACTATTTTTTATTGTTTTACCTATTATTGAACCCACATACTTAAAGGTAATTAAACTAATAATACCAATCGTTGCATAACTAATAATGCTGGCCATAATATCTGGTTGAACTAAATCAGCTATATAAGGATAAAGTATTGGGTGACATTGAAGCGTTACAAAAAGTGCTAAAATCCATGCTACAAGACTGAGGGCTTCGGTTGAAAAACCTCGTGTTAGGGCGATTAAAACTGACGATCCTATTATCAATAGAACTATGATATCTATGGCGTTGATGTTTTTATCCTTTATGTTTATTATATTATTCTAGATTTGGGGCAATAATATCAACAAGTTTTATTAATTGATCCAATTCAGCTATTTTTATTTTTTTATTTTTATGGTTAAGTTTTGATGGAATAAATGCTTGAGAAAAGCCTAGTTTTTGTGCTTCTTTCAGTCGAGAATCGGCCTGGCCAACAGGTCTAATTTCACCGGAAAGAGCTATTTCACCAAAAATTATTGTTTCTTTTGCAATTGGGTCACCAGAAAGCGATGATATTAATGCTGCTGCGACTGCTAGATCAGCGGCGGGCTCTGATATTTTAAGGCCACCGGCAACATTAAGATAAATATCAAATGCACCAAGGCCAAGACCGCACCGTGCATCAAGAACAGCGATGATCATTGCAAGACGAGCACTGTCCCAGCCGACAACAGCTCGACGAGGAGTTCCAAGAGATGACTGAGCAACAAGTGCCTGAATTTCAACAAGCATTGGTCGAGAGCCCTCCATTCCAGCAAAGACTGCTGCTCCGATTACATCTCCGTCACGATCACCAAGGAATAATGCGGATGGGTTTGGTACTTCTGTAAGACCCAGTTCCCCCATTTCGAAAACACCTATTTCATCGGTACCACCAAAACGGTTTTTTACTGCCCGAAGAATTCTAAATTGGTGGCCACGATCTCCTTCAAAATAAAGGACGGTGTCGACCATGTGTTCAAGAACACGTGGGCCAGCAATCTGTCCATCCTTTGTGACGTGCCCAACAAGTATAACGCAAACATTTTTTTTCTTAGCAAACCGGATCAACTCCTGAGCACAAGTCCTGACCTGTGATACACTTCCAGGGGCACTTTCAATAGTATCTGCGTACATAGTTTGGATGCTATCTATCACTACCACGTCTGGGCACTTACCCTTGGTAAGGGTTGCTAGGATATCGCGAAGATTAGTTTCGGAAGCAAGACTTACGGTGCTATCAGAAAGACCAAGCCTCTCAGCCCGCATCCTTACCTGTGCAACTGACTCTTCACCTGAAATATAGACGGTTGATACATTATTTCCTGCAAGCTTACTAACGGCCTGTAGGACTATGGTTGATTTTCCTATACCAGGGTCACCACCAATTAGTATTGCAGAGCCGTGCACGAGGCCGCCACCAGTAACTCGATCAAATTCACCAATTTTTGAGATCATGCGGGGGAGGATTTCTTCATCGCCTTTCAAGGCTGATAGGGTAATGATGTTACCTTTGGCTGTGGCTAGTTTACCAAGGCCAGTAGGAGAGTTTTCTGACGCCTCCTCGACTAATGTATTCCATTCGTTGCAGCCTTCACATTGACCTATCCACTTACTATATGTGGATCCACAACAATTACAGATATATATATGCTTTTGTTTTGCCATTTAAGGCGTTATCCTTTTAAAAGTTCCATTTTGATAGGCCCACTAGCTTTACCATTAACAAACTGTTCAATGTAATTGTTATTACTATTATCAATTTGATCGCGGGGGCCAGTCCAAATGATATTGCCTTGATAAATCATTGCTACATTATCAGCAATCTTTCGGACACTTGACATATCGTGTGTGATGGTGACTGCTGTTGCGCCCACATCTTTTACGCATTCAACAATCAATTCGTTAATCACATCGGACATTATTGGATCAAGTCCAGTCGTAGGTTCATCAAAAAAGATAATATCTGGGTTTGTAGCTATTGCACGAGCAAGGCCTACACGTTTTTGCATGCCTCCAGATAACTCTGATGGATTTAGTGCTCCTACATCAGGAGAAAGACCCACGCGTCGTAGTTTTTCAATTGCGATTGCTTTAGCTTCCTTGCGGTCATAAGTTCTTTGGGCAAGTAATCCAAAAGCAACGTTTTCCCAAACAGTAAGACTATCAAATAGTGCGGCACCTTGAAAAAGCATACCAAATTTACTAAGAATTTTTTTGTGATCTTTGATGGATATGTTGACCATTTCAGTACCATCAATTTTAATGCTGCCACTATCAGGATACATTAGCCCAAGGATACATTTAAGGGTCACTGATTTACCAGATCCAGAACCGCCTATGATGACCATGCTTTCGCCGGGCATAATTTTAAGATTAATACTATCAAGGACAATCTTTCTATTAAATTTCTTTTGGAGTCTTTTAAGTTCAATTTTTGGAGTTATATTACTCATGATGAAAAAAACATCTCCGTGACTACATAGTTTGATACGAGGATCATGATGCAAGCAGAAACAACTGCATTTGTGGTTGAAATACCAACACCCTGAGCACCACCACGAGCATTAAAACCATGGTAACAACCCATTAATGATATAAAGAAACCAAAGACAGTAGCTTTGGTCAAGGAGGCTATTACATCAATGGTTTCAAGGAAGTCTATCGTCGATTTCATATAATTAGCACTATTAAAACCGAGTTTGGTAGTTGCAAGTAAATAACCGCCCAGCACTCCAATAGTATCTGCAACCACAACTAACATTAATGGCATCATTATTACAGTTGCAATGATCCTTGGGGCTATCAAATATTTAAATGGATCTGTGGATAAGGTATGAAGTGCATCAATTTGTTCTGTGACCCTCATGGTGCCAAGTTCGGCCGCCATAGATGCGCTGACCCGTCCGGCAACAATCAAGCCACAAAGTGTTGGTCCTAGTTCTCGAACCATACCAATAACTACAATCGTTGGTAATGTACTTTCTGCATTAAAACGTGAACTTCCTTCATAAATATTAACAGCAAGTGCAGCACCAGTAAAAAGAGTTGTAAGACCAACAACAGGCAATGAATAATAGCCTATATTTATCATATGACGTAATAGTTCGCGAGGATAGTAGGGTGGTGTGAGCATACAAGTAATGGCATTGGAGGCAAAAATGCCAATTCGCCCGGACGTCCTTAAAAAAGATATGATAACCCGTCCGATAACGGCCAAGAAATTCATCAAATTTATATCCTTAAATTATAATTTTTATTATATCTAAAACCGATGCCGGTCAAAATTTCATATTGCTCTAAAGTAGAGACTTTAGCTATCATTTCAAGTGTTATATGCGAACCCAGTATTTCCACAATATCTGTAACTCCGACACCATCAAATACTCTTTCTGTAATATCCACAGCTATCATATCCATAGATACTTTTCCGATCACTGGTGCCAACGCACCAGCGACAAAGACTTGAGCATTTCTATCCGAAGTTTTAAATATTCCATCTGCGTAACCTACGTTAAGAAGAGCCACCCTTGAGGGTTGGCGGGCAGTCCAAATTGCTTTATAGCCCACGGACATACCAGGATTGAGATTTCTGATTTGCAAAATTCGTGCGCTTAAAGTAATGACATCATGAATTCCACTAGGGCGCTTAGGAAGTCCAGGGTTTCCTCCATAGAGCATTATGCCTGGTCGAACTAAGTCAAAATGATAATTTGCACCAAGATAGATACCAGCCGAATTTGAGAGACTAGCCGGAATGTTTTTTAACGCGCGGGTAATTTTAGTAAATTTATTAAGTTGATCTATATTACTCTTATGATCAGGATCTTCGGAATTGATTAGATGGCTTAAAATAAGAGTTATATTTAAATCATTGGTGCTATTTAGAAATTTTTCAGTATCATTCTTACTCAAACCTAGCCGATTAATACCTGTATCAAAATGTATTGCGCAGGGTTGCCGGCGGCTATTCCACATTTTTATTTGGTTTAAATCATTCAGTATTGGGCGAATATTATGAGTGAGATAGGTATCAACCTGATCTTGGAAAAGCCCATCAAAAACGTAAATTGTTGCGTCCACTAGGATTGATCTTAAGGTTATAGCTTCACTAAGGCTTGCAACAAAAAAAACATTACATCTAGTATTATAGTAGATCGCCGGCACTACTTTTTCTAAACCAAGACCATAAGCATTTGCCTTAACTACAGCAGCACAGCTTGCGCCTGGAGACGCAGAAGAAAGAGTATTATAATTATTAATTATATTTCCTAATTCTACATCAAGTTGGGCAGAAGATTTTTTTAAAACGTCAGAGATGTTCATATTCAGTGTTTTTCTGCATGGTATCCTGGGCTTAGTGGCCTATCACTGAATTTTGTGATTTCAGCTTCAAATTGGAGTTCAATAATTCCAGTCGGCCCGTGACGTTGCTTGCCAATAATAAATTCGGCGAGACCTAATAGTTTTTCGCCTTCTTCTAGCCACTGCATATGTTCAGGTGTGCCGTTATCCGGCTCTTGCTGCTGATGATAATATTCCGGACGGTAAACGAAGGTCACCATATCAGCATCTTGTTCAATAGTGCCGGATTCACGAAGGTCTGATAAGAGCGGTCTCTTATTATCGCGACTTTCAATAGCACGGCTTAGCTGCGACAAGGCAATCACGGGGATCTCGAGCTCCTTTGCCAACGCCTTGAGACCACGAGTAATTTCCGAAACTTCTTGAACTCTATTTTCTGGTCCTTTACCTTTCCCTCTTGTTCCGCTTAGTAACTGTAAATAATCAACAATTACCAGTCCCAGCCCCTTTTGGCGCTGTAGACGACGAGCTCGTGTACGTAGAGCACCAATCGAAAGTCCAGCTGTATCATCAATGTGAAGGGGTAGGCCCTCAAGCTCCATAGCAACGCGAGAGAGCCGGTTAAATTCTTCCTGGCTCAATTTACCCTGACGCATATCCTGGGAAGATAAACCGGCCTGTTCTGCCAAAATACGACTTGCCAGTTGATCCGATGCCATTTCAAGCGAAAAAAAACCAACTACAGCGCCTTTATTTTGATCATCTGGGACACCAGATGCCTTATCTTGCACGTAAGCCTTAGCAGCGTTGAAGGCAATATTCGTGGCCAAGGCTGTTTTGCCCATTGCTGGTCTTCCAGCAATAATCAATAAATCAGATTTATGAAGGCCACCTATTTTTTTATTTATACTTTCAAATCCAGTAGTTATTCCTGCAAGGCCGCCTTTGCGTTGAAGCGCGCCACCTATTACATTTATGGCAGTAATGGCCGATGTTTTAAAATCTTTAAATCCACCCTCGGCCGTTCCATTTTCGGCCATAGAATAAAGCTGCCTTTCAGCATCCTCAATTTGTTCTTTTGAAGTTTCATCTACGTCAAACTCGTATGCTTTGTTTACTATGTCGGTACCAAGGTCTATCAGGTTACGTCGAACAGCATGATCGTATATTAACAGGCCGTAATCAATAGCATTTATAATTGTAATTGCTGATGCCGCAAGTTTAGAAAGATACTTTGACCCACCAACATCATCAAGCAACTGATCTTTCTCAAAGAATGGTTTTAAAGTAACTGGAGTTACCAGTTGTCCTTTTTCAATCATAATTTGGCTAGATTCAAAAATTTTTTTATGTGCGCCATTAGCAAAATGCTCTGGTTGCAGAAAATCCTGCACCTTTTCCATAACATCGTTGTTAACAAGGATAGCTCCAAGTAAAGCTTGCTCAGCCTCAAGATTATGGGGAACTTCCTTATAGGGAATATCCTCATTAGGGGTGCTTTCTGAGCGATTATTATCTTGAATAATCGGAATTTCTGAATAATCTGACATTGGAATACCCATATTTAAGAATAATTTACTATATTACTATAATTTGAAAATGTATATCTTCAAAGATGCAAAAATTATGATAATTTTTAATTAATGCTAAAATATAAGATTTATATAAAAAAGGGCTACCAAAAGGCAGCCCTTTAAAAATTATGTAAAAGAAGACTACTTCTGTACTTCATCTTCATCAGGAGGTGTATCTATTACAACTGGAGCATCTTCATCTTTAGCAACAGGGTTTAGAGCTGTATCAGCGTCTTCTTCATTTTCAAAGAAGTCCTCAACCGCAAACTCTTCGCTTGCTGCTTCTGCATCGATGTCTCCTCCGGCAGCTTGAATTTCTGCCTCTTCGGCAGAGCGTGCGACGTTAACAACAATACTAACATCAACTTCTGCATGAAGGCGGACTGTAATATCATAAAGCCCAAGTGTCTTAAGAGCCCGATTAAGAATAATTTGGTTTTTACCAACTTTATAACCGGTTGCATCGAGAGCGTCAGCGATATCACGTGATGATACTGAACCAAATAGCTGACCACTTTCCCCAGCTTGACGGATAAGTATAACAGATATATTTGTCATTTTAGCAACAAGTGCTTCAGCTTCTGATTTTGCTACAAGATTATTTGCTTCAATGTCTTTCCGCTGTACTTCAAAAACAGCCATGTTAGCTTTGGTCGCTCGTAGGGCTTTCTTCTGCGGAAGAAGAAAATTACGTGCAAATCCATTTTTAACAGAGACAACGTCACCGATTTGGCCAAGTTTTGCTACACGTTCGAGTAGGATAATATCCATGCTAGTTCTCCTTATTTATTTAGGTATGAGATGAGAGCTAAATTACGTGCACGTTTAATGGCCTTTGCAAGCTCGCGCTGTTTTTTTGCTGATACGGCTGTGATGCGGCTTGGAACTATTTTACCGCGTTCCGACACATAACGGGAGAGGGTACGAACGTCTTTGTAATCAATTTTCTGTGCATGAGACCCTGAAAAAGGGCATGTCTTACGACGTCGAAAGAATGGACGGCGTGCACCTGCCTGTGATGATGATGCGCTATCTATACTCATGACTTGTCTCCCTCAGTTTTTTCTTCGCGTTTAAAGCTTGGCTTCTCGTCGCGATTAAAGCTTGGGCGAGGCCCTCGTTCGTCTCGGCTTGGGCGACTATCGCGGTCTCTTGAACGAAGTACAACACTATCGCCTTCTTCAAATTCATCTACACGAATTGTCATGAAGCGTATTACATCTTCGTGAAGACGTGCATTACGCTCTAATTCTGCAACAGCTGAGTGAGGGGCATCTAGGTTCAGATGAACATAATGACCTTTTTTATATTTTTTAATCCGGTAAGCAAGAGGGCGAAGACCCCAAGATTCTGTCTTGGCAACGTCACCACCATTATCAGAGATAATTTTAGTGAAGAATTCAGTTATCGCGTCAACCTGTTGAGGTTGGATATCCTGCCTAGCGATATATGTGTATTCATATAAAGACATTTAGCAATTTCCTTTAGTAGTTACTCTATCGGGGTAGCAGCGAATATCAAAAAGCCACATTACAAAATTAACCGAGCACTTATTTAATTCATAAGAAGCGCGCAATATACATGAAACCTTATGTAAGGCAAGGGATATATGAAGGTTTTTAATTTTTTTTATTAATTAAAAATTCAGCTTTTCTTGACAGTGTGGGGTGATTTGTTATGAGTTGGTTAATAATTTAATTTAATCGAGGAATTTTTTATATGAAAAGAGCATTTGTATTTCCTGGACAAGGTAGTCAAATTGTAGGAATGGGTAAAGAATTAGCTGAAAATTCAACTCACGCACTTTCTGTTTTTAATGAAGTAAATGATGCACTTGATCAAAACTTGTCATCTCTGATGTTTGAAGGTCCCATTGAGGATTTAACACTTACATTTAATGCGCAACCGGCACTAATGGCATCAAGTATGGCTATTGTTCGGGTCCTTGAAACGGAATTTGGATTAAGGGTCGGTGACGAGGCTACATATATGGCTGGGCATTCCCTTGGTGAATATTCTGCTCTTGCAGCCACGGGTACTCTTGGTTTATCGGATACGGCAAAGTTACTAAAAATTCGTGGGCAGGCCATGCAACGTGCTGTGCCAGTTGGTGTTGGTGCTATGGCGGCGATTATGGGAGCTGAATTTTCAGTTGTTGTAGATATTGCTGCCAAGGCTGCTGGTGAAGAGGTGTGCACGGCAGCAAATGATAACGCCGATGGTCAAGTCGTAATCAGTGGACATAAGGGTGCTGTAGAGCGAGCAATGGAAATAGCAAAAGAAGCTGGCATTAAAAGAGCTATTTTACTTCCGGTCAGCGCACCATTTCATTGTATGCTGATGCAACCTGCCGCCGATGAAATGGCTGATGCGCTTGCAGAAACAACTTTTAATTCTCCAAATGTTCCCATAATTACTAACGTAAGTGCAGACGAAGTGACTGATCCAAATGTACTTAGAAGTCACTTAGTTAAACAGGTAACTGGTCGTGTAAGATGGAGAGAAAGTGTTTTGAGAATGGGAGAACTTGGAATTACTGACCTTATAGAATTAGGCACAGGCAAAGTTTTGGGTGGCCTAGTTAAAAGGATTAATAAGAATATTTCAGGAAAATCTATTCAAACAATGGCTGATATGGAAGCTTTTGTTGATGAATTAAATTTATAATGGAGAGTATAAAAAATGTTTAATTTAATTGGTAAAAGTGCGTTAATTACAGGTGCCTCAGGTGGTCTTGGTAGTGCAATTGCACATACTCTTCATGGTGCAGGAGCAAGCGTAGTTCTTTCAGGCACACGTGAAAAACCATTGAAAAAGCTTGCAGATGAACTTGGTGATAGAGCTTTTGCCGTGTCGGCTAATCTTAGTGACCCTGATAGCATAAAAGCACTTTCGAAAAGGGCGTCTGAAATATTGGGTGCAGTTGATATTTTAGTAAATAATGCTGGAATTACTCGTGATAATATCTCCATGCGGCTTAAAGACGAAGACTGGGATGACGTGATGCAGGTGAATTTGAAAGCAGCTTTTAATCTGACCCAAGGTGTGATGAGGGGTATGATGAAAAATCGTTGGGGTCGAATTATTAATATCACTTCGGTTGTGGGCGTAACGGGAAATCCAGGACAGGTTAATTATGCTGCATCTAAAGCAGGTATGATTGGTATGTCAAAAAGCTTTGCTCATGAGCTTGCATCAAGAAACATTACCGTTAATTGTGTTGCCCCAGGTTTTATCGAGAGCCCAATGACAGATAACCTCACAGAAGATCAAAAAATAGCGTTATTAACCAACGTTCCTGCGGGTCGCTTAGGCAAAGGAAATGAGATTGCGGCAAGTGTTTTATACTTAGCAAGCCCAGAATCTGCCTACATTACGGGACAAACTTTGCACATAAATGGTGGTATGGCGATGATTTAGGGCTTGGCAAATCCTATTTAAGTGTGTTAGGAAGCCCCAAACTCTATTTAGAGTTATATGAAATGTTTAACAGAGGCTTTATTGAAAGCCCTTTATTTGAGGATTATGAAATGACTGATGTAGTTGAAGCCGTTAAAAAAATTGTTATAGAACATCTTGGTGTTGATGAAGATAAAGTAACAAACACAGCAAGTTTTATTGACGACCTAGGTGCCGACAGTCTTGATACGGTTGAATTGGTCATGGCCTTTGAAGAAGAGTTTGGTTGTGAAATTCCAGACGATGCAGCAGAAAAAATTCTTACTGTTCAAGATGCTATTTCATTCATTGAAGCAAATGGTTAATTTCTGAGTTTATCTCAGAAAAATAAAATGACCGCGAACTAAATTATCTATATTATTTAGATAAAATTACGTTCGCGGTCTTGTTATATGAGGTTTTATTGGTTAGCATTCGCATCAATATATAATATTTGTAAGGTTTAATGAATGAGAAGAGTTGTTGTAACGGGGCTTGGGTTAGTAACTCCACTGGCATCTGGCCTCGAAAAATCGTGGAAACGGTTGATTGCTGGTCAGAGTGGCGCGGGGTCGATTACTAGATTTAACCCAGTAGGTCTTTCGGCACAGGTTGCCTGTGAAGTTCCTTTAGGGGACGGGACTAATGGGACATTTAACGCTAATGACTGGATGGAACCCAAAAACCGTAAGCGTGTTGATGATTTTATTCTATACGGTATGGCTGCTGCAGATATGGCGATGGCTGATAGTGGTTATATAGCTGAAACTATTGAACAAAAATGGCGTTCTGGTGCTCTTATTGGTGCTGGAATTGGTGGCCTTCCGGGTATTGAAAAAGAAAGTATAAATATGAACGAACGCGGCGTTCGTAAGGTGAGCCCGCATTTTATACCTCGTTGTTTAATTAACCTTGTTGCGGGAAATGTTTCAATTCGTCATGGCTTAATGGGACCCAACCATGCTGTCGTAACTGCCTGTGCATCTGGCACACACGCGATCGGCGATGCAGCCCGAATGATAGCACTCGATGACGCAGATGTTATGGTAGCTGGAGGTGCGGAAGCAGCTATTTGTGGCGTCGGCGTTGCTGGTTTTAATCAGGCCCGAGCGCTAAGTACTCATTTTAACGATACACCAGAACGTGCATCGAGACCTTATGACAAAGACCGTGATGGTTTTGTAATTGGCGAAGGTGCGGGGATGCTGATACTTGAAGAATATGAGCACGCTAAGGCTCGTGGGGCTAATATTTATGGCGAAGTAATTGGTTATGGCCTATCAGGTGATGCTCATCATGTTACGGCACCATCACCGGATGGAAGTGGAGGTTATCGGGCTATGCAAGCAGCTTTTAAGCGAGCTCAAATTGACCCTTCTGAAATTGGATATGTTAATGCTCACGGAACCTCAACTCCGCTGGGTGATGAAATTGAATTTAACGCAGTTAAGCGTATGTTTGGTAGTGCATCAGGTAAAATTGCTATGTCATCCACAAAGTCAGCAATTGGCCACTTACTTGGCGCTGCTGGCGCAGTTGAGGCGGTATTCAGTATTCTTGCTATGCACCGGGGGGAAATTCCACCAACTTTAAACCTTGATAATCCATCAGATGGAATTAATGGTATTAATCTTGTACCCCATGAGGCGCAGCAAAAATCAGGAATAAATGCTGTACTGTCTAATAGCTTTGGTTTTGGCGGAACAAATGCATCAATTATTATCAAGCGAGTTTAATGAGAGGCATAACAAAGTATATAATTTTATTATTTTCAGGCAGTATTATATTTTTTATAATATTTGCATATTTACTTTACCAGGCCTTTCATATTTCTTCTCAAGTAAATTTCGATAGTGTTTTTTTTGTACCCGAAGGACAAGGACTTACTCTTACATCCCGCTATCTTGAAGAAAAAAAACTGATTAGCAACAGTGATATCTTTAGATTTGGTGTAACGTTTAAAGGCGAGGACAATAATCTAAAGGCAGGCGAGTTTTTGATACCAGCCCAGCAAAGTATGGATCAGATAATGAAGATCCTAGTCCAAGGAGAGGCTATTCAACATAGTCTTACCATCCCTGAAGGTTGGACTAGTTATCAAATTGTAGAATATTTAAACAATATCGAAAATCTCAGTAATACTGTCGAAAAACTACCTTTGGAGGGTAGTATTTTGCCAGAAACCTATAATTATATTCATGGTGCTAGTCGGATTGATGTTCTAAAACGAATGCAAGAGCAGCAGCGCAGTTTACTAAAAGTACTTTGGAGCGCGCGTGACCCTGACTTACCTCTAGAAAACATTAATGAAGTTATAATTCTTGCATCTATAGTAGAAAGGGAAACGGGTCTTTCTGATGAAAGGTCGCATATTGCGGGTGTGTTTATTAATCGACTTCGGCGTTCTATTAGACTTCAATCAGACCCAACAGTTATTTATGGGATTAATAAAAAAGGATTTTTAAGCCGAGGACTAAAACGTAGTGAATTGAATGATAGTAATAATCTCTACAATACATATAAAATTGACGGTTTACCACCAACTCCGATTGCACATCCGGGCAGGGCTTCCATTCAAGCTGTTTTAAATCCGATGTTGACAGATGACATTTACTTTGTTGCTGATGGAACAGGGGGACATGCCTTTGCGGTAAGTCTTGATGAGCATCAAAAAAACGTAAGAGAGTGGAGAAAAATTGAAGTAACTAAAAATAAATTACTTTTGAGGTAATTTTTTTAATAAATAATCAAGTACAAAATTTGGAACTAACCGTTGAGCAATAAAAGTTATGACATGCATCTGCCAAGGAAAAATAATGTGTGGTTTGTTTATTTTAAGGCCTCTACAGATGATTTTTGCCGCTTGATCAGCTTCAATTAAAAATGGCATTTTAAATTTATTTTTATCTGTTATACGGCTTTTTACAAAACCAGGACTGATAACGTTTATTTCAAGGCCATCCTTATAATAAAGCCCCCTGAGGGCCTCGCCGTAGGCCTTTACGGTAACTTTACTTGTTGAATAAGCAGGTGCAGAGGGAAGCCCGCGAAAACCTGCTACCGAAGCAACTACAGCAATTTGTCCCTGGCCACTTGGTTTCATACATTTAATTGCAGGGTGGATAGTATTAAAAACACCAAGGACATTAATATCGAAAATATTTTTAGTATGAGCTGAAATATTGTCTAAATTGGATAAGCTGCTAGATACTCCAGCATTTGCAATAACAAGATCAAGTGGGTGACAACTGAGTACCCAGTCGGACATAGATACTTCATCCGTAACATCAATTGTATAAATGTGGGCCGTGGCACCTCTTGTTTCACAATCGGCTTTGATAGCCTCCAAACGTCCCTTGTTTCTACCCGATAAATGAAGAACAATACCAGGTTCAGCATATTCGTTTGCTAATGCTGCTCCAATACCGCTGCTTGCACCAGTTATTAATATAGATTTAGGGTTTTTCAAACGTATTCTTCCTGTTATAGTTTACTTAATTTTAATAATAATACAGTGCAATATGACATTATCAAGTATGACAGGTTTTGGACGTTCTAATAATAGTTTTGAGAACTATAGTTGGGTCTGGGAATTAAAAAGTGTTAATGGTAAGGGCCTTGATTTGCGTACGCGCATTCCACAAGGTTTTGATACTTTGGATAAACATGTAAAAAGTGTTGCTAAAAAGGTATTATTTCGAGGCACACTTAATATAGTATTACAAATAAAGAAAGATGGTGTCGAGACAGTTTTAAATGTTAATGAAGATGTACTTAATAAATTAATAATTATTGCAAAGGATGCTGCAATTAAACATAATTTACCCATGCCATCTATAGATAACCTTTTAACAATTCGTGACGTGATAGAAGTTAATAATGATGATACGCCAGATTACACAGAAAAGGGGCGAGATAAGGCTGTAAAGCTAAGTTTTGATGAGGCACTGAAATCACTAATAAGTTCTCGGGAAGAAGAGGGGGCTGCAACTTACTGTATGTTAAGTCTTATTCTTGATGATATTAATCGATTATTAAGTGAGGCAGAAGTTATTGGCTTAAAACAGCCTGAGTTATTAAAAGAAAAATATGAAAAAAAACTGGGGTCACTCTTTGATAATAAACAAGATATTGATCAGGGCAGACTTGCTCAAGAAATTGTTCTTCTTGCCTTAAAGTCCGACATTAAGGAAGAAACGGATCGCCTAAATGCTCACATTGTTTCAGCGCGAAAACTGCTTTTGACTAATGGTCCTGTTGGTAGAAAATTAGAATTTCTAACTCAAGAATTTAATCGTGAAATCAATACCTTATGCTCTAAATCTTCAGATATAAGATTAACTAATATAGGTTTATCCCTGAAGGCATCTATCGACCAGTTTAGGGAGCAGGTACTCAATGTTGAGTAATAATTTTTTCAAATAAACTGTAGGTTAATTTTTAGTATTGATTGGTCTATATTTTAGAAATATAAAAGATGTTTATCCATTCAAAATTTGTTGGTGGACCTTTTTTTGGAATAATGTTTATATAAACAATAAATAAATTTTTTTTAATGACCCGGAATGTTTTTGTGCAAAACCATAAAATAAAAAGAAGAGGACTACTTCTTGTGTTGTCTTCACCGTCAGGTGCAGGAAAATCGACACTCTCAAAGTTACTTCTGGAAAAAGATGATAATATTATTTTATCGGTTTCAAGTACAACCCGGGCCTCTCGTAAGGGGGAAATTGAAGGCAAAGATTATAATTTTATTAGTCAATCTGTATTTGAAGACATAGCCCGCCGAAATGGATTTTTAGAACATGCAACCGTTTTCAATCATTCTTATGGCACACCAGCTGCACCAGTTGAGGATCTGTTGTTAAATGGAAGTGATGTTCTTTTTGATATTGATTGGCAGGGTACGCAGCAACTGAACGAGAAGGTGGGGGCTGATCTAGTTAGGGTGTTTATCCTGCCACCAAGCAAGCATGAGCTGGAAAAAAGACTTAAATCCAGAGCACAGGATAGTGATAAGGTTGTATCAATTCGTATGGCGAAAGCTGATGCTGAAATAAGTCATTGGGCTGAATATGATTATGTGATTATTAATGATGATATTAATCAAGCTGAAGCTGAACTCTTTACTATTTTAAAAGCTGAGAGGATGAAGCGGTTTAGGCAATCGGGAATTGCAGCATTTGTTGGTGCTTTAACCCAAAACTAAACACTCAATATTTTAACTTTGATATTCTAATGCTAATTTGGAGAAATCTTCAACTGATAACTCTTCAGCGCGGGCAGTTTCTAAAATACCGGCAGCATAAAGTTTGGGACTTGGATCCGTACCAAGGGCTTTTAAGCTTGCACGGAGCATTTTTCTGCGTTGATTAAATGCCGCAGAGACAACTCTTTCTAGTATTTTTTGCTTTGGTGCATCCACTGCCTCAGAACGTGGAGTAATATGTACAATAGATGAGGTAACTTTGGGCGGGGGAATAAACGCTTGTCTTGGAATATCAAATAATATTTCAACATCGGCTCTGTACTGACAAAGTACCGATAGACGACCATATGCTTTACTTCTAGGTTCTGCAACTATTCTCATGCCAACTTCTTTTTGGAACATCAAAGTTAAGGATGAAAACCATGGCTTCCACTTTTGGGCTGTCATCCATTTTACTAGCAGTGCTGTTCCCACGTTGTAAGGAAGATTAGCGATAATATGTATATCTTTATCTTCTGTATCCCCTATGAGTTCGCATTCATCTATCTCTAGGGCGTTTCCATGAAAGACTGTTAGAGCTCCATTGTAAGCCTTTGATACATCATTAAGTGCTTCTATACATCTGTGATCCATCTCTACGGCAACCACTCTTGAGGCACCCTGCATTAATAGTCCTCGGGTTAATGCACCTGGCCCAGGACCAACTTCATAAACAATCGAATTTTGGAGGTTGCCGGCAGCTCGTGCAATTTTTTGGGTCAAATTGAGGTCTGTTAGAAAATTTTGACCTAAGGCTTTTTTTGCACGAAGATCATATTTGTTTATAACATCTCGCAGTGGTGGAAGGCCATCATTATTCATTTTTTTTCGGTAGGGCTAACAGTTCTTGATAACCGATCTGCTAACTGTAATGAATTTATCATACTTGTTGGATTTGCAAGTCCATGACCTGCTATATCAAAAGCAGTGCCATGATCTGGTGAAGTTCTAATTATGGGAAGACCAAGGGTGACGTTTACACCTGCATCGAAATCAATTGTTTTAATAGGGATCAACGCTTGGTCATGATACATACAGATTGCTACATCATACTTTGACCGGGCAGACTTATGAAACATAGTATCTGCTGACATGGGACCAAAAATGTGAATATTTTTTTTCTTAAAAATATCAATTACAGGGGCTATTATATTGCTGTCTTCGGTACCCATTGAGTTATCTTCACCCGCATGGGGGTTTAAACCAGCGACTGCTATTCTTGGAAATGAAATATCAAAGTTCTTCTTCAAAGATTCGTATACTGTCTGAATGGTAGATTTAAGTAATTTTTGATCTAAGATTGCTGGTACTTTACTGAGTGCTACATGGATTGTCACAGGTACAACACGAAGTTCATCACTGGCAAGCATCATAACTGGTTGATAATTTTTACCCGTATATTTCTTTGAGAGGGCGGCGAGATATTCCGTGTGGCCTGGAGATTTGAAGCCTGCACCATAAAGGGATGCCTTATGAATGGGGCTGGTAACCATAGCACACGCGCTACCATTTGTTATAAACTCTACTGCCTTATCAATAGCACCTAATACCATTGGTGCTGTTTCTGTTTTTGGATGTCCAAATTTAAAATTCACTGCACAGTCAAAATCAAATACTGGTAGTGATTTTTTAAATAAAGTGAGAGCCTGATGTGGGGAAGTAATAATACTTATGGGAATGTTTAAACCAAAATTTTCTGCTTGTTTTTTTAGAATAATAGCGCTGCCAATAACAAAAAAAGGATTAAGGTTATTTTCGCTTCGTTTATCCCAAGCTTTAAGAATTACTTCGGGACCGATACCAGAGGGTTCACCTATAGTTACTGCAATGGGGAGTGGTATTTTTTTTGAATTTTTCATATATTTTCTATTTACCGGTAATCGATAATAGCATCGCGGCGAAGGTCGCGCAAATGTCGTCTAGCAATAATTTGAAGCCTCGACGATGTCATATCCTCAAGTACAGCTTCATATTCTGGAAGTATTATTTGGGGTATATCCTTACTGCAAAGCACATAACTTCTATAACCCTTATCTTCATCAATAAGGGGTGTGCCATAACCAACGTCAAGTTTTAAAATCTCTGCTCTTATTTCAGCAGGTAAATTACCAACACGAATTACATCGGTCATACCCGTATTGGTAGCATTAAGAGTTGTTGCTATTATTTCAATTTCTTCACAGGTATTTGAAGACTGAACTACCTCTAGCACTGATTTTTTTAGTTGCTTTAAAGCATCATTTTGAAATTCTTCTTTTGAGAAAAATAAAAACCTAAGGTTGACTGCGATATCATTCTCGTCAAGTGTAAGGATCCGCCTCTTGTTATTAAGTTTTAGAATGTAAACACCCTGTTCTGTGACAATAGGTTGAGTAATAGTACCCGTTTCAAGTAAACGAATTTCCGTATTTACCTCATTTGGCAACTCATTTTCCATGATCCAACCCATATCACCCCCCACAGAGGCAGTAGAGGATTGTGAAAATTGTTGAGCAACCCTTGGAAAGTCAATTCCTTTAGTGAGTTGCTCATACATTATATTTGCAGCAGATTTAACTTCTTCTCTCTGTGCATTATTAGTAATGGGTAAAAATATTTCACTAACTTGAAACTCAAACTTTCCTTTGTCGCGTTCCATTTTCTCTATATAATTCATAACTTCATCATCGGTAACGTTTACCATCGGCTCTAAAAGGCCGAATGTAACACGTTGCCAAGCCATGGAACTTCCTAATTGTGCTTCTAAAGTTTTCTTTTCAACACCAGCTTCATTTAGGATGGTTTCAAGCACATCAGGTTCCATATTAAACTGACGCGCATAGTTTCTATATGAAGTTGCCATTTCAGTTTCAGATGCTATGGCCTCGTATTTTTCTGCCTCTTCGAGTTTTAGTTTATCATCGATGAGACCTGACATTGCTTGTTGTTGAAGCAATTGTTCCTGTTCCTGATTAATCTGACCGGAGCCACTAGACAGAGCTAGCAATAGAGTTCGCTGCTTGAGATCATAAAGTGAAATAACTTCATCATTAACGATGGCCACTATTTCTTGAACATCTTCTAGATTATCGGTTGACTGTTGTGCGTTGACAATACCATTTTGAAATACTGAATATATAGAAAAGATAATCAGTATATTTAATAATTGTCGTTTATAATATTTCGTGATCATTTTGTATTCAAACGCCTAACTTACTGTGCAGAGCACTAATATTTAAAAAATACTTATATAACGAATTAATTCCTGATCCTAGAATTATGTTAAAAAAATATACATAACTTGTGGCAACTATCCTAAATTTTTAAGAATTAGTCGAAATTGTATCGTATTTGAGGGTGCAATGTCTCGATCACTTGTAAGCCGTCGCTCGTAACTCAGACCAAATTCAAGGCAGTCATCTTGGTATACCACGCCTGCGTTGTAGGAAACTGTTTTATTGTTTAGTATGTCTTTAATCCAACTTCCTTGAAGACCCCAATTTTTATCAATATTTATATTCAGGGCAGTGCCAATCTCTTTGCGGTTTTCAAGTTCTGTACCTATCAGTTTAGCTCCATCGACAAGGTCTAGATCAAGATATCTAAATGAAAGTTTCATCCACTCTGGACCAGTTGAGAGAATTAGTTCGTTTTTCCGCAATTGAAGACTTCTTTTATCAAGGCGAAACCTATGGACATAATCTATGAAATTACCAACTGAGAGGTCGAGCCTGCCTACAAAGTCTGATGCTTTACCCTCGTAGCCAGAACCTATGGGAAATGTTTCGGTGTCATTGAGCCGCACGCTTTGACCAATAGTTGCAATCATGTTGATATCATCGGTATATAAATTATAACGCAAACCGTAATTTAGACGGGAGCCTCCCTCCCATCGATCATATCCATTAAACCGATTATGACTAAAAAGATTGTTTTCATCAAATTCAAAGTTGCGGCTATCTTCATTTGAAAAATTAATCACATTTTCCGAGAGGTTTGGTTTTGTTGGTGCTATTATAATTGAGAACATTGGCTCGAGCACATGGCTGCTGGTTCCATTGGATTTTAAAAATGGCAGGCGCCAATCCAGAGCAATTTTAGGCAGTATTCGTGTGTGAGTGCCATCAAGGCCAGCATATTGCTTTTGATCAGGCATGTGAGAGTTACTGTTGTTATAAACATCGCTTCGCACCGAAGCTGTAAGATTATAAAAGTCACCTATGGGTGACTGAAAAGGAACCTGAAATGCAAGTTTTGTACTGAAGCGTCTACTGCGCATACCCTGAGCCCTATATACTTGGGCACCGCTACTTTCAATTTTTACTGTACTATTTAAAAGACCAATATTTTTATTTATATTAATATCAAAAGTAGGTAGGGCTTGGCCAGTCAAGTTAGTATTGTCGTCTGCATTTAAACCCTGAAATGCGTAAGCACCAGCTGTTGCATAACTTTTATCCCAAAACCTTTCAATTTTTACATGGCTTTCAAGAACATCTGCCTTATCGTCATAATATCGTCTGAGGTAGGTGTCGTCACTAACCCAATTTGCTGCGTAATCCCACTGCCAATCACCACTAAAATTATCTAATGCTTTAAGGTCAAAAGCACCTTCAGAAAAAAAGTGACCTCTTAACTCATGGTCTCCTGTTTTTTCAAAACTATTGTTTCTTTCGTTGACATTAGTAATAGATCCTGAGGTAATTATTGTGCCATTACCTGTATTTTGACGATATTTACCTCCAAATACAATACCTTCACGATTGGTTAAAATAGGTTCAAAAGTGAAGTCCTGATGTGGGCTAATGTTTATATAATAAGGTATCTGAATATATGCGCCAAGTTCAGAAGAACGTCCTAGCCTTGTTGGGGGTAAAAACCCTGTTCTTGAGCGCACAGTTGGGTCTGGATGGGAAAAATAAGGTGAATAAAAAATCGGAATACCAGCAATTTCAAGGATAACATTTTTATAAAGTATAGTTTTATCTTCGGCGTCGTGAGTGATTTTATCAGCCCTAATTTGCCACGTTGGTTCGCCTTTTCCTTCTTCTAAGCAAAACTCACATGGAGAATAAATTGCATTTTCAAGAATTGTAAGTTGACCAGTACGCTCTCCTCTTCTGGCTATTAATTTTGAACCATCGGTAAAAATTATTCTAGTGTGATTAATAAAACCCTGCTTAAGGTCTCCGGTAAGAATTGCATCATCCATAAAGAGTAGGTTTCCAGAGGCTTCACGGATGGTTATACCGCCTAGGGCTTTTACTTCTCCAGACTTTACATAAAAAATTACTCTTTGGGCGTTCAATCGATTACCATTTTGTTGGAGTACAACGTTTCCGCTAGCGGTGATCACATCAGTTTTTTGATCATAGACTACTTCATCAGCTGCAAAGTCGATTGGGTTTGCCTTGCTAGGTAATACCTGCGCATGAATGGTTAATTGGCCTAGGAGAACTAGTCCAATGGAAATAAAAACTATGTGTGCTATTTTAATCATATGGTTCAATTATTAAATTTTTTAAATGGTATAGCGATTTATCGAAAAATCCACAATAATAATATCTATTTCACTTGATAACACTTTAACCAACCTTTATCTCTTGAAAGATTATATTGTTATATTAGTAAAGCTAGACCAAATTGAGGCATAAAATGAAAATCAGCATAAAAGAATTATCAAATAACTACTTAAATACTGAGGGAGCTGTAGTAGTTTTCGCAATAAATATAGAAGGTGGGTATGAGTTTCAAAAACCAGCGCTTGAGTTTAATAAAAAAACTAATGGTGCCCTATTAAATGCCGCAAATTTATCTAAATTTCAAGGAAAGTATGGCCAAATGGTCGAATTGCTTGCGCCGAACGGTGTTGCTGCAAGTAGAATTATTCTATTTGGATTAGGTGACCTGGATGGTCTTACTCCTTTAAATTCTGAGCATGTCGGCGGTAAAGTCATAAATAAAATCATGTATAGTGGTGAAAAAAATGTAACTTTTGTGGGTGGTGTTGTAGCCGCAAATGCAGCATTAGGCGTTCGACTGCGGTCATATAAATTTGATAAATATTATACTACCGAGAAAAATTTGAAAAAAAAATCAGTTCATTCTGTTACTTTTTTAACTGTGGATGCAGATCTTTCCAACAATACCTTTTCTGATCTTGATAAGATTGCTGATGGAGTAATTATGGCCCGTGACCTTGTTTCAGAGCCCGGGAATATACTTTATCCTGAAAGTTATGCTGAACAGATAAAAGAACTTAAAAACCTTGGTTTAGAAATTGAAATTCTTGATGAAGATATCATGGAAGAATTAGGTATGGAGTCTATCCTTGGTGTAGGACAAGGGAGTTCCTCAGAAACCTTAATAGTAATTATGAAATGGTATGGTTCGAAAGATAAGAAAGCTCAGCCCTTAGCACTCGTTGGTAAAGGGGTAACCTTTGATACAGGTGGTATTTCCCTCAAACCTGGTCCTGGTATGGGTGATATGAAATTTGATATGGGCGGCAGTGCTGCTGTTGTCGGTGCAATGAAAGCAATTGCTGGTCGTAAGGCAAAGGCAAATGTCATCGGTATTGTTGGTCTAGTTGAAAATATGCCATCTGGGACGGCTCAACGACCAGGTGATGTAGTTAGCTCCATGTCTGGGCAAACAATAGAAGTTCTAAATACCGATGCTGAAGGTCGCTTAGTCTTGGCAGACTGTTTGTGGTATTGCCAAGAAAAGTATAACCCAAAATTTATGATTGATTTAGCCACTTTAACTGGAGCAATAATGGTTGCCCTTGGTCAGGAGTATGCTGGTATCTTCTCAAACGATGATAAACTTTGTGAACAACTTTGTGTGGCTGGTAAAACAGTTGATGAACCAGTGTGGCGAATGCCAATTGGAGAAGCATACGATAAGCAGATTGACTCTGATATAGCCGATATGAAAAACATCGGTGGTAAATTTGCTGGAAGTATTACAGCAGCGCAGTTTTTGCAGCGTTTTGTTAACGGCGTTCCTTGGGTGCATATTGATATGGCTGGCACTGCTTGGAAGCAAAATTCTTCCAATATAGCTGAAAAAGGTGCTACTGGTTACGGAGTTAGGCTTCTTGATCAGCTAATTCGTGATAATTACGAAGATTAAGCTATGGAAATCAGCTTTTACCACCTAACCGTTCAGTCCTTGGATATTGCCCTTCCTAAACTTCTTTCGAAGGTCCGGCTGGCTAATATGAAGGTTTTGGTAAAAGTTAAGAGTACAGAGGATATGAATGATCTTGATCTTCTACTTTGGACATTTGATGCTGAAAGCTTTCTAGTTCACGATACTTTAAAAAGTAAATATCAAAAAGATCAGCCGATTTATATCACCACTGGTGATGAAAATCCTGCTTTTGCTGATGTTCTTGTTTTAACTGACGGGACAACTTCTACGTCTATGGACGGTTATAAGCGGGTTCTCGAGATCTTTGATGGCACTAATTCTCTAGCAGTAGACGCAGCGCGCGAACGCTGGTCTAAATATAAAAATGATGGACATAATATCAGTTACTTTCAGCAAAGTGAAACTGGTGGATGGGTTAAGAAAGGTTAAGCTGTCAAAATTATTATTGATTAAATCTACTTTCTAGATCAATCCATCGTTCTTCTGCTTCCACTAACTTTTCTTCAAGTTCTTTTTTCTCACGAGTAAATTGTTGTAAGGCACGTTTTGCAGCTGGGTCGTTGTTGTTGTAAAGCTTAGGATTACCAAGGGCCTTAGTATACTTTTTAACTTCTTTGTTCAAATAATCCACACGACGTTCTACATCACGGATTTTGTCACGAAGGTAATTTTTTTCGGCACCAGATATTTTTTTCTTTGGTTTTTTATTAGAGCTATCAATTTTCTCAGGTTCTTTGATCTCTTTTTTCTCGATTTTTTCTTTTTTCTTTAAGGTAGCTTTATTGCCAATGACTTCGGCTTTATAATCATTAATATCACCATCAAAATTGTGAACGCCGCCATTTTCAATTACCATAATTCGGTCAGCGCAGGCTTCTACTAAGTAACTATCATGGCTAATAAGAATAACTGCACCTTCGTATTCGTTAATGGCGTGGATGAGAGATTGTCTGCTATCCATATCAAGATGATTTGTTGGTTCATCAAGAATAATCATTTGAGGAGCTTTGAAGCTCATAAGAGCAAACAGAAGTCTTGCTTTTTCACCACCGGATAGCGTCGAGATTTGATTAGTAGCTTTATCAACTCCAAAACCAAATCCACCCAGTCGACCGCGAACCTGAGCCTCAGTTGCCCCCTTCATTAATAAACGTAAATGCGAGAGAGGAGTACCCTCTTTATCAAGTTCATCTTGTTGGTGCTGAGCAAAATATCCTATGGAAAGTTTTCTTGAACGTTTAATTTGTCCATCCATTGGTGTAAGGCGGTCAGCGAGTAATTTAGCAAAGGTTGACTTTCCGTTGCCATTTTGACCTAAGAGGGCAATACGGTCTTCCATATCCATACGCATATTAATATTACGCAGTATTGGCTTACCTTTTTCGTAACCAACACTACATTTCTCAATTGATATGAGGGGTGGTGCAAGCTCCTCAGGGTTTGGAAAATTAAACTGAACGGTATTTTCTTCGGCAAGAGCGGCAAGTGGTTCCATCTTTTCAAGCATTTTAATACGGCTCTGTGCTTGTTTTGCTTTACTTGCTTTATAGCGAAAACGATCAACATACTTTTGTATATGTGCTCGCTCTAGGCTTTGCTTCTTAATTGCTGCTTGTTTAAGTTTTTTTTGTTCCCGATAAGTTTTTTCAAATTTGTCAAAATTACCGCCATAAAAAGTAAGTTCACGATTTTCTAAATGAACAATAGCGCTTGCCGCTTGATTTAATAAATCACGATCATGGCTAATTATGAGGATCGTATAGGGATAATTTTTAATAAAATTTTCAAGCCAGAGAACTCCTTCAAGATCAAGGTAGTTTGTAGGCTCATCAAGAAGTAAAAGGTCTGGTTGCGTAAATAAGGTACATGCAAGCGCTACACGCATTCGCCAACCACCAGAAAACTCACTACAAGCTCGACGCTGTTCTGTATCACTAAAGCCAAGGCCGGACAGGATACTAGCAGCCCGAGCTTCTGCTTCGTATGCACCTATATCTTGAAGTCGTTCGTGAATTTCAGCGATCCTGTTAGGATTATTTGTAGTTTCAGCTTCGTTTTGTAGCGCAACAAGTTCGGGGTGTGAGGAAAGTACTGTTTCAAGAAGAGTTTCAGGGCCGCCCGGTGCTTCTTGAGCAACTTGACCTACTTTTGCACTCTTGCGTACCCGAATTTGTCCATCGTCATTCTCTAGCTCCCCAAGAATTAATTTGTATAGTGTTGTTTTGCCAGAACCATTACGGCCGACTATGCCAATTTTATGGCCAGCTGGTATAGTAACGTTGGCATTTTCTAGAAGAAGTTTTCCAGCAATACGATAAGTTAATTCTGAAATTTGTAACATGGGTCATGCTTTTAACAGGTCAATCAAAAAGATCAATGGGAAATAATTATTGATGTTTAGAAAAATACCACCTATAACGCCCGCGAATAGTTAAGAATTTTAAGTTTAAAGGATAAATTATGGCTTTATTACAACGTACTTTTTCAATAATCAAACCAGATGCGACAAAACGCAACCTAACTGGCTCTATAATCAAAAAATTTGAAGACGGTGGGCTTCGGATAGTTGCATCGAAGCGTGTTCGTTTAAGTCGTGAAAAAGCTGAGGGTTTTTATGCAGTGCATTCTGAACGACCGTTTTTTAATGAGCTTGTTGAGTTTATGATTTCAGAGCCGGTAGTATTGCAAGTCCTTGAAGGCGAGAATGCTGTCTCAATTAATCGGGAAATAATGGGTGCTACTAACCCCGATGACGCTGCAGAAGGCACAATTCGCAAAGAATTCGCTCTTGATATAGGAGAGAACTCTGTTCATGGTTCGGATAGCCTTGAAAATGCAAATATAGAAATAAAATATTTTTTTAAAGAAGATGAAATTGTTGGCTAGTTTTAATTATCTTCCTTTATAAATTAAGTGCTGAGTATTAGGTTCCAATAATAGTTGTGCTTTAATAACAATTTATAATATTTTAAAAGTCGTCTTGAGGTTATCTCAAAACGACTTTTTTCTTATTAACAACTATTATAATTTTTTTGACATTTCTCACTGGTATCAAATAATCATAATTTATTCTAATACAAACTAATCAGGTTATTAAAGGGAGACGGATGGATTAAGTTATGGGACTTATCATGTATTCACTAGCGTAGGTTACGCCCTTTATTGTCACTTTGTTACCTACAACGCGGATGCGACCTTCTGCAACAAGCTTTAAAGCCGGAGGGTAAATTGCATGTTCTTGTATCAAGACCTTAGCTGCAAGGCTATCTGGGGTATCGTCATTATTAATTGCAATTACTGCCTGAGCTATGATTGGGCCATCATCTAGCTCAGGATTTACAAAATGGACAGTGCAACCGGTGAAAAGAACTCCTGCCTCTAGGGCACGTTCGTGAGTATGTAGTCCTTTAAAGCTTGGTAGTAATGACGGATGAATATTAAGAATTCGATTGCGCCAGAGATTTATAAAATTAGCACCAAGAATACGCATAAAACCAGCTAAACAAATTAGCTTAATTCTATTATCTTTTAAAACTTTATGCAGGCTTTCCTCAAAAAGTTCGCGATTTTCAAAATGGCGATGATTAACTATTTTAGTAGGTATACCGGCGGCCTTGGCTCGAATTAGACCTTTGGCGTGGGGATTGTTTGAAATAACAAGTGCGATGCGTGCGGGAAAATTATCGTCACTACAAGAATTAATAAGTGATTGAAGGTTTGTACCATTGCCGGATATGAGCACTGCAACATCAACCATAATTACCCTACTGTGTTGATTTGGCTGTCCACGGACCTGGGTAACCCCAGCTTCCGGCACACCCATTTACTGTCGTTGATGGCTCGTCGCCAGCTTTAGAACTAACTGTACCGATATAATAGGCCACTTCACCATTTTTTTCGAAAATTTTCTTTGCCTGTTCTGCTTTGTCAGCGGGAACAATCACAGCCATCCCTATGCCACAATTAAAAGTTTTAGCCATCTCAATTGGCGTTATGTTTCCTGCAGTTCGAAGCCATTCAAATACCGGAGGAAGCTCCCAAAGGCTAGCGTCAACATCAACCTTAACACCTGGCGGAAGAATGCGGGGAATATTTTCAACAAATCCGCCACCAGTAATATGACTAAGCCCTTTAATACAGTCAGCCTTTAATGCGGCTAGGCAGCTTTTAACATATATTTTTGTCGGGCAAAGAAGGGCTTCACCAAAAGTTTTTCCATTCTCAAATGAACAAGGATCATTATAATCAACCTTAGATACCTCTATTAATTTACGAACGAGTGAAAAGCCGTTTGAATGGATACCGCTTGAGGCAAGCCCGAGCACAATATCACCTGCACATACAGTGGTTCCATCAATTATGCGCGAACGTTCTACAGCGCCCACGCAGAAACCGGCGAGATCATAGTCATTATCTGAATACATCCCTGGCATTTCTGCCGTTTCACCGCCAATAAGTGCAGTATTTGATTGGCGGCAGCCTTCAGCAATACCTTCAATTATTGCTTTACCAGTATTAATATCTAAATGTCCTGTGGCGTAATAGTCCAAAAAGAAAAGGGGCTCTGCACCCTGAACTATAAGATCATTAACACACATAGCCACTAGATCAATACCAACCGTATCATGTCTGCCACTTTCAATCGCAACTTTGAGTTTTGTGCCTACCCCATCTGTTCCTGATACTAAGATAGGGTCTTTGAAACCCGCTGCCTTCAAATCAAAAAGCGCACCAAAGCCGCCAAGGCCAGTGTCAGAACCTAGCCTTCGAGTAGATGCTGCAGCTGGCTTGATGGCTTCAACAAGTGCATTTCCAGCATCGATATCAACACCAGCACCTTTGTAACTATATGACTTATTACTCAATCGTAAACACTTTCTTGTATGCCTATTAATATAAACAGATATAATGTGACTTAATCAAAAATGCTATAGAAATATCTTTTAAAAAATTGAATTCTATTATTGCAAAGTTTCTGTAAGATAAGATATTTATACTATCTGCCACAGTCATGACATGATAGTTTATTAAACCGTACTGCTTTAAATAATTAAAAAGTTTTTAATTTTGAAAATTAACACATATATATCAATAGTTTATATACGCCAATTAATCTTATTTATTAGCATTTATTTGTGTTCAATAGAACTTTCGTATGCACAAATTAATTTGGGCGGGATGAACCGTGAAGCGACTATCTACAGCCTTTATAATATTAAGGTTGACGAAACTTCAAGTAACGTGGCGGCTGCAAGAGACCGGGCTCTTCGCAAAGGACAGAGAATTGCGTTAGAACAATTATTTCGTAGAATAATATTAAAAAATGATCGTAAGAAACTGCCAACCTTTAAAGATAATGAGGTTGTTGAATTTATTAGTGGTTTTGAAATAAATGAAGAAAAACGCTCTAGTGTTCGCTATATTGCGTCTTTGGTGGTCCATTTTAATAGATCTAAAATTAATGATGTGCTTAGTTTTTATAAAATTCCCTTTGCGGAAACTCTTGGTACGTCAGTAAGTGTGCTGCCCGTGCTTGAAAAAGGTGGTGCAATCTTGCTTTGGGAAGAAGGTAATGGTTGGCTAGATGCATGGCATCAGCATGATGTAATTAATAATCTTGTTCCAATTAGTACGCCCTTTCCAACCCTAAAAAATAAATTGTATATTAGTGGGCTCCAGGCTCGCACTAATAATCAAAAACTTATAGAGACTTTTATTAGCGAGAACAGAATTAACGACCTAATAATTGCATATGCAGTTATTGGAAAAAATCTCTCGGCTGGTAAGTTAACTCTCGACATTGAGTTAAAGCGAAATAGTTTGAAGAATAAAGACGACAGCGTAGCTCTTCTAAGTGTCTCGGTTCCCTATCTCGATGAAACAGAAAAGCTTAATTACACAGCGCTTTTCAAAGCTGGAGTTGATGTTACAACCGATTGGGTTGACGATAGCTGGAAATCAAAAGTTTTAGTCAGTTATGGTTCAGCTTCGACTATTTTGGTCAAAGGGAACCTGCTTGCAGTTGATGACTGGTTATTTATGCAGAAGCAACTTGCAAAAGTTAACCTCGTAAGAAAGGTCAGTTTGAAGGGTATTTCTACTCAAGCGGTTGACCTTGAAATTGAATTTGCAGGCGATCCTGAGCAATTAAGTCTTTCTCTTGAACAGCAAGGGTTAAGTTTAGAGAAATCTAAGAAGGATCAGGTATGGATTATCTCGCTTGGCAAGCGTTTTGGTGGCAAGGATAATCTAAATGTGTATTGATAACCCTGAAAAACCTGAACAATACTTATTTAACTGGCCAACCAATGAAAAATTTGCTCAAGCTAATTTTCTTTCATCTTTTTCCAATGAAAAGGCAGTTAAATTAATTGACAATTGGCCTAATTGGGATCGTGGAAATGAAAATTTTTATGCACTAATTATCTATGGACCGACTGGATGTGGTAAAACTCATCTTTCTTATGTATGGAGCGATATATCAAAAGCACGCACAATAACTGCAAAGCAGCTTATCGCCCACGAATTTCTTGAAAGTAAAAACTTGGTATTTATTTTTGATGATATTGATCGTTATATTTTTGAGCCTGCTATTCAGGAAGCTTTTCTGCACCTTTTTAACTGGACAAAAGAACAGGGGGGCTACCTGCTATTAACCGCTACAAAGCGACCGAAAGAATGGGGTGTTTCTCTTAAGGACCTCTCATCGCGATTATTATCTTTAGAGACGGTTCAAATAAAAACTCCGGATGATTATCTTTTAAGAGCTGTCATTATCAAACAATTTTTTGATCTTCAGATTACGCTAAGTGATGATGTTTTAAACTATATGATGCCGCGTATAGAGAGGTCGTTTAATGGAGTACGACAACTAGTAAAAAATATAGACAGGTTATCACGTATTGAAAAAAAGAAAATTTCTATTGCTATGGTTAGAAGAGTAATAGGGTTGGATAACGATGGTTGATAATTTGATTATAAATTCTAAGGAAAATAATAAAACGTCTAATAGATTAATTAACCGTGAGGTGTCATGGCTTTCGTTCAATATGCGCGTAATGGAGCAGTCATCAAATAAAATCTATCCACTTCTTGAACGTCTCCGTTTCCTATCTATTTCTGCGAGTAACCTTGATGAGTTTTACATGGTGCGAGTTGCAGGTCTTAGAGCTCTCATGTTGGCCAATACAAAAATCAAAAGTGATGACGGTCTTACACCGCTGGAACAACTGAAAAAAATCAAAAAATTAACTGATAGTCTTGTTGAAATTCAGCAGAATGAGTGTTGTTCAATTCTAACACAACTTCGCGACAAAAACCTTAACCTGATTTGTATAGATAACCTTAATGACGAAGAAAAAAAATGGCTTGAAAAATATTTTTTAGAAAATGTGTTTCCTATTTTAACTCCGTTAGCTATCGATCTAGAGCATCCATTTCCATTTATTCCTAATTTAGGTTTTTCGCTTATGGTTGAATTAAAGCGAAACTCCGATGATGAAACTTTACTCGTACTTGTGCCAATTCCCTCGCAGATAAAGCGTTTTATAAGGTTGCCAGACAAACAAAGCGACATTCGTTTTATATCACTTGAAAATATTATTAGTATTTTTATTAAGCTAATTTTTCCAAATTATCAACTTGTCAGTGAAGGAGTGTTCAGAGTTATTCGTGATAGTGAGCTTGAGGTAGAGGAAAAAGCAGAAGATCTTGTTATGGTATTTGAAAGCGCACTTAAAAAACGTCGTCGTGGTGATGTGGTTCGGCTTGAAATAAATAAAGCTATGCCAAAAAATTTAAGTTCATTTATTTTTAGAAACCTTAATATTCTAGCAGATGAAGTAATTAGTATTGATGGTATCCTTGGACTATCAGAATTAGATAATTTAATTGTTGATGATCGTGCGGATTTAATATTCAAGCCATTTATTCCTCGTTTCCCAAATCGAATTGAAAAATTTGATGGAGATATATTTGCGGCTATTAATCAAAAAGACTTTGTGGTTCATCATCCTTTTGAAACCTTTGATGTCGTGGTAAGTTTTTTAGACCAGGCTGCATCAGATGAAAATGTATTAGCGATTAAACAGACCCTCTATCGAACTGGTGATAATAGTCCGATTGTTAAAGCGCTAATTAAAGCGGCTGTGGCAGGGAAGTCTGTTACAGCTTTAATTGAATTGAAGGCACGCTTCGATGAAGCTCAAAATATAAAATGGGCACAAGATATGGAACGGGCAGGGGTTAAGGTTGTTTTTGGCTTTCTGAAATTGAAGACCCATGTAAAAATTTCTGTTATTGTTCGTCAAGAAAATTTAAAATTAAAATCATACGTACATTTTGGAACTGGTAACTATCATCCACAGACTGCCAAAGTTTATACAGATATTTCCTTTTTTACAGATAATAAAGCGTTAGGACGTGATGCGGTACAAATTTTTAACTATTTAACAGCTGAAAGTGTACCAGATAAATTAGAGAAAGCTAAAATTTCTCCGTTTGAAATTCGTTCAACATTAATGGAATTAATTGATCAGGAAATTAGGTTTGCTAAAGAGGGAAAGCCTGCAAATATTTGGGTAAAACTTAATTCTTTGGTTGATAGTATCATTATTGAAAAGCTATATGAGGCTTCGCAGGCTGGTGTCTCAATTGATATGGTGATAAGAGGTATTTGTTGCTTGAGACCTGGTGTTAAAGGTCTTTCAGAAAATATTCGAGTAAAAAGTATTGTAGGCAGGTTTTTAGAACATTCTCGTATTGTTTGCTTTGGTAATGGTAAGTTATTACCGTCGGAGGATGCTAAGGTATTTATTTCTTCTGCCGATTGGATGCCAAGAAATTTTGATCGTAGAGTTGAGATTTTAGTACCGTTAGAAAACCCAACTGTTCATTCACAGGTTCTTGACCAAATTATGAAAACAAATATTAAAGATACTGAAAATAGCTGGTCTCTTGGTCTTGGGGATAATTATAGAAACTATGAAGTTAAAAGTAATTCTTTCTCTGCTCATCACTACTTTATGACAAATCCTAGTTTATCAGGAGTTGGCTCAGCTATTAGGGAAGATGATGATAAAGATGAATAAGGAGTTGATAGTGGGGAAATTTGCAGTCATTGATATTGGCTCTAATACAATACGTTTAGTAGTTTATGAAAACCTTGAACGTGCACCATATGTAATATTTAATGAAAAAGTTTTTTGCAGTCTCGGGCGTGGTGTATCTGAAACTGGCTTTATGCGAGAGAAATCTATCACTAAAGCGGCAAAAACTCTTCGGAGATTTTCAATTTTACTCATAAAAATGAATGTGACTAACTATAGAACAGTTGCAACCTCAGCAGTAAGAGATGCAGATAATGGAAAGATGTTTGTTAACCATATCAAAGATGTATCTGGACTAGATATTCATGTACTTAGTGGTGCAGAAGAAGCCCGCCTTTCTGGACAAGGCGTTATTTGTGCATTGCCCAGAGCAATGGGAATTATTGGTGACCTTGGTGGAGGAAGCCTTGAACTTGCGACTGTTTATGATAAAGAAGTTAGCAATGAAAGTACTTTGCCACTTGGACCATTGCAGCTTCAAGACCTAGAAGGTAATAGAGTTTCATCAGTAAAACAAAAAATTGATGGACATTTTACTTCTATGTTTTGGCTTAGGGATAGGCAGAATGAAAAGTTTTATGCTGTTGGTGGTTCGTGGCGTACTCTCGCTAGGATCCATATGATAGAAACTAAATACCCGCTTATCAACATGCATAACTACGTAATACCCGTAACTGAAATTACTGAACTAGCCAGTCGTATTTCAAAAATGTCTAAAATTGAACTTGAGCAATATCGACCCCATATAAGTGCAAAAAGAATTAAGACCCTGTCCCTCGCTGCAATGGTTCTTTCTCGGTTGTTAAAAGTTATAAACCCAAGCAAGTTTATTGTATCAGTTTTTGGAGTGCGTGAGGGCTTGCTCTATAATCAAATGGAACCAAATATCAGAAAACAAGACAGCTTAATTACGAGTTGTCATCAAGTGGCACAAATGACGGGACGTTTTCCCGAACATGGAGAGCGTCTTTACGAGTGGATTGATTGTCTTTTTGATGACGAAAGTCTTGATCATAAGCGTCTTCGTTTAGCAATTTGTATTTTAAGTGATGTTGGTTGGCGTGGACATCCAGAATACCGTGCAGAAAAAGTTGTGTCAGAAACGCTTTATGGTCGATTAGGGGGGCTCAATCACTCGGACTCTTCATTGATTGCGATGAGCCTTTATACTTGTTATGGGGGTCTCAGTCATAATGTTCCACAAGTAGAAACTGCCAAAATACTGCTTAGCAAAGAAGATACAAAATATGCTAAGAAGATTGGACTTGCACTTAGATTTGCGCAACGTATTTCTGGTGGCACTTCGGACGGTTTGAAGGTGGTTAAGTTAGTTAAGGACAATACTGCGCTTACGCTTCTAGTAGAGCCTGATATGTTAGACTTAGTAAATGATGTAGTTGAAAAAAGATTTAAAAAATTAGCCAAATTTTTAGAGCTAGATGATAATATTTCAAGTTAAATTTTTAATAATATCAGATTAATTGAAATTATTTGCGCACTAAGGTTTGCTGCATAAAGGGTATTCACAAGAATAGTTAATAAAGTGAATATTTGCGATTGTCAGACAAATTTAGATTTTTACTTATGTTCAAAAATTACAATTTTACCATCTTTAATGGCAAAGGCAACTTCGCCATTTTTAAGTGCAATTGCATCTTTACCAAAAATATCATAACGCCAACCATAAAGAGCTTTTACATCAACAACATCATTTTCTGCTATTTTTTCAAGATCATCTGCGCTGGCAAGTAATTTAGGAGCAACATTCTCTCTTTTACATACGAGCTTAAGGAGAACTTTTAGTAATTCAACAATAGGGTCTGTATTTTGTGAAGGTGGTCGCTTGCGTGAAATTTTAGGTAAATCAACTTCATCCATTTCCATAGCTTCTGCAATTGCTGATATTATTGCATCACCCCTCCGGCTTGAGGAAAAATTAGCACCGAGGCCACGGACGCTAGTCAAAGCATTTTTGTGTGTTGGGCGCACCGCAGAAAGCTCTAAAAGGACCTCGTCACGCATGACACGGTTACGGGGTATATTACGCTTTTGTGCCTCTGTTTCGCGCCACTGAGCGACTTTATGGACAATTGCATTGAACCGACGGTTACTATTGCGAATTTTGATACGTTTCCATGCATTTACAGGTTGTATTATATAACTTCCTTTATCAAGCATGTGGGCAAGTTCTTCACTGAGCCAGTGTTCCCGTCCATTTTCTTTAAGTTGAGCGGCTAGTTTCTTATATATAACACGAAGATGTGTTACATCTCCGAGTGCATAGTCAATTTGTCTTTGGGTGAGCGGCCGTCTTGACCAATCGGTAAATCGGGTGCTTTTATCTAATGTCTGATTACAAAGCGCCATGACAAGCTTTTCATATCCGATACTATCACCAAAACCGCAAACCATCGAGGCTATTTGACTATCAAATAGTGGTTTTGGAACTACGCCGGCCATGTTGACAAATATTTCAATGTCCTGCTTAGCTGCATGAAAAACTTTAAGTACTTTTTCATTTTCCATTAAATCATAAAATGGTGTAAGATCAATTCCAGCTGCTAGTGTATCGATAGCATGAAATTCATTATCGTCGGCAATTTGAATTAAGCATAGAATAGAATAGTAGGTTTTATCTCGTAAAAATTCTGTATCAACAGTCACATAGTCTGACTTTTCAAGACGCATGCAAAGTTCTTTGAGGGCTTTGCTTGTAGTTATTACACTCATTTGTATCCTTAATATATTGGATCCGGTTAAAGATTAACTTGACAAAGTGACAATAAAGCACAAAAAGACAATAAATTAAAACTGTATATTTAAAAAGGTGTAGAAAAAATGCACGAATATCGATCACATAACTGTAGTGAGATACGAAGCGGTCAAGTTGGCGAAATAGCACGTCTTTCTGGATGGGTCCATAGGAAGCGTGATCATGGCGGACTTCTTTTTATTGATTTACGTGATCATTACGGTATTACTCAATGTGTTTTTGATAGTGATTTTAAAGAAATATTTGATATCGCAGAAAATGTACGGGCTGAAAGTGTTATTCGTGTTGAGGGTGAAGTTATTAAACGAGATACTGTAGCCGTTAATTCTGACTTACCAACTGGTGATATTGAGATACTTGTTAAAAAAGTGGATGTACTCAATGAAGCGGCAGAACTTCCAATGCCTGTTTTCGGTGATCAGGAATACCCAGAAGATATACGTTTAAAATATCGTTTCCTTGACCTGCGGCGTGAACGTATACACAACAACATTGTTTTACGCTCTGATATTATTACTAGTATTCGACGTCGTATGATTGACCAGGGATTTAAAGAATTTCAAACACCCATCCTTACCGCTTCTTCACCGGAGGGAGCGCGAGATTTCCTAGTGCCTTCGCGCATGCATCCAGGCAAGTTTTATGCTCTACCACAAGCACCGCAACAATTTAAACAGTTACTTATGATTGCTGGATTTGATAAATATTTCCAAATTGCACCATGTTTTCGCGATGAAGATGCACGTGCAGACCGAAGTCCTGGTGAATTTTATCAATTAGATATGGAAATGTCATATGTAACACAGGATGATGTTTTTGCCGCTATTGAACCTGTAATGCATGGTATTTTTGAAGAATTTTCTGACAAAAAAGTTACTCCAGCACCATTCCCACGCATAACTTTTAAAGACAGTATGCTTAAATATGGAAATGATAAGCCAGACCTTAGAAACCCAATCGAAATTTGTGATGTTTCTGAAGTTTTTGATGGTTCAGGTTTTAGTATTTTTGCTAGTGCTATTAAAAATGGTGCAGTTGTTAGAGCTATTGCTGCCCCTGAAGCTGGTGGAAGGATGCCACGAAGTTTTTTTGATAAGATGAATGATTGGGCTCGCGCTGAAGGTTTTGCAGGGCTTGGATATATTCGTTTTAAAGATGGGGAGGCTATGGGCCCTATTGCTAAAAATCTTAATGAAAAATGTATTTCAAAATTAAAAAATATTGCCTCATTAGGTGATAACGATGGTGTGTTTTTTGCCTGTGGTAAGGTCGATGAAGCGTCTAAACTAGCGGGCTTTGCTCGCACAAAGGTGGGCGAAGATCTCCAGCTTATAAGTAAGGATGAATTTAAATTTTGTTGGATCGTTGATTTTCCGATGTATGAATATGATGAGGTGGAAAAGAAACTTGATTTCAGTCATAATCCTTTTTCTATGCCACAAGGCGGTTTAGAAGCATTAAATACAATGGACCCTAAAGATATTTTAGGGTATCAGTATGATATTGTATGCAACGGTATTGAACTATCATCTGGTGCCATAAGAAACCATGTTCCCGAAATTATGTATAAGGCATTTGAGTTGGCTGGTCATGGGCCAGAAGTTGTAGAGGAACGTTTTTCGGGAATGCTTAATGCTCTGAAGTATGGGGCTCCTCCCCATGGTGGTATAGCTCCAGGTATTGATCGTATAGTTATGCTGTTAGCTAACGAACCAAATATTCGTGAAGTTATTTTATTCCCAATGAATCAAAAAGCTGAAGATTTAATGATGAAGGCTCCCAGTGAGGTAGAAACAAAGCAATTAAGGGAACTCCATCTTCTTACGGTTTTGCCCAAAATAAAACCAGAACTTAAGCCTAAAGATTAAATTTAAATATGATTAATATTATAATAAAAGGCATGTTGTCTGGATGTTCCTCTTTATATGGATCTTTAAAAAATGGAACTTGAAAAATTTGTTAAAATATTATGTTTGAAGCAGGAAAGCTGCGAAAATATGGCTGAACTCCGTGTTGAGATTGATACTCTTGATGAGAGAATTGTCGAGATCCTCGCTCTTCGTAAAAGTTATATGGATCAAGCGGCTAGAATAAAGAAAAGTCGAGATCAGATCAGAGACAGTGAACGTGTTAAAGATGTTATTGAAAAGGTATCAAAGCACGCGAAAAAAACTGGTGTTGATCCAGAACTTATTACAAATTTGTATAATACAATGATAGAGTGGTCAATAAACTATGAATTTGGTGAGTTTGATAAAATTAATGAAATAAGAAGGGACACTAATTAACCCTTGCAGAGACCCAGGTTTGTCTTTTTAAATATCTGTTTGGGTGCAAATTTTTATTGAAGAATACTTAAATTCCATCTCTATTATTCCTGTATTTTTTATTTCATAATAATTCTTTAAGCCGTAATAAATTTCTGTTAACCCGTTGAAAATAAGTATACTAAGCAGCGGAATAAAGCACAGGCTACTGTATTGTATTAATATAGTCATTTTTTTTCTCTTCTGATTTTGTTCACTATATGTTCTATATAAATTTTGAGAACAAGTCAAGCACAAGACAGAGAATAATGATTCAATAATTGCAAATTTAATAATGATGTTGAATCAGTTCGCTTATAAAAGTATAGTTTTAAGATAATAATAATTTAGGAATACTAGTATGATCTTTCAAAAAATTGTAGCTGTGCCTACATATAAAATCCTGTGTTTTAGTCTTTGTTTATTAATTACTATAAGCTCTGCTAAATCACAAAATTCATCGCTTGCTGTTAATACTAATATTGCCTCTTTGGGAAACCACTCAGTAATTAGCCAATGGGGAAATGTGATTTTTGCTGATCAACCCGATCTGGCTACTATTGGTTTATATAAGGATTTGGATGTCAAAATAGTCATCAATATTCGGGGTGAGGCTGAAGATGAAGGGTACGACGAACAAAAAGCAGTTGAGGCTGCAGGAATGTCATTCGTTCAAATACCTTACATGGAAGGACGGGGCATAAATGAAAATAGTGTTGATGAATTACTTTCTCTTTTAAATATAACAGAAAAAAATGGAACTAAAGTAATTTTGCATTGTACTCATTCGCAGAGAGCCGGATCACTCCTTGGAGCGGCCCTTTACAAGGCTGGTCATTCCCGAGAAGTAGCAAATTCAGCCGCCGAGAAAGCTGGTATGACAAGCAAATTCTTAATTAAAGTCCATAATGAGTTCTTGGATACAATAGAAATTGATCCTGTGATAGACCTTATTAGTGGGAGTATGCAAACGCCATTCGGAAACCTTGATAAGACCCCACAACTTGGACATGTGGTATACAGTCGGCAACCGGATGAATTAACAATTCCAATGCTAAAAGAAAAAGGTTTTGATTTTGTTTTAAGTGCTCGTTTTGATGATGAGCCAGTTGGTTTTGATAGTAAAAAATTACTTGAAGATCATGGTGTTCCATTCAAACAAATTTCTTTTTACGGTGGTAATATGTCTGATCGGCCACGAGGAATTGACGCGGAGGCGATTGATGAAATTAGTAAAATTTTGAAGGACACCGCATTACGTGGCCAAAAAGTACTTTTCCACTGTCAATCTGGTCAACGCTCTGCTGGTGCACTAGCCGCGGTTTTAGTTAAAGATTATGGCTACGCCCCTGATGATGCTCTTGTATATGCAGCCAATGCTGGGCTTACAAGCGAAGGTGTTATTGCGGCCTTGGATGAGTACTTTATTAGCCTCGAAAGGTAAATAATTAAAATTCAGAGTAAAGCTTTTATTATATCAAAACTTATTTTTAAATTTTTTATTATTCTGATGTTTTTTATAAGTGTTTCTAACGCACAGTACATTACATTATCCGAACTTGACCGGATAAACCCTAAACTTCAACTTCCTTTTGGTAATCTTGATAAAACTCCTTATTTTGGGAACGTTGTATATGCTGCCCAACCTGATCTGGATACGGTTAAAATATTAAAAGATCAGGGTTTTGATCTAATTATAAATATTCGAGAACTAAATGAAAATATTGGTTTTGATGAAAAGAAACTTTTAGAAAAACAAGGTATTTTATATGTTCAAATTCCTTATATGCAAGAGCCATCATTTAATTCTGAATTTTCTGATGTTGCCCTCAACAAGATAAAACTTGCTATTGATGATGGTACACGTAAAGGACTAAAAATATTGCTTCATTGTAGCCATGGTCAAAGGGTTGCATCTACTCTGGGTGCAATACTTTATAGAGATTATGGTTATACTGTAGAAGAGGCATTTGGGGCAGCTAATAAGGCAGGGATGATGTCAGAGTGGTCAGTACCCCGTTTTTATCGTTTGGTTGAGCGGTTGGATCAAATGGTTCCAGCCAATGTAATGTCAACCGAGGAGTAAGTATATTTCCTGAGAAAATTTTATTGCTTATTTAAAAATTAGCGAGTTAGAAAATCAGGCATATGTCCACCCATTCCAAGGGTTTTTTCTAAAGAATTACTATCTTGCGATGTTTCTTTTTTAATTGGCTTTTCATCATGGTGTATTTGTTTTTTTGTTGGTTTTTTATTTATAGAATTATGTCTAGAGGTATTTTTAGTCTTCTGATGATGCTTAGAAGCAGAGTTGTTCGCTTCAGAACTAGACTGACGTTGAGTTTTATTATCTTCTAGTGCTTCATTGGGGACATTATAAAGTGGTATTTCTTTAGCAAGAAATTTAAGGAGACCATCCAAATACTTTTTATCCAACTGAGTACTGAGGGTAAAGGAGGTGCCTTTTTTTCCGGCACGCCCAGTTCGACCTATACGGTGGACATAATCTTCAGGATTTGAGGGCACATCAAAATTAAATACATGGCCAACATCAGGGATGTCTAGTCCACGTGCTGCGACATCACTAGCTACAAGTATTTTAGTTTTACCTTCTTTAAAGGCAGTAAGTACTTCCATGCGAGTACTTTGATGTAAATCACCATGTAACTCTGAAGCACTAAATCCATGGACCTGAAGGGATTTATTAACTATCTTAACTTCTTTTTTGCGATTACAAAAAATAATAGCGTTAGTCACGTTTTCAGCTTTAAGTAAATGACGAAGTACCTGCCTCTTTATACTATCTGTTCCCTTAAATTTTACCAGGTGTTGTTCGATGGTTACGGCTGTTTGCGTTGGTGAAGAAACCTCAAACTCCCTAGGATCTTTAAGAAAACTATCAGTGAGTTTCTTTACTTCTGAGGGCATAGTTGCTGAAAAAAATAATGACTGGATTTTTTTAGGTAACATTTTACAAATTTTTTCGATATCAGGAATAAAACCCATATCAAGCATCCTATCTGCTTCATCAACAACCAAAATTTGTACACCGCTAAGCATCACGTTTCCACGTTGCATATGATCAAGAAGTCGCCCCGGTGTAGCGATCAGTACATCAACGCCTTTATCAAGTTTTTTAACTTGGCCAACAAAATCAGTCCCACCAATAAGCAAAGCACAGGAGAGTTTTGAATTTTTTCCATATTTTATAAAACTCTCTTCTACTTGTGCAGCAAGTTCACGAGTAGGTTCTAAAATGAGAGATCGTGGCATCCGAGCACGTGCACGACCCTGAGCAAGAATATCAATCATTGGAAGTGTAAAGCCAGCAGTTTTACCTGTCCCGGTTTGGGCTATACCAAGAATATCACGGCCCTGTAGAACACCTGAAATGGCTTTTTTCTGGATAGGTGTTGGTTCGCTATATCCTGCATCTTTGATTGCAGAGAGTAGTTCGTCACTTAGGCCTAAATAATCAAAACTCATGTGTTGGTCGACATCCTTTTTAGTACGATCAATTTTGGGCAGAATAGGGAAATAAGGTAAATTGTCAATGATTTCCTTAGAGTTGCATATGAGGCCATAAATCAATTAAAATATAATAAAACTAATATTGCATTATTCATTAAATTAATGAATGAACTCTAAATCAAAATAAAATATTGTCTAAATATCAAGTTCTGCAACCTTTGCGGCATTTTCTTGGATGAACTGAAAGCGAAGTTCAGGTTTTTTACCCATAAGTTGATCAACCTTTTCAGCCGTCTCAAGACGAGTGCCTTCTTCAATTACAACACGCAGCAGAGTTCTCTTTCCTCGAAGCATTGTGGTCTCTTTAAGTTGTGAAGCAGGCATTTCACCAAGACCTTTAAAGCGGCTCACTTCGATTTTACCACGGCCATTAAATTCATTTTCCATAAGCTCGTCTTTATGTACATCATCTCGTGCATAATGAACTGTTCCACCTTGGGCTATTCGGTAAAGAGGTGGCTGTGCGATAAAAAGATGGCCATCTTTAATTAGCTCAGGCATCTCTTGATAAAACATTGTGATTAGAAGGGTTGCAATATGGGCTCCATCGACATCGGCATCGGTCATTATAATTACGCGTTCATACCTGAGTTCGTCTTTTATATATTTATCACCACTACCGCAACCAAGGGCTTGATTGATATCGGCAATTTCTTGATTAGCGTTAATTTTATCGCGTGTGGCCGATGCTACGTTGAGTATTTTACCCCGAATTGGAAGGATAGCTTGAGTTTTTCGATCTCTGGCTTGTTTTGCAGAACCACCCGCACTATCACCCTCTACAATATAAATTTCAGTGCCATCTGCTGCAGCATTCGAACAATCTGATAGTTTTCCTGGTAGTCGAAGTCTGCGCTTACTAGTAGCAGTAGCTCGTTTTACATCTTTTTCTGCACGGCGACGAAGACGTTCTTCCATCCGTTCAAGCGACCAACTTAGTAGATCATTTGCCATGGCCGGTGAACCAGAAAGCCAGTGGTCAAAGTGATCACGAAGAGCATTCTCTGTGAGCCGAAGAGCCTCTGGATTTGTAAGTTTGTCTTTCGTTTGTCCTTGAAACTGAGGATTTTTAATGAATAGTGATATAAGTACGCAAGCACCATTAAAAATATCATCTCCAGTTAGGTTTGACGCTTTTTTGTTACCAACAAGTTCACCGTATGCCTTTATTCCCTTAAGTAGTGCCCCTCGCACACCACTTTCATGAGTGCCGCCTTCTGGTGTCGGTACAGTATTGGTATATGATGATATGCTGCCATCACCATATTCTGGCCAAGTTATAGCCCACTCAATCTGCCCTGCTTGATCTGCAAGAGGGACTTTACCATGAAAGTTCTCTGATGTGACTAAGCTTCGGCTTTTAGAGAGCAGGGCTAAGTAATCATTGAGACCACCTGGAAAATGAAGAGTTTCTTTTTGAGGAACAGTTTCTTTTTCTTTTTCAGAAATAAGTGAAGGATCGCATTGCCAACGAATTTCAATGCCTTTAAAAAGATACGCCTTAGAACGCGAAAGTTCGTAAAGAATACTTGGTTTAAAGGTTGTGTTACCAATCCCAAAAATTTCATGATCTGGAAGAAATGTAACTTTGGTCCCTCTGCGATTTGGAGTTGATCCATTATTGGTTATTTTACCTGTTGCTTTACCCCGAGAAAAGTTTTGGGTCCAGAGTTTTTTATCTCGGGCAACCTCTACGTTGGTCCATTCTGAGAGGGCATTAACAACTGATATTCCGACACCATGAAGGCCACCAGAAGTTTCATAAACCTTACTATTGAATTTTCCTCCAGAATGAAGAGTAGTGAAAATAACCTCAAGGGCAGATTTATCCTTATGCTTTGGATGAGGGTCTACTGGAATGCCGCGGCCATTGTCAGCTATAGTTATGGATCCATCAACATTCATGGCAATTTCAATGCGGGTTGCATGTCCTGCTACTGCTTCGTCCATACTATTGTCAAAAACTTCAGAAACCAAATGGTGGAGGGCCCGCTCATCAGTACCTCCTACATACATTCCTGGACGTAATCGTACGGGCTCTAATCCTTCAAGAACTTCAATATCTTTAGCAGAGTAATCGGCAGTTGTGACAGCCGTTTCAAACAAGTCGGTCATATTTTTTATAAGGTCTCATTAAATAAGGTTTTTTTATTATTGTTACCCTATAGAGTATGTTGATAAACCTCAACACCCAGATATTGATTTTATTTATTTTTTTACTAAAATCATCAAAAGGCTGCAATACATCTTCGTATTATTATTTTTTTAATATTAACTGGCTAAATTAATTGCTTCCTCTGCTGCGCGGACGACTGCTTTCGCTTTCGCTTCGCATTCAGCATATTCGTTTTCCCAATCACTATCTGCTACAATGCCCGCACCTGCCTGAACGTGCATTGTACCTTTTTTAACAACAGCCGTCCTTAGAACAATACACGTATCCATGCTGCCATCAGCTGAAAAATAACCTACAGCACCAGCATAAATTCCTCGCTTTTCGTGTTCGAGTTCATCAATTATTTCCATCGCTCTTACTTTTGGTGCCCCTGATACTGTTCCTGCGGGAAAACCAGAAGAAAGGGCCTCTAATGCGTCACAGTCATCACGTATTTCACCCCTTACGTTTGATACAATATGCATTACGTGGGAATATAATTCGATAATCATTTTATCTGTTAATAAAACCGAACCAACCTTACTTACTCGGCCAACATCGTTACGTCCAAGGTCAAGCAACATTAGATGTTCGGCGAGTTCTTTTGGGTCAGAAAGAAGGTCCTGCGCATTTTGATTGTCTTCACTGGCACTTTTACCCCTTGGACGTGTCCCAGCGATCGGGCGAATGGTGACTTCATTGTCTCGAAGGCGAACAAGAATTTCAGGACTTGAACCTACAATGGAAAAATCACCAAACTTTAAATAATATAAAAATGGTGAAGGGTTTATCCTACGTAAGGTTCTATAGAGTGAAAATGGCGGTAAATTAAAAGACATTGAGAACCGTTGTGAGAGAACAACCTGAAAAACATCGCCGGCAGCAATATAATCCTGGGCACGCTTTACCATACTTTTAAATTGATTTTTTGAAGTGTTTGATACTAAGTCATTAGTAAATTTATTTTTTGAAGAAGCGCCGCTCAATGTATTAAGGGGCTTAGACAGGCTAACAATAATATCTTTAAGACGCTCTTGACCAAGCCGATAGGCAAAATCAGCGCTTATGTCACTTTTTGGTCTCACAGGCGTCACTATTGTTATTAAATCAGTTATATTATCAAAAACAACCATGATAGTAGGGCGCATAAACATACTGTCTGGAGTAAATAGGATGTCTTCGTTAACCTCAGGTAACTTCTCCATCAATCTAACAAAATCATAACCCATATAACCTATAATTCCAGCTGCAGAAGGTGGTATTTCAGCGGGTAAGTCAATAAGACTTTCTAAAAATAAATCGCGCAGACTATCCAGAGTACTTTTATTAATAGAAACAAAATCATCTTCACTAATTCTATCTAGGCTACAGCGGTTGATTTCTGGATTATTACCATTTGCTCGCCAAATTATATCAGGTTTAATTCCTATAAAGGTATAGCGGCCACGAATAGCGCCCCCTTCTACAGATTCAAGTAGGCTTGAGTAGACATCATTTTCAGCAAGTTTAAGATAAGCACTAACAGGTGTTTCAAGGTCAGCAATAAGTGTTGTCCAAAGAACCTGTTTTTTCCCTTTATCGTAGGCAGTAATAAATTCACTTTTTGATGGTAAAGGTGTCATAATTATTGTGCGGGGGCTGCTATAGCGTTAAGCGTGGCCTGAACGTTACCTTCTTTTACAATAACCGGAAGAGTTTCGTATAGGTGTGTAATGTATGATTGCATTAAGTCATTTTGATATGATCTTTGTATTTGAGCTTTAGTATCAATTAGGACACTTTCATCCACATTAATACCAAAGGTTCTGTCTTTAACGCGAATTATTACAGAGCCGTCACCGTTAGATGCGGGTATAACTTTAATGCTTCCTACGTCCTGAGAAAAGATACTACTATGTATTTCTGAGGAAACAACATTATCGTTAGCGCGACTAACAATGACTTCATTGACAGTAAGTTGTGACAGAAGCCCTTCATATTCAGCAAGTGTTTTATCAATATTTTCAGCTGTCTCATATTCACTGCTTATACGGGAGGCAAGTTCAGATGCAAGTGTTTCACGGCGGAATTGTGACCAATCCTCATCGACGGTATCTCTAACATCTACAAACTCTTGAAGTTTACTAACAATTATATTATCAACGGAAAGCATATAAAATTTATTTGAAACACCTTCGTAAAGTTCAAGTTCTTCTCCAATATTATTGCGAAAGCTATAGTCAATAAAATCAACAATAAGAGGAAGTTCAGTTGATGCTGACCCATCTGGTGTCATACCCTCGATGTTGAAATTTGAGACAGTCTTTAGAGGAACCCCTGCTGCTTCGGCAACAATATTAATTGGTGAGCCTGCTGCTAGCTCATCATCAATTAGATTTCTAATATCAAAAAGCGTGTCTATCGCACGTTCCATTTTAAGGTCATTAACAATTATTTCTCTTACATCTTCAATAGTTTGAGAGCTGCCTGGTTTAATACTTATTATTTTAAAAATATAAACACCAAAATCAGTGTTAATTGGCTCTGTGTAACCATTAAGGGAAGCATTATAAATCTGGGTTGTAATTTCTTCTCCATAATTATCTGTAATTTCATTTTTTGGCATAGGGTCAAATGTTGCTTCATCTTGCGTATCACCAGTGCGGTCAACAATTACTTCAGAAAAACTTTTCCCATTTTCAAGGTCTGTGTAGGCTTTATTTGCCATTTCAAGGTCATCGAAGAACATTTGTACAAAGCTTCGCTCTTCTTCCCTAGTGAATTCGCTGATGCGACTTTCATAATTAGCAATGACTTCTTCATTACCTATGCTGATAGTTGAAGCAACTGTTGCTGCGGAAACTTCAAAATAACTAATGTCACGATATTCGGGCGACATATAATTCAATTTGTTTTCTTCAAAATAAGTTTTTAAAATTTCATCATTCACCTCACCGATACCCGTCATTAAACTAGCCGGAATTGCAAGAATTTCAGAAGTTCTCTCTTCAGACGCATATTTGGTTAGGGTGGTTGTAGCTATATCGGAAGATATAACATTACCGATAAGTGATTCTATTAAGCTTGCTCGTGCCATTTCTTCCCGTAAAAGTGCTTCAAAGTCCTTAGTAGTATAACCTTGAGAACGAGTGTACTGGTCAAAATAACTACGATTAAACTGGCCAGTTTCATCCTGAAATGTCTGTATATTATATATATAATCACGCAAATCTTCGTCTGAAGTACGTAGTCCGAGGTTAGAAGTTTCAACATCATAAGCTTTTAGTTCTACGAGTTTAGCGATTGCTTGAGATCCAATCCCAACTTGAATAGCTAATTCCCGGGTAAGACTATCACCAGCTTGTTGCTGAATTCTGAGATATTCACTTTCAAATGCTCTTTCAAGATCAAAAGGAGTTATTTTTTCGTCACCAACTTCAGCAATGTCGTCTGAACCAAGAGTGCTGAGAGGGTCTCCGACCCCCCATAATACAAAACTGGCAATAAGCATAGCGAGTAGACCGCCAGCAAATATTGATCCCATGCCTTTTCTAAAAAAGTCAAACATAATAACTACCTATATAATTGTAATTTTTGGAGCATTCTCAAGCGCTCGTTGAATTTAATTTTACTATAATAGTATCCTCACACCTTAATCGCAACAATAAAAGTGTCCATAATTTAAGAAAGATTATAGAAAATTTTATAAATATCTGCTAGTAAATCTATTATCAGTTATCATTTAGGGATCAATCAAGTTATGACAAGACCAAAGGCACTCGTTGCAGGAAATTGGAAGATGAATGGTCTCAAGGGTGCGGTGGATGAAATTATCAAATTAAATGATCTTGTCGGTAGAAGTGACGCTAAATGTGATGTGTTGATTTGTCCGCCGGTTACGTTAATCGGTTCCATAATTCAGTTAAATTTGAAACACGTATCAATTGGTGCGCAGGATTGTCATGTAAAATCGATTGGAGCTCATACGGGTGATGTATCTGCTGAAATGTTAAAAGACCTTGGGTGTACCCATATTATTATTGGTCATTCAGAGCGGCGTGTGGGTCACGGTGAAAATAATGTAATAGTAAATAAAAAGGCGTCGCAAGCGCAGAAATTTGGAACAACTGCTATCATTTGTGTTGGGGAAACTATTGATGAGTATGAAGCTGGAAAAACTCTTGAAGTAATAGTATCTCAGGTCAAATCATCTATACCAAGTAATGCTATTGTCGAGAATACTATTATTGCTTATGAGCCATTATGGGCAATTGGTTCAGGAAAAGTACCAACAGTAGGAGGTGTGGAGGAAGTTCATACTTCTATTAGTAAAGTTCTTGTTGAGCGTTTTGGAAGTGAGGGAGCTAAAATTAATATACTTTATGGTGGCTCCGTTAACGCATCTAATGCTCACGCGCTTATGTCGACTGTTAATGTAAATGGTGCGCTTGTTGGTGGTGCTAGCCTTAAGGCAGATGATTTTTTTAATATAATTTCAGTATATGACCAAGTTGACTAATTTTATACTAGCCATTCTTCTGCCATTAGGTTAAAAGCCTCTTGTAATTAACACTAAGCGCGCTAACTATAAACGGTGCGATAATTTATTAACGAATAGAGAAAAATAGCATGGAAGAAGTCGTTCTTGTTATACATTTAATGTTAGCGATTGCCCTGGTAATAACGGTTCTACTACAGCAGTCCGAAGGTGGTGGCCTTGGAATTGGCGGTGGCCAAGGCAGTATGATGACTGGTCGTTCTGCAGCTAATTTGCTGAGCCGCCTGACAACAATTTTTGTTGGCTGTTTTTTTGTAACGAGCCTAACCCTTGCTTGGATGGCAAAAAACGATGCGATAAGCACATCGGTTCTTGATGGATCAGTGTCGGGTGCATTAAGTGAGAAAATGCCCGAGTTAGCAGATGATGAGATGACGCCGCAAGTACCCGTTTCAAATTAAATTATAAGCGGCACTTGGATATGGAGTTTATTTTTAAGTTAAAGGTTTTTTAGTTTTATTTCTGGATTGTAAGCAACCAATGACACGTTACATTTTTATTACTGGTGGTGTGGTCTCCTCTTTAGGGAAGGGGCTTCTATCCGCGGCCCTTGGTGCATTATTGCAATCAAGGGGTTATTCGGTAAGGCTTAGAAAACTCGACCCTTACCTTAACGTGGACCCTGGGACTATGTCCCCCTATCAACATGGTGAAGTTTTTGTTACCGATGATGGTGCAGAAACTGATCTTGATCTTGGTCACTATGAACGCTTTACGGGTGTACCTGCTAAGCAGTCTGATAATGTCACTACAGGACGAATTTATTCAGATATTATTACAAAAGAACGTCGTGGCGACTACCTGGGGGCTACTGTGCAGGTGATCCCACATGTAACTAATGCTATAAAAGAATTCGTTACTTCAAATATTGACGAGGGAACTGATTTTATCCTTTGTGAGGTTGGTGGTACTATAGGTGATATTGAAAGTCTTCCATTCCTTGAAGCACTTCGCCAGCTTGGGAATGATATGCGCGGTCAGTGCATTTATGTGCACCTGACTTTGGTTCCTTATATAGCTGCGGCCGGTGAGTTAAAAACCAAACCTACACAGCATTCCGTGAAAGAACTTCGTGGTATTGGAATTCAGCCGGATGTTCTGGTATGTCGCTCTGAACATGAAATTCCTGATGATGAGCGCCGTAAAATAGGACTTTTTTGTAATGTTGCAGAAAGTGCCGTCATCCAGGCACTTGATGCCAAAAGTATTTATGAGGTTCCACTTAATTATCACGCTGAGGGGCTTGATATTGAAGTGCTTAAGGCCTTCGGGATTGATCCTTCGGATAAAAAGCCTGATTTGTCTCGTTGGCTTGATGTATCTGATCGCGTCAATGAGCCTGAGGGTGAAATAACCATAGCTGTTGTTGGGAAGTATGTTCAACTTAAAGATGCATATAAGTCCTTATCAGAAGCGTTAGTTCATGGTGGCTTTGCTAATAATGTGAAGGTAAAAATTGAATGGATTGATGCTAAGATCTTTGAAGATAATAATGCGATGACCGTGCTTGAGAGTGTCGACGGAATTTTGGTGCCTGGTGGCTTTGGTGAGCGTGGTACTGAAGGAAAAATTGCTGCAGCAAAATTTGCCCGTGAGCATAAAGTTCCATACTTTGGAATATGCTTTGGAATGCAAATGGCTTGCATTGAAGTTGCCAGAAATTTGGCTTCAATTAAAGGTGCAAATTCAACAGAATTTGGTCCAACTGATGCACCAATTGTTGGTCTCATGACTGAATGGGAGTTAGATGGCGTGATACACAAACGAGGTGCTGATGATGACAAGGGAGGCACTATGCGTCTTGGGGCCTATGAGGCACAGCTTACGCCTGGAAGTCATGTAGCGGATGTTTATGGTTGTATAACTATTGATGAACGTCATCGTCACCGTTATGAGGTAAATATTAATTATCGTGAAAAACTTGAAGCTGTTGGTCTTAATTTTTCTGGAATTTCTCCCGACGGCGCACTTCCTGAGATAGTGGAGATGAAAGATCATCCGTGGTTTATTGGTGTTCAATTCCATCCCGAACTTAAGTCAAAACCTTTTAGCCCGCATCCATTATTTGCTTCTTTTATTAAGGCTGCTCTGTATCAATCTAGACTTGTTTAAGTAACCAGGGACATTAAATGACAGCTATAATTGATATCAAAGGCCGTGAAATTATTGATAGCAGGGGCAACCCAACTGTTGAGGTTGATGTAACACTTGAGACGGGTGCCTTTGGTCGCGCAGCAGTACCTTCAGGAGCATCTACTGGCATTCACGAAGCTGTTGAGCTTCGTGATGGCGGAAAACGTTATATGGGTTTAGGAGTAGAAAGAGCTGTTGAGGCGGTTAATACTGAAATTTATGAAGCCTTGAATGGTATGGATGCTGAAGAACAAAAGGCTCTAGACAAAATTATGTGTAATCTTGATGGCACAGAAAATAAGTCACGTCTTGGTGCTAATGCTATTTTAGGAGTAAGTTTGGCAATCGCAAAGGCGGCTGCAAATGCATCCGCTTTGCCTCTTTATTCATACCTTGGTGGCCCAAATGCTCATATCCTTCCTGTTCCAATGATGAATATTATTAATGGTGGTGAACATGCCAATAATCCAATTGATATTCAAGAATTTATGATTATGCCTGTATCAGCATCAAATATTCGTGAAGCAATTCGCATGGGTGCTGAAATTTTTCATACTCTCAAGAAAAACCTTTCTGATGCAGGACATAATACCAGTGTTGGTGATGAGGGTGGTTTTGCCCCAAACTTGAGTGGGACGGTGGGTGCTCTTGATTTCATCATGAAGTCTATTGAATCTGCTGGTTATAAGCCGGGTGAAGATATTGTATTATCCTTAGATGCTGCCTCTTCGGAGTTTTATAGAGATGGTATTTATACTCTTTCTGGTGAAGGAAAAAAATTCGATTCTGGTGGTATAGTTGATTACTATGTTGATCTTTGTAATAAATATCCTATTTTTTCTATTGAAGATGGGGTGGATGAAGATGACTGGCTTGGCTGGAAGATGCTTACTGACGCATTAGGTGGTCGGGTGCAACTGGTCGGGGATGATTTGTTTGTAACCAATCAGAAAAGACTTTCTGATGGTATTAATAAAGGCTTAGCTAATTCTATTTTAGTTAAAGTAAATCAAATAGGCACTCTCAGTGAAACCATAGATGCTGTAAATATGGCTCACCATTTTGATTATACCGCTGTTATGTCACACAGAAGTGGTGAGACTGAGGACGCTACAATCGCTGACCTCGCAGTAGCGCTTAATTGTGGTCAGATTAAAACTGGTTCCTTAGCACGCTCAGATAGATTAGCAAAATATAACCAATTAATTCGGATTGAAGAGATGCTGGGAGATGCTGCACGATACTCTGGTAAGGGTATTCTTCGTTAAATTAATTTAGTAGGACTTTATTTTTAATATTTTTTTATCCTAAACTCATTAATATAAAGTTATTACACTCCCCCTAAGTTTCTTCGCTATGTAACTGACATTATTCGATTTTTTTTATTTTTTTCTTGACCTGTCGAATCGGATATGATTCTCTCGTGCTATGAAGAATAAAAAATCAGTTTTTACCCGTCTCCGTGGAGTTACAGCGCCCCTTTTAGCTCTGCTTGTAATCTTTTATTTTGGGGCACATGCAATTAAGGGGTTGGCGACAAAAGATATGCTTTCTGACGATATTACATTATTAGAGCTTCGTCATGATAGTTTAAAATCTCAACGAAAAATTCTTGAGTTTCATGTAGGATTGCTCTCTAGTAATCATGTAGATCCAGATTATCTTGATGAACTCGTCCGAAAAAATCTTGGCTTTTCTCATCCCGATGAGATTATTATTCCCAGGTAAAGATTGTATGCATAGATTATTTCTGCTTTAAAATCATTTGTTTTCATGTCGTTATAGTGTTATAAATTATATATAGATCGTACTATTACAATTATAGATTAACCATATTATAGTTAATTATAAATAAGTGTTGTATTTCAATAACTTTTGGTGATTATGAGGTATATTTTAAAGATAATTTGTTATCTTTATTTTAAGTTTATTTCATAGTTTTATGTAGATAAATCTATCAAACTTATATCAACTAAGTGAGTTAAGAATATGGCTAAAAAATCTATCCCCCGTAAAACTAAAAGCGGGAAGCCTGCAGCTCGTCGCAAGGCAGTAAAAAAACATACCCCTACTCCCATTGTTACCAATGAAGAATTAATGGAATACTATAAAGGTATGCTTTTAATGCGCCGTTTTGAAGAAAAGGCTGGCCAAATGTATGGAATGGGTCTGATTGGAGGATTTTGCCATCTTTATATTGGTCAAGAAGCCGTTGTGACGGGCATCCAGGCAACCCTCAAGGAGGGTGATAGTGTTCTAACTAGTTACCGTGATCATGCCCACATGCTCGCCTGTAAAATTGATCCTAAATTAATACTTGCAGAACTTACTGGTCGTGCAACAGGTATATCTAAGGGTAAGGGGGGGTCCATGCACATGTTTAGTGTTGAACATGGGTTTTATGGTGGCCATGGTATTGTTGGTGCTCAGGTGCCTATTGGTGCAGGTCTTGCATTTGCGCATAAGTATCGTAAAAATGATAATGTCTCTGTTACATATTTTGGTGATGGGGCTGTAAATCAAGGCCAAGTTTATGAAAGTTTTAACATGGCTAAATTGTGGAACTTACCCGTTGTATTTGTTATTGAGAATAATCAATATGCCATGGGAACATCAATTGCCCGATCATCGTCAGAGGTTGAGCTATTCCGGCGCGGGGAAAGTTTTAAAATTAAAGGCGAATGTGTTGATGGTATGGACGTTTTTGCTGTTAGGGAAGCTGCTGAGCGTGCCGTTGCTAAATGTAGAGCCGGCGATGGACCTGCACTTTTAGAAATGAAAACATATCGCTATCGCGGCCATTCAATGTCCGATCCTGCAAAATATAGGTCTAAAGAAGAGGTCTCAAAAATGCGTTCCGAGTTTGACCCAATTGACCAGGTTAAAAAACGGATCCTTGAGGCTAATATATTATCAGAGGATGAACTTAAGGTTATAGACAAAGACATTAAGGCACGTGTTTCAGAAGCTGCTGATTTTGCACAAAATAGTGCTGAGCCAGATCCATCAGAACTTTACACCGACGTTTTAGTCGCTGAATAAGAATAGGAAAATAATAATATGTCAGTAGAAATTCTTCTACCCGCAATGTCTCCTACTATGACAGAAGGAAATATTGCTAAATGGACAAAAAAAGAGGGTGAAAAGGTTTCACCTGGAGATGTTATAGCAGAAATTGAGACCGATAAGGCAATCATGGAGCTTGAAACCGATGAAGATGGTGTGTTGGGTAAAATTTTAATTGCTGAAGGATCTGAAGGTATTGCGGTTGGAACTCTTATAGCTGTAATTTTAGAAGATGGCGAAAGTGAAAGTGTTCTTGATGGAATTACTGCCTCTGTTGTTTCAGTACAGTCAGTTCCTCCATCTGCTATTGCTATTGAAGCGCATGAAACTATCGTTAAGGCTCCCGTTATGATAAGCCCATCTGAAGCTGTATTGCCAGAGGGGACTGGTTTTTCTAATATGACAGTGCGAGAAGCACTTAGAGATGCCATGGCTGAAGAAATGCGTTTGGACGATAGTGTATTTGTAATGGGTGAGGAGGTTGCCGAATATCAGGGTGCTTATAAAGTAACCCAAGGTTTACTTCAGGAGTTTGGTGAGGAACGTGTTATAGATACACCAATTACAGAGCATGGTTTTGCTGGTCTTGGGGTTGGTGCGGCCATGGCTAATCTTAAACCTGTTGTTGAATTTATGACTTTTAACTTTGCTATGCAAGCAATTGATCAAATAGTAAACTCTGCTGCAAAAACAAATTATATGTCAGGCGGTCAAATCCGGTGCCCAATAGTTTTCCGTGGGCCAAATGGTGCAGCAGCTAGAGTAGGGGCGCAGCATTCACAAAATTATGCGTCTTGGTATGCTCATATACCTGGACTTATAGTAATTGCACCTTATAGCGCAGCAGACTGTAAAGGCCTGCTTAAGGCTGCTATTAAAAATCCAAATCCTGTTATATTTTTGGAAAATGAAATTACTTATGGTTATAGTTTTGATGTTCCTGATATGGACGATTATACAGTTCCTATTGGGAAAGCTAGTGTTGTTCGTTCAGGAAGTGATGTGACACTTGTCGCTTATTCAATCGGTGTTAAATTTGCGCTAGATGCTGCTGAAAAACTTGCCTCTGATGGTATTGATGCTGAAGTTATCGACCTTAGGACTATTCGTCCTCTTGATATGGAAACAATTATCGGATCTGTAAAGAAAACCAACCGTGTTGTTTGTGTCGAGGAAGGTTGGGCGACGTGTTCCGTGAGCTCAGAGATATCTGCAAGGTTAATGGAGGGGGCATTTGATTATCTTGATGCACCTGTAACCCGCGTTACAAATGAAGATGTGCCAATGCCGTATGCTGCAAATCTAGAAAAACTGGCGGTTGTTAATGATGATCGTATTGTGTCTGCTGCTAAAGCTGTTTGTTATAAAGAGGAAAAATAAATATGGCTATTTCACTCACTATGCCTGCTCTTTCTCCTACAATGGAGACCGGGACACTTGCTAAATGGCTTGTAAATGAGGGCGATGTTGTTGAAAGTGGTACTGTTTTAGCTGAAATTGAAACTGATAAAGCCACTATGGAACTTGAAAGTATTGATGATGGTACGGTTGGTAAACTTTTTGTTGCTGATGGCGCGGAAGCAATACCTGTAGGTCAACTTATTGCAGTGATACTTGAGGATGGCGAAGATGCTTCTGTCATTGATAATTTAGAATTACCCACTGATGCTAATATAGTTTTACCATCGACTTCTTCCTCTCTTATAGTTGATGAACCTGTCTCTAAAACAGCTCCTTCTGAGGTAATTTCATTAGTTCCCACAACTGAGTCTGAACCTGTTATCAATTCTAATAATCGTATACTAGCATCACCCCTTGCGAAACGGATTGCGCAGCAGAATGGATATGATATTTCTAAAATTTCTGGCTCCGGCCCCCGTGGCCGTATTATTAAGAGGGATGTAGAAAACTATTCAAATGTAATTAATTTAACTGAAAAAACTACGACTATAGATCCGGATGGCGATGCGTCATTTGATATAATCAAACTTAGCAACATGCGTAAAACAATTGCTAAGCGTCTAACAGAGAGTAAACAAAATGTTCCGCATTTTTATCTTAGCGTAGACATTGAGCTTGATAACCTCCTGTTAGCCCGCAAAGAACTAAACTCTCTGTCTGACGAATATAAAATTTCCGTCAATGACTTTGTGATAAAATCTTGTGCGGCAGCCCTCATTAAAGTTCCGGAAGCCAACGTTCAATATTGCGGTGATGTTATGCATCAGTTTAAGCGGGCTGATATTTCTGTGGCAGTTGCAATTGAAGGGGGACTTATTACTCCAATAATACGTGGTGCAGATAAAAAAGGCCTTCGTCAAATATCTGAAGAAGTAAAAGAACTAGCAATTAAAGCTCACCAGGGAAAGTTAGCGCCAGAAGAATACGAAGGCGGAACTTTTTCGATTTCAAACATGGGCATGATGGGTGTTAAACAGTTTGATGCTGTAATTAATTCACCGCAAGCTGCCATTCTTGCTGTGGGGGCTGGGGAACAACGCCCAATCGTTAAAAATGGTGAGTTAAGCATAGCTACTGTGATGACAGTGACACTTTCGTGTGATCATCGTGTTATCGACGGTGCGGTTGGTGCAGCTTACCTTGCTGCAGTTAAGACGTTTCTTGAGCAACCTTCTGCAATGTTGCTTTAAAAAAGGGCTAATTATGAGTAATCAAAAATTTGATATAGTAGTGCTTGGATCTGGTCCAGGTGGATATGTAGCAGCAATCCGTTCTGCACAACTTGGTTTTAAAACAGCAATTGTTGAGCGCGCTGAACTTGGTGGAATTTGCCTTAATTGGGGCTGTATTCCCACAAAGGCGCTCCTAAGGTCTGCAGAAGTTTTTCATAATATGAAAAATGCGAGTGAATACGGCCTTAGTGCTAATCAGCCAGGGTTTGATCTTGAAAAAGTTGTTGCACGTAGTCGTGGTATTGCTGCTCAATTGAGTGGTGGTATTAAGCACTTGATGAAGAAAAATAAAATAACAGTAATTGAGGGTAACGGTGTGCTGGTTTCACCCGGTAAACTGTCTGTTGAGAAAGATGGTAAAAAAATACTAATTGATGCAACAGATATTATTTTATCAACTGGAGCACGTGCAAAGGAACTCCCCCACCTAAAACCCGATGGAGACATGATTTGGAACTATCGCCATGCATTAGTACCCAAAAAGATGCCAAAAAAGATGTTAGTTATAGGATCGGGTGCTATTGGAATAGAGTTTGCTAGTTTTTATAACGAACTTGGGGCTGATGTAACAGTTATTGAAATGATGGACCGGGTATTACCTGTAGAAGATGAAGAAATTTCAGCGTTTGCTGCGAAGTCATTTAATTCACAAGGAATTAAAATTTTGACTTCGGCCTCCGTAACTAATCTTGATAAGAAACAAACAAGTGTTGTGTGCACCGTTGAGCATAAAGGCGGTAAATCAGAAAAAATTGAAGTTGATGTAGTTATTGTAGCTATTGGTATCGACGGAAATGTTGAAAATATTGGTCTTGAAGTTAATAAAATAAGAGTAGAGCGGGGTCATGTTGTTACAGATGAGTGGGGACACACTGGAGTGAAATCAGTTCACGCAATTGGTGATCTTACAGGTCCACCATGGCTTGCGCACAAAGCAAGTCATGAAGGGGTCATCTTGGTTGAAAAAATTGCACGAGATAAAGGTAATAAAGATATCAAAGATCTGCATCCGATAAACAAGGGTAACATTCCAGGTTGTACATATTGTCGCCCTCAGGTAGCTAGTGTAGGATTGACAGAGAAAGCAGCTATTTCAGCTGGTCATAATGTTAAAGTTGGACGTTTTCCTTTTATTGGCAATGGCAAGGCCATTGCAATGGGTGAAGCAGAAGGAATGGTTAAGACAGTGTTTGATGCTCAAACAGGAGAGCTGCTTGGTGCTCATATGATTGGAGCCGAAGTGACGGAAATGATCCAAGGTTATACAATCTCTAAAACTTTAGAGACAACGGAAACAGAGCTGATGCACACAGTTTTCCCACATCCAACAATGTCTGAAATGATGCACGAAGCGGTTCTCGATGCGTTTGATAAAACATTGCACATGTAATAGGAACTCTTATGAGTGAAGATAAATGAGTGAAGAAAAAAAATTGCAAGAATATAAACGTAAACCGGACTGGATACGAGTGAAAGCCCCTACATCTAAGGGGTATAATGAAACTCGCAATCTTATGCGAGGTCTCAAACTCACTACAGTATGCGAAGAAGCAGCTTGCCCAAACATTGGTGAGTGCTGGACAAAAAAACACACGACTGTGATGATTTTGGGTGACACGTGTACGCGTGCCTGTAAATTTTGTAACATTAAAACAGGTAAAGGAAACCCTGTCGATCCAGACGAACCTGCTCATGTTGCTGAAATGGTTTTAGTTACCGAGATGAAACATATTGTTATTACTTCTGTTGACCGTGATGATCTTGATGATGGTGGTGCAGATCAATTTGTTAAAGTGATTGCAGCTGTTCGTAAGGCGTCTCCGGAAACAACAATTGAAATACTAACACCAGACTTCAGAAATAAACCTGGTGCTCTTGAAACTGTCATCGCTTCTAAACCTGATGTGTTCAATCATAACTTGGAAACTGTTCCTCGTCTTTATTCATATATACGGCCGGGGGCACGTTACTTTCACTCCTTAAATCTTCTTTCCAAGGTTAAAGAAATTGATCCAGAAATATTTACTAAGTCAGGAATTATGGTTGGACTTGGGGAAAGTGAAACTGAAGTTCTCCAGGTTATGGATGATATGCGTTCTGCTGATATCGACTTTATGACAATTGGACAGTATTTGCAGCCTACTAAAAAACATGTGAATGTTGAAGAATTTATCAAACCGGATCAATTTTTAAAATTTAAAAAAAGAGCTAAAGCTAAAGGTTTTCTTCATGTATCATCATCACCTCTGACTAGATCATCTCATCATGCCAGTGAAGATTTTGAGGTATTACAGGCAGTTAGGCGTGAAAAAATTAAAAAGGCAGAAAATGTATTTTGTCAGGATGCGCCGATTGATTTTGAAGAGATGAAAAAATATAATCCAAATTATGATCTATAATGCCACAATTTATTGAAGATAGAATTTTTCCTTATAGCGCTGAGCAGATGTATGATTTAGTGGCGGATGTTAATGAGTACCCGAACTTCTTACCGTGGTGTATTGGCGCTAGGCTTTATAATATAAATGATGATGATTTTTATGCGGATTTAATTATTGGTTTTAAAGTATTTCGTGAACGCTTTACCTCTCATGTGATGCTTAGTGATGGAAAAATACAGATTAATTATATAAAGGGCCCTCTTGAGCACCTTCATAATGTCTGGTGTTTTGAGGATCGTGATGAGGGTGGTTGTAAACTTCATTTTGAAGTGGATTTTGAATTTAAAAATAAAATTTTTCAAAAAATGGTTGGTGGACTTTTCACCGAAGCGGTTCGTCGAATGGTAAGCTCTTTCGAATTACGCGCAAAAGAAATATACAAAAATAAGGACTAAAAATGAGTTTGATCTTTGAGCCCAAACCAACTCCAGTGGTCGAAATCTCTGGATCAAAACAAAAATTCCCTGTAAATCGTATCTATTGTGTAGGATTGAATTATATTGATCATGTTCTTGAATTTGGTGAAGACCCCAAGAAGGTAAGGCCAGTTTATTTTATGAAACCCGCCGATGCTGTTATAGCCGATGGCCACAATGTTCCCTATCCCGCGCATACAAAAAACTTTCATTATGAAGTTGAGCTTGTCATAGCTATAGGTAAACGTGGATCAAATATTAAAGAAAGTGAAGCTGAAGATCATATTTACGGCTACGCTGTTGGAAACGACTTAACGCGTAGAGATATGCAAATATCACTCAAAAACAAGGGGATGCCATGGGGACCATCAAAGGGCTTTGATAAGTCAGCTCCTATTTCTGCTATTTATCCAGCTAATATTATTGGTCATCCTAAAAAGGGAAGAATTTGGTTAAGTGTTAATGGTGTTATTAAACAGGATAGTAACATAGATCAGATGATTGCAAGTAATTCTAAAATTATCGCCGAGCTTTCAGAACTTTTTGTGCTAGAGCCGGGTGATCTTATTTATACAGGAACGCCATCTGGTATCGGTGCTGTTTTTGCTGGAGATCAGATGGATGCAGGTATTGATGGAATTGGTACTCTAATGAATAGAGTTGTATAATTACTGGCCTTTATGACTTCATAAAATTAATTAATGGGACTTATAAAAATTTATGAGGTAATTTTTTTCATAATTTTTAAAAACTTTACTACTTCTTCAGTCGTATTGTAATGGCACATTGAAACCCTTACGCAATTTTTTTGACCGAGGGGGACAAGAATATTGCCAGAAAAATTGTCATCTTTTCTTACATGTACGCGTATTCCATTATCTCGTAAATAATCGACTACATCAATACTGTCAGTACCGTCAACCCATAGGGAAACTAATCCTTTACGGGATTGATTATCGTTACCACCGATGATAGTTACTTTTTTCATATCTGCAAGTCCAGTAATTCCATCAAAACCGTAAATCATTTGTTTTGTGAGGTCTTTTTCATGCTCCATTACTGCCTTGCCTGCTGCGAGAAGCCTTTCACGTAGATTAGCTGAATTGCTATAAAATTTACCAAGCCAGCTAAAGTAATTTACTACTTCTGAAAATGTAGCATAAGATGCTGTATCGCGTGTACCGAGTTCCCACTGCTCTTCCGGCGAGCCAATTATCTGGTTATGGGGAAGTTTAGCCAATCGGGGTGATATCCAGGCAATACCGTAACCATGGCGCGAAAAAACTTTATAAGGGGATATTACGTAACCATCGATATCATATTCGTCGACATTTAGGGCTCCGTGAGCAGCATGTTGTATACCATCAACTATGATATAACAATCAGGAGATATTTCTCTGATAGTTTCAGCAACAGCCTTAATATCTACAGAAATTCCAGTTACAGGACTTGTATGTAAAATTGTGGCTACTTTAGTATTTTTATTTATATAAGAACGATAATTTTCAGCAGTAACCGTTCCCGTATTATCATTATGAGGAACTTTGACGTAATTTGCTCCGGCTATATCAGCCCATCGCGTAGAGGCGCTGACTGTAGCAGGATGTTCAAGGGTACTACCAACTACATCACAACCTTTTGAAGCACCGAGGATTGCAGTACTTATTAAACGAAATAGAAGCTCAGTACCACTTTCCCCAACAAATATTTGTCCTTTAGCTGCGCCAAGAAAGGAACGCGTATCCTCTTTTGCTTTATTGATTATTTTTACCAGTTCATGTGAAGCAGGGTTGTCACGACCCTGATTATCCGGAACAGCCGATAAAGCGGTTGAACGATCAACAACGGATTTTAAAGTTAACGCGCCTCCAGCATTTTCAAAAAAAATTCTTTTTCCTTGGTATGGACAAGTATCTACTAGCTCGAAACGATCGCGGATTTCTAACATCAATTCGTTATTAAACATTATCAATAGTACCTTTATTTAAATTATGATTATTCATAGCGACAATGGGAACATTTATCAATCATACTCGAATGAAAATTCTTTAGTATGATAGTTCTAGGATAAACTAGCTTATAAAACTAAATTTGTTATACACGGGCAGTTCTTAATTTGTTTATCTAGCATTGAGGTATTCCAAGGTTAAACCCTCGTTACTTTGATTTTCAAAACCCTTCCATTCAATTTTTTCTTTACCATCAATAGATTTGGTAGCAAAATTTAAAAAAGTATCCATCTGTATATTATTTTTTAAAATTTTTGAAAAATAAGCTGTGACAAAATGTTGGGCAATGTTATTCATGCGCAATTGATCCCAAACTGGATCTGTATAATGGGAAAAGGCAACACTTTTACCATTATTATAAATAGCAGTCCAAGCCTCTAGGGGGGCAGGAATTGGGGCTGCTGAATTATGATTACCGTTTTCAAACGTGAGAAGGTAGCGGTTACTATTCACGACTTTTTCATAGATAAGTTTTGTACCACTTTCGTAACCAGACACATCATCCACACTTCCTGAAATAAAAAACATTGGTTTTCTAATGTTTGCAAGACCTTGATCAGACCAAAAATTATGCTCCATTCCCCAGGGGGATATTGCTACGATTGCTTTAAAACGACTATCCAGGAGAGTTTCATGAGTGTTACTGTTTTCTATAAGGTCGTTTAAAAGGCCATTCGGAGACACCTGTGCAGTTTGTGCTATGTTTTTGGTAACACCTGCTCCCGCAGTTATGAGAGCTCCATAGCCACCCATAGAATAACCAATAAGACCTGTTTGGTTGGTGTTTATCTTATTTTCAAGAAAATGACCTTGTAATGCATTCATACGTGTCATTTCATCAAGAATAAATTTTTGATCGTGCGGACGATTAAAAAGTGTGCTTGGAAAGGGACCTGCATCCTCATAATTACTATCTGTATGATCTATAGATGCAACTATATAGCCCTTTGATGCAAGGTTTTCACCAAAATGGCTCATTAGGTAGCGGTTTCCAGGATAACCATGAGAAATAATTATTAAGGGATATGCCTTGCCATCAAGTGGCACCGCATCGCGAACAGCGGTTCCGTACAAGTTAACTTGTGTTTTTCCATCACGTAAATATACACTTTTATAAACACCACCTATATCAGGTGTATTAGCAGGATACCATACCTCAACTGTTAATGGGCGATCGTAAAGTGGGAATGGCTTGCCAATTTTTATGTTTATTGCGTCAATTTGATCTTTATGAATTAATTTTAAAGTACGAACCCCAATTTTAAACGGACCTAGTATAGCTAACTCGGGAGCATCTGGTCGTAGACCATCAATACGGTTATCCTTGGCAATCAGAGGGCTAGAAAATAAAGTCAAACAAAATAATACAATTAAAGTTCTTGTTTTCATTTTATTTCCTAACAGTTTATTAAGCTTTGGAGGGACGATAGTGTTTTCTGTTTTTATTTTTTTTCTTATTGATGGGTCCACTATCTTCGTTAAGGCTGGCAGTTTGATTTGGGCGCCTTGAATTTGATGGGTTTTTTGAACCATTACTTTTTTGATTATTTTTTTGTCCATTACCTCTGCGGTGAGGACTACCTCTTCTAGTACCTTTTCTTGGGCCGCGCCTGCTATCATCATCATCATCATCTTTATCGGCATAATCTGCTGGCTGCATTCCTTCAAGATGAAATGGGTGGTTATCCATAAGAGGAATTTTTTGGCGGATAAGCTTTTCAATGTCGCGAAGATAATTACGTTCTTCATGGTCGCAAAAAGAAAGTGACACTCCAGTTGCACCAGCCCTAGCTGTTCTGCCAATTCTATGAACATAACTATCCGGTTCATTAGGAAGATCATAATTAATTACATGAGTAATTTCATCTACATCAATTCCTCGCGCCGCTACATCAGTTGCTACAAGAACTCGGATCTTACCATCACGAAATTCATTAAGGGCCTTTTGACGAGCATTTTGTGATTTATTCCCATGAATAGCACTAGACAATATTCCAAGCTGTTCAAGATTACGTGAAACCCGGTTTGCGCCATGCTTAGTGCGAGTGAAGATAATTACCCTTTTCAGGGCTCCATCACTTAAAACATGAGCAAGGAGCTTTCGTTTCATGTTCTTGGGGACCATTAAAACGTGTTGCTCTACTTTTTCAGCTGTGGTTGCGGTAGGTGCAACCTCGACCCGCTCAGGTTTTGTTAGTATGCTGTTTGCTAGGCCTTCAACTGACTTTGGCATTGTAGCTGAGAAAAACAATGTTTGGCGCTTATCTGGAAGCTTTTGAACAACTCGACGGATATCTCTAATAAATCCCATATCCAGCATCCGGTCGGCTTCATCAAGAATAAAGAATTCAACTTCGTGAAGTTTAATATGCCCCTGGTCCATTAGATCGAGTAGACGACCGGGGGTAGCAATGAGAATGTCAACTCCCAGAGCTATAGACTTTATTTGTGGGTTTTGATTTGCGCCACCATAAACGAGACTTATTTTATAGTGCAGGTGCTTTGCATACCTACGTACATTTTCTTCAATTTGAATAGCTAGTTCCCGAGTTGGGGCAAGGATCAGTGACCTTACAGTCTTGGGTTTTCTTTTACCTTCTCCGGAGAGAAGCAACTGAATTAATGGTAATGAAAAAGCTGCCGTCTTTCCAGTTCCTGTCTGTGCAACGGCAATAAGATCATGACCAGCGAGAACTATTGGGATTGACTTGCTTTGGATAGGGGTCATAATTTCATAACCACCTTCCTCCACGGCTCTGAGAATAGGTGCGCGAAGATCAATATCCGTAAATTTTGCCATAAAGACTGCTTTCTGGGAATACACCCGACAATTGAATGGCGCTTGATACCCTTATGCGTTGTTACTGTCAATCAATAGTAAGCTACTTCCAATCAGGAGGTGTGATCAGGTTTGCAAGCAATCGAGCGGCACCCGGAACCTGATGTTCAAGCTGATGATGAAGTATTAATGAGCAATGATGATGCCAGCCAGCCCCAATTGAAGCACTAATTAATGCGCTGTTAAGGGGAGGTTTTCCATGATCGGAAATAGAAAGTAAGAATTCATACTCAGGGGAGGCCTCCATTGGAAAATAAAGTCCTCGTTCCTGATGCCAATTCTCCCAATCTGCGCCATCTATTTTATTTGGGGTGGTTAGCAAATGATGATTTGGTTTTAAGTGGATAACTTTCGCATTTGGGTCGGTAATCCTCCAGCGGAATGATGGTGAGCCAATAGTAATGGGTCGTGGGGGGGTAGTTTTACTATTCCAGTCATCGTCGGTACGATTATATTGGGTCACTAGATTACCGCCATTTTCAACATAGTCACGAAGAAATTGGCTTGTAGAATTAAGGTCTGAATCAAAGGCCCGAATACCGATAACAATACTATCATAGATAGATAAATCATTATATTTTATGTTATCTGGGCTGAGCATAGTGACGTTAACACCAAATCTCTTCAGCCAATAATAAACTCGGTCCGCACCTCGATCCACGTAACCGATATTTAGACGTGCTGGTATTTCTAAGTCAATGGGTTGCACAGCAAGTTTTGCAGGAATAATATTACAAGTATTTCTTATGTGGGCATAATCCATCATCAGAACATTTTCTTCAAATTGATCTTCTTCAATGTTAGCAAATGGTGTTATTTCAAGTCGTTCACTATTAGTTGGACCTGCAATTGTAAAGGGGTAATTAGATGAATTGGCTAAGTTCTCGGCCTTCATAGAATAATTAGGTGGCATTACTGTCCAGCCTTCCGGTGCTTTAAGGCCAATGTTAACATCTGCATAAATTTCAGTTAATTTATCAACTCTCAGGGTCGCCTGCACGGGGTCCCCATCAGTCAAACGGTTATAAAATAAGCCACTGGCTTCCCAACTTAAATTAACATTGGGTACTATAAGTACGGGGTCTGAGGGAAGTAGGTTGATGGTTGCGTGTTTACCAAGTGTTGGTAGGTCGAATACAGCAGAGAACCTCTCCATTTGCCACATTGGCTCATAGTTTTTATTAAGCGGATGGTGGAATGCTGCCTGATTTGAAACTATAGCGCTAATTTCAATATTTTTTCTTTCACCACTTCTAAGTTTAAATTTTATAGGGTCTGCACGCTCAAATTTTTTCACTGTTTCACCCACAAGATAAAGTAACAGGCCGTTCCATTCTTGATCACTGGTATTATAAAGTGCGAGCTTACCCTTAAGTTTTTGCCCCGGGCTGATAAAATTGCTATCCCAAGTAATATTTGCCTGGATGCCAGATGCCTCAAAAAAGGCGATGCCAAGTTGCTTTTTTTTGAGTTTAATTCTATGTTCTATTTCTGAAAAAATATGCTCTGGTTGGTTTTTTAATGCTCCAGTTATGTCATCAAGCTGCTCTGATAACCTATTTAGTTGTAAAAGGATCTTTGTACGATCGGGGAATGCACCTATAATTTTGTAAGTTGTTTTTCCTGCTTCTTTCAATAGTTTTGAGAGCACGCCATCACAGATCAGGGCAAGATCGTCATAGTCTTTTATAAGGCCTACAAAAATATCATCCTCTTGCAATGGAATATCGAGCTCACACAGTAGACGGTGCATATGGCTCATTTCTGGTTCTGCTTCGTACCACCGGCCCATTCCTTGGGTTAAGTGTCGAACCCGAGACCATTCACTAATTTGGCGATAAGTTGCGCCAATTATTTGATCAAAATTTCCAGTCGGTATTGATACTGTGGGTTCAGGTGGGGGTTCGGTGTCATCATAGACGTCACCACGTCCTGATATAGCAGGTAAATATAGTTTTTTTACCTGCCATGGTTTGAGTCCATCTTCACCTATTTGTTTTGAAAAAGCGTCTGGATTAGCGGCAAGATAATAAGCATCGATGGTAGCCCGTGTTATTGCTCTATGGTGGCCATGCTGCCCTTCCGTATCAAGAAATGCAGCAGATAAAATATCAGGCTTTTGTTCACGAATAATACGAACTAATCTCTCTCGCATTCTCGTGTGACCCCATTTTTTTTCTACTTCCGCTGGATCAGTTGAAAATCCAAAATCATCTATTGCATCACCAAATTGCTCAGAATAATAATGAACGGACATTGGTATTTGGCTCGCTGCAGCTTCTAGTTCCTCGGTTCGTAAGGTGCCAAGATCATTACCAGATTCGGTACCAATGGCATTTTGTCCACCTTTACCGCGAGTAGCTGTTGCATACATAACACGGACGCCTTGGTTTCGCGCAAGGTAGGCAAGAATATGTGAGCGTTCATCATCTGGATGCGCGCCACTATTCATAAAACTGCCTAGATGCTGCAAAGGTATAAGTGAATTCCATAATTTTTTTATGCAACTATTACTTTGCTGTATTGCAATTCTGCGCTGAGCCTCAGTCATATAATATTTTCCTTTATTACCAGTATTAAGTTAACGTCAATATTCTTTAAGTCAACAGACTAGAATTCAAAAATTATTCAGTCTATTATAATACAAATTTAAAGGACTATAATGCTAAAATCCATAATTACTATTATTACTACTGTGGTTCTTACTTGTTCTTCATGGGCAGTTGAAATTGATTATTGGCAGTATAGTTATAAATCTCGAATTGATGCGATGGATAGACTTATCCAGGCCTTTGAAGCTATGTATCCTGATATTACAGTAAAGCATAGTAATTTTCCTTACGCACAATTTAGAACAAAAGTAGCAGCTGCAGTTTCAGCAGGCGAGGGCCCGGATGTTGTGCAGTTATATTATGGATGGCTTAAAGATTATCGTCGTGCAAAAATTTTAAAACCATTATCTCCCAAATTGTTTCCAATAAATGAAATTGAAGCAGAATATTTTCCACTTGTTCGTCTAATGAAGCAAGATGGGGATTACTATGCACTCCCAACTGCAGTAAGGTCACTTGCTCTCTTTTGGAACAAAAGTTTATTTGAGGATGCGGGACTTGATCCTGAGGTTCCCCCAAAAACATTAGACCAGCTTTTAGAGATGGCAAAAAAATTAGTAAAAAGAGATAAGGCAGGCAATATTATCCAAGTAGGACTTACTATGGGACCTATTAATCAAGATCACAATTGGTGGCGTGAAGTTCTAGTTCGTCAGTTTGGCGGAACGCCGTATGATAAGAACACCAGTAAAGTAAACTATTTTAATGATGCTGGTATTAAGGCCTTTGAATATTATGTTAGTTTGCTTACAAAACATAAGGTTAGTGTTGTTGATTTTATGGATAAAGGGGAAATTGCATTTAAAGCTGGCCGTGCTGCTATGCATATTGATGGATCATTTGTACTTAGTACCTTTGATAGAACCCGACGACTTGATTATGGTGTCACCGAACTTCCTGTACATAATGGAATAAAGGCTAATTTTTCTTCTTATTGGGTGAATGGTATAACTACAAAGGTGAATAAAAAAAAACAAATAGCCGCAGAAAAGTTTCTCAAATTTATAACATCAGAGCCAGCCCAACAGTTGTGGCTTGATGAAGTGGGTGAACTTCCGTCCCGCAGGGCAGTGGCATTAAGGGAGAAAAATCTTAAACATCCAAAATATGGACCATTTATCAGAGGCTTAGAGTATGCAGTTACAACAGATTTTAAATCTGAAATTGCTCAAAGGAAGACTTTTGTAGATATGTTTGATCGAGTAGTACTGACCAATATGGGTGTTATTGAAAGTTTAAGAATTGGTGCAATGGAAGATCAAAATATTATCAATGAGGGACTAAAGAGATGACTGTGTCGCAAAAGCGGGCAATGTGTGCATGGTCCTTTATTGGAATTCCTTTGATATATTTTATTCTTATTCGATTTTATCCTAGCCTCGATGCATTTTCAATTGCCTTTACTGACTGGGATATTGTTGGAGAAAAAAAATATATAGGGTTTGATAATTTTAAAGTACTTTGGAATGACCCTATTTTTTGGATTGTGCTTTCTAATACTTTTGAATATCTTTTGCTCGGTGTTCCAATCTCACTATTACTCTCGTTTGTTATTGCCTACTTTCTTGATCAGGTTCGCTTTGGTCATGGGTTTCTAAGAGCGTGCTACTTCATCCCATTTCTTACCACTGCTGTTGCTATGGCCTGGGTGTGGCGCTGGTTTTATCAGCCGGTACCAGTTGGTGTAATTAACCTTGCGCTGGGTAAGGTAGGTATTTTGCAACTTGACTTTTTGCGTTCAACTACTGAGGCACTTCCGGCGGTGCTTGCTCCGGCTATTTGGGCAGGTCTTGGATTTCAAATTGTTATATTTATTGCCGGATTGCGAGCCGTGCCGGTCACTTATTATGAGGCAGCAAAAATTGATGGAGCTACTTCTTGGCGTATACTAAGGGATATAACATTACCACAGTTGCGTCCAACAATAGTATTTTTGGTGGTCATCAGTTCTATTGGTTTTCTTCGTATTTTTGATCAAGTTTATAATATGACCCAGGAAGGAGAGGGCGGACCGCTTAATGCTACACGTCCTTTGGTTCTAAATATTTACAAACTGGCATTTGAAAATTTTGATATGGGTATGGCCGCTGCCCAAACAGTAGTTTTATTTGTTTTACTTCTCATAATTACAATTATTCAACTTAGGATGCTAAGAAAGTGAATGAGAAAAAAATAAAATTAAACCCAAAAAAAATTGTTATTTGGACATTTTTATTTATTGGTGCGGTTATTATGATGACACCAATTATTTTCATGTTTTCAGCAAGCTTTAAATATAATGATCAAATTTATGACTTAGCTTTATTTTCTTCAGATTTTACATTAGACAACTATATCTATATTATTGAAAATACTGATTTTATTATCTGGTTGTTAAATTCATTATTTGTTTCTCTTTTCACTACCTTTTGCGTATTATTTTTTGATAGTTTAGTGGGATATACGCTTGCTAAATTTAAATTTAATGGTCAAAAGATCGTTTTTATTGCTATTCTCAGTACCTTGATGATACCAACTGAAATGCTGGTAATTCCTTGGTATATCATTGCCCAAAATTTTGGTTTGCTTGATAGTTATTTAGGATTAATTCTTCCAGGTATTATGACAGGGTTTGGTGTTTTTCTTATGAAACAGTTTTTTGAAGGCGTGCCCGATGATTATTTAGAAGCTGCTCGGATTGATGGTGTTGGAGAATTTACTATCTTTATAAGAATAGCCCTACCTTTGGTGACGCCGGCATTATCAGCTCTTGCTATATTTACTTTTCTGGGAAATTGGACGGCTTTTTTATGGCCTCTTATTGTAAGTTCAAGTGCAGAAATTTTTACTGTGCCTGTTGGATTAGCCTCATTTTCGGGTGAGTTCCAAAGTGATTGGGAGCTTATCATGACAGGGGCGGCTTTAGCTACATTGCCAACCCTACTAGTATTTTTAATATTACAACGCTATATAATTCGCGGAGTAGTTTTGGGTGGATTAAAAGGATAAACAATAAAGTAATGACAAAATTAATTGATAATTCAATATTTCCAAATAAAACCTATAAAGAAACAGTTCTTGCCCCCCTGTTTGATGCTAGCAAGAAAACGTTTGCGGACTACCATTACCGAGTCAATCTTGCCCATTGTGTAATGCTTACAGAACAGGGAATACTTAGCACTAAAGAGGGTGCAAAGATAATAGACGCATTAATTAAAATAGAAGAAGAACTTAATCTAGAGGAGCTTGTGTACACTGGAGCTGTTGAGGATTATTTCTTCTATGTTGAGGATGAGCTGATAAAACGTATTGGTGTTGACCTGGCTGGGCGACTTCATACTGGTCGTAGTCGTAATGATATTGATCATACTATTTTTAAGATGCACCTTATGGCCCTTTCCGCGGTGCTTTTAGAGGAGCTTGCGGGATTGATTTCCAGTCTACTGACTGCTGCAGAGAAAGGTAAAGGTACAATAATCCTTGCTTATACTCATGGTCAACCAGCTCAACCAACCACTTGGGGGCACTATTTAGGAGCATTTATTGAAATATTACAACGTGATGTGGAACGAATTACGGTGGCCCGCAGTTCATCCGAACTATGCTCCATGGGTGCCGCGGCGATAACCACCACTGGTTTTAACTTAGATCGGAAGCGGATGTCGGATTTACTTGGGTTTGCGGCTCCACTTGAAAATTCTTATGGCTGTATTTCTAGCGTTGACTATGTGACTGGTTTGTATTCGGCGCTTAAGGTTATGTTTCTCAATATGGGTCGATTTATACAGGATCTTGCACAACGGAGTGCCTTCGAGGTTGGTCACATATACGTGCCCAATGAATTTGTTCAGATCAGTTCAATTATGCCTCAAAAAAGAAACCCCGTTCCCATTGAGCATATGCGACTAATAGCGAGCCTTTCTAGTGGTCACTGTGATACTATTATTAACACTATGCACAATACGCCCTTTACTGACATGAATGATAGCGAGACTGAAGTTCAGCGGGCAGGCCATCAGGCATTTGAGAGCGGTTCTAGGTTGTTATTGCTTCTTACAGATTTTATTAATGTGGTACAAATCGACGAAGAAAAAGTAATGAAAGATATTGGAAAAAGTTGCGCTACCATCACTGAAGTTGCCGATAGTATAGCCCGTATAGAGGGTGTATCCTTTAAAATTGCTCATGAAATTGCAGGTGATATGGCTAAACGTGTTACCGCTGATGAAATAACTCTTGAGGATTTTGTTTATAAAGAGTTTCAAGATATTTATAGAGATCATACTGGAATGGAAACAAATATAACAATTGAAAAACTTAAAGAAATTGGAAGTCCCGATTACTTTATAGCTGTTCGTAAAATTATTGGTGGTCCAGCGCTGCCAGCTTTTGAAGCAAGCCTTGAGAAATATTGTAATATTGCATTGAAGCAATCCGATGAAAATTTGACATTCTCAAGGCGGTTAATTTTTGCTAGGGAACTTCTTACTGCGGCTGTCAAGAAACTTAGGGTAAAGTAGCATGACAAGTGTGAGTTTAAAAAATATTTCAAAAAGTTACGGTACAGGAAAAAAACAATTAGAAGTGATTAAGAACCTTGATCTTGAAATTTTCAGCAAAGAGTTTCTGGTACTAGTTGGCCCATCAGGCTGCGGTAAATCAACATTACTCCGAATGATTGCAGGGCTTGAGGATATAAAAGAAGGTAAAATTTTTATTGGTAAGCAGGAGGTCAATAATATAGAACCTCGCGATAGAAACATCGCTATGGTTTTTCAAAATTATGCCCTTTATCCACACATGAATGTATCAAATAACATAGGTTTTGGTCTACGTGCGCGTAAAACTCCAAAGATAGAAATTGAAAAAAAGGTAAAAGAGGCCGGAGAAATGCTCGGAATATCTGGACTTATGAACCGCAGACCATCTGAACTTTCCGGAGGTCAGCGTCAGCGTGTAGCCATGGGGCGGGCAATTGTAAGGGAGCCTAATGTATTTCTTTTTGATGAACCACTTTCTAATTTGGACGCTAAACTACGTGGCAATATGAGAGCTGTGATTAAAAAACTTCACTCACAGCTTGATACTACGATGATTTACGTTACTCATGACCAGGTGGAGGCCATGACACTGGCGGATAGAATTGTCATCATGGATGAAGGCAATATACAGCAGGTGGGCACTCCAATGGAACTCTACGATACTCCAATAAATAAATTTGTAGCTAGCTTCATTGGAAGCCCAGAGATGAACTTTATAATTTGTAATGATGGTAAAACATTAGGAATTAGACCTGAGGACATATATTTATTAAAAGACTACGATGATAAAAAGAACCATAGAAAAATAATGGTCTCAATTGAGGTCATCGAGCCCCTTGGACCAGAAACGCTGATTACGGTGATTTATGATAATACAAAAATTGTTGCTAAAATAAGCGGGACAAAGAAGTTTTCTCCGGGAGACGAAATACAATTAGTGTTAGATATGAATAAAGCTCACTTTTTTGAGGTAAATGGTGAGCGAACTTAATATGGGACAGCTGTTAATTTTATCTTTTATTTTTATTTTAAGGTATTAAAAATAATTTTTAGTTGAGAAGATAACTATTTGGGTTTAATTATCAGAGTTAATCAACAATAAATGGGAATAAATTATGAATGCATGGCAAAGTGGCCCTTTTATACTGAATGTATCTTCTGGGGATATTAAAGCTTTCTGTATGTGTGGTCTCTCTAAAACTGGACCATTATGTGATGGAACACATAAGATTACTGATATTAAACCGGAGGTAGTTAAATTTACTGAAGATAAACGGCTCAGAGTTTGTGGTTGCCAGAAATCGAAAAGGTTACCCTACTGCGATGGTAGCCATAACGGTTAAGTATTATTTTAATGGTGCTGTGTTTAGCCTGATTTTAGAACATCTATTTCATTAAAAATTAATTGCAATGAAGAACCAAATATCTACTTTAGAAGGGCCGTCAGTGTGTTGGGAGACCAATCATGCGCCTCGATAATACCCTTAGGTAGAGTGTTTTGTGGGTGTGCTAGAAGAGGAAATATCCGTTTACCAATATTTTCTGCTATATCCAGCTCGTGTCTGACACCCTCTGCCGTTTCTGTATTCACACCTATGACAACCACAAAGGCATCGCACCGACTTATGTGATATTTAGTTTCCTTTAGCCATTTAGGATCAATATTTGCAGGTTTCGTAGACCAATTTGCAATTTTAAAATTGGCACCTTCAGCTTGCGATGCAGCGACGAGCTCATTTTTAAACGCGCGGTCATTCTGAAAATCAAAGCTTATGTAGACTTTTTTCTTAACCATGGGCTATCCGTTTTGTTTTTTTACTTTTTACATTGTAAAATGTAAAGATACAAGGCGTTAAGTAGTAACAAATAAACTTATAATATTTTCTTTATATATTTATTTTTTATAAGAAATTTTCAATTTATGAGATTATTAAAAATTATTGAAAAATTTATTAAAGGATTATCTGGAGAACGATTAACAGAGGAGTTTGGAAAGTTTTTTATTTATTTTTTAACTATGATTATATTTCTAAATAAAAATAAGGAGTTACTACTTAAATATTAATGGCCTTTGTGAGAAAAATATTCTAACTTCGCTTCTAGAAAAATCTTTATTAGGAAATCTAAATATGAAAATAATTACTAAGGCTGAAATTGAATTGCTTTTACCATCTCTAGATCCTATTGCCAGCATAGAGCAAGGGTTTGTGGAGTATTCGGCAAACAAATGTAATGTCCCGCCAGTTGGAGAGCTGATAATGGATAAGGGTGAAGTTCATATAAAATATGGATGTGTAACTGGCGAAGATTTTTATGTTATTAAAATCGCGTCTGGCTTTTATGGTAACCAGAAAATAGGCCTTTGTACTAGTAATGGTATGATGTGTGTCTTTTCACAAGATACTGGTGAGGCAGTTGCCATCTTACACGATGAATGTTTATTGACGGATATAAGAACTGCTATTGCCGGAACTATTTCGGCTAAGTACCTTGCTCCAAAGGATGTCAAGGCAATAGGTATTGTAGGAACTGGTGTTCAGGCACGCATGCAATTAGAATATCTTAATTCAGTTACTGATTGCAGGGATGTCATTGTTTGGGGAAGATCTCAAGAGGGTTTGTTGTCTTATAAAAAAGATATGAATGCTGCTGGGTATAAAATAAAAACAACTAATGATATGGATGAGCTTTGTGCCAATGCAAATCTCATAGTTACTACAACACCAGCCCTTGAGCCCCTAATTAGTAACGATATCATTCGTGCTGGGACACATATTACGGCAATGGGTTCGGATACTTTGGAAAAACAAGAACTTGACCCTGAAATACTTTCACGGGCAGACATCGTTGTGGTTGATAGTATTCCGCAAAGTGAAACTCGTGGTGAAGTTTGTAAAGCAATGGAAGCTGGAAAGATATCGATCGAAGACATAACTGAATTGGGTAGTATGATCAATGCTTGTGGCGGTCGTACTTCAGAAGATCAGATTACTGTAGCAGATTTAACTGGAGTAGCTGTTCAGGATATTAAAATTGCTGAAGCTATTTATTTAGCCAGCCTAACTTAAGAATAGGAAATTTTAACAGATTTAGTAGTTAATTTTTAGACCAAATCATTAATAACCTAGACCTTAAAATTTATAGTAACTTCGCTAAGCTTAATGAAATTAGTTACGACTATTATTAAACTCTACTGATAAAAGTTCTATGCCGCCTTCAAAAGTAGCCGTTCTAAGGTCTCCAATGCCCTCTACGTTGACGGTGTTAACCTGATTTGTCCATATGTCACGAAGAGCATTATGGATCATGCTTAAGCCTTTGAGGTCTTTTGGTGCAGTTACTTCTTGATAAACCCAAAAATATATCCGTTCGATTTCATGACCCACCGGTGTTAGCTTAAGTTCTTCTCCGTCTATAGGTTTTATAGCAAAGCGATTAGAAACATAGTTGGCAAAAAGTTCTCTTGTATCTGCCGAGTTTCTAATATCTGCTTTTTTATCAAACAACATTTGCACCGCATGCTCTGTGTCATGAAGATAAAAACGGTGCATCACTTCAAGGTTGCCACTATTCTTATTAAATAGCACCTTTGTAATTGCTGTGCGAAGCTGATGTGACTGAGCCGGCAACGCTATCATACTAGATAATGCTATAATTATAATGAAAACCTTCTTCATTAATTATCATCTTCCTCGGTTTTAAGCTCGGTCTTAATATCGTGCATTATGTCCCGGCGCTTAAGGCCAGTTCGGGGCAGGCTTTTAAAGGCCTCGATGCGCGATGGAATGATACGGCGTGGATAATGGTTATTTTCAACATCTACATCCGCTGTTTCCCAGCGTGGATCAATCACAACCTTTACAAGCTCTTTATCAAGCACGAGAAGCTTTTTCACTGATTTATAGCTACGGCGCCAGATTTCAGCTGGGATATTGTAATTTTCCTTTGAGCCATCTGTATAAGTAAGCTCAAGAAGAATAGGCATCACTAGCCCACCTTTATTGGAAAATTCTAGAACATAGTAATTCTTGTCTTCTTCCACAGCGCGGGTGAAAGTTGCTTTTTCAATATCGTCCAGACCATTTAAGAAATCAAAATATGAATTGCGTTCTTTATTAGTAACCGTGAACTGATCATTTTCATCATGGAAGTCACGAACGTCAGGATTACGGTCTACCCATGACATCATGCCTTCTTCCTGATTACGTGCACTAAACACTGAAGAAGGCTTGGCGTTATTTTCATTTCTACGACGACTGAAATCAATGTCAGGATCTTTGGTATCCATCCGCATGGCATAAATATGATCGAGCGAAATATCCACATGATCGGTGGTGTAATACCATCCGCGCCAGAACCAGTCGAGGTCAACGCCTGATGCTTCCTCCATAGTACGGAAGAAATCAGAAGGGGTAGGGCGCTTAAACATCCAGCGTCTTGAATATTCCTTAAAGGCGAAATCGAATAGATCGCGGCCAAGGATTGTTTCACGAAGGATATTAAGAGAAACGGCTGGTTTAGTATAAGCATTAGGACCAAGACGCAGCACGCTATCAGACTGGGTCATGATGGGCGTTTGATTTTGTGATTTCATATATTCAATTATATCTGATGGTTCTGTTGAACCCATTTCATAGTCCCATTCTCGGCCCGCAACACTATCAAGATAGCTGTTCAAGCCTTCATCCATCCATGTCCATTGACGTTCGTCTGAATTTACAATCATGGGGAAGTACATATGCCCAATTTCGTGAATAACTACGCCAATGAGGAATTCTTTTTCGGCAGCGGTGTAGGTGCGTGTTCCATCATCATGGAGAATTGTGCGGGGTCCATTAAAAGTAATCATTGGGTATTCCATACCACCAACTGGTCCGTTTACAGAAATTGCGACGGGGTAGGGATAGTCGAACGAAATGCGGCTATATACCTCCATTGTATGGATGACTACTTCTGTTGAATATTTTTCCCAAAGTTCGCCACCCTCTTTTGGAAAAAATGACATTGCCATTACAAATGGACGAACAGTTCCACCTTGGTTATAGCCTTTTGCATCCCAGGCAAATTTACGCGAGGCTGCCCAAGCAAAATCACGGATATCTTCTCCTTTGAAGTGCCAAGTTTTTTTATTCGAAGTCCCTGATTGTTCATTTTCAAGGGCCTCTTCAGGTGTTACAATATAGACTGGGGTCTCAGAATTTTTGGCTTGCTCCAAACGGTTAATTTGCTCAGATGTCAAAACATCAGACATGTTTTGAAGAACGCCCGTTGAAGCTACTATATGATCATCAGGAACCGTTAAGCGCACATCAAAATTTCCAAATTCTTGTGTAAACTCGCCAGAGCCAAGAAATTCTTTTGCTGTCCACGCTTCATAGTCAGTATAAGCTCCCATACGCGGATACCACTGTGACATTTCATATATGTAGCCGCCACCTTCAATTTGGTCGTCTGGAAAGTGTTCAAAGCCACCACGACCGCCTATTACATCGCTTTCTATAATATTAAAGGCGTAGTTAATGGAAAACTTTACTGCAGAACCCGAAGCTAATGTTTTTGGTAAGTCAATGCGCATTTTTGTGCCAACAATTGTAAACTTAAGGTCTCGATCTTTAGATTTGACAGTGTTAATTTCAAAACCAAATTCACGGTCAGCCATAAGTTGTTGTTGACGAAGTTGACCAAGGCTCAGGCGGGCGGGGTCGCCGTTGAAGCCTTTAAGATTTGAGGGCGATCCGTATGTAGACGTTTTATTTTGCATGGAGTTTTTATTAAATCGATTTTGATCTAACTGCACCCATAGAAAACGTAAGTTATCAGGTGAATTGTTATGATAGGTAATTTCTACATCACCTGTAATTCTATGATTTTCCTCATCTAGACTAACGTCAATTAAGTAATCAGCCCGTTGTTGCCAATATTCATGGCCTGGTTCACCACCCGCGGTTCTGTAAGTATTAGCCGTTGGTAAAATTTCGTCAAGCTGTCTGAACTTATCAACATAATCACCTTTCGTTTGCTCTACTTGTGTAAAGGCAATACCTGTGCCGAAAAAAGTGAATACGAGTAAAAGTAATATTTTGCGAAACATGAAACTAGACCCCATTAAATTTTTTGAAAAATATAACTACCAGAGGGGTCTCTGACTAGTAAATAATACATTTTATTTCTATGTTTGCATAATTAGTTAAAAAAATTTTAGGTATTAATTTATTTTTTCTGCTTCTCGCTCTAAGTTTTTTTTTATGTTTATGGTTTGTGGATGTTTTTCACCAAGATATTCAGAAATTATTTTGTAGGCTACATTAAAATGATGTATGGCATTTTTTCTATTCTCTAATAGGCTATAAACATTGCCCATGTTATTATGGATTGCTGCTACGTTAGGGTGATTATTTCCAAACTTTTCTATATCAATATAAAGTGCTTTCTGTAAGTAATTTAATGAACTTTTAAACTCTCCGAGTTTCATTGCCATATATGCCGTACTATTGATAAAAGTTGAATTACTGGGGTCAAGGTTTGTTGCTTCTTGAAGGTGTTTATATGCCTTAATATCATTTTTCGCTAACATTGCTGCTTTTGCAAGTTCATTCTCTGCAATAGAGTTACTGATTTTTTGGTGACTAATTTGAGCAAATGAGGGGCTATCATGTATAATAATTATTAGGCTTAAAATAATAAATTTAAACATAATATTGTCCCTTAATTAGTCTTGAAATATCTTTTTTCATCATACAAAAATTTAGATATCATAAGGTTTGGAAATAATAAAATGGAGGTGCGGACCGGATTTGAACCGGTGTACGCGGATTTGCAATCCGCTGCGTAGCCTCTCCGCCACCGCACCATTCCGTGAAAACTTTACTTCGCACAATAGTGTAGGCATATCAAGTAAGAAATTGAAAAAAAATTTAAAACAGGATAGGTTTGTCAAATGGCTTATTTTAAAAATTTTATATTGTTGCCAATATTTTTTATAGCAATCAGTTGCAGTGGAGTTGACATGTATAACACGTCCTACACACCAAGCATGTTGATGCCCTTAGAAACACGAGCTTTCCTTCTTGAGGAGGGAACGCGGCCAACATTAATAATGACACCTGATATAGAAAAAGATCTTGAGGTTTTGATAAATCAAAATTATGTAATTGTTGGGGAAAGTAAATTTAATGGGCCTGAGGGTGGTGTAGATGATGCTATTGGACTTGCAAAAAAACTTGGCGTCACACATATTTTATTAAATGCAAAATATGCTTATGATGCCTCCAAAAAAGCTTATAAGTATGTTGAAAATTTTGATTACATTCCACTAGAATCTGGCTACCTTGCAGGTACGGGACAAGTTTATAGCCAAATATTCTATGAAAAAATTCCAAATCCAATTTATGTTCCCTATCGAAAAAATGTATCTGTTTATCATCACCGGGCTATTTTTTTGGTTAAGATGAAGAAGCAATAGAATTGAAGAATTAATTATGGATTTAAAAATACACAAACATCAGTTTTTCCTTTTGGTAGGATGTATAAGTTAAATTCGCTTATATTATTTGGTCCAGACGCAAGACTATTTTCAAGACGGCGCAGATCATCTTCCAATGCCTCAAGCACCCTTTCATCGGAAAGGTTTTTGGATTTTTCACTAAGTGTAATTCTTCGTTTAGTTATTTCCATTTGCTGTTTTGGTCTGTGAATACTCTCATAGTTTTTTATATAAGATTCATAAATTTCACTTCTATGCTCTATGTTTATCTTAGCAACACAGTTACAGTCAGTATAGTTATTTTTAATCTTACAACCATTAAAAGTTTGTTTGTAGAGGTCTTGATCACGTTTTGTTACATTCGATAAGTCGAGGTTGCTTTGTGAATTTTTATCACATGAAATTAAAACAATGAGGAATAATAGGCTAAAAATATTTAGTAACGTGTTTATCATTTTTGTACATTCTTAACTTAGATATTAAACTCGCGTGTTAGGGTAAATGATGTTCATTTGGAAATATGTAATAAGAACTTTCAGGTGTGGTTCCAGTCATCTGGATTGTTAGAATTTCCAGGACTGAGCCCTATGATATCTCCTTCTGTGTGTACGCCAAGCCCAAGAACAGTTCGGTTTGCATAGTTGAAATACGAAGTTACTTGATTAACCTCTAGTATTTCTCCATCACTGATACCTATTTCTCTCATTTTTTCTATTTGCTGTTTTGTAATTTCAGAAGGATTTTCGGTTAGGCGACGCGCGTAATTAAGCATCAGAACATGTTTACTATCAAATGCTTTTTTTGGAGAATGAATTTCAAGGGCAGCACGAATTTCTAGAGCCCGGTTTTCGTCACCAATTAATCTAGACATTCCTGCATAATGGTGATCCACACAATAAAAACATTTATTAATAATTGAGACATAAACCCCTATACATTCTAAAAAATCCTTAGGTATTTCGTTTGATGTATGATGAAGAACACGCTTGTACATGGACATGTGTGCTTCCATAGTATGGGGGCGAAGTGAATGCGACATCATAATGTTGTCTACATTATTGTTTGGCCCCTTAACTCTATCATAAAGTTTTCTTAATTTACCTGCAGCATCTTGATATGAAACAGTATTTATCCAGGCCATCTTATATCCTCCTCTTTAGATAGTAATAATCAAATATAAACAATTTATATTAATTTTTTTGATTAAACCAGTCCTTAGATCGTGACTAGAAAACCATTTTTATTATTAGCTAATGTATAAATTGTAATACAGTAAATAGGCTTAGAGTTACTATCAAGAATTTTATTATATGCCCGATCATTAGAGCTTAGTTATTTTCTTAGTTTAACTAAGGCCGAGTGAATTATCAATAACGACTAATGTGGTAATATTTGTTATATTACTAGGAAATAGATTACTGCTATAAACATTCATTGTAGTTATCTTTAAAATTCGATGTTATGTTATCGCTATTTACATTAAGGTTTCAAAATTGTCCCTCTTCATACCAATGTTTATATATTCATTCTCAATGGGCATAACACCAGGCCCAAATAACATTATTGCACTTAGCACTGGTGTTAATTATGGTTTTAAAAAAGCCCTACCATTCGCATTTGGGGTAATAGTAGGCTTTAATCTTCTGATAGCGGCCCTTGGTTTTGGAATTGGAGGTATAATAGCAAACAATAATCAATTAATGGATTTGCTGGCTTTTGTGGCGGTAGGATTTATAACGTTTATGGGGTTTAAAATTGCAAGTTCTCCTACTGAAATAAAAGATGGAAACAATGATAACCCTGGTTTTATTTATGGAGTATTTTTACAACTGATAAATCCTAAAGCATGGACCTCATCTCTTGGAGCTATTGCCGCTTTTAATCTTGCAGGTAATAATATTGGCATCCTTCTTTACATGTTAATATCTGTTTTTGTCGTATTTTTTTGCATAGTCTTTTGGGCTTATGCGGGATCAAAAATAACACGATTTCTCTCGAATAAGACCAAACATAGAATTTTTAACTTATTGATGGGCGGTAGTCTTATTCTATTGGCAGCCTATCTTTTCTTTATGAAAATTTGAATATGACTGCCTTTGTCATTACTATTATATTTTATGCTTTTGGTATGTCGATTACACTAGGACCTACGAATATCATTATGATGTCTACAGGGGCAAACCATGGTTTTAAAAATACCATTCCATTTGCCACTGGTGCTGCATTTGGATTTACTATACTTGTAGTTATTGTTGCATTGGGATTTGGTGAGTTACTAACTAAACACATAGTTATTATGCAAACCATGACTTATATTGGATCAATAATGATATGTTTCATGGGTTTTAAAATTGCCTTTTCAAACTCGCATATAAACGAGAAAAGGACATCTCAACCAAGTTTCTTTTACGGTGCAGTTCTTCAATTTTTAAATCCAAAATCATGGATTGCTTGTATGGCCGGAGTTAGCGCTTTTCAAATTTCAATAAGCGGAGAACGTTTGGTTATTTACTTATTAATCTATGTGGCTATAGGGTATCTATGCATGCTTGCGTGGGGATTTGCAGGAGTGAAAATAAATCAATTTTTAAAAGTTGGGCAAAATTTACGTATTTTTAATTATATAATGGGGGCAAGTCTAATTGTTATTGGGGTTTACTTAGCAATTATGGATCAGGCCATTTAAGGATAAAAAGTGAAAACTGTAAAAGTGGCTATGCTTGGAATGGGTAGTGTAAATAGGACCCTTTTAAGAATTTTATCAACAAAAAAAGATCGTTTGGCTAAAAACTATGGAATAGTGTTTAAAGTTATAGCTGCCACGGACACTAGTGGCATTGTGATAGATCATAGTGGCCTAGATTTCTTAGCGCTTGCAGACCATAAATCGGCTGGTGGATCCTTATCAGATCTAATATCCTATAAGGGAGTTCAGATTGAAAATATACTTAACTCGTTAGATTTAGATCTTCTCTTTGAGGCTACTCCGGTTCACTTAGAAACGGGTGGAGAGGCACTTAATATTTGCCGGACGGCACTTACACGCGGAATATCAGTGGTGCTAGCTAACAAAGGGCCTCTGGTACACGGAATTAAGGAGTTGCTTGAAATAGCCAAATTAAGTGGGGCTGGTCTCGAATACTCTGCTACCGTTTGTGGTGGGCTCCCTATCTTAAATATAGGGGCTCGCGATATGATTGCTGGTGATATAAAAATAATTCGTGGAGTTTTTAACGGAACGAGTAATTTTATCATTGAGGCGATGTCAGAGGGTATAACTTTTGATCAAGGAATAGAGAAAGCCCAAGCTGTAGGGGCCGCTGAGGCAGACCCTAGCCTTGATACAGGCGGTTGGGATACAGCGTTCAAACTTCTAATTATAGCTAATACATTAATGGACGTTAACTTAGGGTTATCAGATATTTCAGTTGAAGGTATAGATAATATTACTCCCAAAAAAATTCAGAGTGCAGAGGCATTAGGTAAAACCATTAAACTGGTGGCGTCTGCAGAGGGTGGTAAATTTATTGTTAAGCCAATCGCAGAACCCCGTGAGAGCTTTTTGGGCTCAATTAATGGTTGGGAGATGGGGGTTGAAATACATTCGGATATTTACGGAGTTAGTTACCATAAATTATATGAAAAAGAACCTATTCCAACAGCTGCTAGCATGATGCGTGATGCAGTCAATATATTTACAGGTAAGTAGTTCTTTATTAACTAGATTAACATCTTTATAAAAAATTATTAGGATAGATCATCGTGCGCCACATGTGAGCTGAAGAGCTTCCATCATAACCAAGACCCTCTTCTGGATCACGCCAGTTTCTAGCAATAATATCATGGAAATCATCAAGGCTTACTTGGATATTTGGATCAAAACTATAAACGTCATTAATACAAATTTGACGTGCTGTCATATACCATTTGTGATTTCTGGCATATTCACCATCCTTAAAAATATAGGGCTCAGGCTTATAATCCTCACCAAAGTAACGAACGTATGCCTCAGGGTATGGGTAGTTGACTTCCTCATCTGGAATAAAGCGTAAGGATTGGTGATATTTAATAGCCCATGAAATCTCCTCTTCCACGTAGGGCGCAACAAGTTGTGCTCCATAATAACCATGATCTACATTAATATAAGCGGTAACAGAAATGTCATGGAGTAAGCATGCTAATATCATTTTTTCTGGCAACCCGTTTAGTTTAGCTAGGCGGGCTGATTGTAAAAGGTGACTTGAGTGGCCAATGCGTTTGTCAAAAAATTCAAGCAATGTTGGTTTTTCTGACATTTTAGGTAGTCTTGGATCATGCCCCATATGGCGAAGCTGTCCACCTATACGTGGTCCACTTTCCCAATCGTTATCAACACCATAGGCTCTGCAGAAGGGAGATTTTGAAACATGGTTGAGGTTTGCAATTTCAAGTTCCTGTTCCATCGCCATTTCAAGAGCATCGGCTTTTTGATTTGCATTCATGGCAGCTAGAGCACTTGCTCCGCCAACAAATGATAAAAATTTACGCCTATCCATTGTTTTTCCCCCCATTATGCAAATTATAAAACCACAAAAAAGTGTTAGTTGTCAAATTTCATAAAATAAAAGGGCAGGAAATGTAATTATTATAACCTTTTTTAATTGTGTGGAATGTTTATATTTTTAAAATAAAGCTTAGCAATTTTAAAACGTTGATAATACGGACAATTATCAGAAAGCTCTAAAACTTGAATGTACTCTTCAAGCATATCGATAATGATAGTAGAGCGAATTATTAGATTTTTTTCTTCGCGGCAGGGTTGGTCTAAGTTCATCCACTCAGGGTGGGCGTGATGTAATTGAATTTCTTCCTCAATTGTGGTTATAAATTTATCAAGGCCTGCATCAATCTGTTCTTGTGTTATATTCGTTGGAGTTTTGTGATTATCTTTCATAAAATTATAATTATAACAGATACAGATGCAAATATTAACGCAAAAGTATTGTTCCTTAAGTTAATTATTGAATAGTCACTCTAACTAATACTTTTTCTTAAGACAATTAATTACTGTGAATTGTTTAAAGTTAATTCCATGAATAGATTACAAAATAATTATTAATCAACCTTTGTAAAATCAATCTCATATTAAAAATTTAGCTTATAATTTTATAAACTTGGGCTTGCACTTGCTCCAATACTATCTCCCGTGGTAGCGTAAATTTAGTATAAATATTGTAGTAATATATGGGAATATAATTATGAAAATTAAGATTTTATTACTCCTCATTGCAGGTATTATTAGTTTCACAACATTTTTTTCGCGTGTGGCTATTGCTACGGGTGTCAATGTTGGTGGAAAATATGAAAGCTATGAGTTTCGAAATGTTGGCCCAACTCGAGGCGGCCGAGTTACGACGGTAACGGGAACTGTTTCTGAGATGGGGACATTTTATTTGGGCGCGTCTGGTGGTGGTGTTTGGAAAACTTATGATTATGGCACCACCTGGAATAACGTATCTGATGGCTATTTCTCCACACCATCGATTGGCGACATAGCGGTTGCACAAAATGATGCAAACATTGTTTATGTGGGAACTGGCTCAGATGGTCTCCGTTCTAATGTTATTGTAGGAAAAGGAGTTTATCGTTCAATTGATGGTGGTGAAACTTGGAACCATATAGGTCTAGAGAAGACCGGCCAGATTGGTGCGGTAGAAATAGATCCTCGTTCTAATGATACAGTTTATGTTGCCGCTATTGGTAATGCCTTCGCCCCGAATGAAGATAGGGGGCTTTATAAAACAACTGATGGGGGTGAAAATTGGAATAAAGTTCTTTTTATTTCAAAAACCGTTGGCATTGTAGATGTTGAAATGCATCCAAGTAATCCCAATATTGTATATGCGTCCGCCTGGAAGACCGAGCGTAAACCCTGGACAATTATTTCTGGAGGTGAAATAGGTTCTGGTGAAGGGGGCATTTATAAATCAATCGATGCAGGCAAAACATGGAAAAAAATTAATGAAGGCCTTCCTACTGGTTTAGTGGGTAAAATTGATCTTGCTGTGACACCTGCTAATTCAAGTGTGATTGGAGCCATTGTTGAAGCGCCAAGTCCAGATGGAGGCCTTTATTGGTCGGAAGATCAAGGCAATAATTGGACACATATTTCTAATGATAGTGGCGTTCAAAACAGACCTTTTTATTATACTAATCTTGATATAGACCCTACTAATGAAAATATAATTTTTTCAAATGCCAACCCATTAAGAAAATCTATAGATGGTGGAAAGTCATGGACTAGTATGTCTGTTCCTCATGGAGATAATCATGATATGTGGCAAAATCCAAATAATCCTGACTTACTAATTCAGGCTAATGATGGTGGAGCAAATGTAAGTTTTAATGGAGGAAAAACATGGTCAACTCAATTTAATCAACCGACAACCGAAGTTTATCAGGTAGAGGTTGATGACCAACACCCATATTGGCTATATGCAGGGATGCAGGATAATGGATCCACTATTTCAGTACCTAGTAACGCGCCATGGGGAACACAACATACAAATGCTTATATTCAATATGCCGGTGGTTGCGAAACCGGTCCAGCGGTTCCAAAACCAGGTAATCACAATATAGTTTACTCCGATTGCAAGGGGCGTTTTGGAACTTACGACAAACGTACCGGCACTGAGCGTGCTTATTACGTCGGTGCGACAAATATATATGGTCATAATCCGGCTGATCTAAAATATCGTTTTCAGCGGGTTGCACCAATTCACATTTCACCTCATGATGCTGATGTAGTTTATCACGGGTCTCAATATTTACACCGCACAGTTGATGATGGTGTTACATGGGAACAAATATCACCAGACCTCACAGCAAATGAGGCAGATAAGCAAGTTATATCTGGAAGTCCAATTACTCGCGATATTACCGGTGAAGAATATTATTCTGTAATTTACTCTATTCAAGAAAGTAGGATTGAAAAGGGTGTTATTTGGACTGGTTCAAATGATGGCCCTGTATTTTTAACAAAGGATAACGGAAATACATGGAAAAATGTGACACCAAGAATGCCTGCTGGTGGCAGGGTAGACAGCGTAGCACCAAGTCCCCACACTCCGGGAAAAGCCTTTATTACAGTGTTAAGGTATCAGTTTGATGATTGGAAACCGTATATTTATAGAACAGAAAATTATGGGAGTAGTTGGAAATTAATTACTAATGGAATACCACAAGATTTTCCGGTTCGTGTCGTAAGGGAAAGTCCAGATCATGAAGGATTGTTGATAGCAGGAACTGAATTTGGAATGTTTGTGTCGGTCAATGATGGCGAAACATGGGAAATTTTTCAACAAAACCTTCCAATAACACCAATAACAGATGTTAAGTTTATTCGTGGGGACCTTGCTGTTTCAACTATGGGACGGGGATTTTGGGTTTTAGATAATATACAATCAGTTGCTTCTGCGGGAAGATTTGATGGGGATAGCGTTTCAGTCTTTAAACCTGCAAACACATTTCGATATAGACGTCCTCGTGGAGTTCCCCGGGATGGTACTTCAGACGGTGTGCCAGACCTTCCAAAACCAACAGTTTCAATTGATTATTTTATTCCAAAAGGCGAGTATGAATCAATTAGACTAGAAATACTTGATGCCCAGAATGATTTTGTTACAGCCTATGTAAATAATGGGTTATCGGCGAATGAAGATAATAAGGACTCACCCAATTATATTTTAACCGATAATCTTCATATGAGAGCTGGTCTTAATCGTTTTCGTTGGGATATGTCTCGACTTGGTCCATGGAATGCAAATTCGAAACGCCGCTATTCCGATGGTCCAATTGCTGCACCTGGGCTATATTCAGTGCGTCTTATAATTGATGGTCAGGTGGCTGAGACAAGTTTTGAACTAATAATTGACCCTAGGGTAACAGTTCAGGGTATCAAGGTTTATGATATTGCGGCTCAAAACGAGTTGCAGGGAAATATCTCTAGTTTACTTACTAAAGCAAGAAAACTAGAGATGGTTGCAAAGAATGAGCACGTATCCTTACACAAACGCTATCGAGGAAAAACAGATATTGAACGCGGGTCAGAAGTAAACTCTGATTTTGACCGTGTTCATGGTGCCATTAGAGCCTTGAGTACACCCAATATTATTTATCCTAAAGCCGGATTAGTTGGAATGATCAGTTACTTGTATAATATTAACAGTGATGCTGATCAAATACCCGGGCGAGACAGTATTGAACGCTTTGCCGAACTTACTAATGAATATAATACCGTCGAAGCGGCATACTCAAGGAAGTAGTCTAATGGTCCGAGTATTGGTTGTGGGTGTTGGTGTTATGGGTTTTGCCCATGCCAAAGCCTGTGCATCTATAAAAAACAATCAAATAGTAGGTCTAGTGGCGAGGGATTGGAAAAAATGGAATTTAGTAGCTGAATATTTTTCAGAAATTCCACGATATGAAGACTTTTTTTTAGCCCTGATTAAGACTAAACCTGATGTTGTCATTATCTCAAGTTTTACTGATACACACGCATCATACGCAATAAAAGCCTTGAAGGCTGGCGCGGATGTTTTTGTTGAAAAGCCCCTCGCCACAAATATTTTGGATGCTAAATTAGTAATAGCAACAGCACGAAAATATAAAAGAAAACTTGTTGTTGGCTTTATTCTTAGACACCATGATATGTGGAAAAAATTTGTTGAGTGTACAAAATCTCTTGGGAAGCCGGTTCATTTAACAATTACAAGTAATCAGCACAGTATGGGCAGGGACTGGCAACACCATATGAATATACTTAATTCGGGATTATCACCACTAGTAGATTGTGGGGTACACTATACAGACCTGATGCTCCAAGTGGTTAGTGGAAAAGTGATAAAGTCATATGCTAATGGAACAAAAACAAACTCTGAAGTAAGGGTTTCGAATAAAACAAATATGACAATTAACTATAGTGATGGGTCAACTCTTGATTTCGAAAGCGGCTATGGCCCTGAAATCAATTTGGAAGAAAATATATCTAAAAAAGCTCAAGGACCACTTGGTTTTGTTTATATAAAATCGGAAAATATTGTAATACATAATGATCAAGAATATAATTTTTCTTCAAAGGCTTATGAAAAATCTATAAATACACAACAATCCTATTTTTTTGATGTAATAAAAAAAGATATAGATTTGGAGCCGCACTATGAGACAGTTATGCTAAGTTTACAAATTGTACTAAATGCTGAACGTATTATGGCTGAAAATTAAACTATTAGAACAACTGGCTATATAAAATTATGATAATTAAAACTTATTTATTTGCATTAATTATTTTTGTTGTTTTTTGCTGTAATATTACAGTTAAGGCTCAAAATACATATCAATATATGGCTAATACGTCTGCTAAAGTTGTACAGGGGCGTATAATATCCAAAAAAGAAGTGCGGTATAATTACGACATCGAAAACCCTAACCTTATTTGTGGTTATATTTTGAATATTAAAGTAACTAAAAGTTACAAGGGTGGTGAAGAAGACTTTAGGGTATTTGCCACGAATAGTGACGTACTTATGGATAAAGGAAGTGAATATCTTCTTTTTGCTAGAAAAAATATAAAATTTGGTAAAAATGGTCGTGATGCAATTGATTTCATCAATTGTGATCAAGAAAAGTCAACCAGAATGGATATTTCTGATTTTGAATTTCTTTCTACTCGTCTCAGTCAACAAATTTTTCCTTTAATTAGTTATAGTACTGAAAAGACTATTGTTGATGAAGATACAGGGATCATGAAACGTGGTGAATGGATGTTGATTGTTGACCGGATATCCAACAATGCACTTCCTTATAGCATTACGCGACGCCGCCTTAATAATGGAAACTTAAATGTTATTGAAGAAATGAATTATAAAGACTTTCTTTCGGCCTTTAAACTGAAATAATTAAAAGAAACATTGATTTCAGGTTTTATGTTTAAAGGGAATATAAGAACGTAATTGGTTTTGAGGGGTTATATTTATAAGTTTTACTTCAGTAGTTAGATTATCAAAGAGGTTATATTTTTGTGATGGGTTCTTGGAGATTTTTTAACATATTATCATTAAAAAAAGTGCCGAATGGAATTACGGAAGCAATTATAACGCGTATAAATTGAATTATATTTAATCTTCGCCTCGCAATAGTATCTAGGGTAATAAAAATATAAATAACAAAAAGAGCTCCGTGAAGTGCTCCAACATAAAAACTAAATCCCCGCATGCCCATATAGTATTTAAGAGGCATGGAAACAAAAAGTAGTAATAAAAATGAGAACCCTTCAATTAGCGCAATACTGCGAAGACGATAGATAGGGTCACTAAGATTGATTAACATTTTTATCCTTAAAATTTATAATACAAATATTTGATTTTTCCAAACTGTACAGACAAATCATACTGATAATTGTTGTGTGTATATAAATTATTAGGCAGTTTCAAAGAACCTAATTAATTAAAGACAAAATATATTTAGTTGTATCATAAAAAAAAGAGTTTACAATAATTTAATATTATTTTCCTGGGGAGGGGAGTGGTTATGAAATATATAATTTTTTGTTTTTCAGTTCTAATGGTTTATCTTTCTCCTGTTATTGCTGCTGAGAAAATGGACGTTTATTACGGCGGAGTTTCTTTTATCGGAAATTTTGCTGACAATAAACGTCTCTATGAACATAGTTTTGCATTATCAGAAGAAAAAAATGCTGAAGGACTACCTATATTGGAGCAAGCACTTCTTGCCAGAGTAAAAAAAATAAATCGAGATGATATTAATTTTGTTATAGGTGGTCTTGGAAATTTAGACACTGGAAGCGCAATTACACTAGCCTTTGGAGTAGATTGGGAAAATATTTCAGTTGAAAATATTGCGGGACTTTATAAAATTGTTGTTGATTTACATGCGCAAATATTAATCTTTGATTATAATTCACAAAAAATAATTGGGAGCTATCCAGTAGCTCTCCAGGTAAGAGATGTCTCGGAAACAGAGCCTTCACCAGAACTTATTCGCTCAATTATACGCTCCTTATATTTAAATGATGAATACGGGATGAATATTTTTGAAACTTTTGCAGAGAGGCTCAAAGAAGTGCCAATCCAAGCTTCTTTTGGTCAATATTTACGCGTGAACAATGTAATTTTAGAGGAAAAATCCCTACCTTTTATACCTACCGGTAACCAAGGAGCTTTTAAAACATTAGTTGCTCAAAGTTTTGGGAAGTACCTGTCTACGAACCAGAATGTGTCTCTCCTTCCTTATACTAAAGGCGAAGCTATTGGATCAAAGATGGCCTTACGTTTTTCAAATGGGGATATCTTTAATTTAATAACTCCAAGTTCTGATTACGGAATTGACTTAATTATACGCGGTTTCAAAAAAGTAAAAGCGGGGGAAAATCATGCTAAAGTATCCTGGGTATATGGTAGTTATGTGCGAATAAAAGTTGAGCAACCCGACACAAACAAACTATATATGGATATCCCGTTCGTAAATGCAGCGGTTAAAGAAGTCCCAATTAGTCAGTCAAGTGTTGATGATTGGTCTGCTTACCAGGAATCTTTATTCTCATTTTTTGACCAATTTTCCAGAGAGATATCAAAACCTTCTAAAAAATGGTTAGGTAAGGTTACAAAAGTAAAAAATGCTTCGAAACAGTTGAAGGCCTTCAATAACATACTCAATAAAAGTCGATAAATATTAAAGATATAAAAGGATAATAAAAATGAAGTTTGCTGGTACTCTAAAAACATTTATTCAAATCACAATACTTTTAATATGCATGCTTAACATTACCATTGCGTCTGCGGTTGAATTTCAAGCAAGGGGCAGCGGAATTTTTCAATATGATGAAAGATTTAAAAAGAGAAACTATGAGGGTTATAAGGAACAGGCAATTAAGCAAGCAGTTCAAAAGGCATGGTCTCAATATGTATCATCTTTGCCACAAGTAAAACGATCTTCTTATCAAAGAATTGAAGCTAACTTTATGAATAACCTTAATCGCTACATATCTAGTGTTGTTGTTTTGGATGAAAGTCACAATAAAAGGACAAAAACAGTTGAAGTTCTCATCCGTGCAGCAATTAATGATGATGAGGTTAACGCCACCTTAAATGCAAATTCTGCAATAAAACAAGCACAAGCTAGCGACGACGCTAGTTATTTTAGCGTTGTTTTTTTAGCGAGAAAAGTAACTAAAGTAAAACAATTCAGGGACTTAGAGACAAGTATTGTTGCAAAGGAAGGAGTAGCGATGGCTTCTGAGAGCGCCGTTGTAAGCGGAACTTCTATTTCTACCTCACAAAGTAATGAATCATTCAGTAAAACCAAGACTGGTGGTAACACTGAGATAAAGCGGGACATTTTAACATATGAAGTAACTAGCCCCGCTAGTATAAATTCTTCTATGGAAGAAATACTTTCTCCTGCAGGATATGAAGTTGTAGGTTACGGAGATATTGTTGGGGAATGTGGCGGGGTAGAGCCTTCTCAAATAATGCAAGAGTTTATGGAGTCGGATGATATGTCTCGTCAAACAAGGAGATCAGCTATTAATGCCGCTAGAGAATGTGATGTTTCATACTTCGCAACCGGAACTCTTGATATTGGCGAGCCTGGTACAGACCCTATTTCAGGAAATACAATGATTTATGTCGCGGTTCGTGGACAAGTCTGGGACATTACTAAACGCCTTCCAAGAGGAGTTGCGTCAGTTGGTCCTGTTCAGTTTGCGGGGATGGGTCCAAACGCTACAGTTGCAGAAAATAATGCTTTAATTCTTGCTTCAAAAGGGGCAGCACAAAGTCTCGTTGACCAAATGAATGCTAAAGGTCTTCGTTAATTATTAATTAACTATATTTAAAGGAATTTACATGTTTAAATTACTAAAAACCTTTCTATTATTTACACTATTTTCAATTATTACTTCATCTAATGCGAATGCACAATTTGGCGGTCTTTTAAAACAAGTGACTGGGGGCGACTTAGGTGCATTAACTGGCCAACAAACAGAAATTGTTCAGACCCTTGTGAATGGCTTAACAGAATATACTAATGGACAATCTCAAGTTGCAAAAGCGCTGGGCTTAAAAAAACAAGTAGACATACTCGATAGTGAACAAGATGCCTTATCTAGCGGGAATGTTAAAGATAAAAAAAGTATACAAAGATCCATGAAAGTCAGTACTAATGCCCAAAAAGCAATAGATAAAAAAATGGCTGAAGGTTCAGAGATTAGTGCTGAAGCGAAAGTTGAGTTTAGAAAAGCATTGCCATATTACGCTCGCGGCACTGCCAGTTCAATTGCGTTAGTTCCCCAAGTTATTTCATGGGGTAGTGGTGCAACAAATGCTGTTAAAAGTGGAGGAATGATGGGGGGGCTAAAAATAGCGAAAAGTTTAGGCACGGGAATTTTTCTTGTCAAAAACCTGCCCGGTTATGTAACAAGTGCTAAAAAAAGCTACGGGACTATGATGGCTTTTTCAAAGAAAAACGAAATAGATACCTCAGAAGCTGAAAGCCTTCTGGGTGACGATCTTTAATTTAATTTATCGTGAAAGGACATTACTTATGAATTTTTTTAAATGCCTATTTGCTGGGTTTAGTTTAACAATATTGTCGGTGGTCCTTCTAGTATCAACTAGTTTAGCCGATGTCGAAGTCGTAGTAGTTGAAAGCGAGGGACGAGGTAGCAGTAGAGATGCGGCTATTAACGCGGCCCTTAGTGCTGCTGTCGCAAAGGTTAATGGTGTTTCCTTAACTTCTAATTCTCGGTCAATATCCGGACAGTCCTCTTCACAAATAGAAAATAATAGTCAATCTGTATCAGCTATATCATCACGAGTTGATACACAAGCAGCGGCTCAGGTCAGGTCGCGTCAATATAAGGATGGTCAAATACCGCCTGTATCAGATGTGACCGATGTATCTGTCGCAACTACATCAAGAGCTCAGGGTATCGCCGTTAGGGCTTCTGCATCAAAGATTAATAATAAAACATCATATGATGCTAGTCAGAAAGAAATTGATGTAAAGACAGCAGGGCAAATTAAATCTTATGAAGTATTGAGTTTTCAAGAAGTACCACAGGGTTTTATTGTCCGTATTTCTGCGTCTATTTCAAAATTTGTAATATCAATCGAGGCAGAACGTACCAGAATTGTTGTTGCACCGTTTAGAATGAAAACTAGAGGAAACACTATTAATGAATTTGAACGCCAATTTTCACAAACTTTGATTAACCAACTCACTCAATCGCGTAAATTTGCCGTCCTTGACCGTGACTATATCAATGAGCAAGGTGTTGAATTAAATCTCTTGCAAGCTGGTGAAGTTCCAATCGATGAAATGACTAAATTAGGGAACAAGCTTGGGACAGATTTTATCATAGTGGGCGCTGTTGATGAGTTTGTTTCTCGCCGTCGCAATCTAATAATGAAATCAACAGGGCAAGAAATACCTATGATTGATCAAGGCGCGAGGCTCTCTTATAGAATAATTAATGCAGCAACAGGGCAAGTAAAATTCTCAGATACATACGACAGCATTGAAACAAAACAAGGAACTGCTATCGCTTCTAAAATAATCGCAAACAAGGCTGCTAATGAGGTGTCACAGAATATTTTGATGAACTTTTACCCTGTTATGGTTGAAGCAATACAGGGCGATACTATAGTACTTGGTCAAGGTGGAGGTACTGTTGAGGCGGGTCAACAATTTACTCTTGTCCAATACGGTAAAGAAATAATTGATTCATATACTAAAGAGTCGCTTGGTCGCATAGAAAATAATGTTGGAACGATAGAAATTACTAGGGTGACCAATAATCAATCTTATGCTCGCATCCTCAAAGTTACGATTGATGTTGAAGCAAATTTTGAACCACAAGGTTTTATTGTTCGCCCGCTTCCAAAAAAACGTGCAAATGAGAATAACGAAAAAATTGCCGCTAAAATAAAAATAGAAACTGCAGCAAAATTAAATAATTTGCAAAAAGAAAGTGACAATGACTGGTAAAGCAATTAATTATATCTAAAATACTAAATCCTTTTATGGATTTATGTTGTGTTTTTTAAAATTTTATTTGCACGCTTCATTTGATCAGAGTTTTGTAGTATTTTTAACTTTAGTTGATAATTATAATCGGGGTTTTTGGTAAGAAAATTATTGACCGTAGCTATGGCAACATCACTTTGATAATATTTGAATGTGGCATTAAGCCACCTTCCAGGAAAAAAAATATCGCCTGTAATTTGTATATCTTCTAATACATTTAAACTTCTTTTAAGATAACCCTCGGAAAAATCAATTCGCAAGGGGTGATGTAAATATCTAAGTGCAGAAAGAACCCAGGGTTCTGTGTGTCTATTTTCTGCCTTCATGAGAGTACTAAAAAAATTGTCTCGAATATATTGATCTGAAGACAGAGCGGGAATTATAAATTGAAATCTTGCCTTATTATCTGGGCCCTTGATTTTAAGTAATTGTGTTTCAATTATTTGATCTGCAGAATTTGGAATCTTAATTGCTAGGGAAGCAGCGATGTTTGTGTAGTCACGAGTTGATAGATTAAGATTTTTTATTTTTAAACTTTCATTCCATACTGACTGAACATTAGATAGAGCACTAGGGGTTAGTGCAAGATTGGCATAGTTACGAAAATAAATGCGCCTTATTCCTGTATTGTGTGCTTCATTCACGACTTGATTCCAAATGGCCTTTTCCAGGAACGGTGCTATATCTATTCGATTTTTTTGATTAAATAATGACCAATAAATGTCTATAGTTTGTCGCATTATATGGTTTATTATCAATGGATTTTTTTCTCTACCAACAGCCCAAATAATTAATTCGATATATTCCTGTGGTTCTATCGTTCCATTATTTTGCATTAATTGTTCGTATAATTTCACAAATGCTGATGCTCGCTCAAGGTCTGAGAGGTCACCCCAGTTTTCTCTTAGAAAATTTTTCTCTATTGAAAATAGTCCGTAGCCCATACCATCAGAGTTTAATAAAATTTTTTCATTAAGATTATTATCAAATTTATTGAGATTAATTTCTTTCTTAAGATAAGGCACATTATAACTTTGATTACCCTTTCTAATTTCAAAAGTTTGTGACCAAATTCTTTTCATTTTTGATGTATCAGTTTGACTTAAAATCAAACCCTTATCAGGATATTTTTTAATATTAAATGTTGGTATCCCAGCGGTATTTACCCAAACATCGCTCCATGCATTAAGATCTTTTTCTGAACGTTTATCAAGAATACTTATAAGGTCAGGCCATGTAGCATTTGAAAATGCATAAGTTGATAAATATTCTCGCACACCTTCGCGAAAAAGATCTTCACCGAGCAATTTTTCAAGCTGCTGCATCATAATTGGTGCTTTATTATAAATTATTGCACCATATAAGTTTCCAGCCTCATTTAGATTAGGTAACTGCTGTCTTATTGGGTTTGAGCCTTCAGATCGATCTACAGCGTAGGCGCCAGGATGAAGCCTTAAATGTGATCTAAGCTGGTGATCAATTCCTGGAAAATTCGGGTAGATCATTTTAGCAGCAAAGAAATTTGCAAATACCTCTTTTGTCCATACATCATCAAACCAATCCATTGTAACCAGGTCGCCAAACCACATATGTGAGGTTTCGTGGCCTATAAGCGAAGCCCTCGAGAGGAGGTCAGTCGTGGAAGGATTTTCATCAAGCATTAAACTTGCGGCTCTATATTGAATGGCACCTATATGTTCCATGCCACCAAATTGAAAATCCGGGATTAGCACAAAGCCAAACTTTTGGAATGGAAATTTAATACCTGTGTAATTTTCCATATAATTGATGGAATCTTTATGAAGGGAAAATATTTCTTTAAGGTTTCGATTTACTTTTTCAGTATCGGGCTCTCGGTGGAGCATTGTCATTTCTAGCCCATCTAATACTGCTTTTATTTTAATGAACCGTCCAGCGACAAAGGAAAATAAATAAGTACTCATTTTGTCTGATTTTTTAAACCGCACTATTTTTTTTCTATTTCTTTGGGTTTCTCGAGCTATGGTGGTGCTGGACATAGTTTCCCAGCTTTCAGGCACTCTAAGTGTAAGTTCAAATGTTGCTTTTAAATTCGGCTGATCAAAGCTCGGAAAACTTGTGCGCATACGGTCGGGCACAAATAGTGTGTAGAGAAAATTAGCTGATCTGTTTAATGCGTCATCACCAGCATTATATTTGATTTTTATTTTATTTTGACCAATTTTAAGTTCATTTTTATCAATAATAATATGTTCGTTATGATGCTTAATTTTCTGACGTGAACCATTAACGTGAACAGTTTGAATTTGATTTTTAAAAGCTTTAAAGTCAATTTGCAGGTCTTGCGAAAGGTTGTTGAGGTTAAATATAATTTCCGTCAGGCCTCGGATAGGAAGGTCAAGCTGTTCGGGAATAGTCAAATCCATTTTATAACTTAGATTTGATATATGTTTTTTACGGTAAGTTGCTAACTCCCAGGAAACACCTTTTACTATTGGCATGGTTGATAAATTTTGTGATTGCGCTGGAAAAATCAATAAATATAAAATTATAATACTACTAATATATCTCATAACTTTTAAACCTTAAGACAGTTAATTGGTTACTATAATGCTATATAAAAAACTTTAACAAATTTTTTTAAAAATTAAATTGTGTAATATTGTATTTGTTTATAAGAAATATTTCTCGAAATTTCTTTTTTACGCACCTGAATGTTGTTATTAATATATAAAAATAAATTAAACTATATTTAATTTGGGCCAAAATAGATGAAAAAATTATTAATTATTGCTATTAATTTGATGCTAGCACTTACAGTTTCTATTGCTAAGGGTGATGAATATAAGATAGATATCGAGGGAATGCACGCGGCCATTAATTTTAAAGTACGTCATATCGGCATAAGCTGGCTTTCTGGTCGGTTTGATAAATTTGATGGTTATTTTGTTTTTGATGAAAGTAACCCGGCTGCATCAAAGGTTATTGTTAATGTAGATGTTGCCAGCGTGAATTCGAACCATGAAGCTCGTGATGCGCACATACGAGAAGAAAACTACTTGAATGTCACGAATAATCCCACGGCACATTTTGAAAGTACGTCAATAGAAATTTTAGATAAAAGAAGTGGTTTAATCCATGGTCAGCTTACTCTAAATGGCGTTACTAATAGTGTTTCCCTTGATGCTGAATTTGTCGGTAAGGGTGATGATCCTTGGGGTGGGCACCGCGCTGCATTTGAAGCAAAATTATCAATTAATCCAACGGATTTCGACTTCAAATTTGAATATGGAGATGTTTACCTAACCTTATATTTAGAAGGTATTCGCAAAACTGCCGATAATACTAATGAAGACCATTGATGTTTGTTTAGTAGTTTTTCTTTAAATAGTGATAAAATATATCCAACATTTCATCCATTCCACTTCGGCCGAATCCTATTCTAAAGCGGTCTTGTGGTGCATCTAGCAGCTCAGATTTATAAATTCGTGGCGGGAGGATCATAATTCCAGTTTCTTCCAGTAAGTCTTGGCAAAATTGATCCGTTGAACCAGGGCCTATATATTTTGGGTAAGCTACTGCGCCTCCGTCAGGCCTTTTCCATTCAAACGTATTCGGAAACTCTAAAAAGAAATTATCCAATTTATTTAAGTTATCAAATATTAATTTATTGTTTTTTAGCAATATCTTATCTCGAGCTTTTAATGCAATAAGTGACAAAATTTCACTGGGCCCACTGTTACATATAGTTAAATAATGTTTAAAACGCTCAAGCTTTTCAAGTAGTGCTGTATCCTGACCTGCAATCCACCCAATACGCAGACCTGGTAGGCCATATGCTTTTGACATTACGTTAAGTGATAGCCCTTTCTCATAAACATCTGCTACCTGTGGCATTCTTTTAGTCTCATCAGTTTCTATACCGCGGTAAACTTCATCACTAAATATATAAATATTAAATTTACGAGCAAGCTTTATAAGATTATTTAATTCATCACTGGATATGATTTTGCCAGTGGGATTATTTGGAAAGTTTATAGAGATTAACTTCGTGTTTGGCCTAATAGCTGCAATGATTTCATTAATATCGAGGGCCCAGTCATTTTCCGCTTGGAGAGCAACCCCAGTAACATCGCAAATACTAAGAGGTATAGTCTCAGCTGCTTGATAATTGGGAACGACTACTATCGCGTGGTCCTCTTTATTAAGGATTACTTTCATTGCAACATAAAGTCCTTCTTCAGCACCAGCAAAACAGAGGATATTTTCACCTTTTAAATTATCGTAAGTTGACGCTATCTCTGACCTGAGCTCTGGTAAACCATAGGTCTGTGTATATCCAAGCCATAAATTTTCATACTTGTCACGATCTTCTGAACTTGCCATGGCTAGCAGTTCTTTGGTTGACATACTTTCCATATCAGATGCAGTTAAATGGTATTTGGCTTTAAATTCCCATTTAGAAAAAAATATTTCCAATTCAAAATTACGCATAAAACTTTTCCTTATTATAAAATTTATTTATTTTGTAGCATGCCATTTTTAAATAAGAAAGGTTATTGCTTGACTTGATTAGTGAAAAGGCGCATCAAGCGGCCGTTACAGGATTATTATATAATTCAATTCCGCTGAGCAGCCGTGACTAGTAACTATCACGAGTATCCCAACATAGGGCCATGTGCATTCGCGGAAATAAATATAGTTCTAGAAAGTATGGAACAAACGCGAAGGATTACACAATGACGCAGGAAATTGCGCCTGAAGAAAATTCGTTTGGCTTTAACGACTTTAGTTTTGATAAAGCTATTATAAAGTCTATTAAAAATGAAGGGTTTATTACACCAACGCCTATACAAAAAATGGCGATACTACCTGTTATGAGTGGGGTAGACTTAATGGGAATAGCTCAGACCGGAAGTGGTAAAACAGCAGCATTTTCTCTACCCACTATGAATAAAATTCTTCACGAATATAAAGCACCTGAAAAAAACAAACCCAAAGTATTAATAATTGCTCCAACCAGAGAGCTAGTAATGCAAATAGGAAAATTTATTGATACATTTAGCCGAGGCACCCCTATTAAAAGCCTTGTTGTTGCCGGTGGGCAGCCTTACCAACCCCAAATACGGAAACTTAAATATGGAGTTGATATTTTAATATCGACCCCTGGTAGGTTAATTGACCATATGGGTTCTGGAACAGTAAGATTAGATCAATGTCATACATTTATTCTTGATGAAGCAGATAGAATGCTGGATATGGGCTTTATTGATGAAGTTAAGGAAATACAAGCAGCTTTGCGGGAGGATCATCAAACTGTAATGTTTTCTGCGACTATGAATGCAAAGGTTCGTAGGCTTTCAGGTGATTTATTAAAAAACCCCGAATTCGTTGAGCAGGAGCGCAAAAACCTTGTTGCAGAGACAGTCACTCATAAATTAATGAATGTAAGACGTAAAAGTAAAACAGACCTACTTATTGAACTTCTGAAAGACGAAGGAATTGGTAAAGCCCTTATTTTTGCTCGAACTAAGCTTGGGGCTGATAATATTTGTGGCTTACTTAAAGAGGCTTTTCGCGACACTCCAGTTAGAGTTGATGCCATTCATGGTGATAAAAAACAACGAACCAGAGAAAAAATTCTTTTAAACTTTAGAAAAGGCCGCACTACAGTTCTCGTTGCAACTGATGTTGCAGCACGTGGTATTGATGTTGACGGTATTACGCACGTTATAAATTATGAACTGCCAATTGAAGCAGAAAATTATGTTCATCGCGTTGGAAGAACGGGAAGGGCGGGTGCATCCGGGCTTGCAATCTCTTTTTGTGATCCAAGTGATGTTCGTTTATTGAGAGAAATAGAGAGTTTAATAAAAATTAAAATTGATGTTGATGTAAATCACAAATATCACTTTGATCTCTCTGAAGTTCGGGATTTCAAAAGGGGCGGCAGAGGTAAGTTTGATAAACCTCGCAGTCGAAGAAAAGATTCCGGTTCTGATGGTAGGCGTAAAGATAGCGGTGAAAAGAAACGTAGAGAGTTCAAGAAAGACGATGGTGGATTTAAGAAAGCTGGGGGCGGGTTCAAAAAACCTAATCAGGATGTTCGACGTTCTTCTAGACCAGAACATGCAAAAAAACCTGAGTATGCAAAACAAACAACCTCCAATAAACCTTCTTTCTCTGCCAAACCTAAACGTGAATATGATCCAAAGCGCGATAGTTACAAATTTGATTCAGATGCATTTGGCGATGATCCTGTAATGAAAAAGCTTCGTGGAAAACCAGTAAAAAATATAGTTAAAGATAATGGTGAAACTAAGGTTAGGCCAGAAAAAAAATACGATAAAAATAAAAGTACTGTATCTAAAGGAAAGAAAGATCGTACTTCCAATAAACGGGTAAAGTTAACCACTACTAAAAAACAAACGGGTGGTTATAAAACGTTTACAGCAAAGCGTAACGTTGTAAAAGGTAATAGAAATAGTTAATTAAAAAAATTTATTTTTAGTTTTCTTAATCAATTATTTAATTTTCAATGTGGATTTTATAAAACTCATAATATCATTAGAAAATACACTAGGACCTGTATTAAAATGAAATACCTCTGAGAGATGATTGTGGTTTATAATTTTTCTGACTTTAGGCATCTCTTTGTCGCGCAGGTAAAGGCTATTTACCAAGCTGTTAGCTTGATATTGGAAATTGTCCTTATCATACTCTGCGTAGGATACGAAGATTGGAATTTTACGTCCGTCGAGGCTATTTAGTACTGAGCGAACAGGATAAAGTTTATTATCGTGACCAAAGTAATCATAATATTGAGGATCAGCTTTTTGATTAAGGACATCTGTGTCATAAACTGACCCACTGGCTAATATAGCGCCAATTACCCCATCATTTTTAATTTGAAATTTTTCTTGAAAAACATAACTCGCTGCATGTTGAGCTCCAGCAGAATGACCAAATAAAAATACTTTCGAGGTATCTCCATTTTTAATTTGTTGGGGATTATCACGTATCCATTTTAATTGGTTTGCAACATCAATTGTTCCACTTGGCCATTTGTACTTTGGAGCTAGGCGATAAGTCATGATAATTGAAGTAATTCCAAGTTTAGCAAAATGGTAACCTACATTTTTGTAAATGGATTTGTCGCCCGCCACAAAGGAACCTCCGTGAAGAAAAACTATTATCGGGAATGATTTTTGAGAAGAATTAATAGGTTCATAAAGATCAAAAGCTTGCTTGGAATGTAACCCGTACTTCAAGTCAAAAGTAACCTTGACTGCACTGTTATTTGTAGCCTCCCAGAGTGGCTGCCAACGCAATAAAGATTGGTTTAGATCTATAACCTTACCGTCGTCACGAATTTGTTGTTTAATTGAAGTGGCATACGAAAAAGAACAAAAAAATATGATTATTAAAAAAGTTAATATAAATTTTGTCATCCTTTTCAAATTATTTATTTTCGTCTTGGTATTTTTTTAAAATTGAAGGATGAAGGTTTGCTTTTAATTCTTCTATAGATTTTTTTTTAAATTTTTGTCGATGTTTGTTCTTATTTATTATTTTTTCTTCTTTCTCACTCATCAAACTTATAGCAAGGATAGTAAGTATAATAAATCGACTAACACTAAGACAAAACATGAATGCGTATTTAAAATTTGGATAAATCACATATTCGGGAAGTTGCTCAAATGGTACGTCCCGCCAAACAATATCACGCGGTCCAATTTTATTTTGTAAAATAGTAAAATTACTCTGCATATAATATGCGGTAACACCATCATACATTATCCAAAAAAGAATTAGGATAACTACTAAGTACTTTAGATAAACTAAATCGTATATACGGTTGATAAGCAGTTGATGAAAATACATAATAAATAAAAAGTATGTAATCATAATTCCTGTGAGAGGAATAAATATATTTAGATAATGTTTTACTTCTGTAACACCAAATAAGGTAATTACAAATTGTCCAAATATTTGAGGTAAAATTAGTAAAACAAAAATTACTGCAACTTGAGCTAGGTCAAGACCTTTTTCCTTTAATTTTTTTTGCACTTGTTACCTCAGTTAGTAAAAATATTTTAATAGTTAACTTTTGTTATTTTAATATTGGCATTTCGTTATTATTCAGTAAAGTCATATTTATAAATTAAGGAATTTTAAATGAAGTTTAATCAACCATTATATGACTATGTATTACAGGCCACAAAAACATTTGAAGAAAGTTTGGATACTCGTCCAGTTACACCAAACACAGTTTCAGTGAAAAACCTTTCTTGCTTTGAAGAGCCTTTAAGTAAAAAGGGTGCCGAAGCGTTAGATGTTATTAAAATGCTCTATGAAACAGGAGAACCAGGCGTAGTTTCATCGCGTGGCGGTCGTTACTATGGATTTGTTACGGGAGGAGCTCTTCCTGTGGCCGTTGCAGCTAATTGGCTTGCGGCTAGCTGGGATCAGAATGGGGGCCCAAGTGTCATGAGCCCCACATCAGCAAAGATAGAAGAGGTCGCAGGGAATTGGGTTCTTGATCTCCTTAATCTTCCGAAGAAAAGTGATTTTAGTTTTGTTACTGGTGCGACTATGGCTGGTTTTACTGCTATTTCTGCAGCTCGAAATAGAATGTATAAACAATTAGGTTATAATGTTAAAGAAGATGGGATTAGGAATGCTCCCAAAATCCGTTTTATTATGTCGGATGAAATTCACCCGACTAACATCATTGCACTACAATACATGGGTTATGGAAAAAGTGAACTTGAATTTGTTCCCTGCGATGAACAGGGTAGAATTAATCCATCTTTAATACCATCTTTAGACGATCATTCAATTGTTCTTTTACAAGCCGGTAATGTTAATAGCGGCGCTTTCGATCCGATTGACGAAGTTGCCAACTTAGTTAAAGATACTGGAGCATGGTTGCATGTAGATGCTGCCTTTGGTGGTTGGGTAAGGGCATGTCATTCCCGTTCATTTTTAACCCGTGGGATGGAGCGAGCGGATAGTTGGGCACTTGACTGCCATAAATGGATGAATGTGACCCATGATAGTGCAATAGCTATTTGCCGTCGTCCTGATGCTATTAGTGAAATGTTTGGTGTTCAAGCAGCTTACCTAGTTCAGGGGTCACTTCGTGAACCAAATCATTATACCCCTGAGCTTTCACGTAGGGCGAGGGGTATTGAAATTTGGGCTACTTTGAAGCATCTTGGTAAGGATGGGTTTAATGATTTGGTGGAAAGAACTTGTAATCATGCTAAATATATTGCGGAGGAATTAGAAAAATTAGGCTTTGAAATTCTGAACGAAGTAGTGATAAACCAAGTTGTTGCTACTATGGATGATGATAAAATTGATGATTTTATAACTACAGTCCAAAAAAGTGGAAAAACATGGTTTGGTCCGACCTATTGGAAGGGTAGAAAAGCTTTTCGCATTAGTATTTCATCCCACGCAACTAAAAAAAATGATGTTGATATTGCACTGTCAGCAATTAAGGAAGCAATTTCATGACACTGATGTGAATTGATTAGAATTATAAATAAATAAAATGTTAATTAAATAGTAGGGTCATCATGAAGAAATATCTAGCCGAGAGTGAACGCACAGCGTCAAATAATTATTTTACAGACAAAGTAACTGATGTTGAAGTGAAAGAAACTTTTGAAAAATTTTCTACTATTGGTGAAACATTGGATAATCAGAAAAGACGTCTCTTCTATGGCAAGGGTAATCGGTTGGTTGATGGTGATGTTGATGGTTTTTCTATTGAGGGACTAAACGGTAATATAGTTCATGCAATTTTTGGACTTTGTACGGAAGCTGGGGAAATTAGTGAAGCACTTTTAAAAGCAGGTGAATTGGGCGGTTTCGACGAGGTTAATTTAAAAGAAGAGGCTGGGGACCTTCTTTGGTACCTTGCAATGTTATTTAGAGAACTTGACACTGACTTTACAGAGGTTGCAACTACAAACATTAATAAGCTTAAGGCTCGGTTTCCTGAAAAGTTTACGAAAGAGAAAGCTTATGTTCGTGACCTTATTACTGAACGCAAAATATTAGAAGATTGATTAACTGAAATATGAAACCCAATCGTAGTATCTGATTAATTAAGTGAAAATATATCAGTTTGGGCTAAAATTGAGTGCAATTATTTTAAATATTTTAATCGCATTCTTTTTTAAGTACTTTCAAGCGGTCTATTAATTGCTAGAGATAAAACTTATAATTTAACTATAAAATGAGCTAGGCAAAAACAATTAATGACAATGCTGGTTCACGCACTTAAGGACTGCTGAATATACTCTTAAGCAGGGTTATGATTACTTTATTATTAAAAATTCACGGATTTATGATAATACTAAAAAAAACAAAAGACTGTAAAATTTGGATAATGGCGATCAAAATTTCCACAAATTAGAACAGAATTAATCATACAAAGTCAGGATGAGCTGGCAGTATTAGATCAAGTATACAGAACAGACGATACTAAGGATTAAATTTTTAAAAAATATTATACTTAGTATATTTTAAATTTCGAAAATAAATTTTAATTTTTTATTATTTTGATGAAATCAAGGTCATGAAAATCATAACTAAAATCAGTAAGTGGTGATATAGCTTTCATTTTTAAGCCATTTACGTTGCCATAAAAATCTGTACTAAACATTGCAAATGCGTCAGCATTAAAACTACGATCAGTCCAACTTACTTTAAATGTATTAAACATAATTGGACTAAGTGACCCTTGAAGTTTAAGTGATTTTTGAGCTGTAAAATAAAGTTCACCGTCAATTAAAGTAATATCAACATCACCAAACCATTTATCTCGATAGAGGCCAGTATAATCCTCAAGTCGTAACAACGGTTTAGTCTCTTTGTTTTCTAATTCTTCTGCTACTGTTTTAGTAGCCTGTGCAAGGCTTCTAGTTTGGATTTTAGCAAACCTGTCAACCCAGTTTATGTTTCCGGTATCTAGATATATTTGAAGGATATTTTCCATAATTGCACGCATTGCATAACTATTTTCTTGATTAGTTAAAACAACAATTCCAAGGTTTTGGCCAGGGATCATTACCACGTAAGTTACCATGCCCAGTAACCCTCCGGTGTGAGAAACATGTTTAAAACCATGATAATCCTTTAGCCTAAAGCCTAGGCCATAGGCACTAAAGTTGGTTCCATGCCAGTTATTATCAGTTTTGCTAACAGGAATTATTGTCTGTGGTGATAACATTTCATTATGCTGTGTTTTTGAAATAAGACCGGCGCCATCGTTAAGGTGAATATTGACCCACTTCATCATTGCTCTCGCGCTACATTGAATGCCACCCGCAGCAGCAATAACCATTGGCTTGCCAGGCTCATTTAAACGGCCGACTACCATTAACTCTCCATCTAAATTGACATGCGGAGATGCTATATTGTCATTATTAGAAATTTTTGTAATATCTGCTTTACAACCATTACTTATTGCCAATTGGTCCATAATTCGTATTTGCACAAAATTTTCGAAAGACATATTACTGGCGGAAGCAATTACTTCGCCGGCAACCACATAAAGGGTGTTATCGTATGCGTACTTCGCTCTAAAGCCACTAACCATTTTTAAATATCGAACATTTTTTACTATTTCTTCTCTCGTTACACCCGTGGAAGGCCAGAACATCAAATCGCCAGCACCAAGGCCAAGCCCACTTCTGTGTGTGAGTAAGTCACGTATTGTAAACTCTGCTGTTATCCATGGATCCATCATTCTGAAGTTGGGAAGGTAATCAATTACCTTATCGTCCCAATTAATTATTTCATCGTCAACAAGGATAGCTAGAGCTGATGCCGTAAAAGCTTTAGTGTTTGAAGCAATAGAATACATAGTATCTGCATCAATTAATTCGCTTCTGTTAATATTTTTAACGCCGTAGCCTTTTAGATGTTGTATTTTATTATTTTTTATTACGCCAATTGCTACACCAGGTATTTTAAAGCTCTTCATCGCGGCATTAACAAAAGTATCTAGTTCTAGTTCCTTTAAATCTCTTGATGAGGCGGGAATTGTAAATATGCCAAAAATCGTAACTAAAATAAAAATTATTTTTAAAAATATTTGCAGCATATTAACCTCATAGATGTACGTGTTTCAATGTTCTATTGATAGTAATCACTGTGTTGGGACTTGAAAAGTAAAAATATATTTAAATTAATAAAGGTCCATAATACGTATTAAAATCATTAATGATCACTTTCAAAAATTTAAATTAATATGAGATGCTATTTACCATTGAACTTTGGGCGTAATAATATATACGATACCTTATTACATTTCCTTTGTTTTTATGACGGACTTACAAATATGATTTCTGGCTTACTCATTAAAATTAACCCGTGTAAAAAACATATGGTTTTAAAAGTTTTAGCTTTCTTTTGCTTATTCATTAATACAGCTTTTGCCGCGCAAACAACCACAACTACTAATGATGCATCAATCGTTACTTACGAAAAACAGTTTTTTGAACTTTATGCTCCAGTAACCCTTATTGACATGCTTCAGCGGGTGCCAGGTGCACCTGAGATACTTAATGCCAGTCGTCAACGAAGTGGAGGTGGAGGTCAAAATCAAGAAAGAGGATTTGGTTCAGGAGGGGATCAAATTCTGATTGATGGTAAGCGTCTGGCGGGTAAAAGTAACAACATTAATGATACACTCTCTAGAATTTCAGCTAATTCTGTGGAAAAAATAGAATTGATCAGAGGTGCTGCAGGTGGTTTGGATGTTCAAAGTCAGGGTCTGGTAATTAATATACTCCTCTCTGAAGGGGCGGCTAAATCTACAACTTTTTGGAATATTACCTCTGAAACAAAGCAGGGAAATTCCCCCGGGTTGGAATTTTTATTATCCCACAGCGGTTCAAAAAATAAACTGGATTATGTATTTAGTGCTGAGCGTGCAAGTAATAAAAGTTTCAACACAGAAAAAAATCAATTTTATGATACCTCAAACTTAAAAACTGGCGATAGAACTATTGGAACCAAATTCCTACAAAAAAGTTTAAACTTCAACTCGAACCTTACTTATAATTTTGAAGATGGGGCAATTTTGCGTTTAAACGGTTTGTTTGAAACTGGCAATCAAAATTTTGATCAAGACCGTGTGAGGACAGGGGACGACGCCTCTAACCTTTTATGGAGTAACAAGGAAGATCAAGGGGAGTGGGAGTTCGGAGGGGACTATACTAAAAATCTTGGTAAAATCGGACAATTTAAAGCTGTATTTGTTGCTAATAGAGGTAAAGATGATCAATCGGTAAATCGTAGTCAAGATATTAACACTACTCCATTTATTTATACTGTAGAAAGAACTATTGAAATAAAGAAAGAAAAAATACTTCGTGCCTCAATTTCAAAAACGTTAAACACTTCACAGACTATTGAGTTTGGTGGTGAGGCAGCTTTTAACTCATTTAATAAAAGTTTTGATAGCAAAGATCGTGACTTAGCTGGAGACCCATATGTAACCGTGGCTGTAGACAATGTTAAAATTAAAGAAAATCGTTATGAAATTTTTACAAATCACACGTTCAACATTTCGAATTCACTAGTTCTTCAAAGTAGTCTTACCACAGAATTTTCTCAGATTATTGCTGATAATATATTGCCGGATTTGACTATAAGTCGCCGCAATACTAATTTTACTTATATTAAACCACGTATAAATATCCGCTACGACGTAACACCCCGTAATCAAATTAGGGCTACTATCGAGAAAAAAGTAAGTCAACTAAATTTCAATAACTTCGTAACACGTTACGATACGAGAAATGAAGAATTTAAATATGGTAATACAAATATAAGACCAGAACAAATTTGGGAATTTCTAACTGCGTACGAGCATCGATTTGCAAATGATGGAGGCTCTTTAGAAATTGAGGGCTTTTTCCGCAATTATACTGATAAGATTGTTCGGACTGATTTTACTGAGTATGTTGACTTAGGCTTTGCCTCTATTGGAAGAGAGGCTTTTTTTGCTTTGCCGCCCAACACTTCTATTCGCTCATACATAGAGGACACTGGTTCTGGATTTATTTCTAAATCTGGAAATGTTGGGAAGGCGAGTTCATATGGATTTAATATTAAAAGTAGTTTACGTCTTGGTCTCGTGGGTTTAACGGATGCCGTACTCAGTGCTAAGTATACATTTGAAAAATCAAAAATTATTGATCAATTTACTCGCCTAGAACGTTCTTTTTCACGTTTATCCGATCATATATGGGATTTGAATTATCGTCATGACCTAACTAACTTAGGCCTGTCTTATGGTGGTCGCGTTTCATTCAGCAGTGATGCTGCAAACCATGACATAAGATATTACCAACCCTATAATCCTCAGGCAAATGTCAGCGTTTTTGCGGAATATAATATTTTTGATGGTATTAAGGTCAGAATTGACGCTAAACAGTTAACTCAAAAACGGGGGACTTCGTCCCGATATAATTATTCAGACCACATACGTATTAATAGCCTTTCCTCAAGTGAAAAAAGACAAACTACGGTTCCAAGAGAATTGGAAATTTCAATCCAAGGTACGTTCTAAATTTAATTTATATACTATATCATATACCAATTGATTTTTAAGGCTACTTTCGCTATATCGGTTCAAAGCTTTTCTTTAATAATTGATAAATTATATGAAATTTTACTTAGTATTTTTCTTAATCTTCTCAACTTACATGAATGTGGCAGTACTTGCAGCTGAGGATACATCCATAGGCTCATCCGTAGTTACCTATGATCAAAATTATTTTGATAGTTTTAACCCTGTAACTCTTTTAGATATGCTGATGGCCGTCCCTGGCGTACCAGATATTCTTAATAAAAATCAACAACAAGCTCGACGGGCTGCGTTTAGTGGTGGAGGTGGTCAAAGAGGGTTTGGTTCTGGTGGGGATCAGATATTGATGGATGGTAAACGCCTCGCCGGTAAAGCTAATAATATTAATGATACTCTCTCTAGAGTATCTGCTACTCAAGTAAATAGGGTTGAATTGATACGTGGTGCAGCAAGTGGTCTTGATGTTCAAAGTCAGGGTCTTGTTATTAATATCATAATGAAGGAGGGGGGGTCAACGTCAACTACGTTTTGGAAAATTAAAGGAGAATATACAGAAAATTATGATTTTGTTCCCGAATTTCTTCTTTCTCACAATGGATCACTAGGAAAGCTTGATTACACATTAAGTTATGAACGCCAGAACAATGATTTTTTCTTTAATGGAAAAGAAAAATTTTATGGTCCAACCAATCTTCTTATTTCTCAACAAACACTTACAGGAAATTTTGATCGCTTTGGTCATAAATTAAATACCAATATTGAATATGAATTTAAAGATGGCAGTCGTCTTCGTTTAAATGGTCTTTATGAACCAAACGGGATGAACGGTAAGGAATATAGAGATAAAACTAGTGATAGCTTGAGACCTATATTCTGGGATACTGATCGTGATGATAAAAAATGGGAGGTTGGCGGAGACTATACTAAAAATTTAGGCTTTTTAGGCTCCTTGAAAAGCTTATTTGTCATAAATCAAAGTAATCTTGATCAAATAGTTTTTCGTTTCAAGGGTGAAGGTATTAATAAATACGAATATACTCGGGATATCACAGATGAAGATCGTAGCGAAGGGATCTTTCGATCATCACTTACTAAAAAGCTTACTAGTGAGCAGTCTATTGAGTTTGGTGGAGAGGCGGCAATTAATAAATTTGATAAAGTTTTTAAAAATTATGATCGTACTAATATTACAAGTAATCTTTTCCTGGATAGCAGTGATAACGTCAAAATAAAGGAAAACCGGTATGAAGTATTTGCCAATCATAGTTATAACATATCACCTTCTATGACTTTACAAAGTTCACTAACTTCTGAGTTCTCTAAAATAGTTGCAGATAATTTATTTCTGGGAGGTGAGGTTGATCGGCGTAACACAAGTTTTACATATTTAAAGCCAAGAGTAAACTTCCGCTATGATTTATCCTCCCAGGATCAAGTTAGAATTTTACTTGAAAAAAAAGTAAGTCAATTAAATTTCAATAATTTTGTTACTCGCTTCGACCCTCAAGAATTACTATATAGAGTAGGTAATACTAAAATTCGTCCTGAACAAACTTGGGACTTTGCTGTCACTTTTGAACACCGCCTTTTGAATGATAAAGGCTCTTTTGAAGGCGAACTATTCTACCGTAAGTATACGGATCATATTTCCTCTACGGATTTTACTAATTATGTTGATGACAGTTTTAATCCAATTGGAGTTGATAGTTTTTTTGCTTTACCACCTAGCAAAGCCTTGCGTGATTACGTTGATGATACAGGTAATAGTTACTCAGCAAAGTCTGGGAATATCCCAACAGCAAAAGGTTATGGAGTAAAACTAAAAAGTAATTTACGGTTAGCTTTTATAGGGTTTCCTGATGCTACACTTAGTATTAATTATATATATGAGCGCAGACGAACTAAAGATCAGTTTACTGGTCTGATGCGAAATTTTGATCGTCATTCAGACCATCGGGTTGATATTAATTTCCGTCATGATATATCAACATATAAAATTACCTATGGTTTCGATTTTAGTGCAAGAAGTGATAGTTCACGTCATTATATAAGTTATTATTGGCCTGACAGTCCTGCAGCTAACATTAAAATATTTGCAGAAAAAACAATTTTTTCAAAATATAAACTGCGCTTTGAGGCTGAGGGTCTTACTAGAAATCGCGGGAGCTCGAAATATTATATATACAATGATCATATCAGATTTTCTGATCTTAAAGAACGTCAAGATAAATTTAATAGGAGACCAATAGAGCTTAGAGTTTCAATTCAAGGAACTTTTTAAAATGGTTGGCTGTTTATTATTGAAAAAATGGATCGTTGACTATAACTTATTGTTTAACAAGTTTATTAATAGGAAAAATAATTATAAAAAATTTAACAATAGCTATCGTGTCAATTGTTCTTGGTTTTACTGGAGCTTACGCGGATAACAATAAGGGCCAAGTAGCTTATTCTCAGGGTCTTTACGATATAGCGCTCAAAGAATTTACTGCAGCTGCAGCTGAAGATGATAGAAACGCTCAATTTAATTTGGGAATTATGTACGAAAATGGTCACGGGGTTAAACAAAGTGATGTGAAAGCCGGAGAATGGTTTCAGAAAGCAGCCGATAATGGGCACCCTGAAGCGCCTATGGCCTTAATGCTACTATACGAATACTTTTAACTGTTAGGTGAAAAATGATATTAAAAAACCAAATTGTAAAAATTATAAAAATTGGGCTTATAGTTGTTATTTTAACACCAATTATGTCGGCTAATGCAAGCTATGAAACAGGTAAAATTGCTTACGATGAATATCGCTATGATGAAGCATACCTTGATTTAAAAGCTGAGGCTGAGAATGGACATATGCTAGCACAATACTATCTGGCAGTAATGTATGCGATGGGACACTCTGTTCCTCGTAATGATATTTCTGCTTATAGTTGGTTTATGAAAGCCGCCCTTCAAGGCCACCCAATATCTCAAGGAAATATTGGAACTATGAAACTAAATTCTCGTGGCACTGACTATGACTTAACTGGCTCTTATTACTGGTTTATCCTTGCGGAAAACGGGGGCTTTGAAAAAGCTCGTAAATTTATGTGGCGAGTGACCAATTATATGAAACGTGAAGATATAGAAAGTATTCAAATTAAGGCTGACGATTGGATAAAAAACAATCGTGAGTAAAAATGATATAATTATATTTTTATAGATCAGGGATTATTATAAATGGTTAACAAAGTTTTTATTATTTTAATAACTCTGATAATTGGTCCCCTTACATCCGCTCAAGTGCAGGTTATTGAAAAACCTGCTCCGGCCCCTACGCATTGGGAAGGATTTTATGGGGAATATACTTTTGAAGATGAAAAAATTCTTTTTCGAGAAAATTTAGGTCACTTTGAAGCTCTCTTTAACCCACCAGCCGACGGCATAAATATAGAAAATTTAGAAATTAGGAAACTAATCCAAACTTCACACTCAACCTTTACATCAAATTTTATTTCATTTTCATTTAAAGTTAATGAAAGTGGCATGGCTGTTGTTGTTATGATGGATGACAAGGCTTACTTAAGAAAATTTATAGAACCGGGTAATGGTGCTACATTTAAGGTTGATCTGGATAAAAGTATTGAAGAGTATACCAAAATTGCTCTAAATGCAGATCCCCCTCAACAACTTGGTGAATTTGTTAAATCAGATCTAGTTGATGTAACCACGGTTCTTGAAAATGTAAAATTGGACATTCGTTATGCCACAAAAAATAATTTTCTTAACGTAGCCACTTATTCTCTTCCAAAAAGTTTTCTGCAGAGGCCGGCTCTAATGGCCCTTAATAGGGCTAATAAACGTCTTAATTCAATGGGTTTTGGTATACTTATTCACGATACATATCGTCCTTGGTACGTTACTAAAATTTTTTGGGATGCTACTGAAGGGGCCGAACGTAATTTTGTTGCAGATCCAAAAAGTGGTTCAAAACATAATATGGGTAGTGCTGTTGATCTTACCCTTTATGACTTGAGTACAGGTTCAGTTATAAAAATGGTTGGAACATATGATGAAATGTCCGATCGTTCCTACCCTCATTATCTTGGTGGTACGACACTTGAAAGATGGCATCGTAATTTACTTAGAACTATAGTGGAAGCAGAAGGATTTAGGGTTCTTTATAACGAATGGTGGCATTTTGATCATGAGGATTGGCAAAAATATCCAATACTTAATGATAAATTTGAAGATTTGATTGGCTACGAATAGTGGTTCTTAATTTGTAAATATACACGTTATTAAATGCCTGCTATGTTGCAGAAATAATGTAATAACTAGCTTAAAGAAATAAAATTATGAAAGTATTCGAAAGTAAACCTCCTTCATATACGATTAATGAAATGGCTGAAATTGCCACTGAATATTTCGGAAAATCTGGATCTTTAAAGACACTTGTTAGTGAGCGTGATCAAAATGCCAGAATTACTACAGGTGACGGCGATTACGTTCTTAAAATTGCCAATAGTGCCGAAGATAAAGAGTTTCTTGAATTCCAAAATTCTGTCCTCAACCATATTGCTGAGCTTGATCCGACCCTTCCAGTACCTGCTGTTATAAAGGGAAAAAATGGTGAAGAAATATACAAACATAATAATAATTACATTAGATTAATTTCCTTTCTTGAGGGTGATATTTTTGGTGATGCGGATAAACCAATAGCGCTTTATGAGGATCTTGGACGTTTTATGGGCCGCTTTTCTAAAGCAATGCAAGGATTTGGCCATCCAAAGGCTCACCAACCAAGTTTTCTTTGGAATATGGATGCTGCTCCTCATTGTAAAACTTATATTTCAGATATTATTGAAGACGACGTAAAGGAACTTATACAGTTTTTTTATAAGCGCTATGATAATTTTGTAATGCCGCGGATCAAAAAGATGCGTTCAAGTGTAATACATTCAGATGCAAACACATATAACCTTGTTGTTGGTGATAAAAAAATTAATGGTTTAATTGATTTTGGCGACATGCTTTTTGGCAAGCAGATTAACGAGTTGGCTATTACTCTTGGTTATGCGATGATGGACGTTGATGAATTTTACGCTGTATCGCGAGCGCTTATCACTAATTATACTTCTGAATTTAAACTATATGAAGATGAGCTTGAAGTTTTATTTGATCTTGCTTGTATGCGTTTAGTAATGAGTATTTGCATATCGTCTAATAGAGTAATCAAGGCAACAACAAATGAGCACCGAGACTATTTATTGGTTACTCAAGCCCCCGCAATTAGAACTCTAAAAAAAGTCCGTGATATTGGTCTTGGCTTTCTCTCTTCTTTTGCGAGAAAAGCTGGCGGATTTACGGCTACTCGAACTTGCTATGAACTCATTAGTTCGTTAGAAAATATTACTCCAGTAAACATGTTTGATTTTGATCTACACAGTGAGCCTCGTGTTTTATTTGATAATAAAACTGGATCACCAGGAACCAAACATATTCAAGATGGTTCTAAACATAAAGAGTGGGTAGGAGAATTTCTGGATAAACACGAAGGTCGTTTTGGTTTAGGAAGTTACGGAGAGGACAGGACTAGTTTTTTATTTGATGGATTTGACGGTATTGGAAGCTCTAAACCCAGAACTGTTCATATGGGCATTGATATATGGTTAAGGGAGCCAGAGAGAATTTATGCACCCCTTACCGGAAAAGTTCACTCTTTAGCTACCAATAATATTCCATTTGATTATGGGACGGTCTTAATTTTAAGTCATAAAATTGGTAATGGTCCTAATTTCTATACATTATACGGTCATCTCAGTAAGAAAACTACCAGCCACTTAAAAATTGGTGATGAGATTTCTGCGGGTAGTTTTTTGGCGTCTCTTGGTGATGTTCATGAAAATGGAGGCTGGACGCCACACCTTCATTTCCAAATTATATCAGATTTAATAGGAATTAAAGATGGTAACTTTCCAGGGATTTGTTCGCCGTCCGTATGGGATGTCTGGACAGATGTATGTCCAGACCCAAACCTTATTCTTGGTTTTATTCCTGAAAGTTTTGAGCAGCCTGAGAATACAGTTAAAGATATTATGCAATTAAGAAAAATGGTTTTAGCTCCATCATTAAGTGTTGCTTATAAAAAACACCTCCACATTGTTCGTGGCAAAGGTGCTTATCTTTATGATAGTTCTGGTCGTGCATTTCTTGATTGTGTAAATAACATTACTCATGTTGGCCATTGTAATCCTCATGTTGTTAATGCAATAAGTAAGCAAGCTGGAGAACTGAATACTAATTCACGTTATTTATATGATGGTATTAATAAGCTAGCGTCTCGGGTTCTGAGTACTTTGCCCCAACCGCTTTCTGTTATGTTTTTTACAAATAGCGGCTCTGAAGCAAATGAATTGGCATTAAGGCTTGCTCGACAATACACAAGTAGAAAAACTACCGTTACTGTTGACTGGGGCTATCATGGCAATACGAATGCTACTGTAGCCATAAGCCCATATAAATTTAATAGAAAAGGCGGTAAGGGTTGTCCCCCAGAAACACGAATAGCAGAGTTTCCTGATCCATATCATGGGCGCTTTAAAGATTATTCTTTAGAGAGCGGAATGGGTTATGCATTGGATGTCGATATTCAAATTAACGATTTAATTAAACATACTGGCGAAGGCCCGGCTGCTTTTATTGCAGAGTCAATTGCGGGAGTTGGGGGCCAGGTTGTTTATCCAGACGGTTATTTAAATTCTGCTTATGATAAAATTCGTTCATCTGGTGGTCTTTGCATTGCAGATGAGGTGCAAACTGGTTTTGGGCGTGTGGGTGAAAAAATGTGGGCTTTTCAACTTCAAGGTGTAGTTCCAGATATAGTTTGTTTTGGCAAACCTTTTGGTAATGGCCATCCAATGGCAGGCGTTGTCACTACCAGAGAAATAGCAGAAAGTTTTGCAAATGGAATGGAATATTTTAATAGTTTTGGTGGTAATCCAGTTTCGTGTGCCATAGGTATGGCGGTGTTAGATGTTGTTGAGGGTGAGGGCCTTATGGAAAAGGGGTTAATTACTGGAAACTATATAATGGATGGAATGAGTGATATGATGGACCGGTATCCTCTTATAGGTCAAGTCCGCGGTAAAGGTATGTTTTTTGGTGCGGAATTAGTTAAGGACCGAGACACAAGAGAACGAGCCCCAAATGAAGCTAGCTCAATAGTGCAGTTTTTGCGTGAGGATGCTGTTCTCTTTTCAACCGATGGTCCTTATGACAATGTTCTTAAAGGTAAACCACCAATGGTATTTGGATTAACCGAAGCAGAAATTTTTATTATGAAACTTGAAAAAGCATTTAAACGTCTTTATGCAGATGGTTTTTAATTTGATTAATTGTTTATTTAGATTTTCTCTGGGGATGTGAAATGTGTCAAAAAGTTGAAATTGAAAAAATTCTTTCAATACTTCGCGGCTGGAAAGTGGTAGAAGGCAGAAATGCTATATACAAAAAATTCGTATTTGATGATTTTAAAACCTGTTTTGATATGATGACAAAAATAGCATTGAAAGCTGAAGAAATGAACCATCATCCTGAATGGTTAAATGTATATAATCATCTTGAAATAACGTTGACCAGTCATGAAAAAAATGAAGTTACGAGTTCTGACTTTAAATTGGCACAATTTATTGATTCAATAATTAGCTAAGTATTTCTTATCATATTAACTGACTCCATTGTCATTATTATTATAATCTACGAGTATTAGGGGGCACCTTGCAATAAAATATTGTATTTTAACAGTTGGTTATTGTTGCTGTTGTAATGAATATTTATCCGTATTATAAGGTGAAAAATTAGTTGAGGATTTAATCGATGGATATTACAGTTTCAGACAAAATAAGTGCCTCTCGTCGACGTCACATGATTGATGGTCACTTGTTGCCTAATGAGGTGACAGACCAGAATGTAATAGACGCCATAGAACAGGTAAATAGAGAAGTATATGTTCCTTTAGCTCGAAAGGGTGTAGCTTATATAGATAAGAGTATTAACGTAGGGGAAGGTCGTTACCTTATGGAACCACTTACTTTTGCTAAATTGCTTAATGCAGCCAATATAAAGAAAGACGACCTTGTTCTTGATATAGCACCTGCCACTGGATATTCATCAGCAGTTTTTAGTAAACTTGTAGGTTCAGTGGTTGCTTTAGAAGAAAACCCGACACTTGCTGAACAGGCAACAGAAAATTTGGCTAAAGAAAACTGTGATAATGTTGCTCTAGTTACAGGCTCACATATTGATGGGTTGGCTAAACAGGGACCATATGATCTTATTTTTATTGGTGGAATGATTGATACAATTCCTCTTTCATTACTTAATCAACTTAATGAGAATGGAAGAATTCTTTGTGTATTAAACCATGATGGTCATGGGCGAGCGTCTTTTGTTACTTATAATAATAAAATTATGGGGGTTAGAAATTTATTTGATACTTCTGCGCCTTCACTCAATGGGTTTGATAAAAAGAAAGATTTTTTATTTTAATTATGTTAGTTAACAAAGAATGTTGACAGTGGTAACATATTAAGGCAAATTCTATAAATACTACTACAATGAGAATATAAAAAATGTCTGGAAAAATAAAAGTGACTAAATTTAATGCAACAATGGCATTAGCCATAGTATTTATTTCACCATTATTAGCACAAGCTGATACTTTAAAAGATGCTCTGACTAAAGCATATGTAAATAATCCGTCGCTTGAAGCAGCGCGTGCAAGTCAGCGTGTTACTGATGAAACAGTAAATCAAGCTACATCAGGGTGGAGACCTACAATTGAAGCTACGGGTTCATGGGCAAGACAGGAAAATAATAGAACAGGTTCATTTCTTAGTGCATCTACAACAAAGCCAAAATCTCTAGGAGTGTCAATTCAACAGCCGGTATTCAGAAGTTTTCAAACAATGAATAATACTAATGAAGCAAGGAAACAAGCTGAGGCTGGTCGAGCGCAATTAATAAATACTGAACAACTAATTTTTATGGCCACTGTTTCTGCTTATTCAGATGTAATCCGTGATGAAACTGTTCTTAAATCAACCGCAAATAATGTAATTGCATTGCAACGCCAGTTACAAGCTAGTGAGGATCGTTTTGAAGTAGGTGAGATTACCAGAACCGACGTCGCTCAATCTAGTGCACGGTTATCACGAGCTCAATCAGAAAAAATTAATGCTGAGGCAATACTAACTGCAAGCCGAGCAGCATATCGAAGGGTTGTCGGTGATGAGCCTGGTACTTTGGAACAAAATATTGAAATTCCCATGCTCCCGGCCTCCGAAGAGGCAGCATACAATCTCGCTACCCGCAATCATCCAATAATTTTAGCTACTAAGGCAACAGAGTCTGCTGCCAATTTTGCTGTAAAAAAACAATTAGGGGGTCTTGGCCCAACATTAACAATTGGTGCTAGTTATCAAAAAAGTTGGGATACATTCCTTCCTGGGGATCAAACCAATGCTAAAACCGTGCAGGCTAATTTACGCGTACCTATATATCAAGCCGGGGTGCAGGCTTCTGTTGTCCGCCAGGCAAAACAACGCAGAAGTCAGTTGCGTATGGAAGCTATTGCAGCTGAGCGTGAAGTGGCAGAATTAGTTCGCAATGTTTGGGAAAGTTACCGTGAGGCAGCGGGTCGTATTTTGTCCACAGAATCCCAACTCGAAGCTAATAGCATTGCCCTGGAAGGTGTCCGACAAGAAGCAGAGGTTGGTTCACGAACGATTCTTGATGTACTTGATGCAGAGCAGGAGCTTCTTGATGCTCGTGTTAATAATGCCCGTGCAGTTAGGGATCGAATTGTTGCTGCATATAATTTACTTGCATCAATTGGTAAATTAAACGCCAAGGAACTTGGACTGGATGCAGAAATTTATGATGCAAAGGGGAAAAGTGACGAGGCGGAATGGAAAGTTTATGGGTATGGGGTTGAATAAAAACTCCAATAAAATTTTTAAAACCTATAATTTTTATTGTATCTTGTAACAAATTAATTTTTAATTAGTTGGTGTGTTTAGATGGTGGTAATTTTCCAACTATTAAGCTAACTAAAATGATCATGATACGGAGCATTAATTGTGAAAAGTCGAAACAATGACGAAGAACAAAGCATGGAAGAAATTCTCGCATCAATTCGGCGCATAATTTCAGAAGATGACAAAAATGTTAAACTCGATGATGTAATTGATTTGCATCCTAATCGCGAGCCTTTAGATCCAGAATTTACTGACATTAAAATAGATGAAAATATTCTACATTTAACTGAAGATGATCTTGAAGTGACGTCTGATAATAGCGGCACTGAAAAGATTATATCCGATGAAATTTCTGCAGAAGTTAAAAACCAATTTGATATCTTATCAAAACTTCTTACTCCTGACTATAAAGGTGCAGATGCTAAGATTGATACGCTTGTAAGCGACCTTTTACGGCCAATGCTTAAACAATGGCTTGAAAAAAACCTTCCTAGTTTAGTAAAAAAAATGGTGTCTAAAGAGATTTCAAGGCTTATTGAAACAAAAAAACCCTAATTTATTAAAGACTTTTATCCAAAGAAGTTATATTTTAAAATCAATTGTAATGTTAAGTCGTTATCCTACTTTTACCCTAATAAAGAAAATTAACAATGCTAGATAAAACCTTTGATTTTTCTATCCGAGAAAAAAATATATATGATAATTGGGATGACAGTGGTTCCTTTAAGTGTGGGCAACGACCAAATGCGGAACCTTACACAATTATTTTACCGCCTCCAAATGTAACGGGGAGTCTACATATTGGTCACGCTCTTAATCATACCCTACAAGATATACTCATCCGATGGCAGCGTATGCGTGGTAAGGACGTGCTTTGGCAACCTGGTATGGATCACGCTGGTATTGCAACACAGATGGTTGTTGAGCGCCAAATGGATACTGAAAATATCAATCGTCACGAACTGGGTCGCGAGGCTTTTATAGAGAGAGTTTGGCAGAGGAAAGAAGAAAGTGGAGGTATTATATTCAATCAGATGCGGCGTCTAGGCCAGTCCTGTGACTGGTCACGTCAAAAATTCACTATGGACGAAGGCTTTGCAAATGCTGTGTTAAAAAAATTTGTAGATCTTTACCATAAGGATTTAATATATAAAGCTAAGCGCTTAGTAAATTGGGATCCTAAACTTTGCACTGCTATTTCAGATCTTGAAGTTGAACAAAGAGAAGTAAATGGCAACTATTGGCATTTTAGATATCCTGTTGATGGGGAAGATAGTCGATTTTTAACCGTAGCGACTACTCGTCCAGAAACTATGCTAGGAGATGTTGCTGTTGCCGTCCATCCAAGTGATGAACGGTATCAGGATCTTATTGGTAGAACATTAACCTTACCGCTAGTTGGCCGAAAAATAATTGTTGTGGCTGATGAACATGCTGATCCTGAAAAAGGTTCAGGTGCGGTTAAAATTACCCCCGCGCATGATTTTGATGATCATATGGTAGGAAAAAGACATAATCTTGAAAATATAAATATTTTTGACAAATTTGCTAATTTAAATGATTGTGTGCCAAAAAAATATCGGGGAATAGATCGTTTTGAGGTAAGAAAAATGATAGTTAATGATATGGATAGTATTGGCCTACTTGTTAAAGTAGAACCTACTGTTCATATGGTTCCTTATGGGGATCGCTCCGGCGTTCCTATTGAGCCTTGGCTTACTGACCAGTGGTATGTTGATGCAGAAAAACTAGCTAAACCTTCAATTAAGGCTGTAGAAGATGGAAGCACAGCTTTTGTCCCTAAAGCCTGGGAAAAGACTTATTTTGAATGGATGCGTAATATTGAACCCTGGTGTGTATCTCGGCAATTATGGTGGGGCCATCAAATTCCAGCTTGGTATGGTCCAGATGGCCATGTATTTGTTGCCATTGATGAAAATGAAGCACAGCAACAAGCTGATATTCATTATGGGAATATAAAGAAAATTATCCGTGATAATGATGTTCTTGATACTTGGTTTTCATCAGCCTTGTGGCCGAACGCAACACTTGGGTGGCCTGAAAAAACCCCTGAACTGGCTCGCCATTATAAATCGAATGTACTTGTTACCGGTTTTGATATTATTTTTTTCTGGGTGGCTAGAATGATGATGGATGGCATTCATTTTATGGATGGTGAAGTCCCTTTTGATACTGTTTATGTTCATGCCCTGGTTCGAGATGAAAATGGGGCTAAAATGTCAAAATCAAAAGGTAACGTTATTGATCCTCTGGAAATAGCAGATAAATATGGTGCAGATGCATTAAGGTTTACACTTGCGTCCATGGAAGCCCAGGGTAGGGACATTAAAATGTCTGATAAACGTGTTGAAGGATATCGTAATTTTGGAACCAAGCTCTGGAATGCATCTAAATTTTGTGAAATGAATAATTGCTTCACTAAGAAAGGGACCTTCAATCCTGGCACAGTTTCGCTGCCAGTAAATAAATGGATAATTAGCGAAGCAGAAAAATCTACTTTTAAAGTTACTCAGGCGCTTGAAAAATTTAAATATAACGAAGCAGCATCTGCAATTTATCATTTCACATGGGGAACATTCTGTGATTGGTATATTGAACTGATTAAAACACAATTTTATTCTGAAGATGAAGGTAAAATTGACGAAACTCGGAAGACAGCTGCTTGGGTACTTGATCAAATACTTAAAACTCTTCATCCTTTTATGCCCTTTATTACAGAAGAGCTCTGGCAAAAATTATCTGGTACGCGCAAAACTGATCTCATTTTAGCACCATGGCCAATATTAAATGAAGATAATTTAAATGAGACTGGAACAAAAGAAATTGAGTGGTTAATTTCCTTAATTTCCGATATAAGAACTGCCCGGGCTGAAATGAATGTTCCTGCTGGGGCAAAACTTGATATGTTTATTTCGGGAGCCTCAATTGATACAGTTCTGTCTTTAGCTTCTCAA
>JABGYD010000004.1 GCA_018675425.1 Kordiimonadaceae bacterium
ATAAACTACTAATGTTGGAAGAGCAGCTAGAATTGCCCCTGCAAAATGCACGTTGTATTCTTTAACCCCTTGAGAAGAATTAACAAGGTTATTTAGAGCTACAGTCATTGGTATTGAGTCAAAGTCTGCAAAAGAAGCGCCAAATAAAAAATCATTCCAAATGTTGGTAAACTGCCAAATCACAGTCACCACTATAATTGGACCTGAACTTGGAAGTAAAACACGCCAAAAAATTCTAAAGAATCCAGCCCCATCGATTTGTGCAGCCTTTATTATTTCAGTAGGGAATGCTGCATAATAATTTCTAAAAAATAAAGTTGTAAAACCTAGCCCATAAACCAAGTGAACAAATACCAATCCTGACGTTGTTCCGGCCATTCCTAAAATACCCAACATTTTTGCCATCGGGATTAACACAATTTGAAATGGGATAAAGCACGATAACAAAAGCAGCCCAAAGACAATTCCATGACCTTTAAATTGCCATTTAGTCAAAACATAGCCATTCATGGCGCCCAGTATTGCAGTTAACATTACTGCTGGTATAACCATAGAAATTGAATTCCAAAAATAAGGCTTAAGCCCACTAGGGTCAACACCAATTTGGGCACTTGACCAGGCTGATCGCCATGGATCTAGGGTCCACACTTCAGGAAGATTAAGCATTCCTCCAGAGCGAATTTCCTCTAGTGGCTTCAAGGAGTTTGTAAGCATTACATACAAGGGAAGCAAATAATAAATTGCAAATATTATCAATATTAGATAAATAAATATTCGAGAGACTTTGATACTGTCCTTTTTACTTTTAGAATGATTTAAGGTCATGATGACTTCTCACTTCTTAGCTCACTATATAGATAAGGAATAATGATAGAAAAAATCATAAGAAGCATAATCATTGCAGAGGTCGCTCCAATACCCATCTGATTCCTAGAAAAGGTGTAAGAGTACATAAATGTTGCTGGTACCTCAGTCGCTCTTCCAGGGCCACCATTTGTTAAAGCAATAACCAAATCGTATGCTTTAATAGATAAATGCGCGAGTATTACAAAAGCTGATAAAAATGCTGGTCGAAGCAAAGGAATAATTATACGTCTATACATACGAAAACCGGACGCTCCATCAATTTGAGCGGCCTTCATTATCTCACCATCAATGCCTCTTAATCCAGCAAGAAACATCGCCATAACAAATCCTGAGCTTTGCCATACTGCAGCAATAACTACTGTATAAATTGCAAAGGTTCGATTTTTAATCCAGTCGAATTCAAAACTCTCCCACCCCCACTGATGCATAATATGCTCAAGACCTATTCCAGGGTCTAAAAACCACTTCCATGCAGTTCCAGTAACAATAAAAGATAACGCCATTGGGTAAAGAAAAATAGGTCGGAGCAGGCCTTCTGCTCTAATTTTTTGATCTAATAAGATGGCTAAGAAAAGACCAAGCACTGTACAGATTAATATATATAAAATTCCAAAAATTGCCAGATTATTTACTGCAATTTTCCAATGCCTTAGTCCAAAAAGTTTAGTATAGTTGCCCCAACCCATGTACTCGTAAGTTGGCAGCATACGTGAATCTGTAAGCGACAAATATCCCGTATATATAATAAATCCATACACAAAAACAAGAATAAGGAAAAAACTTGGCGCTAAAACAATTTTAGGTAGTAAAAGTTGGAGATAATTTTTCATTTAATACAATTCTAATCAAAAAAAATAGTTGGCGAACTATAAATTCGCCAACTATAAATAAACAAATTTAATAAAAATCTAAAGCAAGTTTAGATGATATTTAATTTATCTTGCTGCTGCAACTGCTGCAACCATTTCTTCTGCAGCCTCTTCAGCTGAAAACTCACCGTTAAAATGAGCTGAAACAACGTCTACAATAGCTGATTGGATCGCAGGACGGACAGTATGACCGTGCGCCATTGAACCAAACAAGCTTCCAGCTGCGTTAGCTGCTGCTAGATCTGCCATACCTTTCTTTCCACAATGATCAAACATCATGTCAGGTACGTCAGTACGCGCAGGTACTGAACCCTTAACAACGTTAAATGCTGATTGGAAAACAGGGTTCATTACAGAAGAAGCCATAGCTTCTTGTGCAGCTGAACTTCCAGCACCACTGAACATAGCGAACTGATCAGAGTTGAAAGTTACAGAACCTTGAGTTCCTGGGAAGCGAACACATACAAAGTCAGAACCTGGCTTTTGACCCGCTTTAAGGAATTCACCTTTAGCCCAGTCACCCATCATTTGCATACCAGCTTCGCCATTGATTACCATAGCCGAAGCTAGGTTCCAATCACGACCTGAAAAGTTGTCATCAACATATGAACGAAGAGTTGCCATTCTGTTGAATGC
>JABGYD010000063.1 GCA_018675425.1 Kordiimonadaceae bacterium
AATGAAAATGGAATTAAGTTTGATGGTTACAATAAGAATATACTTTATCGCCGTGATGATGGTTTTATTATTACCTATAACAGTAATTGCAGATGAAAAAGTTATCTTGAACGGTAAAATATGGACTGGTAATGCTGACCAACCTTGGGTCGAAGCTATCGCAATAAATAACGATCGGATTGTAGGTGTTGGCTCATCAACTGCTATTTCTGCCAAATACTCTACTGCTAACGTGATAGATGTGAAAGGGAAGCTGGTATTACCGGGTTTTATTGATAATCATGTTCATTTCATGGATGGGGCATTGTCGCTAGTTAGTGTTAATTCTTATGACACCAAAAGTGCAAGTGAGTTTTCACAGGTAATTAAAGATTATGCGTCTAAAATGCCTAAAGGTGAATGGATGCTTGGTGGTGTTTGGGATCATGAAAACTGGGGCGGAGACCTCCCCCATAAGAATTGGGTCGACGATTATACTAATGATAATCCAATTTATCTCCTGAGAACAGACGGACACATCGCGTTTGTAAATTCAAAAGCATTAGAGTTTGCAGGTATAACGAAGGAAACACCTGATCCTGATGGTGGAGTGATCGTCCGAGATAAAGATGGTGAACCCACAGGCGTTCTTATAGATAATGCAATGCTATTAGTTTCTAGCTTATATCCTCAGCCAAACGACAGTAAAATTGACGATGTTTTTGATGTTGGAATAAAAGAGACACTTGAAAATGGTGTTACTCAAATTCACAGTATGGACATGGCTGTCTGGAATAACTTGGCTATTTTCAAACGGGCAAAAGCAGATGGCCGACTAAAGGTTCGTACTAATTATTATTCACACATTACAAAGCGCCACGAATTAGCTGCAATGATTAAGGAAGACGGGCATGGCGATAACTTGTTGCGGTTTGGTGGCATCAAAGTGATGGTTGATGGTGCGCTGGGTAGTGGAACTGCATGGCTTCATGAACCTTATAGTGATGAACCTAACAATAGTGGGTTTCCCATTAGACCAATGGACGAGTTAAAAATAATGCTTCAGGAATCTCACGATTATGGATTTCAACTCGCCATACATGGAATTGGCGATAAGGCAAATGATGAAATTTTTAAAATTATCGATCAAATTGGTGCCAATGGTAATCGCCCAAGAATAGAGCACGCACAGCACTTGTCTCCAGACGCATTTAAAAGATTTAAGGAATTGGGAGTTGTTGCAGCAGCTCATCCGTATCACGTAGTTGATGATGGAAGGTTTGCCGAGAAACGTTTAGGTAAAACTCGCTTGGCTGGTACATATGCTTTTAAATCCCTTATTGATGCTGGTGCGATGGTTTCGTTTGGCTCTGATTGGTTTGTTGCACCGCTTAAGCCCTTGCTCGGTATATATGCGGCTACTACACGCCGTACAGCAGATGGAAAAAACCCAGATGGTTGGATACCCAATGAAAAAATTTCAGTAGAGCAAGCAGTTAAAGCATATACAATCAATAATGCTTATGCTGGTAATCAAGAGAATGACCTAGGTACAATTGAAGTCGGTAAATTAGCTGACATAGTCGTAATAAGTGACGATATTTTTGAAATTTCTCCTAAAGAAATAATTAACAGCAAAGTTGTTATGACTATGATTGGTGGTCAAGTATTGTTTCAATCTGAATAATAAATTTCACCATACTTGTAGTCTGCAGGCAAATTTAATTTAGGCGTTAGTTTAATTGTTTTACACGTTCTACTTATTATTTTTGAGTGTCTGCTTTCGGCCAAAAGCGGACATTCAGACAACACCTCTAAAACGGCAATATTTCCCTTTTATGAATTAGTTGTTATTGTGTGAAAAAATAGCGATTAATGAATTTAAATGATGAAAGACGTCTTGATGAAATCAATTTTTCTTGGAGAATGCATGGTTGAACTAAGTACTTTAGAAGGAGGACTGCTTCAGAAATCTTTTGCTGGGGATATATTTAATAGTGCTGTTTACATGAAACGATCATTACAAGGCGAAGGTGAGGTTTCTGTTTTGACGGCTATTGGTGAAGATCAGATTTCTATGGAAATGGAAGCATTTTTTATCAAGCAAGGTCTTGGTGTCGATACAGTCTTTAAGTCTTCTGAAGGTACGGTTGGGCTATACATAATATCTACAGATAAAGAAGGGGAACGCAGTTTTAGTTATTGGCGCGAGAGCTCTATGGCTCGACGTTTGATGCATATTTTAAAAAATGCAAAAACGACGTTGGATAGCTTAAACGCCGATATGATTTTCTTTACGGGCATTACTCTTGCTATTTTGGATTTAAAAAGCCGGAAAGACTTGCTGAACCAAATATCTGCTGCTCGCAAAAATGGCGCAAAAATTGCCTTCGATCCCAACTATAGGCATCAACTCTGGGAAAACAAAGAAACTGCTGCCGATTGGATCGATAAGGCTTATCAAGTAAGCGATACCATTTTTCCAAGTGTCGAAGAAGAAAGTGGCTTGTTTAATACGGCCTCGACTAAAGATTGTTTAAGCCGATTAGTAAAGTACGGCATTAAGGAAATAGTTTTAAAAGCCGGAACAGAAGGAATGTATGTTCAAAATAATGGTGAACTGTTTCACCGCGCGTTTATTCCTGCGGACAAAGTTGTTGATACTACCGCTGCAGGAGATTCGTTTGATGGTTCCTACTTGGCCATGAGGATGCGAGGGAAGAATGTGCAAGAGAGTTTAGACCATGCGGCTGAGGTCGCAGCTAAAGTCGTTACTTTTCCTGGAGCCATAATGCCAGAAGGCTTGACTTAATCCATATTATTTTTATAATTATCATTATATAGAAATTATTCCACTATGTGATAATTATATTTAAATAATGAATGGATATTCTCTCATGCGCACCCTTTTTATCTTAATATTATCAATGATCATTGCTGCAGTTTCATTTGCTCAGTCAAGCAGTAATGAAGGAACAGCGGGTGTTTTTAAGTTAACACCAGAAATTATTGAAGACGTCTCGATGCGCCTAAAAGCTCAAATCGCTGAACAAGGTGATGCAGTAAAGGAATCGCTAGCCTTTGAATTGATCGGCAGTGATGAAGGATATAATTTATTTCTGGTACTCCGTGGAAACACCGGAACTTCAGAAATTCACACAACTGTATCAGATTTACACACTGCCGTAGCAGGCAAGGCAACGTTAGTTATTGGCGGTAAACTTGTTAATGAATTTGAGCTGTCACCAGGTCAGATGCGCGGAACAAGTGTTAAGGGTGGAACGGAATATTCATTAAGAGCCGGCGACGCGGTTAATATCCCTGCCAACGTAGCACATCATGTGGTTGTCGCCGCGGGTGAGCAGTATATGTATTTCGTTTATCAAGTTGATAGTGAAAAACTAAAATAGGAAAACAAAATGAGCAAAGATTATATTGCGCGTTTGCGTAAATTAGCGGTGGCAACACTTTCGGATGGTTGCGACCAAATTGCGGGTCACCGTGGTTTTATGGATTTTAATATCAAGGCACGCGTTAATGCGAGAAAGATTGTTGGTACTGCAGCGACCGTTTTAGAAGTGCCGACAACTGAATCTCATTTGCCAGAGCTGGCGTTTGATGTGATTGACGAATCTCCTAAAGGCAGTGTGATTGTCATTGCTTGTGGCGGCGACAAAAATATAGCCGTTTGGGGCGAAATTATGAACGCTGGGGCAAACACAGCTGGTCATGAAGGAGTTGTTGTTGACGGCGGCACACGCGATGTAGAACTAATTGAGAAGGATACAGATTTCCCCGTTTATGCACGTTCTATTGTTCCGGCAAGTTCGGTTGGTCGTCTAAAAACATTAGAACGCGATATCCCGGTTATGATAGGCGGCGTCCTTGTAAGCCCCGGTGATTACATTGTCGGCGATGGTGATGGCATTGTTTCCATTCCTGCGGATCATGTGGAATCGATCATTGAATTTGCGGAAGAAGCAGAAAACACTGAAGCCGAAATGGTTGAATATATAAAAGAAAAAGGCTCAATACGTGCCGCGACAGATAAGTTTGGCCGCGCTTAAAAACGTATTAAATTGATTTTAAAATTTAAGGATAATTATGAATAGAAATACAGATTTTCACGGCGTTTACCCAATTCTTTATAGCTTCTTTGATGATCAAGGTCAGCTTGATAGAAATGCGATGAAACGCCAAGTCGAAGGCTGTATCGCAGCTGGTGCGCACGGCATTACGATTATGGGGCTGGCGACGGAAGTCGGTAAGTTAGATGTAAACGAGCGTCGTAAAGTAATCGATTGGGTTGGTGAAGATATCGCGGGTAGAGTACCTTACGCCGTAACCGTTGGTGAAGGTAGTGTGCCGGGACAAATTGAGTTTGTTAAAGCAGCAATAGCAGCAGGAGCCGATTGGGCGATTTTGCAACCGCCTGCTATTCTTGGTGTTCCTGAAATTGAATATGTCAGATTTTTAGGTAATGTTGCTGATACAACAGATCTTCCCATAGCTGTTCAAAATGCGCCGGGCGTGATGGCGACGAGCCTTTCTAATGGCGGCTTAAAAACGCTTAATAAACAGCATCCAAATGTTTGTTTATTAAAAGCAGAAGGACCCGCAACTTATATCCATCAACTGATGCAAGATACGGAAGGTGCGTTCGATATATTTGGCGGCTTTGCCGGAATTCAACTCCCGGATAGTTTGCGTGCGGGTTGCGTTGGCATGATCCCAGCAGCAGATATATTTGATCCACAACTTAAAATTTATGAACTTATGAAAAAAGGTGATCCTGCTTCCGTTGCCGAAGCCGAAAGACTTCACAAAGAATTATTACCTTTACTCGTTTTCATGATGAGTTCGGTAGAGAATTTTGTTGCTTACGGAAAAGATTTGATGGCACAGCGATTAGGGCTAGATAATGGTAACGCACGCCAACCGTCGGTACCTGTAACAGATTTTGGTCGAGAAATCGTTTCTCGCTGGGCTCGTGATCTTGGACCATTTCCAAGTGTTTGACATAACGAATGTGAATGTTAACTTGAGAGCACGGTATTATAGTAATTAAATGTATGCGGGAATTAAACATGATTAAATCTTTTAAAAAATTAACCTCAATGTCTTTGATTTTGATCATGATGTCTGCAGCATTTAGTCACGTGCAGGCGGCGGACTTTCCTTCGAAACGATTGACGTTAATCTGTCCATGGGCAGCGGGTGGTGGAACGGATACAATTTTACGCGGACTAGCCAGAAATACAGAACCATTTCTAGGAGAGACCATAACGATTATAAATAAGACCGGTGGTAGTGGCGCGATAGGCCATGCAGCAGGTGTTAGAGCGCGTCCTGATGGTTATACCGTGACGATGGTAACGTTTGATATTCTTACCTTACCGCCACAAGGCTTTGTCCCGTTTACCTATAAAGATTATGATTTACTGATGCGGGTTAATATGGACCCTGCAGCGATCACTGTTCCAATTGACGCGCCTTATAATACCATCGAAGAATTCGTTGCTTATTCGAAGGCAAACCCCGGTAAAATTAAAGTAGGTCACGCTGGCCCCGGCACCGCTTGGCATCTGGCTGGAAGTATCTTTGCAGAAAAAGTGGGCATCGACCTAGCATACGTTCCTTATAATGGTGCCGCCCCTGCGGTTACCGCGCTTGTCGGAAAACATATCCAAGCCGTTTCAGTGAGCCCTGCGGAAGTCCGTGGTCAAGTTGAAGGTGGAACTGTTAAGATTTTGGCTGTGATGAGCGATGAACGCGTTTCAGGCTTTCCTGAGGTACCGACGATGAAAGAAGCGGGATTTGATGTCAGCTTCGGAACGTGGCGCGGTCTAGCGGTTCCAAATTCAACACCAGAAGACGCGAAGAAAATCCTTCATGATGCCTTTAAAAAAGGCATGGAGTCTGACGCATTTAAAGCATTCGCGGCTGATACTGGATTAGGCGTTTCATATATGAGTGCAGAAGATTGGGAAAAAGACTTATCAACGTCTTCAGTGAGTGTTGCTAAAACGATGAAAAACCTAGGCTTAGCTAGATAAAAAGTGCGTTGGAGACTTAATTCAGAATGAAACGTGTAGATATTATTTTTGGAATAATCGGCTTAATCATATCGGCCTACGTTTTTTCTATGCTGGATAGTTTTCCAGAAGGCCAACCCGGAGAAGTCGGCGCGGACTTTTTTCCCTATATCCTTGCTATTGGTTTGGGAGTTTCAAGCCTCGTTCTTATTGTCAGCTCAGTTTTTAAGAAAACATCTGAAGATGCAGAGCCCTTTAAATTTTCGGATACTGGCATCCAAAGGGTGGGAATAGCGTTAGCCTCGACGGTCATTTATTGTTTGGCGCTGGATAGCCTTGGCTTCATTGTTTGCACCTTGGTATATTTGCCCCTAATGATGTTCTTATTGAAGGAAAGAAAATATTTCCAAATGGTCCTCGTGAGTGGAGCGATTACGGCAACAGTCTTCCTTATTTTTAGCTCATTCCTCAACATAACTTTACCTTTGGGGACGCTCTATGGATATTGAATTATTTATCGATGCTCTCGGCGAGATATTACAGTGGAAACCATTAATAATGATTTTCGCAGGCGTTGCTGGTGGAATTCTAATTGGTTCACTGCCCGGACTTACGGCGACTATGGGCGTCGCGTTGCTTGTGCCCTTTACCTTTGGCCTGCCGTTTAACGAATCTATTGGTATGTTGCTCGGCATCTTCAGTGGGTCCGTTTATGGTGGCTCTATCTCTGCTATTTTAATCAATACGCCCGGCACGCCTGCGGCGGCGGCAACGCTTCTTGATGGTTACCCGCTTAGTCAAAAAGGTGAAGCAGGACGCGCTTTAAGCATGTCAGTTTTTGCATCATTTGTTGGTGGTTTTACGGGGGCGTTGATTATGACCTTTCTTTCGCCACAAATATCTCAATTTGCACTCGAATTTAGTGCAGCCGAATATTTCGGTTTGGCAACATTTGGTCTTTCGATCATTATTTCAGTCTCCGGAAAATCAATTCTCAAAGGGATCATGGTAGGTTTTCTTGGGCTGCTGATTTCAACCATTGGCATGGACCCTGTTTCTGGTTATCCGCGCTTTACCTTTGGTTCCATGAACCTTTTCGAAGGGCCTGCGTTTATTCCAACCCTTATTGGCCTTTTTGCCTTTGCAGAAGTCTTCAAAGGTGTGGAACAGCTGACCTCCACTAAGCAGGTCGTTAGCAAAATCAATAGCGTCTTTCCCTCTTTTGCCGACATAAAGCGAACATGGAAAGACATGGCGAAGTCTAGTGTACTAGGTACCTTCATTGGCTCGATCCCCGGTGCAGGTAGCGATATTGCGGCCTTTGTGGGTTATAGCGAAGCTAAAAGAAGGTCCAAAACACCTGAAAAATTTGGCACGGGACAAATCGAAGGGGTTGCCGCCGCTGAATCTGCGAATAATGCTTGTTCGGGAGGGGCAATGATCCCTATGCTTTCTCTTGGTGTGCCGGGTGATGCGGTAACGGCAATTTTGCTTGGCGCCTTTGTTATTCAAGGTATCCAACCGGGGCCTATGCTTTATAAAGAAGACTTGGATGTAGTTTATTCTGTTTTCTCTGCGATGCTTGTTGCCAATATTGCCATGTTAATCGTCGGATTTCTTGGTGTTCGGTTCTTCGCACGGGCGATCACGGTGAGAAAAAGTATACTGCTTCCTGCCATCTTTATTATGTCAATCGTTGGTGCATACTCAATGAGAAATAACATGTTTGATGTTTGGTTGGCTCTAGGCTTTGGCGTACTTGGCTATTTCTTACAACGTTACCGTTTTCCAGTATCTCCGATCTTGTTGGCCCTTATCCTTGGGCCCATGGCGGAAGCAAACCTTCGCCGTGCGCTCATCATTGCTGATAACTCAATGATAGATGTGCTCAGCAGACCGATTACGGCAACCTTCCTCATCCTCGGGTTAGCGACCTTGGTCATGTCAATCCTTCGGCAAAGGCGTTCTAAATAATGGCCATGTTTGATAATGCAACACTCATTGGTCTTGATTGGGGAACAACTTCCTTACGAGCGCATCTTATTGGCTCAGATGGAATGTTGCTTGATACTATCCAATCCCAAGAAGGAATTATGTCTCCAGAAGGTAAGGATTTCGTGAAAACCTTCGAAAGGGTTGTTGGCCCTTGGTTAAGTAAATACCCTAACTTACCCGTCATCGCATCAGGTATGATTACCAGTCGTAATGGCTGGTTGGAAACACCGTATTTACCCTTACCAGCGGGACCTTCTGGTTTTGCCAATGCCCTTACGTGCTTTAATATAAATGACACTCAAAAAATCTATTTTGTTACAGGTGCAAGTTATAAAAGCGACGCGGGTGACCCCGACATCATGCGCGGCGAAGAGGTTCAAATTTTAGGATGCCTCCAAGAAAACAATGGCCCTAAAGAAATCTTTCTACTGCCCGGCACGCATAGCAAGTGGGCTATTGCCCTTTCAGGAACAATTGAAAGCTTTATGAGCTTCATGACAGGTGAGATATATGCCCTGCTTAATAACCATTCAATTTTAGGCACATTAGCAACCCCAAATAAAAAGCCATTGTCTGACGGTTTTCTGAATGGCGTTAAAAGAAGGTTCGGGTCTAATAGCTCGCTTTTACATCAAGTCTTTAGTGCGCGAACATTAGCCCTTTTTGATCAATTGCCTAGCGATGAAATATCCGATTTTATCTCAGGGCTATTAATTGGTGATGAGGTAAAATCAGCCATAACAGAATTTAATATAGCGGCATCTGAGACAGTGCATATCATTGGTCGTGGTGATCTGGCAGAGAAATATTCAATGGCCTTAGATGCTGTTAATGTTTCTAATAAAATAGCCTCTGAACATGCCGCAGCAACGGGACTTTATCAAATCGCCAAGGGCGCAAGGATTATATAATGAACTTAATGACATCATGGACACAAAAACTTAGCGATATGCCATTGGTAGCTATCTTGCGTGGCTTACCGCCTGAGCAGGCAATCGATGTTTCAACGGTACTCGTAGAGGCAGGTTTTAAAATTATTGAAGTCCCCCTTAATTCACCAGAACCTTTTGAGAGTATTTCTAAAATTAAGAAGCATTTTGGCGATCAAATAATTGTTGGTGCGGGTACAGTATTAACGGGCGAAGACGCACGTAAAGTGCATGATTGCGGCGGTGAATTAATCGTAGCCCCAAACCTCGACCCTGAAGTTGCAGAAGTGTCACGCGCATTAGGGATGATATATTGCCCAGGAATACTCACTCCAACAGAAGCATTTTTGGCCTTAAAATTGGGCGCAACAACGATAAAGCTATTTCCTGCTGATGCCCACCCCCCGTCCTATATCAAAGCAATCAGAGCAGTATTGCCACCAGAGACATCAATCATGCCCACAGGTGGCATCGTACCGGATAACATGGCTCAATATATTTCTGCGGGTGCAAACGGCTTAGGACTAGGTTCTGCATTATATTCTCCAAATAAAACATTAGATGAAATATCCGCTGCCGCCAAAACGTACATCAAGGCAATCAAACCCCTTCTTTAGGGTAAATTTTAAAGGAGCATTCATGAATAATCAAAATGACAACAGCAATAATCATAGGCGCAATTTTTTAAAATTCTTGCTTGCTAGCCCCCTTATTGGTTATGCGGGGACAGCCCTAGCGTCTGATACTGGAAAATTAGATCCTGATTTACAGTTTATTCTTGATCTAAAAAAAGAATTAATCTCTAGCCCTGAAGAGGCGCTCAATATTTTTGATCTAGAAGCAGTTGCTCGTGAAACACTCCCTCGAGCCCATTATGGTTATATCGCCACAGGGGTTGCAGATGAACGAAGTCAGATTGCCAATAGACAAGGATATAAAAATATCCGGCTAAAAGCGCGGCGTATGGTCGATGTAAGAACGATTGACACCTCTGTTACCTTATTTGGACGAAAGTGGGCTTCACCGCTTGCTATCGCGCCAACAGGGCATCAAGGAGCTTATCATCCGCAAGGCGAATTAGCCGTTGCGCGTGCCGCAAAAGAAAAAGGCAAGCTGATGATGCTTTCAAATGTTACGTCTAATTCCGTTGAAGATGTCAATGAAGCCAGAGGGGAGCCTGTTTGGTTCCAATTATATGCAAGTGAGCATTGGTCTTCTAATTTGAAAATGATTGAACGTGCTGAGCGTGCGGGTTGTCCGGTTCTTATACTGACCGTCGATATGGTAGGCGCAAGTTACAGAGAAACTCAGGACCTTTTCATGAGGCAAGATGATCGTAATTGTTCGGCTTGTCATGGTGAGGTTAGAAGTCCGTTTAGAGGACGCCCCATGTATGACGGTATTGATTTGAATGCTTATTTGGATGCAGGGGTTCGTTTTGACTGGGATTTGGTGAAGAAAATCAAAGACACAACGGATATGAAGCTTATCATTAAAGGAATAACACACCCTCTTGATGCGAAACTATGTGTTGAGCATGGCGTTGATGGCATAATAGTTTCTAACCACGGTGGTCGCTCGCAGGCGGATTCAAGAGGTACTATCGAGATATTACCTGAAATAGTTAAAGCGGTGGATGGGAGAATTCCTGTCATGGTTGATGGTGGCATTCGCCGCGGTTCTGATATCTTCAAAGCTCTAGCGTTAGGTGCTACCGCTGTAGATATCGGCAGACCTTATTTATGGGGATTAGGGGCTTTCGGTCAGCCGGGGGTTGAGCGTATACTCGACATATTTGATGCAGAATTTAAAGTCGTTATGGAGCAAATGGGAATAACTTCTATAGACCAAATAACCCCGGCATCACTTGCATTACCTTAGGGAATCGCGAAGGATTAATAACCAAGCTTATCCGATATGGCTTTTGCGCATATTAGTAATGGATCAATATAATATGTTCTGGTTTCATTAAGCCTAAAGCTTGGCGTTGATACGCTTACACTTGCCACAGGTTCACCGCGAGCGTTCAAAATTGGTGCGCCGTAACAGACAATCCCGTTTTCATTTTCTTGATCATCTACAACAAAACCGTCTTTTTGCGCAGTCGCAATTTTCTGCCGTAACTTATCTGGATCAGTTGTTGTGAATGATGTAACCTGTTCCATGGGTAATCTATTAATAAGGTCAGACAGTTTTTGTGGTTTTAGCCCTGCAAGAAATGCTTTGCCTACACCCGTTGTATGAAAGGGAACAAGCACCCCGACAATAGACGCCATACGAACGGCTTCTCGGCTTTCAATTTTGTCAATAATCATCATTTGTGTGCCGCTAGGAATTGCAAGATGAACGGTTTCGCCAGTTTCATCTCCAAGGCGTTCAAGATCAACACGGGCAATTTGCCTAATATCATTATTGGCAAGTGCGTTTCGGGCAAGTGATATAAGACGTGTACCAAGGCTATAACGTTTCTCAGGGCGTTGAACTATTAAGAGTTCAGCTTCAAGAGCTGAGAGCACCCTATAAAGGGTAGGCCGAGTAAGATCACTGGCTTCTAATATATCGGTTAATGAAGGAGGCCGTGGAGCATCCGCAATAAATTGTAAAATCTCTATATTACGGGAAAAACTTTTTGCTCCCTGAATTACTTTATTCAATTATTGATCCTTTGCAGCCGTTACGAGATATTTCGTCATTATCTATGTACCCATTTTTCACATTACTGTCCACTATATGGTCAAGCGCATTTTTAATAATAAATCTGAGTGTCTGCTTTGGGTCGAAAGCAGACTCTCAGAAAAAGCACAAATAGACCTTTAAATTAGACGTATCGGCGGGATATGACTGTCAACCCCTTAACTCTTTAACCCCACCCGGGGGGTATGTCACCCTTTTGAAACTTGGAGTCTCTGATGAGCTAGTAGTACTTGTTTGGACGAACGATCAGCTATATTTTGGGAACTGGTATCGGGCTGTACTTTTTTAGTTTTGAGCTATAGATTTTATTTTTTGAAAGATAAAATATACCAAAGCCCCAACCAAAACCCCCAAACTATTTGCTATAACATCAAGAAATTCTGGGAATCGGCCCGGAATAAATGATTGTGCAACTTCTAGACAAATGCCTATTAAAATTTGTATTGCCAAAATCGATAATAAAGAATGTTTTTTGGTAGACGATAAAAGCGCGATAAAGGTGAGGATGAAATAAATTAAAAAATGAGCTACTTTATCATTAAATGATAGTTGAGTAGAAATTTGATCTTGAGGTAAAAGTGATAAAATCACTACTACCAATACCATTAACCCCCAAATTACTTTTCTTTTATTGTGTGATATTAACATATATATGTCCTAAGAGAATATCAAAATTAAAATTTTGGGTACTGTCAAATTAACTAGTATACCAATTCAGTATAGCTGCTACTTTTTATTAAATGGTCATATCATTTGAATATTTTTAACATAATCCTGCACTAAATAGGTAACTTTTAATTTTTCTGATTTATCTGGTTCTAAATATTCTTCGAAAAGCTTAAATAGCTATGTATAACTAGTTCATCTGCTGCTACTCCAAGGGAAAGTTTCCCGATAACAACAAAACGATCTCGGACCTACCCACTAGGAAACCAATTTCTAACGAAGATTAATAGATTTCTAATCCTCTCAGTCCAAGGCGCAAAAGCCGTTCTTCGATGGCATATAAGGGAATGCTTGCTTGTCCTTTCGCGGGATCATCACCGACGCCTGTAATGAAAGCAATAATACCTTCTTTATTTATTGGATCAAACCAAAACTGGCCCTGCAAACCGTATGCAGAGCCAAGATGGCCGTAAAAAACTTTACTTGTATTTGATAAACCCCAGTTTTTTAAATCAATGATATGTGTTGATAGGCCGTAAGTTGTCATCATACCGACCGAACTAGTGTCACCAAGAATGGCTTCACCACCAGTATGACCATTTTCAAGCCCAGAAGTATACTGCCAAACCGGCTTTATCATTTCAGCGATTGAGGCTTTAGAAATGATTCTCTTATGGTTATAAACACCATCATTAAGAAGCATTTGCATAATAACTGATAGATCCCTTGAAGATGCACGAAGGCCACCTTGTGGTGAGAAAAGAGTTGGGTTTTTACCAAGTTCATAAGCTTCAAGTGGCTTCAAATCAGGTATTTCCTCTCGGCCATAAAGTGTACTTTCATAATAACAGCTGATCTGGTCACCATCGACTTGTTCCACCCACGGTCCATCCAAGTTCCAGTTCTCACCGCCCTCACCTCGGCGATAAAGAGTGGCAAGTTCTGAGAAGTTGTTTGTGTGCAGTGTACAAACGTTAAAACTTGAATTTAGGCCAAGAGGCTCCAAAATTTGCTCCTTAACAAACAAGTCCATTCTTTGCCCTGACACCTTTTCGATAATTCCAGAAATAATACCAAAATTCAAATTTGAGTATGTAAAATAATCCCCAGGCCCTTGATTTTCAACATTTGCAAAGTGAGCACCATTTTCAAAATGTTCCGAACTTTTTAAATTTGCTCCCAAAATAAAGAAATCTTTAAAATTTTGTTCTATTCCCATAAAATAATAGCTTCCGTCACGGATCGAAGACACATGAGCCAAGACCTGCCTAACGGTGATCAATCGCTCCGGAAAATTTGGATTTCTAAGTTTAAAACCAAGATAATAAGAAACGTCTCTATCAAGATCAATTTTTCCTTCTTCAACCAAGGTCATTAATGCCGTAGTTAGCACAAATTTAGAAATAGAGGCAATACGCACCTTATGGTGAGTGGTTAGTGCTACTTCAGCACCTTTTCCTCTTCGCGCTAATCCCTCAGCATGCTCAAAAACAATCTCACCCTTTTTTATAAGGATCATTTGAACGCCAGATATTTCAGTCGGGGTCACTTCCATATTATAAGTGATGTCATAGAGTTCCTGTTTTAGATCAAAGCTTTTTGAGGTTCGGGCAATGTGACCGCCCTCGTCACTGCAGCTACCTAGGTTGATGCACAGAACTCCAAGGAGGACGATTTTTATTAGTTTTAACATTATTTTTATCTTTTATTTCAAATCTAGAGGTTTTTGGGGATTTTAGGACGAAATAACCACTTTCAAAACATCAATCATAACCTTGATTGTTTCCATTACACTAGTTGCACTTAACCCCACTTGGTTCTTTTAATGATAGATTTCCTAATATTAAAATTTTTAGCCTATACCCAAACCCCTCACCTGTAAACCTGACCACAGTCCAGTTTGTCTCACTTACTAGTATCTGGGTAGAGTTAGCTATGAAAAATGGTCATAAAATAACAACAAAAAAAAACTCAAACACAAACATAAACAACACCTAGTGTCAAAGATGCTGTTGCCCAAAATAATCTTGGTCTCATGTATGATAATGGTAATGGAGTTCCTCAGGATTATGTAGAGGCGTATAAGTGTTGGAATTTGGCTGCTAAGGAATTCAAGGAGATGATTGAAGAGAAAATGACTAGGCAGCAAATAGCTGAAGGTCAGAGACTATCGAGAGAGTGGTTTAAGGAGCATCAATAATGAAGGTTTTCATAGAAATTTATTTTTTTCTTTTTTCTTCTTCTTTTCTTTTAGCTTTTTCTTCTTCTTTTCTTTTAGCTTTTTCTTTTCTTTTGTCTTTTTCTTTTTCCAAACTTATCTTATCTTTTAAACTCATAATATAAGCAGATATAGCTAAAATTAATATTGCCCCTGCTTCACCCATCAACAACAAAGCGTCTATATCTTTACTTTGCATAACAATTAATCGGCACAGAGCCGTAATTGCGATAATGATAGGGAGAGTAACAGGAATTCTATTTGTACTATAGAAGGCTCCAACCATTCCTATTATTTCAACATATATAAATAGTAAAAAAAGATCTGAAAGAAGGATCTCTCTTGCTTGAAACATTGAATACAAATATTGACCAGCCGCAATACAGGTTGCTATTCCAATAATAGCAAGAAGAGCCCTTTCGCTCAAATCTGTTGTCCAGTGCAGACTTTTATTAATTTTTGGTAATTTAAAATCCATTAACCCACAAACCTAACCATTAATTGTAAAAAAATATATGATACCATAAAACAACAATAAACAACAATAACCACTATAAATTATTAATTCATATGAATTATTTCTTATTAAAATACGATTTAATGCGACAGATGATTAGAATATAGGAAGGTTATTCTTGGCTATTTATCCATCCTAAGTAACTAGTTTTAAATAGTATTTAGAGCGAAATAAGGTTCTTTCCAAGACTTATAATCATTAATTACTTTAACTTCATTTATCTCTAACAAAACAGTATCTCGGGATCGATACAATAGAGACTTATACTTCACTAAACCATCAAGGATAAATATCATGTTTTTTTCAAGTATTGTTTGGTCCCCCAAACTTAAAAATGGACCCTCCATCGGAGACACGCCAACATTAAAACCTAATGCATGACCATCAATAATCTCAATACCTGCATTTGCAGCTTTTTCCACTGCATCCTTATAAACTTCGCAACACCGGCGTCCTACTTTTAATACATCGCATAGTATCTTACGTAATTCCACTAAATGCTTATATGCAATTTCTTGTTCATCACTCATTTCCTCAGACATAATAGCAATCCGTGTTGAGTTACTCCAATAACCGTTTTCATTATTCATAGCATCGGCAATAATTGTGTCTCCGATCTGCGTAAAGTCGCCTGCTGCAAAACCAAATTTTGGTGCATAAGCCCATATATTCGATATGCTATTACCAATAACGCCACGTGAGCATGCGTTATAACCTTCAAGATCGATGTCTCGCTCTAAACTGTGAATACGTAAATTTTCTGAAATACTCATTGACGATTTTGATCTATCTGCAATTAAATGGTGATAAAACCCATTGATTGCATGATCAGTTTTCATAGCAATTGACTTTAAATGTTTAATTTCCATTTTTGTTTTTCTTGACCGTGCAGACATAATATCATCCGCACAAGCAACATGTTTGCCCCCCAATTCGGCAATTTCTTTTTTTATTATTTTGCTTATTATAATTGGAATTAGTTCATCATCGCAGCCTAAGCGTTTTGCTGAGCTGCACTTTTCAAAAACAATTTTAATGGCGCTTTCCAATGGATCATGTTTTAAAGAATATGCAAAAACATCAACATTATGATTAGATTGTTTAACAATATTTTCCCAGCACTTTGGAACAACAACTAAAGGGTTTTTATCTTTCTTTAAAAGCGCGAACATCCGTAAGTCAGTTTGTGCATGGGAGCACGGTATTTTAATGTTGGTAGCATATTGAATATTATAGATATCAGAAATAATAAGTACATCAAGCTGCTTAGTATCGATGATTGTTGCTATTTTTTGTGTTATTTCTTGCTCAAGGTTATTCATAATATCAATTTTCCTTTATTAACCGTGACGGGCTGATGTGCCATGAAGAACGTACAGATCATTCCAGCTTTTATACCAATTAAGTAGGCGTGGTTCACCATTTGTGACTAAATACACATCTTTATTACAAATTAATTCATTATCATTTCCATAGGTATAAACTCCCAATACTATGACCATACCTTCAGCTATTAAAGTATCATCATATGGGGCTAAAAATGGTCTTTCACGTTCTTTAGTTCCAACCCCGTGACCCAAATCAATATCGCCCCAAAATGGAATATTTAAATCTTCACTTGATTGTCTAACAGCATTATAAACTTCGCTTGATTTTATACCTGGACGAAGATTTTCGAGGGCAATGTTTTTTAAAGTTTGATTATTTTCCCAAACCTTCTCAGCATGTTGGTTACTCTGACCAAGGTAAACAGTTCTTGAGCCTGTAACCCAATAACCAGAATTATGCAGAGAATACTCCAATCGAACAAAGCCAGGTTTGTTTAACACAGCGCTTGGTTCACACCTGGCATACAATTCTTTACAATCCTCACCTTGAACAACGACCATATTGCCCACACAAGATCCCCCATATTCACCTACATGAACACGAAAACGTTCCGCATATTCCCAAAGTGGATAACTCAGGGCATCTAATGCCGCTCCTTCGCTATGATTTAAAGCACTGACAAATCCACGGTCACCCATTCGACAGGCAATTTCAAGTAATCTAATTTCTGCATCTGTCTTAAGAAGCTTTAAATCATCAAATACTTGATCACCGCCTATAGTTACCAAGCCATTTATTGATTTTTTTAATGCTTTAATTTGTGCTGTAGTCATATAGTTTTCGTCAATAGCCACTTTGCCAGTAATATAGTTTTTAAGGACTTCGGCAATTGATAGTTCAGGCGTTTGCTGATTAAGGTTATAGATAACAACTTCACCGTTCCAATTTAACTGTTTGGGGATGTCAGCAAGATCATTTGTACACACAATGATACGCTTACCAGTTTTATAACAAATATAAAGCGCCACTGGCTGTACAACCTTTTGATCCAAATATGGAAAAACAATTCCACAAGATAGATAGGTAATGTTACTGCTGCCAAAAACAAGTAAAGCGTCAAAGCCATTACTTTTCATTTTATTTTCGATTTTTTCACCGAGATTTTGTTTTTCAGCAACTGATAGTGAAATATCATTCATTCTAGACATATTTGGTATTCCCTTACTCATTATAGGATATCTATTACAATAAATTCCCTAAAAATTCTTTTGTTCTTTGATGGCTTGGTTTTTCGATTACTTGTTTTGATGGTCCGTCTTCAATGATTTCGCCATTAACCAAAACTAAAACTCTTGATGCCGCTTCTTTAATAAAATTTATTTCGTGGCTTACAACAACCATAGTCATTCCCTCTTGGGCAAGTGAAACCATAACATCAAGAACTTCTCGAACCATCTCAGGGTCAAGAGCCGATGTTGGTTCATCAAAAAGAAGTATTTTTGGATCCATGGCAAGCGACCTTGCAATAGCAACACGTTGTTGCTGTCCCCCAGAAAGTTGTTCTGGAAAGTTATTGGCCTTCTCTTCAAGTCCTACTCTTTTGAGCAAAGCCATAGCATTTATTTTTGATTTTACCTTAGATATTTTTTTTATCTTTGTTGGCGCAAGCATGATGTTTTCAAGAGCACTTAAATGAGGAAATAAAGCAAAGTTTTGAAAAACCATTCCAATATCCCGTCTTATGTCACATATTTTATTTTTTGAACCTGTAACCTCCAGATCACCAAAATATATCTGGCCGGTGGTTGGTTCTTCTATCCTATTGATACAACGGATAAATGTACTTTTACCTCCTCCAGATGGCCCCATAATGGCGACAACCTCGCCCTTGCTAATGGTCGTGGATATTGATTTCAAAATATGCTCATCACCAAAATATTTATTCAGCCCAATGACACGAAGGATTGCCTCTGAATGAAGTTGCTTACTCATTTTTTTATTCTCACATTTTTTTCAAGTCTCATTGTAAAGATGGTTAAGGGAATAAGGATAAGAAGATACATAAAAGTACTCATGACTAAAGGGGTTGGATTTGCTTTCCACGCTGCAATAATTTGTGCTGCCTTGAGAAGTTCAGTAATGGCCAAGATAGTACAAATCGAGGTATCTTTTATAATGCCAGTCCATTGGTTTGCAAGCGTTGGCAATACAATTCGAAAGGCTTGTGGCACTAAGATATATTGGTAGGTTTGTATTTGATTAAGACCAAGTGATTGCGCTGCCTCAGTTTGTGACTTATTAATTGCTAGTATTCCAGATCTAAACGCTTCACCAATATAAGCCGTATGGACAAATACAATAACAATAACGGCAGACTGAAAGGGTGAGAAAGTAATATTTAAAAAAGGAAGCCCAAAATAAACAACTATTAATGCAACTACAATCGGCGTCGCACGGCAAAACTCTAAGTAAGTTATCAACAATAAATTATAAGCAGAGCTATTTTGTATTCTAACGATAGCTACAAATAATCCAAGTATAGTAGAAAAAATTATTGAAACGGCGGCTATCTTTATCGTAACCCATAGTCCGAAAAACAATAACCCCCATTGTCCGTCCATAACTTCCATATTGAAGAAAATATGTTTGATGTCATTAATACCAAAATCATCCATCATTTAATTTTTACTCCAGCGACGGCTTTGTTTTTCTAATCGACTTGAGAATAAAACCACCGGTAAAATAATTATAAAATATAGAAAAGAAACAAATATCAAGGGTGTTACCGAACCAATCACCCCTTCCATTTGCCGCGCTCTAGCAATTAATTCTGGCACGCCAACTACGTAGGCAATGGAAGTCGTTTTAAGAATATCAATTAATACAGAAGTAAGAGGAGGTATAATAACCCTAAACGCTTGAGGTAAAACAACCCATCTCATTGATTGCAAACTTCCCATCCCTAAAGCATTAGCAGCTTCGAGTTGAAAACGGTCAACTGAATTTATTCCAGAGCGAAAAATCTCTGTAGTGTACGCACTAAACAATAATGAAAGTGACGCAATTACAGAATTTGTTGAGACTAGGTTTAAGCCAACATATGGCAAAGCAAAATATACCAAAACCACCAAAACCATAGCCGGAATAGAGCGAAATAAGACGACATATGCGGTAATTAATCCATTGATAAAAACATTATTAAAACTTCTTATTATCGCCATTATAAGTCCAATGAGGATTGCCAAAAAACAACTAAAAAATGATATTTTTAAAATCAAAATTAACGGGGAAATAAAAATATGATAACGCCCCCTCATCTTTTCAAAATTAAAGAACTGTTCCTGAAATAAAGACCAGTCGGCGTTTGAAAAAAAAATTCCATATACAACAAAAAACATTATCGTCATAAGGATACTTAAATTGGGTAGATATTTATATATTTTTGTAGTGATGGCTTTATTTCTCCATTTTATCATAGAGCACATAAGCTGAATTATTTTTACCTGGATAAACACCATGATATTTTTTGTATATTTTACCTATTGTTCCATCCTTTTTCATCTCCCTAATTGCTTTAGTTACATCTTCGATGAGTGGTGATTTTCTCCTAAAAGCAAATCCTACTTTATAGGGATCACCAAGCGTTGAGCCGCGTTTCAAACGCATCTTATGGCTTTCCACATACCAGTCAATAATACTTAGGTCAGAAACACCTGCATCTAAGCGGCCAGTTTGAACGTCTAAGAATACGTCGGGAGTACCATTATATGATTGAATTATATAGGGACCATATTGACCAATATTCTCTCGCAACCAAACCTCTGCTCCTGAGCCAATATCCACTCCTAATACTTTACCCTTAATATCATCAAGTGATGAAATATTTGATTTAACATTTACAAGCATCCCCATGCCTGTATCAAAATGCGGCTCGGAGAAATCCATCATTAATTGTCGTTCTTCATTTATGAAAATATTAGATGCAGCAATATCCCACTTTTTTGATAATAATCCAGTAAATAGACCCGTCCAAGCAACATCATAATAGACAATTACTTTATTTAGCCTTTTAGCTATTTCGTTTAAAATATCCGGCTCATAACCTATCAAAGGCTGAGATGGATCGGAATTTCTATAATAAGCCCGCGGCGGTGTCGTGATAACTAACCCAACATGAATTTGGTTATCATGCCTATCAAATTTATCATTACTAACGGACACAACATTTTGTGCAATTGACAGACTAGAAAGAATACATAGATAGATAAAGGTTAGAATATAAATATGTAATTTGATTTTATTTCCCATCATAAATATTTTGTTTTTCCCCAAAACCCATCAGGTAATTCAAGAAGTGGCTTGGCATCCATACGTTTTATCATTTTATTTGTTTCATTTTGTGCCTCCCTTAATATTTCTTCTTTATTAACCCGAGTTGGCAATTTATTTTCCAGCATCACTTTGCCTCCAACAATTACCATATCAACGTCATTACCATTAGCGAAACAAGCCAGTCTATAAGGTTCCATGTTAACAGGATGTAGATGAGCAGATTGCATATCAACTAATATAATATCAGCGTATTTTCCTAACTCTAGAGATCCAATTTTATGGTCTAGTCCCAGGGCTATTGCGCCATCAATAGTTGCCATTTCAAGAGCTTTGCCGGGTGGCATATATGATGCGTCACGATAATGAGTTCTATGATAATGCATTAATTGTTGAATGTGTCGAAACATATCCCCTGACCGGTCTGGTGCTGTAGCGTCAGAACCTAAGCCAACAACTACGCCAGCCTCAATTAAGTCTATCACTGGACAATATCCGTAAATTGATGCAACAGCAGATGGGTTATGAGCAATACGTGTATTTGTTTTTGCACAGATACCTATTTCTTCCTTAGATAAGTTTGTTGCGTGTGAAAGTAGCACATCTGATCCTAATAAACCTAAGTCATCAGCTCGCTTTACAGAACCACCAGTATGGCCATCTTGAGTGAAAATTACATTTGCCTCTTTAGATAGTTCACGGACAAACTTAACTTGACGGACCGCTTCTTCAAAATCTACCACCGACATATTTTCTTTATGCTCATTCCGAAGAACAGGATAGATCATAGCAATCATTATGCGCTCATTAATAGATCTATCCCAGCGCGATAATACTTCCTCACAAGTTGCAATTTGTTTCTTAAAGTCAACATCATATTCTATTGATTTATTGCCATCCCACCGCGAATATTTTAATGGATGTGGAGCGCGTGTTGGTCCAATCGCAACAACTGATCTTGTGCCTACTTCAGCTACCCCTCTACAGTGAGCATCTGCGTAGATAGGGTCATCTGTTCGCATGATGGTATCACCTCCACCAAGCAATGATACACCACATGTTACACCAAACCTTAGCCTTTCTAGCGCTGCTAAGCGTGCTTCAGCATACCAAAATTCAGGAGTTGAACCAGACGTATAGATTGTGCCGCAATTTCTTTCCCAGTCACTGTTCATAGCCATAGTTTTAACTAAGCCATGACCAGCATGGGCGTGTACGTCAATCAAGCCGGGCATGATGACTTTACCTGCCGCATTAATTGTGCGTTCTGCGCTGAAGGTACCTTTAGCAGCTTTTGAAGTACCTATAAAAACTATAAGACCTTTATCAATGACAACCCCGCCATCATTAATTACTCTGCGGTCTTTGTCTATTGTAACAACTGTACCGCCATAAATTATAAGGTCGACCATTTATATCTTCTCCAACTTTAAATCTACGATGTTAAATATCAAATGTACATATGATCATTTAAATCGATGAATGATCCTTATTTATCTTCAAATATATCCAATGGTAGTATTGCCGTTACGCCAACATTTGGTGTATCTACAAGTTGGCCTATCCTTAAGTCCACAGCAACACTTGCTATTACATAGGCCTGCAACTTGTTATAACCGTATGTTGCTACAATATAATCAATAATACCATCAAGGGCGTTGCGGGCAGCTAGATTTATATCATTTGACAAATTGGTCAGGTCAGCAACTTTAGCAGACTGGAGGTATTTTAGTCTTGGAGGTACACTTCCTGCTACTTTAATTGGAAAGCCCGTTACCGCATAAAATTTTGTAGATGGGATATCCAATAAACTTGATGCCCCACTGAAGTGGGGCCCTTGCCTAAGGTCAGGACCGTTTTTTATTATATCTGCAACGCCCCAAATATCCGCTGACATCTCTATAGCCGTACCACTTACTTCGCCATCACCTTGTGCAAAATGTAAGTCACCGACAGCAAGACCACATCCATCAATATAGCAGGGTAAATATATAGTAACACCAACCTTCAGATAACGAATATCCATATTTCCACCATGTTCGCGGGGCGGTATCGTGCGCAAGCATTCATCACGTCCACTTCCTAATGGGCCACATATAGATGCAGGTGAAGCTTTATCGGTCATTGGTACATACACATCTCCTCCAGCCTCAAACAATGCTTGCTCACGGTCTAGCATTTCAACTAATTTTTTTCTATTTGGAAGTGTTGTTACTACTCCAGGAAAACTAGCATTCGGAATTTTAACTCCTGGAAGATCCTCACTCACTGCATAACTTTCATTTAAATTCCAGGATACAGTTAGTTTTCCAGGCCCCATTAAGTCTTGAGCAAACCCAGATGTACTAGTATATGCGTAGCGGCCAGGTTTTATTTTACTTATAGTAAAAGCAAGCACGTCGCCTGCTTTAGCTCCTTCGATATACACAGGGCCAGTAATAGGATGAACCCGACCAAAACTCCAATCATCACCAGGCTTTTTCATCGTATCAGTTTGACTATCTACAATGCCTAATACATCTTGAGCATCACGGGTATGAAATAAAATAGTCTGCCCAGGCTTTGCAAAGGCTGTCATAGGGATGTCAGAGTGAATACGGTTAAAGCACTGTATATCTTCGAGACATGTATCACCCTCACCCCCGACTTCAATTATATCCTGTGCAAATACAAGCTCCGTACTTATAAAAAATAAAATTAGTATTGATAAAAAATTAATTAGATGACTATTAACAGACATTTTTCTCTCCCTTAGTTGGTATTACTGTATATTAGCAATATGCATGGGTCAAAATGTCAATTTGTAAATATCCACTCTGAATAAAAAAGTAAAATTGATAAATAAATAGTTTGCTGCTATCTAACCTTTGTTATTAGGATTATTACTATGGTATATATTGGATAATAAAACTAAGTGAGTAGAAAACTTGCACAACACAAAGAATAATAATTATCTAGTTCAAGGAAGAGAATGCGGCGATTGCGAAGTTTGCTGCAGAACTGTCTCAATTAATACACCTGAACTTAAAAAAACAGCAAACACAAACTGTCATAATCTTAGGCCCCAGGGGGGATGCTCCCTTTATCCATCTTGGCCACCGGTTTGTCAAAAATTTTATTGTGCTTGGCGAACCTTAGACGATCTTGATGATAGCTGGAGACCCGATCAAAATAAAATAATGATAGAATTTTCTAGGGAAAATTTTCCTGACCCATTCGCTGAACGAACTGGCTTTCGATTTACGATTCTTGATAAAAATAAATTATCAAAAAATAGAAAATTTGCTAGGTTTATTATGGAGCAAATTAATAATGGGACCCCATGTATTTTAGCATATGGAATAGAAGAAAATACAGAGCCTGCAGCTGCATTTCTGAACTTTGCTCTTAAAAAAGCAGTAAAATCTAATAAAGTTAATGCTGTATTACGCGAACTAATAAAGGCACTAGAGGCATGTGACAATAGACCGAAGATAAGTTTTAAGCTCGAAAATGATGAACTCGTTTCAGTATAAAAAAATAGAATATTTATTATTTTCTCCATACAACGGGAAATAATTTACTATCCATGGGATCACCAGGAGAAAGTCCAGGGTCAGAAACAATATCAGTTGTTCCTGGACGAGGATCCCAAACTACGTCTTCCCCAGTCCAACGAGTGGCGTAGCCACGCCTACGAACTTTTGAATTGGCATTTCCTTTTGCGCCATGAATAGTATTAAAATTGTGTACAAGACAATCACCCGGCTGTAAATCGTAACAAATAATTTGATCTTCTGGCACTGTCGCATCAATATCTGGCAAAACTTTGAGTAAACTATCATCATAATTATCGTTATTTTTACCACTAAAGCTTTGCGGCCGGTATCTATTCCCTGTTGCATGCGAACCTTTTACATAGCGAACGCCACCAGTTTCTTCAGTGACATTGTCCATTGCAAACCATATTGAACAAACTTGAGTACCTTTGACTTTCCAGTAAGGGGCATCCTGATGCCAAGGTGTTGGCTCAACAGATCCCGGCTCCTTAACAAGCAAATGGTCAAAAAACATATTAATTTTACTAGCCGTCATAAGCCGTGCGGCAATTTTTGCCGCTTCACTTTCCATGATAAATTTTTTAAATTTATCATTATAAATCCATAAAAATTGATCCCCAAAAAACCTTGTTGATTTCTTTCTATCAGCGTATTCCTCGGCCATTTCACTAGGATTATTTAAGCATTCTTCAGTCGCTTGACGCAGGAAATCGATCCATTTTTCATCAAACACGCCGCTGAGCTTCACCACGCCATCCCGGTGATAGGTTGTTTTATCATGGTCGGAAATTTTCATAATTCACTCTTTAATTTTGGATATAAAATATTTATTTACGATATAATAATACATACTGCCCGCACTCAAAACACCCATGATAAAAACTCCAAAAATCGGCGCATTATTAACCGTCATAGCAATTAAACCTATGGAAATAATAAAAAGTAGGACGGCGACCCCGTACAACAGCGCCTTGGGTAATTTAAAGTCAGCATTTTCATAATCGTCTCCCATTACCGCTGGTATCCGGTAGAGGCTGACCGCGAGAAATATCTGCTGTAATAATAAGCCAAGCACGGCGACAAGGGCATATTGTTCGATGCTGCTGCCCATGAGAACGGCGATAACACTGATGGTGGTATAGGCGATAATCGCGTTGGCGGGGGTGGCGTATTTCTCCGATCTTTTTGCTAAGAATTTCGGGAATAACCCCGCCTCGGCGATGACGAATATATCACGGGAATAACCCAGTATGAGGCCGTTGACCGTGGTTGCGGCAGCGGCAATAATTGAAAGCACTAACGCACCAATGATCCAATCGGGCAGGAATATTTTAGCAACTTCAAGCACGGGTGTCATGACAGCATTATAATCAATCGGGCTATTCACACCGCTCAAAATAAGCGATATGCCGCCGTAGGCCCCAAGCACGATGACAAAGCTAATTCCAAGTCCAAGAGGGATATTTCGGATCGGGTTTTTAATCTCTCCACCAAATTCAAGCAGGGAAATAAATCCAGCAAATGAAAAATAGCCTAGGGTCGCCGCCTGAAAAACCGATGGCAGGCCGCGGGGCATAAACGGGGATAAATTATCAGCCTCAAAATACGGTACACCTGACAGGATAAAGATACTCAGCATTATGATCAAAATAATCACCATGATTGATTGAAATTTCACCACGAGGGTGGAACCCAAAACATTGACTAGACCAAAAAATATCAGCACACAAACGGCCACAAGGGTTTTATCCAAACCAGGAATAAAATAAACCAAATAATCGGCAAAGCCGTAACTAACAAAGGCATTGACCAACACCACCGCTGCCAGCAAAACCCACACCGCCAGAAAACCCATGAAAGGGGAAAGTAATTTACTGAGCGCTATAAAAGTACCGCCCTCCGCGGGCATAAGAGTGCCGATTTGCGCAGTCGCAAAACAGCTCACCACGGCCATCGCACCTGCAACGGCATAAGCAAGAATAACCCCAGGGCCCGCAATGATAATCAATTCTGCTGGCAAAATAAAAATTGATATGCCGACGACAAAACCAACGATGGTAAAAACAATACCCCAGAGACCAATGGTTTTGATCTGTGCTTCACCGGTCATTTTCATTGTCAACTTCTTTGTTACGTTTTTTGGCAAGTTTTTTAATAAGGTTTTGAGGCACGTCCGGTAGGCTCCACGGGCAAACGGCAAGGCAGATACCACAACCGATATTTTCATTAAAATAAGGCAGACATTTATCAAAATCCACATACCATTTGGTAACACCGCGTACCATTTTTTTGTCTGACCCGATGGCATCGGGCGGACAGGCGTTTTGACAGGCCTTACAATTAAGGCAGAAATCATCAACACCGAATTGATCGTTTATATCCATATTGAGTGGCATATCGCTCACCACCGCACCAAGGCGCAGGGTAGATCCATACTCACGGTTGATGATCGAGCCATGTTTGCCAAGCTCGCCAAACCCGCATTCAAGCGCAGGGGGAACCAGCAACATCGGTACATTGTTTGAGCCGCCATATGAAATGGCATTCCATCCTTGTTTATGGATCCATGTGGCAATAGCGTTTGACACCAGATGGGCGCGACCATATTGCTTGATCACCTCAACCGCAGCAGGTACTTTTGGCGCAGTTTTCAGTTGATCAAAATCCATTTTAACACCAACGATGATGACATTTTCATAAGGCACATTAAACGTATCAATCACCCATTCAGGGCGCATTTTGGTAATGCCAATTATTTCCCCGCTACTTTCAAGGCCGACTTTCTTGATAAGACTTGACCATTCTTCTGGTGTTTTTTCAATTTTGGTTGATGATTTAGGAGGAATGCTGGCGGCGCGAATGGCGTTTGTTTTCATTTGTGTTTGATATAATTTTTCATCCCGCGGCGCCATATCCTCGAAAAACTGCATCAGCGGCCCAAAAGGGGTCAGATCCGGCGTTTGCCAATAAATTGGCGACGGCGGGCGGATTTTTCCCTCGCCCAATCCATTGATATCATTGCCGGAAACATCGGGCCACAAGGCCATTTGTTCTGCACTTGGTATAAATTTTTCTTTTGTTTTGTTTGACAAATTTAATCCTTGTGTTAATTCCCTATATGTCAGCCCTCAATAGTCCATGTTTTTGGATCACCAGGTAAAAAAGAACCGAGATCAACTCCGACTTCCTTTTCAATCAATTTATTTAACCGGTCATTTAAATCAATAATCAACTCCCGTTGCTCCTCAGGATGATAGGCCAAATTATTCAGTTCCAGCGGGTCGTTATCCAGATCATAAAGCTCCAAATCATTGCGCCCTAAAAGAGTTTGCCAGGTTTTAGGTAAATGGTGATCACCAGGCGTAAACCAACGTGAATACTTATACTTAGAGGTAATTATTCCACGACCAAGCGTTCTTTTATCGAACTGGATAAAGTCATCAGGAAAATTAAACTGAACTACCGGGGCACCATTTTTTTCTGCTACTTTTTGAACCATTCTTATTTTTTCAAGTCTTGAGTTACCCTGTGTCGTATTACTAAAACAAACAAGAATTTCATCACGTTGGTCTTTAGCACTTCCACCTTTTACAATGTTTGAATAATCATATCCTTTAAGCCGTGCCTCAACAGATTTATAATCCTCTCCTATGAGGCCAATGAGTGTCGGTCCAAAATCAATAGCACTCATTAATGCGTTTGACTTGATACCTTTCTCGCCGTCAGGGTGACGAATTACAAGTGGGACATTTATATTTTCACGGTACATAAATGGACCTTTATGTCGAAGACCGTGAGCCCCACCCATTTCACCGTGATCTGAGGTTAAAATAACAATAGTATCGTCTGACATTCCTAGTGTATCAACTGATGTTAACAAATCACCAATAATTTTATCAGAATCCACAAGGCAGGCGGCATAATAATTAATTACATTACGACACGCCTCTTCATCAGAAACCTCCTGCTCACCATAAAAATATTGACCTAATTTTACAAATTCCATTTGTGCTTCAGGTTTTTTACTAAGATCATCATAAAAGTTATCAGGAACGTCAAAACCAAAGTCGAAATTATATGGATATTTATCCTGCGCAGGACGCATTTCACTCACAAGGCCGGGACGCAGTCGAGTTTTTGCCTGCTTACCATTAGCATCTAGCCACATAATGTCATGTGGATTTACGAAATTAACGGCAAGAAGCCATGGCTCTTTAGAACCCTGCTGACGTTTTAGATAATCCTTTGCATTATTTAAAATATTTCGATCTTTTTCCGCCCCTTCGTAAACGCGACCATCCGTATCACCCTCAGTATGCCATTCATCAAAGCCATAATCGACAAGCGCATCTAAATTATCTTCATCAAATCCAACGGAAAGATGCCATTTACCTTTGTAGGCAGTTTTATAACCAAGACCCTTAAACATTTGTCCAATAGTTGGCGTATTTTTCACATCAAGTAGTGGATCCCCCTCGCCAAGTCCAGGGTTGGTAAAAATTGTGGTTTGTTGCACATGTTGGCCCGTATAGATAACTGACCTTGAAGGTGCGCAGGAAAGACTGGCTATATTAAATTCTTCGAAAGAAACACTCTGTGTAGAAAACTTTTCGCGCATTGGCAGTTTAAGTCCCTTAGGTAAGGTTGCCCAAGCACGCTCCTGATCCATCATAATTATAAGAACATTCTTATGTTTTAACGATGATGCTATCTCCTGAGCATTGTCCATATCACACGCAGACACGAAAGTCATACCGGCAGCCGATGCTGCCACACCTTTTGAAAAATCTCTTCTTGTTATTTTTTTTCCTGACATTTATTTTCCTCTAATTTATATTCTAAAATCTACCACAACAAACTTTCATTTTATCACCAGTAATTGCGCTTGATGCATCAGATGCATAGAACAGGGCTGCTTTTGCAACCTCTTTAGGGTCAACCCAACGCTTAAGGGCAGCAACATCGGTGTAGTTTTCCCGCTCTATTTCACTTGCAGGCCTGCCCTCTGCTTCAGCACGATGTTCCAGAATCCGATTCATATTTTTACCTGACACAGCACCTGGAAGCAGAACATTTACTCTTACATTGTTGGGCCCAACTTCGCGTGCAACTGCTTCTGTCATGCCAACAAGTGCAAATTTAGTGGCAGTGTAAGCTGAGCGCATCGGATATCCCTCAATGCCCATCAAGGACGACATATTTATAATTGAACCAGATTTTTGTGCACACATTACCCTCGCAGCTTCACGCATACAATACATAGCGCCAAAGAGATTTATCTCTGCACACTCTTTCCACTGGTCAACATTCACCTCAGCAATTGGTGCGACTGGTCCAGGAATACCAGCATTATTAACCAAAACATCGATATTACCATTGATTAATTGTGCTTTAGTAAAAAGCTTTTGAACATCTTCAAATTTTGATACATCACAAACAATAGCTGTCCCATTATTACGTTCGGCCACTGGCAAAATTGTCTCAAGGCTTCTTCCTGTTATTATTACATAAGCACCGTGATCTGCAAACATATCTGCAACGGCCTCACCTATCCCAGTACCACCGCCCGTTATGATTGCCACTTTACCCTCGAGTGTGTTTAATTTCATATTAACTTTCCTTCTTCCATTTTTCGTGATGGATCAAAAAGCGGCAGTTCCAGCTCTTTATCCAGTATATAATCGCCCATTAACTTCGAAATATAGGGCCCTATTGTATAACCTCCACGTACGCAGCCAAGAATAAATACATTATCATTATTTGGAAGCTTCCCGGCAAGAGGGTAAAAGTCAGGAACATTTGATTCAAAACCAGTCCACGATCGTATAATACGAATTTTTGAGAGTTCAGGAACAACAAACTGAGCTAGTTGAAGATTAGGAATGAGACTATCAATCGAAACATTACCACGTCCATCCTCTGGCTTTCCTTTCCCCTGCCAGCCACCGCCAATAAGTAAAGTGCCATTGTCCTTCTGCTTCATGGTAAGAAGACCGGTGGCATGACCAATAACAGAATTTATAAATTTTGGGGCACGCTCTGTCACTGAAACCGTATTCACCCTAGCCCTAATTGGTAAATCTGCTCCCAACATAGCTGCAATGGTTTTCATCCAACCCCCACAAGCTAACAATATGCGCCGCGCTGATATTGTCTCACCGCCTGAATTTATTTCATATCCCTCAGATGTACTTCTAATACCGGTAACCTTATACCTCTCAAAAAAATGAATACCTGCTTCTTCAATTCTATTACGATAATACTGTCCCGTTAAAGACGAATTTGCAAAACCATCATCAGGACAATAGCTTGCTGCCACAATTTTTTTTGTTAAATGTGGTTCAATATTTTCTAATTTACTTGGTTCTATGAAAGTTATATTAGCCCCGGCTTCCCTCTTCATATTCATGCGCTCATTGAGCAGTTCCGCTTCACGGTCGTTAAAAGCAAGTGTATATCCTCCAGTTTTTTTAAAGCCGACAGAAGAACCCATACTTTCCCATTCTGCGTGCCCCTTAATAGCGTAGGGCATCAGTTTCACTCTTTTAATTTGCATGGAAAGAGTGCCCGCATTAACACCGGAGGCACCACCACCAATATCACCCTGTTCAAGAATAACCGTATTCATCCCACCTCCAGCAAGCTGGAGGGCAGCACCACAGCCCATTATGCCACCACCAATAACAGCTATATCAAACGTACATGTCATAGAGGTGATACCCCTGGGATAGGAAGGTCATTATAATTAAGCTCATTGGATACGCTATCCATGCATACAGGTCTCAGCGGGGGTCTCGCGCTTGTAATTCCTATTTCTTTACGATTTTTTCCTGTTAAATATTCAGTAAGAATAGAAACACTTTCATTACAGAAACGACCACCACATGGCCCCATGCCACAGCGCGTACCTGACTTTATGGCATCAGGAGATAGGGATCCGTTTTTAATTTCATAATCAATCTCGGCACGGCTAATACCCTCACAACGGCAGACTTCTGTTTCTGCCGAAATAAAGCTCTCATAGCCTGCCCTGGGAATAGAGAGTTTTGTAGCAGCTAAACCAAATTTTATTGAAGCGTCGTATGCTTTTTGATTGATATCAACACGATTACTCATTCCAGTATCTTCAAAAATAGCATTCGCCGTGAGCCCTCCGCGATGAGGGGCAGCATCTGCACCCAATATTCCTGCATTATCACCACAAGCATAAAGGCCAGATACGGAGGTACGCCCATATTTATCAAGTGTAGGAACCCAACCACCCAGCTTTTCATCAAAGTGATGATCTGCACCAGCAAGACGAGTTGCCTCAATAGCCGGCATAAGTCCCTGGCCATAACAGACACTTTCACCTTTTATATATTGCTCCCCCTGGCTTATTAAGCTCCAATTTTTATCGACCGCACAAATATTTGCTCCTTCGACTGAACTCTTTCCTGCTATACTTTTAACAGCATGTTGCCAATAAATGGGCACCCGGTTTTTATAAAGTGAAAACATCCAACTTAAGCCCTGAATGATAAGTGAGGGGTTTCTTAGCATCCCAGGCAGTACACCTAACCAATCCTTGCGACTATTCAGTGAAACAACCGCCGACACCTGCCCACCGAGCCTTAAAACCTCACTAGCAACGTAAAAAAGTAACGGACCATTTCCTGCAACGATAGTTCGTCGCCCCGGAATTATCATATGTTCCTTGAAAAGGGCAGTTGCGCCAGCTAGCCCAAATACTCCCGGAAGTGTCCAACCTGGAACTGGGATAACTCTTTCCTGCGCACCGGTAGCGATAACTAATTTTTTTGCCTTTACTTGTTTTTCTTCGCAGCCCTGAATTCCAAGTGTCCAATGATCGTTTGCTTTTTCTATCTGCCACACACGTACACCAAACAATATATTCACAAGGCCTGCACCAACACGAGACCTTAAATCATCACCAGCTATACTATAGTTATTTTTAGGGGCATTAATTATAGATTTTGATCTTGCTCGCCATACTTGCCCTCCAGCCTCTAATTGCTCGTCAATGAGTAAAGTTTTTAAACCTCCGTAAGAAGTTTCAAGGGCCGCAGTTGCACCAGCAGGACCCGCCCCTATAACGATTACGTCATACATTGGACGCTCGCTTTATTTTTAGTCCATTTGAAACTTTAGTGCGACAGGCCTCTACCCTGCGTTGATTTATTTCTACTACACACTCCTGGCAAACGCCCATCACGCAAAACATTCCCCTTGGAGTTTGCGAGTTTGGAGCATCACGTAAATGAGTAACACCAACCCTAAGTAATGCTGCAGCAATACTTTCACCCGCAAAGCCATTATAGGTCTCTCCATCAAATTCAAATAAAATTTCTTCAGTCCGTACGATCATTGCCCGTATGATATTCCTAATTCATCAAATTTTTTCTTTATTGCGTCAACAACTTCGTCTGTAGCCGCATAAACTGGATCTCTAGGAACACCCGCTGGCTGCCCTATTAAGTTTAGCGCTGCTTTAAAGGCTGCAGGCCAAGTAGAGTGACCCATAAGAAGTTCATAAAGAACCGTAAGTTTATGATGAACTTCCGCTTGTTTAGCACCTGGCTTTTCTTTTGCAAGTGCTACAATATTTGCTGTATCAGCACCTAAAAATTCTGGCCCAGTAGCAATGAAACCACTAGCACCCAAAGCAATCCCAGGCATTATGTAATGGCATGGCCCTACCATAATGGCCATTTTATCCGCGAAGCGATTTATAAGGTGGGTATGATGAAAGTAATCGCGATTACTTTCTTTTATTCCAATAATCGGAGCAACATCCATTATAGCGCCAATATCGTCAATTGTTAAATTAAGGCCGGCCCGACGTGGTGAATTATAGGCAACAATCGGCATATCAATAGCCGCAGTCAGCTTTTCAAAACGCCCAAGAAGCTCATCACGTGTAGTTTTAAGAACGTATGTTTGTGGCATAGATAAAACTGCAGCAGCACCATTTTCCTTTGCAGCTAGAGCAAAATCAATGTTATTTTTAAGTGTCGTTGCAGAACATCCAGTTATCACAGGAACACGCCCAGCAGCCTCATCAACAGCCAAACGGGTTAAGCGACCTTTTTCCGCTGCTGATAATGCCCAGCTTTCTCCGTTATCGCCAGATACGCAAATAGCTGATGCCCCTTGGCCAATTAACCAACTTACAAGAGATTGAAAAGCATCTTCCATAATATCACCCACTTCATTAAAAGGGGTAACTACCGCAGGGACAAAGCCATGCAAATCTTCTTTTTTCATTTTATTCCTCTAGTTCTACCCAATATATCGACCCAGTTTGGGCCTCTATTAAATAAAGGGTGTTTTTTTGATAAATTAAACTAGTGATCCATAGCCCATCCGGAAGTGTAATAAGTGCTACGGTATCACCAAAAACATTATAAACATAAGCACGGCCGGCCTGAGCGTGAGCTACGGCTAGATTACCATTGGATTGCACCGCTAGTCCGTCAGGCCCAAGCCCACCTGACATTTGAACGTAAGTACCCACCATTGGCCATTTCGGTTCTGGATAATTTGCCATAAAACGCCAGACAGCATTGGCTCGGGTTGCAGCTACATAAACAAATTTACCCTCGGGGCATAATGTTATTCCATTTGGATATGGAACGTTAGCAAGCACATGTTCAAGCTCACCGCTTGCACGTAAGCAATAAACACCACCCGTTGGATCGGTAAGACTTGTCCTTCCACTATCGGTAAACCAGACATCACCATTTTCGGCAATACTTAAATCCGAAAGTCCCTTAAATTGATCACTAGGGATCAACGTCTTTAAATTGCCATTACCATCATATTCAAGTAAACCATTTTTATAATCTGTAATTAAAAAGTTACCGTCGGATTTCTTTTTAATCGAATGCGGCTCGCCATCATACTCTTTATCAACGTGCCATTCACCATTTTTATTGATACAAAATATGCGCCCATAGGGAACGTCAACAAGCCAAAGATTGCCATATCCATCAAAGACTGGCCCCTCAAGAAATGAATGAAGGGTTTGTCCAGGCCTAGTCATTTTTACCCAATCAGTAGGGTCACCTTTAAAATGAAATTTTTTGGGTAATTTAGACCAAAGCTCTGCGGTTACGTATTTGGTCATGCGATTACCCCATTTTTTCTATGTCGTTTAATTTCTGATTTTGAAATACCTATCCCCATCAGTATTTCATCAGTATGCTCACTAAATTTAGGGGGTGGCGTTGTTATCTCTGCCCCACCCTCGAAATGAAATGCTGCCTTAGGAAGTGTTACACCCTCCACCTGCTCAAAATAATTTTCTAACTGCGGGTCTAATACCGCTTCACTTAACGTGCGCTCTCGCTCCGCTGGAACACCTACAGCGTGGAATAATTCCTGCCATTCAGTTGCATTCTTATCAAGCAATATATCACTTAGAGTAATTTTAATCTGTTCTCCAGCTGCCCACAAGCTATCCCAGTCAGTGGGAGAACACAAATCTTCTGGCACAGTATATCCAAGCTCTATCAAACATCTCCACATTCGACGGTTCTGACTGTGTGTAAAGGCTCCCATCATCAATATTCCATTCTTGGTAGAATAAGAACTTATCCCAGGTTCTTTATCACGCAGGGTTTTTATTGGATGCTGCGCTGCTGCTGCCTCAGGCGCCATAAGGGTCATTGCTACTTCAAGCATCGAGCAGCTAATATGTTTACCACGACCTGTCACTTCAAGCTGATGAAGCGCAGCTGATATTGCAAACGCAGCATTATAACCCGCAGCGTAGTCAACAAATGATACACCGGGCTTATGGCCTCCAGACTGAGTAATAACACCACTAGTTGCCTGTATAACATTATCGTAGGCATTAACTTCTGCTTTAGGCCCGTTATTGCCAAAGCCTGTTATTGAGCAATAAATCAGTTTTGAGTTAACTTTTTTGAGATCACTATAAGCAAGGCCAAGCTTAGAAAGCGCACCTGAACGATAATTTTCTACGAGAATATCTGCATCCTTAACTAACATTTTAAGAATGGATTGACCTTCCTCCGTCTTAAGGTCAAGTGTCATAGCTTTTTTATTAGATGCCTGCACCTGAAAATTAAGACCGCGCAGTTCTGCGTTTTGCATTGCGTCCGGACCACGCCCGCGTGCGCAGTCAGGATTGGCAGGGTCTTCAATCTTAATTACCTCTGCACCAAGGAGTGCAAACTGATAAGTTGCAAATGGTCCGGCAAGAACATGAGTGAGATCTAGTATTTTTATATTTGCATATGGTTGCATCATGATTATCTTATATTCTTTATTGTTTTTTATTTCAATATATGTTTTATAATTAAACAATTGTTTCTTATATAAAACTAATTATTAATGGATCCTTAATATGTCACACGTTCTGCATAGAAATATAAGTATAACTGTGCCCACTGTCAAAAGAGCTGAGGGTAATTATCTTATAGATGATACAGGAAAAAGATATCTTGATGCTAGTGGTGGGGCTGCTGTTTCATGCCTCGGTCACACAAATCAACGCGTAATTGAAGCTATAAAGAGCCAGCTGGATAAAGTATCCTTTGCCCATACTGGCGTATTTACCAATGAACCGGCCGAGGAACTCGCTACTTATTTAATTGAAAATGCACCCGTTGGGTTTGGAAGCGGGCGCGCCATGTTTCTTGGATCTGGTTCTGAAGCAATGGAAGCAGCACTTAAGCTTGCCCGACAATACCACCTAGAACGCGGAGACGAAAAACGAGCTAAAATTATTGCGCGCGACAGATCCTATCATGGAAATACTCTTGGTGCATTGGCCACAAGCGGTCATAAACAACGCCAAATGCCATTTGCTCCATTATTGATTGATGTAGCCCATATACCTCCCTGTTATGCATATCGTTTTAAGAATGATAATGAAAATGACCAAGACTTTGGTTTGCGTATGGCAAATACCCTAGAAGAGGAAATATTAAAACAAGGGCCAGAGACAGTTGCCGCTTTTGTGGTAGAGCCAGTGTCCGGCGCCTCACTGGGAGCGGAGCCGGCCGTGCCTGGTTATTTTAAGAGAATTAGAGAAATATGTGATCAATATGGTATACTCTTTATCGCTGATGAGGTTATGTGTGGGATTGGTCGGACAGGATATTTATTCGCCATGGAAGCCGAAGAAGCGTGCCCTGACATCATAACAATCGCTAAAGGTCTCGGTGCTGGCTATCAACCCATAGCGTCCCTAATGGCAAACGAAAAAGTAATCACCGCAATCAAAAACGGTACTGGAAACCTATGGAATGGGCATACCTACATGAGCCATGCCATTGCCTGTGCTGGAGCCCTTGCAGTTCTTAAGGTGATTGAGGAGGACCAATTACTTAACCGGGTTCGAGTTCAAGGGGCAAAATTTAAGAAAATGCTCGATAATCGATTTGCTGATCACCCTAACATAGGAGATATTCGAGGTCGTGGTCTTTTTTGGGGACTTGAGATTGTGAAGAATAAGAAGACCAAAGAACCATTCCCTGCCGCATTTAATTTGGCTGGTAAAATTAAATCAGATATACTTGAGAATGGAATGCTCAGCTATCCATCTCAAGGCTGCGTGGATGGAATAAATGGAGACCATATCCTGCTTGCCCCTCCTTATACAGTTAGCGATGAAGAACTCGATTTTATAATAAAAATAACATATAAATCCCTTTTAAAACAATTGAATAAAACAATTATCTAAGGTATAACATGAATAAAACAATAATTACATGTGCCGTAACCGGCAACTTAACAAGCCGGGAAGCGCATCCAGATCTGCCCATCACACCACAAGAAATTTCTGAGGCAGCTCTTGGGGCTGCAGCGGCAGGAGCAGCGATAGTCCATCTTCATGTAAGGGACCCCAAAACTGGGAAAGGGTCTATGGATTTTTCATTGTATGATGAAATGGTCACTCGAATTCGCGAAAAAAATACTGATGTAATTCTAAACCTTACCACAGGTGAAGGAGGACGCTTTGTCCCAAGTAAGGAAAATCCAATGGTCGCAGCTCAAAATTCAACACTTTGTCGACCAGAGCTGCGGGTAAGTCATGTGGAAAAGTTAAAGCCAGAGATATGTACTCTAGATCTAAATACAATGTGGTCAGGGCAAGCTGCGGTGATAAACACACCAGAAAATCTTAAAATTATGGCCGAACGCATATATGCTGCTGGTGTTAAACCTGAAATAGAAATATTTAATAGTAGTGACATGCATCTACTTAATCATTTTATCAGTGAAGGTGTAATCAAATCTCCCGTGATGGTTCAGATGGTGATGGGCGTACGCTTCGGTGCACCGGCTAACAGTGAGACAATGCTTTACCTTAAGTCTCAGTTACCAGAAAACTCAGTCTGGGCCGCCTTTGGAATTGGCCGTATGGAGTACCCTATGCTTGTGCAGGCCTTTGTTGCTGGCGGCCATGTTCGCGTTGGCATGGAAGATAATCTTTATATTAAAAAAGGTGAACTTTGTAAGGGTAATGCCCAACTTGTAGAAAAAGCTGTACATATTTTACATGAGCTTGGCGGTAATATAGCAAGTACGAAGGAAGCAAGAGAGATCTTAGGGCTATAAAAATTCTACCCTGAAAAACCCAGATCTCTAGATATATTTTGGGCAGCATCAACAACTGCAGGAACATAAAAGTTGTCAATTTCATCGAAGTTAAAACCGCTATCAGGGCCGGAAATGTCGATAACTGCGGCTACAGCGTTTGTTTCGTCAAAGATTGGTGCGGTGATGGTAGAACCTCCATGCTGAACGTATCCGCGAGAAACGACATATCCCAAAGTTCGTGCCTCACGGATTCGTGCTATCAAAGCACTTACATTTCCTGGTGTATGGTCAGTCATTTTTTGAAAATTCATATTATTAAAAAGCTCAATAATTTTTGGATCAAGCATATCTCCCAATAAAACCCAACCAAGTGGACTAGCATAAATAGGGCGACGTTCACCCCTAGAAATGTTGCTAACAAAAGGGGACTTAGATACAATATTATCCAAATAAAGAACTTCACTACCCTCACGGATGGCAAGATGACTTGAAATTTCAGTGATATCTCGCAATTTTTCAAGATGAGGTTTGGCTATTTTAATAATATCTTGCCCATTAAGGTAGGAAAAACCAAGGCTTAAAACTCGAGGACCCAAATCATAAAGCTTATTGCTACTGTCCGTTATAAGAAAACCAAGGTGACTAAGCGTGTAGGTAATACGGAAGGCAGAGGAGCGCGATACATCAAGTTTTTTAGCAATTTCAGCTATAGTAAGTGGTCTGTCAGACTTCGCTACTATCTCCAGAACACGAAGTCCTCGATCCAATCCAGGTACAAAATAACGTTCATGGTTCTTGTGGAGAGTTTCTAACATCTATAAGGTAACCCTAAATTGTTAATAATTGTTTTATATACAAAACTTAAGGATAAGGAATGACATATTCCAATAAAGAAATCAATCGTTTAACACCTACTAATGAAGATACTGTTGGTCCTTACTACCCTCCATCACTTTGTGAAAATAATAATAGTTTGGATATGACAAATATTCGCAGTGGTATCGTCTTTAAACCGTTAGGTGAAAAAATAACTATCAAAGGCTGTGTAAAAGACATCGACGGTAAACTTTCTAACGGCTGCCTACTTGAGTTTTGGCAACCAAATAGTCAAGGATTTTACTACCGGCCGGATACAGAAAGTCATGAGATGGTTGATCCATGGTTTACCGGCTATGCTCGCCATAGGACTAAAGATGGTAATTTTAGTCTAACCACCATAAAGCCAGGTGTGGCAGATGGCAGAGCACCTAATATCACAGTTACATTGTTCTCTGATGGGATTATGCGTTTAGTTACACAGCTCTTTTTTGCAGATGAAAAGTCTAATAGCGATGACCCCCTGCTACTCTCTATCCCAGAAGAACTGCGCGAAAGACTGATGATCAATAAAGTCGCTCATAATGAATATGAAATTGAAATCATTATGGCTGGTAACAATGAAACGCCATTTTTTGATGATCTTTTAAGCTAGGAATAGAATTATGACTAAATATGGAAGACAGCTGGGGATCGGACCAACCGATAACACCTCAAACGAAAGAACCCCTCGCAATAAACTTAATCTCATACCAGAAGCAGCACGCACATCCTTCGTGCCCTATGCTCCAAGGGCTCATAGCATTAATCTTGCTGAAGCTGATATGACGAGGATTGCGCCAGGAAGGCCGCGCGCATCTGGGGAAGCTATCAAAGTATCAGGAAAATTAATGGATGAATATGGACGCCCAATCAGAAATGCTCTTATCGAAATTTGGAATGCTAACCAACATGGGGGGTATACACATGATGAAGATCATTCAGGGCTTCCAATTGATCAAAACTTTCTTGGTATTGGACGTACCCTAAGCAGCAGCGATGGTAATTATGAATTCTGGACAATTAAGCCGGGCGCATACCTAGCTCGCCCAGATATCGGTCGTTGGCGTCCCCCCCATATCCATGTCTCAATTATCGGAGGTTCTTCGCGGCTTATCTCACAAATGTATTTTCCTAATGACCCTCATAATGCTAAGGATCCCATGAGGATCTTAATGGGTGACAGTTTTGAAGCTAATATTGGCAAAAAATATATCGTAACAGATGGTGATTTTGACTGTGGCTATAATTTTGATATTATAATTGGTGGTAAGAATCCAACTTTTTTTGAAAATAACATCACTTAATATAATTGCTTTTTATTAAATTAGTTGCATACTGGTAAATCTCATACTATATACAGAGTATAATTATTCTTTGTATTCTGGATTTTATTTTTATGGGATTTACAAAAGCCAAGATTACCAAACCATCTGAAATTCCTGTTTGTGACATTAGCGCACTCCTTGACGGAAGTAATCCTCTTGGTGTGGCGCAAGAACTAAGGGCAGCAAGTAGTGGACTTGGTTTTATATATATAAAAGGTCACGACATACCTCAATGCATAATCAACAATGCAAGAGCCGAAGCCTACAAGTTTTTTAGAAGCAATAAAACCCAAAAATTAGCTACATCCATCACTAATAACCATCGTGGTTGGATAGATGCAGGGGGCGCTAAGATGGGTGATGTTGGTAAACCTGATCTTAAAGAAAGTTTTCTGTGGGGATTTGACAACTTAGGTCAATCTAACCATTCTCTCCGTGGGCAAAACACTTGGCCTGCCAAAAATTTAAATATGCAAATTGCCACAATGGAATATTTTAAAAGAGTTCATAAGATTGCACAAGCCCTTATGCGTGGATTTGCCCTTGGCCTTGATCTTGACAAAAATTTTTTTCTAAAGACCTCCAATAAACCTCTTAGTCGTGGATCATTTGTTTATTACCCCGATCAATCAAAAAAGAATGCTGATGAACAGTTTGGTTCTAGTCCTCATACAGACTTTGGAGTCCTCACCGTATTAGCTCAAGATGATGTTGGCGGTCTTCAAATAAAAAACCGTGATGGACATTGGATAAAAGCTTCTCCTATTCCAGAAACGCTCATTATCAACGTAGCCGACTTGCTCCATCGTTGGACTGCCGGCGCATATAAGTCTACACCTCACAGGGTGATTAATATTTCCGGTCGCGAACGACTTTCTATTGTACTCGCATATGACCCTAACCCAGAAACAATTATAGATCCCTGTGATATTTTTGGCCAAAATTTTAAAGATGGCGAACCACCTATCACCTGTGGTGACTACCTTGATTGGCGTTTTGACAAAGCTTTTGCTTATAGAAAGGATCATTCTATTGCCCAATAATCAAATGGATATAGCTATTGGCACCTCCCTCAGAGAGTTGCGAGAAAACCACGGCCTTAACGCGAAAGAACTCGCTAAAAATGCTGGTATATCAGCCGCTATGATTAGTAGAATAGAAAATGGTCAAGTATCACCATCTATTTCTACCCTTTCCGCCCTCAGTGAAGCGCTCGATGTGCCAATGGTCAGTTTTTTTCGTGATACCGCGTCCGCCCATGTTGACTTCACTCACGTTAAAGATGGGCAAGGTATTCACTCTACTCGAATTATAGAAAATCACAGCCACAAGTTTATCAATGTAGCATCACACATGCGTCGCGATTTTGGTTTTGAGGCTCATATTGTTTCTATGGAAAAGCAGGATGCCTCCGCACCAACCTATATTGGATATGGGGTGGTATTTATGCATGTTCAATCTGGGGAAGCTATATTTAATTATGGACAAAATAAAATTTATTTAAAAAAAGGGGATAGTCTGACGCTTGATAGTGAACTTAGCCACGGTGTCGCTGAGGTTCTGACATCTAAATTCACATTCCTTGCTATAAAAGCAGAAAGAAGATGAAGAATATTACGGAAAATCATATTAGGGGTGCCAAAAATTTACTAATTAACTGCGCAGATTTAAAGCCAGGCGAGAAACTGTTAATTGTCTCTGAAGAAAGTGATTTGGGTTGGTACGACGGTCACTGCGCTGAATTTATTGCCACAGAGGCAAAAAAAATGGGTATAGATCAGATGCTGACTAAAGTAGGAAGTCCAAAAAATTTTCGTAGTACAGACCTTATTGAATTAATTGAAGAAAATACTGTTACAATATTTTTTAGTCGAATTGGCGATCAGGAGCGCTTTTCTCAACCCAAAGCTGGCACTCGAATTGTAATGTGTTATATTCGTGATATGGATATGCTTTCTTCACCAATTGGTACCACAAATTATAAAGCTTTTAGAGACTTTAAAAAAGCAGTTGATAATGTCTTATTCAATGCTGAAAAGATTGAAATAAGCTGCCCACTTGGCTCTAACCTCTCTGGAGCCCTCCCCAAACAACAAAAAAAGGCAAGTGATAACGATGACGTCCGGCGTTTCCCCCTTGGAGTGCACGAACCAATAGAGGCTAAAAAATTTTCTGGTCAAGTGGCTCTTGATCGATATCTTGCCCCTACTGGATCACGAGTATATGAACCAGATTTCCTTAAGTTAAATGAAACTGTTATTGCTGAAATTGAATTAGGTCGAATTACTGCCTTTACCGGCCCAAAAGACGAAGTAAAAAAAGTAAAGGAACACTATAATCTAGTAGCTAATAAATTTAATATTGACCCTACCGTGGTTCATTCATGGCATGCTGGTATCCATCCAGGCGGTAATTATAAAGTGCCAGAAAGTGATGACCCTGATCGTTGGTCAAACACAGTTTTTAGTCAACCTGAATATATACACTTTCATACCTGTGGTGACTATGCACCAGGAGAAATAAGCTGCACAAATCATGGACATACAATTAAAGTTAATGGTCTGGCTCTTTGGAATAAGGGTATACTCTTTCCAAACATTTTTGAAGTTACAAAAAAATGTATCAACACTTGGCCAGAATTAAAGGCACTATTCAATCAAACTCAGCCTAAAAATTTTTAATTAGAAAAATACAAATAAACTAAAATAGTAACTATAGTCTAAAATTTGTTGATTTTTATACTAATTACTTAAACTTTTAATTTATAATTTTAAAATCTTAACATTAAGAGAAGAATATGACTGCTTGGATAAAAATGATAGAAGATGATAAAGCTACTGGTATTGTAAAAGATATGTACAACAAAGCTCGCTCACCTCATGGTACAGTCGATAATGTAATGCGCTGTCAATCATTAAGACCTCATTCTATCGGCGGTCATATGGCAATATACAAATCCGTACTTCATAATCCAGACAATACACTTCCATTCTGGTTTTTAGAGGTTGTAGCCTCCTACACCAGCATTATAAATAAATGTAAATATAGTCTTACCCATCATTTTATGAATGCAAGGCGTTTAATTAACAATAAACAAAGATCAGATCAAATATATGCAGCACTAGAAAGTCGCAAACCAGAATATTACTTTAAGGGTAAGGAGCTGGCATTGCTTAACTATACAGAAAAACTCACTGGCGATGTGGCTAAAATGGTAATAGGAGACATGCTTCCACTTCGAAAAACCGGCTGCACCGACGGTGAAATCCTTGAGGTTAATCAAGTTGTTGCATATTTTAATTATTCAAACCGCGTTTTAAACGGGCTGGGCGTTACTACTGAAGGTGACGTAATAGGGTACTATAGTGAAGATGACTAAAATCTTGCCAACTTTCTTGAATTAAATAGACCATGTCTTTCCAACATCCGAAAAAGCAACACAGCCTTTATAGTTTCCAGGCATTGGATCATATAAAAGTTCTTCGCTCGCACCAACTTCGGATGTATAATAACTAAAAATTATTAACTCACGCAATTCAAGATAAATATGCTTAGGTCTGTTTTTATTAGTGTTGTCAGAGGAGATTTTAGTAATTTCCAACCCGAGACTATCAAGTATAGCAATCTTTTTATCCCTGCTCAGGAAAGAAAAGGTATTCCCATGTTTAGTTTTTATGGACCGGTCAAGGGAATTAATTCGTTCGATAAAGCAATCCCGTTCAACCTTTGTCATCCAGTTAGCTGCAAGTTCATCAATAAAATAATGAACATTAACAGATTTAGCGCCTAATGTGTCTGTATCAGGAATAATTATATCTGCAAAATCCGCTATTAGATCAAGATTTTCCCTACTCAATACTTTAAGTTTGATATTTTTAGTATCTTTAGGCACTGATGCACCACCCTCACATGCTGATAGAACTGTGAGTGATATAGCACCGCCAGAAACCACGGCCATTCGCTCTAATATCTCCCGCCTATTAAGTGACTTTACCAATTAGGGCTCCTTTATTTTTTTTAAAAAAATTATTGAATAACATAGTAAATATTATTAATTTTTATTAAACCGTTCTCTAAAGTCCAGAAGTTCAATTGAGAAGTGGTCCATAGCATTAAACTCTTCATCAGTAAGTTCAGGGTGCTCCCACTTTTTATACCAGAGTGCATATTCCGGAATTTCATAAGAAAATTTTTTATAATATGTAGAATATGTTCGAACGTTTATCAGCGGAATATCTTTCTCCATATTAAATTCCATTAACCTCAACCAGCCGTCACTAAGAGGTATTGGAAATTTATCAGGGTCGGATCTAAGCGATTGGCCTCGGTCCTGATAATCTGCCATAATTTGATAAACTTTATGACCAAAACTATTATCATCTGTTCTTCGCGACTGTGCATGATTATGGCCACTTAAAACCATAAATATTTGATCATTAATAGCGATAAACTCTTCCCATATTTCTTCGGTCGCTTTATGGTACCCAGGATCAACGCGCGAATAGTCGGCATTAATCCTTTGTTTTCGTTCACCGTCTGTCGTTAAAAAATCATGCGTCGATATAATAGTAGGAATACCAATATTAGCATCAATAACTTCTTGAGCCCAATTCAAAACATCATCACCAGACTGCATTTCAAGTCCTAAATGCAGAAATTTATAGCCTCCAGCTTGAAATACTTGCGCACTATTAGCTCCCCCATTATAGCTCGAAATGTACCAATTTTTATTTTTAAAATAAGGCCCTATGTTACTGAAAACACTTCTAAAGTTATCAAGTCCACCAACATGTGTCATTCCTATGATAGTGGGGTCAAAACGAACAATACGTCCTCTTTCATCGCGTAACTCATCAAACCTATCGCGTTGGCGAGGGAACCTACTATCACGCCAGTACCAATCATAATCGTGGTTTCCAGGAACTACTGAAAAAGGGATGCCTGTTTCAGCTAATATATTATACCCACGTTTGGCTAGTGGGATTTCAAAGTCATGAATACCATTTTTATTTTTGGAATTTTTTTTTGGGCTATCATCAGCCGCAGTTAGTCCCCGGTTTGCATGAGCGGGATCAACGCCATTTTCACGATGCTGCCAAACATCCCCTACTGATGTAACAAATTCAATATCACCACCCCGTACATTTGTATTATCCGCTAGATACTGCATCTGCTGAATAAACATACCCGCGCTATCGATAGGATAATTTTCCGAATTTTGATGGCTAAAATCAACCATATTCTGGGTATCAGGAATAACGGCAATAGTAAATATTTGGTCATCTACACCGTCTTTCTTACATGCAGTTAAAAAGGTAGAAAAAACAAGAATACTTATAACTTGAGCTATACTTATTTTCATCTAATTATCACCGAATGGATCATCAATAGCAACTGATGGATTTGTAAACCATACTGGTCCCTCTGCGCTCATGTAGCAGCAATCTTCCAGTCTCACTCCAAATTTTCCAGGGATCGATACAGTCGGCTCAATGGAAAAACACATACCCGGCTCAAGCGGACGTTTGTTACCAAGTACCGCGTTTCCCCACTCATGCATATCAAGTCCAATGCCGTGTCCAGTTCTATGCGGAAGGCCGGGAGTTTTATAACCCGGACCGTATCCAGCATCAGTTATTACCTTACGGGCAGCTATATCAACATTTTCTTGCGGAGCCCCAAGCTGCGCCGCAGCAAAACCAGCAGCCTGCGCCGCCTTTTCGAGGTTCCAAACCTCTTCTTGCTCAGCCGTGTGATTTCCAAATACAAATGTGCGACTAATATCAGATGCATAATTATGAACATTACACCCACCATCCATCAGCACTATCATGCCTTCTTCCAGTAACGGCTCAACAATGGATCCATGGGGTGATGAAGAAACCACACCTAGCATCGTCCCTAGTGATCCAGACACCCCCAGTGCAGCGTGTGCCTGCCTGGAAAGATCATTAATATCAGAGCCCCGCATCCCAAGCTCAATATGCTTAACAGTTTCTTTATAAGCAGCCATAGTTATATCACTCGCATGCTGCATTAACTCGAGCTCCCTTAAAGATTTTATAATTCGACATTCTGCAGTAATCGGATCAGCACTAACCAAGTCTATATGAGGTGCTGCTTTACGAATTCCATCCACAAGGAAAAATCTTGTTTCTTCCCCAATTCCAAGTTGACCTTTTTCAATCCCCATATCTTTAAGCATTGCTACTACTAAATCATAAGGGCTTTCATGTTCTTCCCAACCTCGGACGGTTTTGCCCACAATAATACGTTCCTGCAACCTTCCAACTTCGAACATTGGACAAATATAAGCCACCTCTCCTTTCCTTGGAATTATGGCCGCCGCCATACGTTCACTTTGTCCCCAGCGCATACCTGTATAATACCAGAGATTAGAGGTTGCTTCTAAGTATATAGCTTCAAAACCATTCTGTGTCATAAGCTCTTGAGCCAATGCTATGCGCTCATTGTGTTCATCTACACTTATTGCAGCAATCCCATCCATCATATTAGGGAGATGATCAAATTTTCTGGGTTTTAATTCATTTGTTTTAACATTAAAATTATCGCTACAAGCAGTTACTAAGCCTCCTGCGCCAAACAGAGTAGATAATTTTAAAAATTTTCTTCTACTATTCATGTAACCGCTCCCAAAAAAATTATTACATATATAAATTTTTAAGGCGTATATTAGTACTTGGCAAGGGGATTAATTTTAAACTTTAGTAATTAATCTATATCATTTATACAGTTGGGCCTTGAATGGAGCTGCCAATGTCCCCAGGTATAATTCAAATATTAATCATTGTAGTAATAGTTTGTGCTATTATTACGCCAGTGGTCATTGATATTTATAAAAAAAACCAAAAAAATAAAAAACCCTAAAGGGCTTTTGCATCAGATCAACATTTATCCAACGTCCAAACTTGAAATCTACCTCACGTAAAATTCCAAATTTTAGAAACCCAAGTTTTTTTATGAAGATTAATTGAATTCTTATTATCACTATCACCAATTACAGCAATAATATCTTTAAGACCTAGCTTCTGAAACGAAATAAGACCCATTTACTTACCCGTACTTGAAGTACAAGTAATTAAATTTTAAAGTATCTAAATAAAATGAGCTATCTAAAATATTCAATAAACTTATCGCAATAAATTTAAACTTAAAAGTTGAGCATCATGGACAATGTTAAAGAACTCCTAAAAATCATGAAAACTCTACGTGACCCTCAGGATGGCTGTGCTTGGGATGTAGAACAAACATTTAATACATTGGCACCCCACACCATTGAAGAAGCCTACGAGGTTGCTGAAGCGATAGAACAAGGTGATATGGTAAGCCTTAAGGATGAACTTGGTGATTTACTATTTCAAGTAATTTTTCATTCTCAATTAGCAGAAGAAGCAGGTCACTTTAACTTTTCCGATGTTGTTGATGCAAATTCTGAGAAAATGCGGCGTCGTCATCCCCATGTTTTTGCGGATGAAAATTTTCGCTCCTCTGATGAACAAGTAACTGCCTGGGAAAAACAGAAAGAAACTGAACGCAAAGCTAAAAATCAAAATGGTATCTTAGATGGTATCACCAAAGGGCTCCCCGCTCTTACCCGGGCTATTAAAATACAGAAACGTGCTGCACGCGTAGGATTTGATTGGCCAAAAACTTCACAAGTAATAGATAAACTTAATGAAGAAATGCTTGAGCTTTCAGAAGAGTTAGTAAAAAACATAGCTGACCAAACTAAAATAAAAGAAGAGTTTGGTGATATGATGTTTGTTTATGCCAATCTGGCAAGGCATCTTAAAATAGACCCTGAAGAAGCTCTTCGTGCTGCCAATAATAAATTTATCAATCGCTTTAATAAAATTGAGGAAATTATTGATAATAAAGAAAAAAAAATTTCCTCATACTCCTTAGATGAACTTGAAAAACTTTGGAATGAAGTAAAGAAAGAAGAGCGGTCATAGGCTAAATATAATTATTAAAGTGAGCTAACTTTATTAAATTTTCCCATTTTAGAAAGTTGACCGATTGAAGCTTTATCAAGTCGTACTGTGATTGTACTACCTTCTTCATTATCAGAATGTTCAAGCACCTCTCCATATTTATAAAAAAGTGCCTTATCAGATCCTTCTGCATGGGTAAAATTTAGAGTAAATATTTTTTTATTCTTAGCCAATGCTTGGTCAATTTTTTCAAGAAGTGCTGAGCATCCATCCCCTGAGACTGCAGAAACGATTGCTACTTTTTCCTGCCGGAAAGCTGCAGCTTCTGCGGCTTCAAATTGCAATACATCAAGTCGATCAATTTTATTCCAAACTTCAAAAATATTATGATTTTCACAGTCAAATACATCAAGTGTTTTTAAAATACCTTCTACGTCTTTTTTTTGTGCCTCTGTTTCTGGATGTGATATGTCACGTATATGTAAAATAATATCTGCCTCAGTTACCTCTTCTAGAGTAGCCCTGAATGAAGCAATCAAGTGGGTAGGAAGGTCGGAAATAAACCCAACCGTATCCGAAAATATTGCTTTATTTCCATTAGGCATCACAACATTACGCATAGTTGGATCAAGCGTAGCAAATAATAAGTCCTCCGCCATAACATTTGCATGAGTAAGATTATTAAAAAGAGTGGACTTTCCTGCATTTGTATACCCAACCATAGCGATAACAGGCAACCCTACCTTTCGACGACTAATTCGGTGAAGTTCACGGGTCCGTATAACTGATGCAAGCTGCTTTTTAATTTTACCTATACGTTCATCTATTTGACGACGATCACTCTCAATTTGACTTTCACCAGGACCACCTAAAAAACCAAAACCACCACGTTGACGTTCTAAATGTGTCCAAGATCGGACAAGTCGACTTTTTTGATAACTAAGATGAGCAAGCTCTACCTGCATTACACCTTCTTTAGTTTGGGCGCGTTCTCCAAAAATTTCTAAAATCAGACCTGTTCGATCAATAACCTTGGCCTTTAGGTCACGCTCAAGGTTTCTTTGTTGGCCCGGACTGAGTTCACAATCCGCTACTACAAGTTCAATATCTTGTTCTTGAATATAGTCTGCAAGTTCTTCTACCTTACCTTTACCAAGGTAAGTAGCTGGACGAACTTTACCAAGAGATATAACTTCAGCCATGATAATATTAAGTTCGAGTGCTGCAGAAAGGGAAACTGCTTCAGTTAAACGGTCTTCTGGGCTTCTGAAGTAGCTCGAAGTATGAGTATTGTGAGAAATGTTAGGATGAAACACAACTGTGCGTGCGCCAGTTGTGTATACTGCATGCTCATCATCCCCATCAGTATCATTCCATACACTACTAAATCTTTTTTTGGGTAATTCTAAGGACTTCTTTAAATAAATATCAGTCATGAGTATGTAATATTAGTCCTCTTCAGTATCTTCATCTTCAACAAATAAACTAATTTCTTCACCTGGCATGATTGTAGATACTGCATGCTTGTAGACAAGCTGCACATTAGAATCACGACGCAACAATATACAAAAATTATCGAAAAAATTAATAATACCTTGTAATTTCACACCATTAATTAAAAAAACTGTGATGGGTATTTTATTTCTTCTGACGTGGTTCAGAAAAGCATCTTGGAGGTTATTTACTTTTTCAGACATTTTTTTCCATTTTTTATAATATTTTAGCTTTAAGTACTATAAAACCAAACATCATATAAATTAATTTCTTACGCATATATCACAGTAATCATAAGTAATAAACATCCAAGGTTAATTAGCCTATAAGAAATTTAAGAGATTATTTTTTTCTATAAGATGGTGACAAAAATATTAATAACGCAATAATTTCAAGTCGTCCAAGTATCATTATCCCTGATGTAAGCCATTTAGCAGCATAACTCATCCCCCCATATCCAAGAAAATCCTGCGCTATAAGACCGGTCATGGATCCGGCACTAAATAGGTTGGCAAAGGTAAGGCCAATGCTAACTTCCATATCATACCCAAGCATACCGTATAAAATTGAAAATAAGCCAATAGAAGATAAATATAAAAATAACAATGTCCATATACTCACTAAGATAGAACTGCTAACAATAAAATCATTTACTCGCATAGGAACAACGCCGTGAGGGTAAGCAAGTCGACTAATTTCATTCACAGCTTGTCTAAATAAAACTCTAAAGCGTATAATTTTAAATCCTCCAGCACTGGAGCCCATCGACCCACCAAAACAAAGCAATATCGCACATATAATAACTACGCCTAATGGCATTGAGTTAGCCCCATCAGGTAAAAAACCAGTGGTGCTCATGGCTGAAGCTGCCGTAAAGATTGATACACCCACTTTTTTCAATATAGACGCATTTCCCAGACCCTCTGACCCGCTGATTATTACAAAAATAATCAGTGCACTAATAAGAACCAAAGATATTAAATATTTTAATTCTCTATCATTTTTATAAACTTTAAATTTACCTCTAGTAAGAAACAACCAATGGTAGGTCAGGTTTGTCGCACCAATAAGCATAAAAGGTACTAAAATAAATTCACTAATATTATTGAAGCTATTTACACCAAAATTAGAATGATTTGTGAAACCACCACTAGAGAGGCTTGCCATGGAAGTCACCATCGCATCAAAAAAACTTAAGCCGCTAAGTCGAAGTAATATCAAACATAATAGTGTAAAACCTACATAAATTAAAGAAAGTGGTTTTAAGGCAGCCTTGATTCTTGATAAAAATCCTTCCCGTTCGCCGTGGGGAAATGCACCCCTATATAACTCCGCACCACCAATAGCACTTAAGGGAACTATAGAAACAGCAAGTACAAATATATAAATTCCTCCAAACCACTGAAGCAATGCGCGCCAAAATAATAAAGTTTTTGGCGCCAGAGATGAATTAGCAAGCAAGGTTGATCCAGAGGTAGTAAATGCCGAGGTTGCCTCAAAATATGCATCTGTAAATTTTGTTAACTCGCCAGAAACCATAAATGGGATTGAGCCAAATATGGGAATAATTATCCAAGAAATAACTAAAAATGAAATTATATCGTAACGGTTTGGTTTTTCTTGCCTATCAGGAAAGGCGAAATAAAAACCTAGGCCTATAAAAATAGTCAATAAAGAACAAATCAAAAAAGGTAAAATCAAATAGTATTCATCGAAATTCAGTGATGCTAGTATTGGTATAAGTTCACTAATTCCCAAAAATATTAGGATATATCCAATGATATGTCCGATTTTTATTATCATTTTTAATTCAACTTAATTGTATTATTCATGAAACCAGTCTTAAAAATACTCTAGACCAACAGAAAATAATTCTTCAACCTTTTTGAACATGTCCGCTGCTGTAAAAACAATAACTATATCACCTGATTTAATGATAGTACCTCCATTTGGAACAATAATATCATCACCTTGAATTACCGATCCTATTATTATACCTACCGGAAGTTTAATTTCACGCAGTGGCTTACCAACAAGTGGCGATGAATCAACGGCAACAGCTTCGATAACTTCTGCTTCAGCACCAGCCAAGCTTTGAAGAGAGCGAATACTCCCTCGCCTCATATGCTGAAGGATACTAGAAACAGTTGTTTGGCGGGGATCAACAAAAGCATCAATACCCACGGAACCTGTCAAGTCACCAAAGGAGGGATCATTAATAAGAGTAATTGCCCTCTTACAACCCATCTCTTTGGCTAACAGCGCAGACAAAATATTTACTTTGTCATCATTCGTTACCGAAATAATCGTCTCAGTATCCTTTATATTTGCTTCCTTAAGAATTTCTATATCAAGCGCATCACCATGCAAAACTACAACTTCAGATACTTTTTCAGCCACTTTGACTGCACGTAATTCATCGCGCTCTATGATTTTAACATTAAACTTATTCCCAGCTTTAACCAACTGTTCACTAAGGAATAGACCTACGTTGCCACCACCAATAATAGCAACGTTCTTAACCTCTTCTTCTTCGTGCCCAAAAACACTTAAGGCCCTGCTAACATGTGATTTTTCAGAGGCTATATAAATATTATCACCAACAAGAAGGTGATCATTTCCGGAAGGAACAATTAGTTTTCCATTTCGAAGAATACCGCAGACTACAATATTTAAGTCAGGGAATAATTCAGTTAACTGGCGTAATGGTGTGTCAACTACAGGACAATCGTGCTCTAATTTGACCCCAACTAACCACACCCGATCATCTGCAAAACGGATCATGTCTGTTGCCCCAGGAACCTGTAGTCTGTTAATTGCTGCCTTGGCAACCTCTATTTCAGGAGAAATAATAACATCAATTGGCATATGATCACGACTGAACAATGCACGCCATTGAGGGTTAAGGTAATTTTGCGCTCTAATACGAGCAATTTTTTTTGGCACATTAAAAAGTGAGTGAGCAACCTGACAAGCAACAATATTAACCTCATCAAAAAGAGTTACAGCGATGATCATATCAGCATCTTCTGCCCCGGCAGATTCTAATAAATCTGGGTAGGAGGCATAGCCAACAATAGCATGGACATCAAGAGAATTTCTTACTTTATTAATAAGCTCTTCAGAGCGGTCAATAACAGTCACATCATTTTTCTCATGGGCTAAATGTCGAGCTATATTAAATCCAACCTGTCCGGCACCGCAAATGATAACTTTCATTTATAAATTCCCTCGTCGTCATTATTATTAAGCATTCAATTATCTTCCAAACTATGAATTTTTAATCCCTTTAGCTTACGGTGAAGCGCTGAGCGCTCCATTCCAACAAATTTTGCTGTTTTAGAAATATTTCCCTGAAATCGTTGAATTTGTATATCAAGGTATTCTCTTTCGAAAGTCTCTCTAGCCTCACGAAGCGTTAAGGTCATAATTTCTGTATTTGGATTTGGACGAATTATTTTACTGTCCCCCCTAACTTCAGCCGGGAGCATATCAACAGCAATCACATCCTCTTCACCAAACAAAATCATAATCCTCTCAACAGTATTTCTAAGTTGTCTTACATTACCAGGCCAATCGTGGGCTTGAAGAGCGGATAAAGACGCTTCATTTATATCCATTGGCGAACATCCTGTCGTATTTGTAAAACTAATCATCATTTGCTTAATCAAAACTGGTATATCCTCCCTGCGTTGAGTAAGCGATGGTACACGCACTGGCACTACATTCAGTCGATGATATAAGTCTTCACGAAATTTTCCAGCATCTATTTCTTCACGCAGATTTCTACTCGTTGCACTGACTACTCGGACATTAACCTGAACCTTTAAATCACCGCCAACCCGCTCAAACGTTTGGTCAGTGAGAATGCGCAATATTTTAGCCTGTGTTGTTTGTGGCATATCAGCTACTTCATCAAAAAATAACGTTCCACCATGAGCTTTTTCAAATACACCTGTTTTTATGATGATACCATCTTCTTCAACACCGAAGAGTTCTCTTTCCATATTATCAGGTGACATACTAGCCGCATTGACAACGATGAAAGCTGCATTGGCTCGTTTAGATTGACGATGAATAAGTCTTGCCACTAGCTCCTTACCAGTACCCGATGCCCCTGAAATAAGTACCCTACTTCCGCTTGGAGCTACTTTACTAATTGTATTTTTAATTAAATTAATGGCAGGCGAAGTCCCTGTAAGTTCAGATCCATGTCCGACCTGTTCTTTTAACTCAATATTTTCCCTTCTTAAGCGATTAACCTCTGTTGCGCGTTCAACCAGAATAAGTAGTTTTTCTGTTTCAAATGGCTTGCTGATATAATCATAAGCACCATTTTTAATGGCTGTCACTGCCGTCTCAATATTTCCGTGCCCACTAATAATAATAACTGGTAAATTATTATGTTTTTTCTTGACTTCAGCAAGTATTTCTAGCCCATCAAGTTTACTTCCTTTAAGCCAAATATCAAGAATTAGAAGCGATGGACGTCTTGCGTCAATCTCAGCAAGTGCACTATCACTATCCCCAGCTACACGAGTGTCATAACCCTCGTCGTTTAAAATTCCGGAGATCAGTTCCCTAATATCAGCTTCATCATCAACAACCAAAATATCAAGCGCCATTAACAATCCTTAGTTTATTTTCAATTGTTGGTTTTTTATGATGTTCGTCATTATTCATATCTTTCAGATCAAGCCCTTTAAAAAATAGCGTAACAGTTGCACCTTCATCGATATTATTTTCAAGACTCAAATCACCACCGTGATCCTTCATTATTTTTTTAACAATTGCTAAACCAAGTCCAGTACCCTTGGTGCGGGTTGTCACATATGGTTCAGTTAGAGTATGTATCATATTTTCTGGCAAGCCTTTACCATTATCAGAAACGGTAATCAAAACCTTAGCATTCTCGCTACTAAGTTTTATATTAATAAGAGCATTCGGTTGATTAGTCAGGGCTTCTGAAGCATTTTTAATAACATTAGTAAGGGCTTGACCAATTTGTCCGCTGTCGCATTCAATTTCAACAGGAAAAGAGGGGAAGTCAGCAGTTATCTTAATATTATGACTACTAAGATCCATCATAAATATTGCTCGTTTGGAAAGTTCGATTAAATCTTCTGATTGCATGACTGGACCGGGCATTCTTGCAAATAAAGAAAACTCATCAACCATCTGCCTTAGATCATTCACCTGTCTTACAATAGTATCTGTACATTGAGTAAATACTTCAGGCTCACTCTTAATTTCTTTCAAATATTTTCTTTTTAGACGCTCTGCCGAGAGTTGGATAGGCGTCAATGGATTTTTAATTTCATGGGCTATACGACGAGCAACATCTGCCCACGCCGCGGTTCGTTCTGCAGCAACCTGCTCCGTAATATCATCAAAGCTTAAAACAAACCCTTCCCTGTGGAGGCCTTTAAGCTCAGTTGTAATACGAACTAATAAATTTAAATTTTTCTCTCCACGCGTTAAAACCATTTGCGCTTCCAGGCTTTGGCTCTTTGCCTTCTGTGCTTTTTTAAATAGCTCTAGAGCTTCAGGCATTACCTCACTAATATTACGGCCCTTAAGTTTTTTCTCACTAATATCAAGCATTGTCGATGCGGATCTATTTGGAAGTGTGATTATACCCTTGGGATCTAATCCCATAATTCCAGGAGAAACACCCGAAAGTACGGTTTCGGTAAAACGTCTTCTTTCATCGAGCTTTACATTAACGGAAAGCAAATCTTTTTGCTGCCTCTGCAATTGCCGCATCATAGTATTAAAAGATTTTGTTAATCCACCAAGGTCATCATAACCTTCTTTAACCTGCAGACGATCGGAAAAATCACCTTTACCTACCCTATCCGTTGCACCAACAAGAATATTAATAGGTTTCATTAATTTGTTTGCAAGACCAAATCCTAGCCATGCGGCCAGAAACAAAACAATTAATGCAATTACTAAAAATGACATATTAAACAAAAGCCTATATTCAGAAAGTTCTGATTGCGATTTTTCAAAATCATTTTTAGCATTTTCAGTTCGCCTAACAAGGGCAACTGCTTGAGCATCAATGAGGCGGCTAATATAAAGATATTGATCAATGAAACCATCTAGTCTCAAAATAACACGAATTTGACCATCATTTTCACGAGCAGGGAAAAATTTAACACCTCCCTCGGCCGCAGCATCAATGATGTTTTTACTTAAACGGCCATCAAATGCGCTAAAAGTAGCGGTGGCTCTCGATGTGATAACGCCCTCACGGTTTAAAATAATCGCATCCGATAGCTTCAGCGCTCTTGCTTGAATATTTAGGGCCTGATCAAGTAGCCCTCGTTGCGCTATAAATACGTATGCTTGCCGATTAAGTTCATTAGCCATACCAAGTACATCGGCATTAATAATACGTGCATGTTCCTCAATATATGTTTCTGCAACACTTTCTGCGCTGTCAAGGACAGTCTGTACTTTATCGCTAAACCATGCCTGAAGACCAAATTCAAAAAACATAACAGAAAAAATTGCGACAATAATTGTTGGCGTAACCGCCACAAAACTAAACAGGGTTACTATCCGTTTATGAAGTCGCGTTGCAGCTCCACCCTTATGTCCAGTGGCCCACAGCTGAATAACTTGCCTAACAACAAGCGTCACCAAAAGTAGCAGTAATATGGTAATAAGTAGAACAAATATATATAAATTATTTCGAACTGTAGAAAGTGGCTCCGCATTAGTAAAAAGAATAAAAGCGGTAGCCCCAGACACTAAAAGTGCTAAAAAAAGTACGTAAACAGCCTTATTTTCTAGATTAATCTTTCTAGCCCAAAGTCTAATATCACCCCAAAAGCGATTTTTTTTTCTTGATAAATGATCATCCATAACGTCTAAGAATACCACTTTGTTGTATTATTGCAACATATTAGCATGATTTTAATATATACTGAATAAAACGATTAAAAATCACCTTTAATAATTGAAATTTCAAGATCTTTTAACTTTTTACGCAAAGTGTTTCGGTTCAGCCCTAGAAGTTCTGCAGCTTTAATTTGGTTTCCCCTGGTTGCAGAAAGACAAAGTTCAATAAGTGGTCTTTCTAGCTCACTTAAGAGCCGAGAATAAAGGCCCGTTGGTGGCAATTCACCATTAGGGTGGGCATCAAAGTAATTTTTTAGATGACGACGAATAGATTCCTGTAAAGTTTCATCAGAATATTTAACAATGTTTTTTTGACTATAAATTTTATCTTTAATAATATCACGAGCAACAATTTCACTAGATAAGTTTTCTAAACTAATTACATCCTCAATACAAAGCGCAGCGAGCCTTTGAATTAAGTTTTCAAGCTCCCTTATGTTTCCAGGCCAATTATACTCTTTAAGATAATCAAGTGCTTTTTGCTCCATCAGTTTAGGTGGTAAATTATATTCTTGCGAATACTTCGAAAAAAAATGACGAACTAAATCCGCGATGTCATCTTTTCTATCCCGAAGTGGAGGTAAAATTATAGGCACAACATTAAGTCGATAGTATAAATCCTCTCTAAACAAACCTTGCTCAATTAGTTTCTCTAAATTGCGATGGGTAGCAGCAATGATACGAATATTAATTTTTATTAGTTCAGTACCCCCAACGGAAGTATATTCTCCTTGTTGCATAACTCTAAGCAGTCTCGTTTGTGCCTCAAGGGGCATGTCCCCAATTTCATCCAGGAAAAGGGTTCCCCCTCTAGCTTGTTCAAAGCGTCCTATATTTTTTGAAATAGCACCAGTAAATGATCCTTTTTCATGCCCAAAAAGTTCACTTTCTATCAACTCCTTCGGAATTGCAGCCATATTTATGGCAACAAACGCAGAATTTCGTCGCATTCCAAAATCATGAAGCGCTTTAGCCACCAACTCTTTACCAGTGCCAGTTTCTCCAGAAATCATTACTGTAAGGTCATTACTCATTAGCCGCGCCATAACGCGGTAGACATTCTGCATGGCAGGAGAACGTCCAATGAGTGACATCTCATCTTGGATCTCATATATGTCAGCAGTAGGAGACGTTTTATTCGTACTTAGACCTTTTTTGATGACTGTTTTAAGCTCTTCAAGATCAAATGGCTTAGGCAGATATTCATATGCCCCGTTCTCAGTTGCCTTAACGGCTGTCATCAATGTATTTTGCGCACTCATAATAATAACAGGAAGATCCGGTCTTATTTTTTTAATTCTGATCAGCATATCAAGACCATTTTCATCCGGCATCATTACATCTGAAATTACTATATCACCTTCGCCATTAGCCACCCACTGCCAGAGAGTTGCTGCATTACTGGCTAGGAGAACATCGTATCCATCACGACTGAGCGCACGCAATAAAACGGTTCGAATAGCTTTATCGTCGTCTGCTATAAGAATAGTTTTTTTTCTCATGCTGTTAACCATTTCTTTTCGTTGCTGCTGGCAGTAAAATACGGAATGTTGTATTCCCCGTTCCGCTTTCACATTCTATGATACCACCGTGTTCACCTAAAGTTTTAGCCACCAATGCTAGACCAAGTCCCTTACCATTAGACTTTGTAGTAACGAATGGATCAAAAATATTTTCTTTAATATCATTTGCTACACCATCACCGTTGTCAATGATGCAAATTTCAAGCGGCAAGTGTAAAGGTTTTTCTCCATAGTCGGAAGCAACACGAACTCCTTGACGGAATGCGGTAGTAATACTTACCTGACCATCTTTGACTGGGACAGCCTCACATGCATTTTTAATTAAATTAAGAAAAGTTTGAATGAGCCCACCCTTATCACCAATGGTATTAGGCAAAGATGGATCATAAAGTTCAATAAATTTAACATGTTTTCCAAATCCTGTTTCCGCTAATTTTTTTACATGCTTTAGAACACTATGAATATTAATTTCACTTTTTTTAATTTGACGATGGTCAGAAAAAACTTCCATCCGATCAACCAATGAACAAATCCTATCAACTTCTTCACAAATAAGATCTGTGAGTGATCTGTCCTCGTTGCTTATATCCTCTGATAATATTTGCGCCGATCCTTTAATGCTTGAGAGTGGGTTTTTAATTTCGTGTGCTAGCATAGCAGCCATACCAGATACCGAACGAGTTGCACTTCTATGTGTCTGCCGTTGATTAATCTTTTTTAGAGTGGTCCTCTTTTGCATCTGAATAAGTACATTACTAGATTGCGATAAACTTGAAACGTTTATAAGGGGAGAAACATAAATATCAACTCTAAGCTCCCCGATAATCGGATTGCCTATATTGACATCGTATTCTGTAATGTTGGAATTTATTTTACGGGCTTGAGAAATAAGACCGAGCAATTGGCTATCATAAGGAATAATATCTTCAATTTTTTTCCGTTTCAAGACCTGCAAACTACTTCCTAGAAAATGTTCCGCAGGGACGTTTGCATATGTGATATTATTTTTATAATCAAGCGTAAGAATCGCATCAGCAATGTGATTTAAAATAACATCCGCAGGATCATCCAGAGTTTCTTTAAGTTCAAGCTTTTCATTATTCTTGCTCATTAATCAAGCTACACAGGAAACTAAAAGAGGTTCAAAAAACTCTTCTATCATTTCCAATACTTCATTAGTTTCTGTTAATCTATTGACCTTTTGACGAAACGCAGCGCTATCATGAAGACCTTTTGTATACCAACTAATATGTTTTCTCGCAATTTTTTTGCCTGCATCTTCACCATAGTAATCTAACATTGACAAATAATGATCAGTCATAATATTTTTAATCATCGGAAGATCAGGGTCAGGCAATTTTTCTCCCGTTTTAAGATAGTGGATTACCTGCGACAAAAACCAAGGCTTTCCATAAGCGCCCCGACCAATCATGATACCGTCTGCACCAGACTGATCAAGTGCTTCAAGGGCATTTTCAAATGTCACAATATCTCCATTGGCTATAACTGGTATTGAAACAGCATCCTTGACTTCTCGAATGAAGCTCCAGTCAGATAAACCTTTATACATTTGATTGCGGGTACGGCCATGAACAACTACCATCTTAATCCCAAGGCTTTCCGCAATTTTTGCAAGCTCTGGTGCATTACGATTTGTAATATCCCACCCAGTTCGCATTTTTAAAGTCACCGGAATATCCACTGATTCAACAGTTGCCTTTATAATACTAGCAGCAATATCCAAATCCTGCATAAGGGCTGACCCAGCATAACCATTAACTATTTTTTTAGCTGGACACCCCATATTTATATCGATGATTTGAGCACCTTTTTCTTCATTCATGCGCGCAGCTTGGGCCATCATCCTTGGATCGTAGCCAGCAAGCTGCACAGACATTAGATATTCATCAGATTCGGCCTTAGCCATTTTATGGGTCCGCTTATGGTCACGGATCATAGCCTGACTTGCAATCATTTCAGACGTAACAAGACCAGCACCGAAGCTCTTTACTAGCCTACGAAATGGTAAGTCAGTAACACCGGCCATTGGGGAAAGAAGTACTGGATCATCGATTACAATCGACCCAATATTTATAGGTTTTAAGATATTATTCATGATTAAAAAATAAGCAGTTTTTTGAAATGTCTAAAAATTAAGCAATTGAGTTAATAACATAACTAAAAAAACTTCAAAAGTCAAAGTTGAAAAATCATGAAATTTTTGAGGACAATTCTTATTAAGAATGATAGCATCCTTTTATGATTATAAAAAATATAGCCCTCATCTTGGCAGCAGGCCGCGGCCATCGAATGAGCAGGGGAACACCCAAACAATACCTTGATGTCGGTGGCATAACCATATTAAGACGCACAGTTAATGTTTTTCTTAAAAACCCTACAATTGATCTTATTCAAGTAATTATTCATCCTGATGATAGAGAGCTATATGATACTGCAGTTGGTGATATAGGACTTCCAGAGCCAGTACTTGGTGGAAAAACACGTCAAAATTCTGTTTTAAATGGCCTTGAGGCTATCGGAAAACATTTTCCCGAATATGTTTATATCCATGATGCCGCAAGGCCTTTTCTGGAACAGAAAACACTTAATTCATTAATCTGCGAGGTTGATAAGTCTGGAGCTGTAATCCCTGCCCTTCGTATTAGAGATACAATTAAATGTATAACCGAAGAAACTATTCACAGCACCCTTGATAGAGATTACCTTTACTGCGCACAAACTCCACAGGCCTTTCGCTATAAAGCGATATTTATGGCCCACCGTCGCTTTGAAAATATTAATTTTACTGATGATAGTGCCATTGCTGAAAAAGCAGGCCTAAAAGTCCGGATAATTGAAGGCCTTGAAAATAATTTTAAAATAACCACAAAAGAAGATTTAAATAAAGCAAATATAATGACTAAAAAATATTATACAGATGTTCGAATTGGTTATGGGGTAGATGTTCACGCCTTCGATAAAGGAGATCACGTTATACTTGGCGGTGTCAAAATTCCCCATACCATGTCTCTTAAAGGCCACTCTGATGCCGACGTTGCAATTCATGCAATCACGGATGCAGTTCTAGGTGCAATTGCAGCCGGTGATATTGGTGAACATTTTCCACCAAGTGATCCAGAATGGAAAAATGTTAGCTCAGATGTTTTTTTAAAACATGCCGTTAATCTTGTAGCCAAAAAAAAAGGAATTATTAACTCTATCGATATCACTATCGTTTGTGAAGAACCAAAAATTGGCCCCCACCGTGATTTAATACGCTCTAATATATCTAAAATAATGGATTTTGATATTGATAGAATTAGTATAAAAGCAACCACCACAGAAAAGCTTGGGTTCACTGGAAAAGGTCAAGGTATCATGGTTCATGCAGTTGCTACAATTAAGCTACTGGAATAAGAATGAAAAAAATAAAATGGAATAAATCATTATTTCACCCTTCATTTCTGCTTTCAACTTGGTTTTATACT
>JABGYD010000042.1 GCA_018675425.1 Kordiimonadaceae bacterium
AATCCTTAACCGAATTTTATTTGAGGGTAATAAATATAAAGATGACCAAGATCTTTATGAAGAAATTCAACTTCGTCCTCGCACAGTTTTTTCGCGTTCAAAGGTTAGCGCTGATGTGCAAAGGGTCTTAGAGATATATCGCCGTGGGGGGCGTTTTGCAGCTAATATTGAACCCAAAGTCATTCAAAAGGAACAAAATAGAGTTGATTTGGTTTTTGAAATTTCTGAAGGTGCTAAAAGTGTTATTGGGAAAATAAATTTTCTTGGGAACAAGGTTTTTGATAATAACATTTTAAGAACAAAAATTGTTTCACAAGAGAGCCGCTGGTGGAATTTCCTTGCTTCAGAAGACACTTATGATCCTGACAGACTTAATTTTGACCAACAAAAACTTCGTGATTTTTATCGTGAACAGGGTTATGCGGACTTTAGGGTGACTTCAGCCGTAGCGGAACTCTCTCCTAATAAACAGTTCTTCTTTATAAACATTTCGGTTGAAGAAGGGCAGCTATACAGTTTTGGTAATGTTTCAATTGAAAGTGAAATTGATGAACTAAGTCCAGAATTACTTACCCGGGCACTTTTTACAGTGGAGGGTGATCAGTATGATTCCTCAGCTATTGATAACACAGTGGACATGTTAACCGATATTGCAGGACTTAGAGGATATGCTTTCGTTGATATCCGTCCTCAGGTAAAAAGAAACCGTGTAGATCGAACTGTAGATATTATTTATGTAATTAATGAAGCACCCAGAGTGTACGTAGAAGAAATAAAAATTCTGGATAATGTACGAACTCACGATAGGGTTCTTAGACGGGAAATGCTAATGGTCGAAGGTGATGCCTTCAATACATTAAAAGTGAGACGCTCAGAAATTCGCCTAGGGGCCTTGCAGTTTTTTAAAGAAGTTGAGATTGAACAAATTGAGGGAACTACAGCTGATAAAACAATACTGGAAATAACTGTTGAAGAACAGCCAACTGGTGAACTTTCAGCTGGGCTAGGTTATTCGAGCTATGAAGGTTTAATGATAAACTTTAGTATTGCTGAAAGAAATTTGCTTGGAAAAGGTCAGTATGCAAGAATTGGCGCTCAAATATCAAAACGTCGTAAGGAGATTGAATTAGGCTTTACAGAACCTTACTTTCTTAATCGAAGGATGGCTGTTGGAGCAGACCTTTTTTTAAGAGATACTAATTTTGTTGAAAGTGGTTTCAGACAGAAATCAATTGGAACTACACTTCGTACCGCATTTCCTCTCACTGAATATATAGTTATGCAATTGAAATATAGCCTTATTCAAGATAATGTGGTTACTAGCTTTTTTACAGATAGCCCTTATATCAAAGATAGTTCTGGAGATTTTTTAACGTCCTCAGTTGGGTTTGGATTATCCTATAACTCCTTGGATAACCCTCAGAAGCCCACTAAAGGTCAGCTTATAACTATGAACCAAGAGATTGCAGGTGCCGGTGGTAATGAAAAATTTATCAAAACTCTCGCAAAGTATGATTTGTATATCCCGGTATATAAAACCTGGGTGTTTAATGTTGCTGCAGAGGTCGGCCATATTGAGGGATTAAGTGGTAATATAAGACTTAATAGGCGCTTTTTTATTGGAAATCCTAGAATGCGTGGCTTTAAGGAGGCGGGTCTCGGACCAAGAGAATGGAAAGCCGGAAACACAAATCTGTTTACAGGCTATTCTTTAGGTGGAAACACGTTCTATAATGCTAAAGCTGAGCTCTTTATTCCCCTTGGTGGAGGGGCGAGGGATCTAGGGATTGAGGCAAGTGCTTATGTTGATGTGGGTGCACTTTTTAATATTGATGCAGAAGATAGTTTGACCTCTGATACAGGCGTGGTATATAATATGCTTGGTAATACGATGAAGCCGAGAGTATCCGTTGGCATAGGTTTTTCATGGGCATCACCATTTGGACCATTTAGGATTGATTTAGCTAAGGCGCTAAGAAGCCAACCTAGTGACGAGACGGAATTTTTCCAATTTAATGTCGGGACGAGATTTTAAAATGACTAAAATTATAAAAACAAACTTTTTTTTAGCTACTGTATTTGCTATATGCTCAACAGTATATGGGATCAATATTGCATCAGCACAAGAAATACCACCCGCAAAAATTATAGTAATTGATAGTACATTGATTGGTACTAATGCTGCAGTGGCAACAGACCTTACTAGACAGGTCACACAAATACAGAACCAATTGCAAGCAGATTTGAAAACAAGAGAAGACCTGCTAAGAGCGGAGAATGATGATTTAAAAACGAAGATCAACATTATGCCCCAAGAAGCATACAATCTATTACAACAAGAATTTCAAGTTAAAGTTAATGAGTACCAGCAGGATGTCCAAATTCAAAATCGTCAAATTGAAGTTATGGTAACCAATGCTTATGCTGAGATTGAGCGCGCCTTAATACCAATTCGACTAAATATTTTGCAACTTACAGGTGCAACTATGATGATGGATAAGAGCTTTGCTCTAGTGCAGGTTCCAGGCCTTGATGTTACAACGAGAGTAATTGAACAACTAGACATTGCTATGCCTTCGATAAATGTAGAACTACCTCCCGTACCTGAAGGTGTTGCTCCACGAGTAGGTGAATAGGCAAATTAGTCTGACAAAATAAATAATATAAAAAAACCTATCTCTTTATTGCGGTGGGTTTTTTTAATTTATATTGATATTTTTATAAAAATTTGATCTACTTACACTATAATATAATAATATTATGGATGGAAAAATAATGACAATTACTGCTCAAAAAGTTGATGATATAGATATCAACAGGATCAAGGAATTAATACCGCATCGTTACCCTATGTTATTAGTTGATAAATTGCGTGATATTAATTTAGGTGAGAGAGCAGTGGGTATAAAAGCTGTAACTATTAATGAACCTTTTTTCCAAGGACATTTTCCTGAGAAACCAGTAATGCCTGGCGTATTCATTGTTGAGGCAATGGCGCAAACTGCTGCAGCGCTTGTTATGCTTAGTCTTGGAGAGGAGGCTGAAGGTAAACTAGTTTATTTTATGTCAATAGATGGAGCTAAGTTCAGAAAACCTGTAGAGCCAGGCGACCTTTTAGAACTTCATGTTAAAAAAGAACAAAACCGTAGAAATATTTGGCGCTTTTCAGCCAAAGGTATAGTTGATGGCAAGCTAGTTGCGGAAGCAACCTACACTGCTATGATAGCGAACTGACCTGCGATGAAGAATAAATACAAGTTTTTACACACAATGATTAGAGTAATTGACTTGGATAAGTCTATTGCATTCTATTGTGATTATTTTCAAATGAAATTGATAAGACGTAAGGATTACCCAGGTGGAGAATTTACCTTGGCATTTCTTGGCTATGGAGAAGAACATAATAGCACTGTGATCGAACTCACTTATAATTGGGGGCGCAAGGATAATTATGACCTTGGAAATGGCTTTGGTCACCTTGCAATAGGGGTGCCTGATATATATAAAACTTGTAAAAAATTAGCGGATGCAGGACTTGATATACCTCGCCCCCCAGGTCCAATGGCTCACGGTGGAAGCATAATTGCTTTTATAAAAGACCCAGATGGTTATTTGATCGAACTGATTGAAAGAAAATAAAAAACCCGCTTACTTAAGGTGGGTTTAATATTAAATATAGTTTTATTACCTTTTATCTAGTTCAACGTATTCACGCTCACTTTCACCAATAAATAGTTGCCGCGGGCGACCAATTTTTTGTTTGGGATCGGTAATCATCTCTCCCCATTGCGATACCCAACCGACCGTTCTTGCTAAAGCAAAAAGCACTGTAAACATTGAGGTTGGAAAACCCATCGCTTTGAGTATAATTCCTGAGTAAAAGTCAACATTTGGATAAAGTTTTTTCTCAATAAAATATGGATCTTCAAGAGCAATCCTCTCAAGTTCCTTTGCAACCTCTAACAATGGGTCATCTACGCCAAGCTCCTCAAGGACTTCATGTGCTACCTGTTGTAGTACTTTAGCGCGTGGATCAAAGTTTTTATAAACTCTGTGGCCAAATCCCATAAGACGGAATGGATCATTTTTATCTTTTGCTTTATCAATATATTTTGGAATTTTATCAACAGTACCAATTTCATTTAACATGTTAAGGCAAGCTTCGTTCGCGCCACCGTGAGCAGGTCCCCAGAGAGAAGCAATGCCAGCGGCAATACAAGCAAACGGGTTGGCCCCAGAAGAACCTGCAAGCCTTACGGTTGATGTTGATGCATTCTGTTCATGATCTGCATGTAGAATGAAGATTTTATCCATAGCGTTGGCCAGCGTTGGACTTACCTTATAGTTTTCACAGGTTGGAACACCAAAAGTCATATAAAGAAAATTTTCTGAATAATTAAGATCATTGCGCGGGTATACAAATGGCTGCCCAACGGAATATTTGTAAGCCATCGCTGCGATTGTTGGTATTTTTGCGATCAAACGATTTGATGCAATACGACGCTGTGCAGGGTCAGTAATATCAGTACTATCATGATAAAATGCAGACATGGCACCAACTACGCCACACATAATTGCCATAGGATGGGCATCACGTCTGAAACCACCAAAGAAACGAACAATTTGTTCGTGAACCATAGTATGATAAGTAATATCGTTTTTAAATTTTTTATTTTGCTTTTTGTTTGGGAGTTCGCCATATAGTAGCAAATAAGCAACTTCAAGGAAGTCACTTTTATCAGCAAGCTGTTCAATTGGATATCCACGGTAAAGTAGTTCACCTTTGTCACCATCGATATAGGTAATTGTGCTTTCACAACTAGCTGTAGATGTAAAACCGGGGTCATAGGTAAACATGTTCGTATCACGATAAAGAGTGCTGATATCGATAACTTCTGGGCCAGTTGAACCACCATAAATTGGTAGTTCATAGCTTTTCCCGCGTACTGATAATGTTGCTGTGTCATTAGTTACGGTTTTTTTATAGTTATCTTCCATTTCTTCCATCCTTATACTGTTTATCGACTTTATATTATCTATCTATTGTATCTATTTAATTGTTTTAGATTTGGTCATTTATCCTGCCTAAGCTTTCACTTTTTCCAAGCCATTCCAAAACTTCAGAAATGCCCGGTGATACATTATTTCCCGTAAGTGCGGAACGCAAAGGTTGGGCAACTTTACCAAAGCCTATTTCTTCGCGCTCGATAAAGGTTTCTATTACGGATTGGAGGTTTTCTTCATTCCATTCATTTAAAATTTCAAGATCTTTGTAAATCTTGCTTAACGTATTTTTACCATCCTCATCTAATGACTTCAGCGCTTTAGGTGCAATCTCAAGGGGCCGGCTTATAAATAAAAACTTCGCACTTTCTGCTAGATCGTGAAGGTTTTTAGCACGTTTCTTTAGCTCTCTGGTTGCAGTTATTAACTTTATCTTTTCCGCCTCATCAAGTACTCGAGAAAGTTTTTGTTCTAAGAAAGGTATTAATCCATCAAAAATTATCTGATCAGTTGCGGTCTCGCGCATATATATACCATTTAAATTCTCAAGTTTTGCGAAATCTAGTTGGGAGGGTGATTTGCCAATACCAGCAAGATCAAACCACTCTATTGCTTGTGCCTCTGATATTATTTCTTCATCACCGTGCGACCAACCAAGGCGCAAAAGGTAATTTTTTAGTGCGTCTGGAAGGTACCCCATATCTCGGTAGGCATCTGCACCAAGTGCGCCGTGGCGTTTGGACAGTTTAGCTCCATCCGTTCCATGAATAAGCGGGATATGGACATATTCGGGGAGGTCCCATCCAAGTGCGTTTATTAACTGCGCTTGACGGGCAGCATTCGTAAGATGATCATCACCACGAATAATATGTGTGATACCCATATCATAATCATCAACAACTACTGAAAGCATATAGGTAGGTGTGCCATCTGCTCGCAGGAGTATCATATCATCTAGTTCTTTATTTTGAAAAATTACATTACCCTGAACATGATCTTTGATTGTAATCTGACCATCTTGAGGTGCTTTGAAGCGAATGACCGGATTTACATTTTTTGGTACATTCAAAGAATTAGCGTCTCTCCAGCGGCCGTCGTAGCCTAGTGCGAGCCCATTTGACTTTGCCTTCTCACGCATTTCAGTGAGTTCTTCTTTAGACGCATAACATTTATAGGCTTTACCTTGTTCAAGTAGTTGATAAGCTATTTTTGAGTGCCGTTCACGACGTTCATATTGAAATACTATTTCACTATCACTCATGAGACCAAGCCATTCTAACCCATCAAATATTGCATCAACAGCTTCCTGATTAGATCTCTTGCGGTCTGTATCTTCTATTCGTATTAGAAATTCGCCACCATGGTGGCGCGCAAACAACCAGTTGAAGAGCGCAGTTCTTGCACCTCCAATATGTAAGAAGCCCGTTGGGGAAGGGGCAAATCGTGTAACTACTTTCTTCATTTGATCAACCATGAAGCTCCAATAGGGTTAAATTTAGATTTTCCACAGCGAAAATTTTGAAATGCATTAGAAAATGCTCAAATGGTTTAAATACCAACACTGTACGAATTTATTGACTTTTATTAGCATAATATAGGTTGGAAATGGAAGCTTTTTCGTAATTTATTTAATTTTTTAAAATTTGGGAAATCTAATTTTTATGTGCCTAAAACTATATTTACTTTCAGTAAATTACTTAAGTTTAATACTGTCATTGTTTCTTTAGTTAGCTTGTTACTATATTGAGGTCAATATTAGTGATATTATATTCCCTGCGAAGCAACTGAAAAATAGTCGAAATATTCGCTATCCATGCCTTTATCAAAACGTTCTATACAAACATCCAAAACATAAGGCCTCCCAAGTGCCATTTCAGCACGACACCTTGCAATAGCCTCTTTTAAATCATTTGGATTCTCAACTCTCTCGCCGTTAATATCATAACTTTCAGCCATTTTTGCATATTGAATGTCGGGGTGTTTTAAGTTTACTCCAATATAGTTCCCAGTTTCAGCAGTCCTACCATTATAAAAATTTTGTGCTTTTCTATTGGCAGCGTATTCGCCATTATTAAAAATTACAATACCAATAGGTACGTCGTACCTTGAGGCACTCCAAAGTGCTTGTGATCCAAAATTAAAGGCACCATCACCAGTCAAACACCAAGCCTCTCTATCAGGTTTTCCTATTTTGACACCGATTGATGCTGCAAGTCCCCAGCCAAGAACACCAGAATTTGTTGCAAAATTATAACGACGTTCATTGAATGGTTTTTTATGATCAATTTTAAAATAATCCCAAAGATGATATTTTGAAAGGATTAGTTCCGTGGTAACTAGTGCATCGGGTGCTACCTGAGCATCAAGCTCACGCATCAGGCGGGATGTTGAAATAGGTGCCCAGTCATGTTCATGATCTGCTTTCTCTTTCATAGCAATGCGCCGTTTTTTTGAATATTCATAAACCCAGTTATCTTCGTGAACTGTTAGTTTACGCTTTTTGAGTTCCTTTACTACGGCTTTGGCTGTAGCTTTAACACTAGCGACTGAAGCTATATCTACGGGATAATTACGGCCAACTTCGCTTCCTGCAAGGCTCGTGTGGATAATTTTTGCATCACGCTTAACCCATGGTACTGGTGATTTATTAATAACTTTGAACATGTGACCGCCAAGCGCCCAAAAACAGTCGATTGATTTTGCAAGATCTTTGTCAGTTCCAAAATTACCACAAAAATTTGGATGCGTATTAGGAAAAATACAAGGCATGCGTGCGCCAAGACTAACACCGGCGCCAACGAGTTCGGCAATTTCTTGAACTTCGCTACTTATTTCATGGCGAATGCAATCGTCGTCAAGGAACAACATTGGACGTTTAGCAGCGATTAGATAATCGGCTATAAGTTTGACGTGAGATGCTTTGGGTGCGACATCGATGTCGACTTGGGAGCGTGAGCGAGGAATAATTTCTGTGCGACCTACTTTAGTTTCCCAGTGATCTTTTGAGAAGGTCAGAAAGGTTGGTCCACCTGGGGGTGCTTCTGAAAGCATAAAGGCACGTCGTAAAGTTTCAGATATTGTTTGAGCGCTTGTGACATCCCAAGTCCACTGAGCATAATCGCTTGGAAGCTTATGAAGGTTAGGGGCCTCTAAAAAGCCATTACTACCGCGGTATTCTGTAGTCTGCCGACCTGCTGTGACAACCACTGGCGTTCTATCACGGTAACAGCTAACCATTTGACCTAATGCATAGGCGGCGCCTGCAACAGAATGAAGGTTAACAATAGATGTTTTCCCAGTGGCACGACTGTAGCCATCAGCCATGGCCATGGCTGCGTTTTCATGTATACATGTGACGTAGCTTAACTTATCGCGGTCAACTAAGGCATCAAGAAATCCAACTTCCTCTGACCCTGCAAGCCCAAAGACATAGGGGACACCCCATTCGATGAGAAACTCTGCCATAAGCTCACCACCTGTAATATTTTCGATAAATCGACTGGGCTCGGCCGTGCTGTCAGCAGTTGAAGCTGCACTGTCAGCTGGAATGGAAAGACTGCTAGCGATGGTACTGGCGCCTAATGTTGAAATTCCAACATTTTTGAGTTTACTCATAAATGTCCGCCGATCAATTTTATTATCGATGAAATCTTTTGCTTCTTTAAACACTTATGCCCCCCATTTTATTAATATTGTTATGGTAGCTTTTCATAATAATAGGTCAAGAAAAACAAATTAAAGCTATATAAATTGATGCCTATCTAAATTGATTAAATCAAATTAAGTAATAATATTTTACTAATCATAAAATTATTTTAGGATATGTTGCGTTTTTTGCGATACTGCCTGGTGCCTGGTTTACCAAGAGTTGATCGCCCCTTGTTAGTTATATGTTGTGAAATAGGATTTAAACCTATCCCAAGTTCTTTATCTTCTAAATGTTTAATCTCATCACGTAAGCGTGCTGCCTCTTCAAACTCAAGGTTTCCAGCAGCTTCATGCATTCTTTTTTCTAGGCCTACAATGTAACTTCGTAAATTATGGCCAACTAAATTATTGGTGCTTTCTGTATTAAGCGGTATTGTCACATGATCACCTTCAGCCCTATCACCGATTATATCGCTGATATTTTTCTTTATGCTTGATGGAGTTATTCCATGTTCTTTATTGTAGTTTTCCTGAATTTTACGGCGGCGATCAGTTTCCTGCATGGCTGCGCGAATACTTTTAGTTTCTTTATCTGCATAAAGGATCACTTTGCTATCCACGTTGCGAGCAGCACGACCAATGGTCTGTACCAATGATGTTTCTGAGCGAAGAAACCCTTCCTTATCGGCATCTAAAATTGCAACTAAACCAGTTTCTGGGATATCAAGTCCTTCACGTAAAAGGTTGATGCCAATCAGAATATCAAAGATACCTAGCCTAAGGTCACGGATTATTTCGATACGTTCCAAGGTATCAATATCTGAATGTAAATAGCGTACCTTAAGACCACTATCATGCATATACTCGCTTAAATCTTCCGCCATTCGTTTTGTCAGGGTTGTGACCAAAATACGATGCCCTTTTTTAATCACATCTTGTACTTCATGGAGAAGATCATCGACTTGTGTTTCTACAGAACGGATTTCTACGGGTGGATCAGTGAGGCCTGTTGGTCGGATTACCTGTTCTACATACTCTCCGTCTGTTTGCTCCAGTTCCCATTTACTGGGAGTAGCAGAGACATAAATAGACTGTGGTCGAAAATATTCCCACTCTGAAAACTTAAGCGGCCTATTATCTAAACAACTTGGAAGGCGAAAGCCAAATTCGGCCAAAGTGCTTTTACGCGAATAGTCCCCTTTTGACATGCCACCTATTTGGGGAACGCTGACATGACTTTCATCCATAAATAAAAGCATATTTTCAGGTAAGTATTCAAATAATGTTGGTGGTGCTTCTCCAGGGTTTCGTCCAGTAAGGTGTCTGCTATAATTTTCAATACCAGCACATGAACCAGTAGCAGTAAGCATTTCAATATCATAATTAGTTCGTTGTTCAAGGCGAGCTGCTTCTAGAAGCATACCTTTTAAGGCGTAGTCTTTTAAGGTTATTTCAAGTTCTGACTTTATAGTCTTAATAGCTTGGCCTATACTGGGTCCTGGCGTTACATAGTGACTGTTTGCGTAGAGCTTAATAGATTTAAGTTCTTCTATTTTTTCACCAGTCAAGGGATCAAAAAGAATAATTTTTTCAAGGTCATCCCCAAAGAAATCTAGTCGCCAGGCTCGATCTTCAAAATGGCTTGGAAAAATTTCTATAATATCACCACGAACCCGAAAGCAGCCTCGGGCAAAGGCTATATCGTTTCGTTTGTACTGAAGGTTTACAAGGTTACGCAGGAGCTTCTGTTGCTCATATTGACTACCTTGGTCAAACTCTATTGCCATCTGGAGATAGGTCTCGGCGGCACCCATACCATAAATACAGGAGACACTTGCAACGATAATTACATCATCACGTTCGAAGATCGCGCGAGTAGCAGAGTGGCGCATACGATCAATACTTTCGTTGATACTGGCATCTTTTTCTATAAAAGTATCTGAACGCGCAACATATGCTTCCGGCTGGTAATAATCGTAGTAGGAAACGAAATACTCTACCGAATTATTTGGGAAAAAATTTTTCATTTCACTATATAATTGCGCTGCAAGAGTTTTATTATGGGCCATAATTAACGCTGGGCGTTGGGTTTTTTCAATAACCTTTGCCATGGTATAAGTTTTCCCTGAGCCTGTTACTCCAAGCAAAACTTGATCAGCAAGCCCATTATTTATACCTGAGACAAGAGATTTTATTGCATTTGGCTGATCGCCTGCAGGTTCAAACTCAGATTCGATTTTAAATTTTATACCCCCTTCAGTTTTAGCGGGACGCTCATAATAGACCCGTGGCTGCAAAATTGTAGGTGATTTAAGGCTGTAATCCTGTTTCATTGGATTAATATGGTTCTATTATGGTCTTTTTGCAATCTCTCTCTTGCACTATTTTGAAACTTCACTTAATTTTCGAATCCTACTTAACTTAATACTTAAGGTGTATATATAAATGGCATTTATTGCGGATACTCTCGGACGAATTAAACCCTCCCCAACCATAGCAGTAACAAGTAAGGCGGAGGAGCTCCGTGCTGCAGGTAAAGATGTAATAGGACTCGGGGCGGGTGAACCAGACTTTGATACAGTTGACTATGTAAAAGAGGCTGCAATCAAAGCTATCCAAGAGGGCCAAACAAAATATACAGCGGTCGATGGTACTCCAGAACTTAAAGATGCTATCTGCAGAAAGTTTAAGCGCCAAAATGGCCTTGATTATTCCCGTGAAAATATAACTGTTAATTGTGGTGGCAAACATACAATTTACAATGCTTTTGTTGCAACGTTAAATCCAGATGATGAGGTAATTATCCCTGCTCCCTATTGGGTTTCATATCCGGATATGACACTTCTGGCGGGAGGAACCCCAATTTTTATAGAAGCATCTGCCAGTTCAGATTTTAAAATTACACCGGAGCAATTAGAAGCAGCTATTACAACTAAGACTAAATGGCTTATTTTAAATTCACCTTCTAATCCCACGGGTGCGGCTTATTCTTACTCAGAAATGAAATTACTTACTGATGTACTTCTTAAGCATCAAAATGTTTGGATTTTTTCAGATGATATTTATGAACACATTGTTTATGATAAATTTCAGTTCTATACACCAGTTGCAGTTGAGCCAAAATTAAAAAACCGTACCCTGACTATGAATGGCGTTGCTAAAGGTTACGCAATGACAGGATGGCGTATTGGGTTTGCTGGTGGTCCGGTTGAACTTATAAATGCCATGCGGAAAGTACAGTCACAAAGTACATCTAATCCTTGTTCTATATCCCAGGCAGCGTCAATTGCCGCCCTTAATGGCCCGCAAGGTTATCTTAAGAACCGCGCCTTAGAATTTCAAAAGCGTCGAGATATAGTTGTTGCGATGATAAATGAGATACCGGGATTGACCTGTCCAACACCGGAGGGGGCATTTTATGTATATCCCTGTTGTGCTGGGCTTATTGGTAAAATAACCCCAAATGGAAAAACCATTGCTAACGACCTAGATTTAGTTACTTATCTTCTTGAAAGTGCTGGTGTTGCGGTTGTTCATGGTGAAGCTTTTGGTTTATCTCCACATTTTCGTATCTCATATGCGACATCAAAAAATATTTTAATTGAAGCATGTTCTCGTATTAAAAAAGCATGTAAGGCCCTCTCTTGAACTATGACTTAATTATTTTTGATTGCGACGGTGTGTTGGTTGATAGTGAGCCGATTGCTAATAAAATCTTACGTGATGCACTGAGTAAAAATGGTCTTGAAATGACCACAGAGAAGGTAATTCAAAAATTTGTAGGGCGTTCTATGTCTAGTGTCATTTCCATGAGTGAAGAATTACTAGGTAAAAAACTTCCTCATGACTTTCTCAAAGTACTTCAGATTCAAACTTTTTTAGCCTTTAAAAAAAACCTAAAAGCAATTCACAAAGTTGAGAATGTTATCATAGAGCTTAAACGCTATGATACTAAAATATGTATAGCCTCGAGTGGTAGTTTTGATAAAATTAATTATACTTTAGGCTTGACTGGCTTACGCCATTATTTTGATGATTATATATTTAATTCATCCCAGGTACCTCGTGGCAAGCCATACCCTGACATTTATTTATATGCCGCCGATCAAATGGAAGTTGAGCCTGCAAAATGCCTTGTAATTGAGGACAGTTTGCCCGGTGTTCAGGGTGCTGTCGCTGCGGGAATGGAGGTTATTGCCTACTCAGTTTTGGGTGAAGACGAAAATTTAAGAAAAGCGGGAGGTTTAGTATTTAGTCAAATGGATGAAATACTAAAGCATATTTTATAAAAAAATGCCGGGTCGTAAAGACCCGGCAAATTCACAAAATATAGGGAAGCTTCATATCTTGGGGAGATTATGAAACAAGTGATGGGTCGAAAAGGGGGAGGATGCAACACCATCACAATTAAATAATCAAAAGACTATTTAATGATGTTTCTCAACATCAGCTATGGTTATATAGGTTTTATTTTACATTAGAAGATGCTTATTGGTTGTTGCAGATATGTAAAAAATGCATAGCTATGAGATAGTTAAACTTTAGGATATATTTTATATTAAAATTTTGATTTTTTAAATTCTTCAATGATAAATTCTTTAAATACTGCAATCCGCTTCGACTTTCTAAGCTCTTGAGTATAAACAAAATAAGCCGGAAATTCACGCGGCTCTGAAGATTCTAAAACCCTGGAAATATTAGTTGAACCTTGCACAAGGTAATCAGGCAGGGAACCGATACCAACACCTGCTTTAACCGCCTGAAGCATACCGGAGATATTATTCACTTCTAGTATTGGCAAGCGTTTTTTTACTGAACCAGCATCTAAAATCCAGTCAATATCACGGATTGGGCTTTTGGTGAGGTTCCCATATGTAATAAGCCTGTGATCGTCTAGTTCTTCTGGTCTTTGTGGTCTGCCATATTGATTTAAGTACTCCGGTGAGGCATAAAGGTGATAATGAAAAGTACTGACCTTCTTCTGAATTAAGTCTAGATGTTCTGTAGGATGAAAACGAATAGCAACATCTGCCTCTCTTGTTAGTAAATCATAGTCCTGATCTCCAACAAGCATTTGAACGTGAATTTCTGGATATTTATTAATAAATTTTTTAATATTATGCATCATCCAAGTAGAACCGAAAGAATTAGTTGTAGTTATTCTTAAATTTCCTCGTGGCGTCTCCGTTCCTTCAAGAATTTTTTGTTCGGTGATATGTATTTTTGAAAAAACATCTTTTGAGGTCTCGTATAAAGTTTCCCCTTCATCCGTAAGGATAAGACCTCGTGCGTGCCGATTAAACAGGGATGTTTGAAGACTGTTTTCCAGAGTTCGAATTTGTCTGCTCACAGCAGACTGGCTAAGGCCAAGTATTTCACCTGCGCGGGTAAAACTACCAGCGCTGGCTACAATATGAAATATCCGTAACTTATCCCAATCCATATTTGAAACCATACTAGTTATTCGTTCTCCGCAATAAAACGTTCAGCTTCCAGTGCTGCCATGCACCCCATGCCCGCTGCAGTGACTGCTTGACGGTATTTTTCATCGGTAACGTCGCCCGCAGCGTAAACACCAGGTACATTAGTTACAGTACTGTCTGGAGCCGTATTTATATACCCCCGATCATTAATATCAATTTTATTTGTAAATAACGATGTTGCAGGGGCGTGTCCTATAGCAATAAATACCCCATGGGTATCTATTTTACTCAAAGTTCCAGACTTTATATTCTTTATTTGTACGGCAGTTACACCTCCCATGGGTGCTTCGTCCCCAAGAATTTCCTCTAGTTGGCTATCCCAAACACATTCAATTTTTTCATTTGCAAAAAGACGATCCTGAAGAATTTTTTCAGACCTTAGTGTATCCCGTCTGTGAATTAGGGTAACTTTGGATGCAAAATTAGTTAAAAATAAAGCCTCTTCAACAGCAGTGTTTCCGCCTCCAACAACAACTACATCTTTATCCCGATAAAAGAAACCATCACATGTAGCGCAAGCTGAAACACCTCTACCCTGATATTCATCTTCTGATGGAAGTCCTAACCATTTGGCTTGAGCACCAGTTGATATTATAACTGTTTCACCAATATAGGTATCACCACTGTCACCTTTACAGACAAAGGGCCGAGATGAAAAATCAACATCAGTGATAAAATCAGTAATAACTGTTGTTTCCACATTTTTAGCCTGATCCATCATTTGTTCCATTAGCCAAGGGCCTTGAACGGCATCAGCAAACCCAGGATAATTTTCTACGTCTGTTGTGATCGTAAGCTGACCACCGGGTTCCATACCTTGAACAATAATTGGCTTTAAATTTGCACGTGCAGCATAAATTGCTGCAGTATATCCTGCGGGGCCTGATCCAATAATAAGAACCTTTGTCTGATGTTTGATTGTCATAAATAAATACTCCAACTATAAAATAGTTTGTTTAAAAATACCTTATTGCACGAAAAAACCGGACTGTGAAGCCCGGTTTTTGAATAAATTATTGAGAGCAAAATAATTACATATTTTGCGTTTCACGTTCTTTTGTAATTATAGCTTTTAATTTCTCATAAGGAATGAAACCGGGGATAATTTGATTGCCAATTACAAATCCAGGAGTTCCTGAAATACCAATATTTTGAACAAGATATTTAGTTTTCATAATATTTTCTTCAATTTTTGGATCTTCCATGTCAATAAGCAGTTGAGCTTCATCAATGCCGCTGTCGGTAGCAATTTTTAGAATGAGGTTCTCTGTAAGGGCACGTTTATTTTTCATCATAGCGCTGTGAAATTTTGAGAATTTTCCTTGTTTCATAGATGCCATAGCAGCAACAGATGCAAACTGTGATGTTTCTGCTAGAATCGGTAATTCCTTGAATATAACTTTTAAGTTTTTATCTTCTTCGATCAAGCGAGCTAAAACGTCAGGAACCTGTTTACAATATCCACAGTTGTAATCATAGAACTCAACTAATGTTACATCTCCATTTTTATTGCCCGCTACAAAACTGTATCCATCGTTATAAAGGAGGTTTTGACTATCTTTAATCCGACTTATATTTTGTCGGGAACGAAGAACTTCGACTGCTTCTGGAATAATTTCTGGATATTCAAGAATATAATTACGAATCATTTTTTTAATTTCATTTTTTTGTTCAATATTAAAATTATTTACACTTTGTTGTGTATTTCCAATGAATGAAAACATTCCAATAGATATCATCGTGAATAGAAATGTTCTAAGTAACTTTAGAGTTTTCATATTAAGCCTCGTTGCCTTTCTTTTTGACGAATTTCGCGGTTTTCTTTTTTATTTTTTTTTCTTCTTTTCTTTTCATCATCGCTTAAATGAGATTCTGTTACGACCATAATATCCTGAGATTTTATCCAATTTGGGGACCCTTTTGGCAATATATCCAGGGCTTTTTTAGCGTTTACCATAGCCCCCCTGATGTTACCAGATAGTAAAAAATGTTGGGCTGTGGAATAATATGTCATACCATTATTATTCATACGGTGATATGCGATAGAAGCTTGTTTCCACCCGAAACTATCATCCGGATCTGCATCCAAAGCAATTTCAAGGTTTTTGATAGCATTATCAAGAAACTGGTCATCTTCAGAACTGATCAGTGCGCGGGCGTAAGACATACGTAAGAGTGCAGAACTCGGCAAATATTCTACAGCTTTTCCGTAGGGCTGAAGGGCTTCTAGCACACGACCGTCTTCGAATAAGATTTGTGCCTTAGCTTCATAATAAAATGGATTTTCTGGATATTCTAGGATCAATCTATTTATTTCTATGAGAGCCTCTTTTATTCTATCATTTTGTTGATAGCCAAAAGTTCGAGCATAACGTGCGTTCACAGATTGATCAGAAATAGGATATCTCACTAAGGTTGCATAGAGCGGCTTAAGATAGCCAAACAATTTTGCTTGCAATCGAAGAAACTGCTTTTCCAACTGAGGATCTGTTTCAGCTTTGTAGTAGGGAGATGCTTGAACACGGTCACGAACTCTTTCAATACGTTGTGAAGTTATAGGGTGTGTGCTTGCATAAGGATCGCGGTACCTTTCAGGTACTAAATCTTGATCCCCAAGTATTTCAAAAAAATCAATTAAACCTTGGCCTGATTGCCCCGTTTTTTCTAAAAAAGAGAGCGCTGCCTGGTCTGCAGCAGACTCCTGTGTGCGGCTAAAACCTAAAAGTTTACGATAACCTATATGTTGACCACCCATCATAAGGGCCATTCCGGCATCGACTGATCCAGCGGCCATTGCTGCCGCACCAAGAACCGCCCCCAACAAGCTGTAGGTTGATAACTTTTCTAATCCTTCACTGAACCGTGAGAGATGACCGCCGGTGATATGCCCTGTTTCATGCGCGACTACGCCAATAACCTGATTTACATTTGTAGCTTTTAAGAGTAACCCTGAATTTAGAAAAATATTTTGTCCACCCATTACAAATGCATTAATTGCATTGTCATTGAGAAGGTAAGTATTGACGGCATTTTTATCTAGTTCTGCAGCAATAAAAATAGGTTCTGTGATATTACGAATAATTTGTTCAATTTCCGCATCACGAAGTATAGATAACCCCGATCCCTGAGCAATAGCAACATTAGAAATTGTGAAGCTATAAAGAAGGGTGGGTACTAGAATTCTAAGAAAGATATATTTAACTAGTTTATTATACATTTCCTAAATCTATGTCCTGTGAACGGTTTCGTCAAATTATTCCCAATTAAAAAATAATCTATTTCTATTAAAAATTGCTGTTATTTAAAAGTAAGATTATGGCAAAGTTAAAAGTTATTTTTAAAAATTTATTTTAATTTTTCTACCGACTATCTAGACCACCAACCTTTTTTCTTTGGCTTCGCTTCCACTGAGGAGGGGGGCTCTGCTTTTATACCTTTTTCTTTTTCTGAGACTTTCGCTTCAGGCTGTATCTTAGGAGTATTTTTTTTAAGTGCTCTTTTTGGCTTTTTTGGCATACTTTTATCGACTTTAGGAGGCTTTATTTCTTTCTTTGCAGCTTGCTCGGATTCTACTTCAGATTTTTTAACTTTAGAGCTACGACGTGGACGGGTTTTTCTTTTTTCCTTAGTCAGGTCAGTGTTTTTTATTTGTGCATTAGATGTTTGGTCAACGTCCGATTTAACTTCACTTTTAACAATTTTATTTTTGTTAGTTTTTTGCTCTTCACTACTATGGTTAGGATCTAGACGATCTTGAGTTTCAGCAACGGTTACTTCTCCAACGGCAGCTGTTTTTTCCGCTACGTCACTTGGATTATTATTTTGCCTACCTTGCTGACCACGACGCCTTCTTCTTCTGCGT
>JABGYD010000003.1 GCA_018675425.1 Kordiimonadaceae bacterium
AAACTGAGGAAAAAATTCCTGTAGTTATTGTCGGTGCAGGTCCAGTTGGCCTAACCGCAGCTTTATCATTGGCGCGCTATGGGGTTAGATCGGTAGTATTGGAAGCAAAAAATACCTTTAATGACGGTAGTCGCGCAATTTGTCTTTCTCGATCAAGTATGCATATTTTTGAACAAATTGGTGTCGAAAAAAGTTTTCTCCAAAAGGCACTGCAATGGACTAAAGGGCGATGTTATTATGGTGCTGAGGAGATCTGTTCTTTTGAAATGCCAAATTTGAAAGATGAAAAATATTTTCCAATGTATAATATCCAGCAGCAATACACAGAACAATTTTTATGGTCTGCAGCTGAAAAAAATGAATTAATTGAAATTCGCTGGGGTTCAAAACTTTTGAATGTCAAGCAAATGGATGAGAATACAACCGTAAACGTAGAATGCGAAAATGGTAATTATGATCTTCTTTCAAAATATTTAATTGCCGCTGACGGCGCACGAAGCGCCACACGTAATAATTTAGGACTTAGTCTAAAAGGAGAAAATTTCGAAGGCCGTTACGCTATCGCTGATGTTCGTGTTTCCATGCAGAAACCAACAGAAAGAATAGCTATTTTCGAGCCAACATCTGATGTTGGTGCAACTGTTCTAGTTCATCGCCAACCGGATGATATTTGGCGTATTGACTGGCAACTTAAAGAAGGTCAATCCGAAAAAGATGTCCTTAAAGAAGAAAATATAAAAGATATCGTATCCAAAGTCCTGATTGAACTGAATTGTCATGAAGATTGGGAATTGGAGTGGTGGAGTATTTATTCCGCTAATACGCTTTGTTTAGATAACTATAGAAATGGTTCTGTATTTTTTGTTGGTGATAGTGCCCATATTGTGCCCATTTTTGGTGTGCGCGGACTTAATAATGGTTTAGCTGACGCTTATAATTTAGGATGGAAACTAGGTTATGTTCATAACAATATGGCACCGAAATCACTTCTTGATACATATTCACTTGAACGCAGAGGAGCAACTTTAGACGTATTTAAAAATGCTACTAAAAGTGCACGTTTTATGGCTCCGCATAGCCGCGGGTGGCGTTTAGTTCGCGAAGCTGTGTTGTCCTTGGCTAAAAGCAATATCTTTGCCCAGCCATTTACAAACCCTCGCCAGATGAGCCCCTATACTTACCGCGAAAATCTAAACACTTTTGTAAATGAGCAAGAAAAGAAATTTAATAGTGGTATCGTCTTTGGCGATCTGTGTATTGATTTGAAACTCAATGGTGGGGGATATCTTCTTGATCGCGCAGGTAAAGGTTTCTTCGGAATAATATTTTTGGATATTATTGAAGACCCAAGGGGAGTTGATATTGAAAGCCAGTGTCAGTTATTTGATCCTAATTTTCGGATTATTCAGATATATTTAAATTCTCAAAAACCTGATGACTTAAACTTTTATCTAGCCAAAAAACTCGATGCAAAAATAGGTACATTTTATCTGCTTCGACCAGATTATCACGTTGGTGGACGCTGGCGAGACCTTGATATTGCTGAAATTTTACAAGCTCTAAAAATCCAAATGGGAAAATTATAAATGACTGGTATTAAGTTTGATGAACTAGAAATTTTTTATGAAAAATTAGCTGAAAGTATAGATCGAGTAGGGGAAAAAAATGAAAGTTTATTCTTAGCTCGATTAGCGATGACGATGGCTAATGAAATGTCAGATTGTAAAAAAACACTCAAGTGTATAGAAGTTGCTATCGAGGATTATAATTAATAACTGAATGGCGCGCTTGGGAGGATTCGAACCCCCGACCCCTTGATTCGTAGTCAAGTACTCTATCCAGCTGAGCTACAAGCGCTAACTATTCAAATTTCGAGTGAAACCTACTCATATTGGTGGATGATTGCAAGCTTCAATTAACAATTTGAAGTGTTTTTTCTAAAATAACAGAACAAGCATTGTTGCTAATGAGTATACCATAACCTAAAATCTTAAAGTAACAGTCATTGAAAAAATGAAAATAACGTCTAATATGAGAAAAATGTCTATATTTAAGAATAATTTGAAAAATATTTCATGTGCACTATTTATTGTTGCACTTCCTGCTTGTTCGTTTGTCAATTCTGATGATTGGCCACTACTTACTGCTGACCCACTATGGGTTGAGTTAGAAAAAACCAAAAATAGTGATGTTGAAGCTGAAGTCATTAATACCGTAGTTTTATCAGACCCAATACTTTCCAAGTCCCCATATGCAGCGACAGCATTACCCCTTATAGATGTTAGAGTAATGCTTGATAAAATCGAACGGGACCTTCCTTATCAAGCACATAATATGGCTAAAGCTCTAGATATGTTTGATGCTGCCGGTAAAGAGGACAAAGCCCTCTATTGGCGAGGTGTAGAAATTGAGAAATCCCAGGTCAATGAATTTCGTGGTGAGTTGCTTATGATTAAACATCAAATTATGGATAATGACCAAGCTGTCGTTGAACGGCAGCTGACTAATGTTCTTTTGATGAAGGTAGAAGAAATTACACCGGATGCCCCAAATAGCCTAGACCTCACTCTTATGGAGCAGCCCGAATTGTCTTTGGGTTCTGATTTATTTAATAACCAAATGGTCGTTGCAGCCAACCCTTATGCTGCTAAGGCAGGTCTTGAAATTTTAAGGCGCGGTGGTAGTGCTGTGGATGCAGCTATAGCCGTTGAAACAACACTTAGTCTTGTTGAGCCTCAATCGTCTGGGATTGGAGGAGGTGCGTTTCTTCTACATTTTGATCCAAATAAGAGTTTAGCAGAACAACTTAATTTTTATGATGGCCGTGAAACAGCCCCTATGGCTGCAACGCCAGACCATTTTAAATCGATTACGGAAATACCCGGAAATGTAAAATTAGATGCAGTTTATGGCGGTCTTTCTGTCGGTGTTCCTGGCGCATTAGCAGCTCTAAAAATGGCTCATGAAAAACATGGCATACTTCCATGGGAGGAAGTGTTTGAGCCGGCAATAAAATTGGCTGAAGAAGGTTTCGTTGTTTCTGAGCGTCTGGAGCATTATATTACTATTGATCAGAAGTTGAAGTTGGTACCTGCATCAAGAGATTATTTTTATGATCATAAAGGTGAACCACTAAAGGCTGGTTATCTCCTTAAAAACCCAAAGCAAGCTGCAGTGCTAAGGCGTGTAGCAACTGAAGGAATTTCTGCTTTTTATACTGGTGACATAGCTGAAAAAATTGTGTGGGCGATTAAGAAGGCTCCTAATAATCCTGGTATAATGGAACTTAGCGACTTAGAAAACTATAAAGCTAAAGAACGTAATGTTATTTGTGGTGATTATAACGTTTATAAAGTTTGTTCGATTCCACCACCATCATCTGGTGGTCACACTATGATTGCAACTCTGGGAATGCTTGATGAATTCGATATCGATAAAATGCAGCCTCATTCTGCAGAAGCTTATAATATAATCCTTGAGGCTGAAAGTTTAGCCTATGCTGATCGCAATCAATATACTGGTGATACGGATTTTGTTAAAGTTCCCGTTCAGGGCATGATAAATTCAGACTATTTGAAATCGCGTGCAAAATTGATAATGCCTGGGATATCGATGGGTAAAGCCACGTATGGGGACCCCTCACCAAAATTAGCTCTTGATTATGATAAAGGTCATATCCTTGATATTCCTTCAACAACTCATTTTAGCATTACTGACAAATGGGGCCATGCAGTCTCCATGACAGCTACTGTGGAAAGTATGTTTGGAAGTCGATTAATGGTTGAGGGCTTTATGCTTAATAATGAGTTAACAGATTTTTCTTTGATCCCTGTAGGTGAAAACGGAAAGCTGGTTGCCAACAGAGTTCAGGGCGGCAAGCGGCCGATGAGTTCACAAACGCCAAGTATTGTTTTTGATGATGAAAATAGGCCTGTGCTGATAATAGGTTCACCGGGTGGTGCAAGTATTATAAATTACGTTACTCAAACCATAATCAATGCGCTTGATTGGGATATGGATATGCAGTCGGCAATAAGTGCGCCACATATTATAAGCCGTAATGGGCCGGCATTAGTTGAGAAAGGAACGGCAGCGGAAACCCTTATTGAGCCTTTAAAGGCGATGGGCCACGATGTGAGGGCTGTCACACTAATGAGTGGTCTTCACGGTATTAAATTACTTTATGACGATAAAGGTAGTCGAACTTTGGATGGCGGTGCTGATCCACGTCGTGAAGGTTACGTGGCCCAGTAGTGCTCAATTAATTGCGAAGGGCTTCCATTATTTTTTAGCCTAAATATGATAATAATTTTACAATTTTCTTTGTTTTGTCACTAAAAAGGGTTTCTGTGAAGAAACTTGATGCTGCGCGTTTATTTACTTCACCTAACGTTGGATAAGGACTGATTAGATTGGCTATGGACTTTATATTTAATCCTTGTGAAATAGCCATGGTCCAAACAGCGAGCAATTCATCGGCCGATGTACCTACAATACAAGCGCCTAAAATATATCCTTTTTTGGTTACAATTACTTTTACTAACCCGGTTACATCACTTGTAGCCCTTGCCCTGTCATTTTCTTTATAAGGCCAGCTAATGATTTTTACGTTATCGCCATACTTTTCTCTGGCAACTTTTTCTGTTAAGCCTACGCTTGCGAGCGCAGGCGATGTATAGGTAGCGCGGGGTAGCGCTTTATAATTGGCTTTGGTCCAAAACATGCCAAAAGCTATGCGTCTTATCACAATACCGGCATCGTACCCTGCTTTATGGGTAAACCCTGGCCCGCCTGTGACATCACCAATTGCATAAATGGATTTATTGCTTGTACGTAAGTTTGATCCTACAGATATGCCATGCCGCGTATATTCCACGCTAGCGTTATCTAAATTTAATTTTTGTAAGTTTGGTTCTCGGCCAGTTGCTATTAGTAAATGGGTGCCGGTCACGGTTTCATTATCTAATGTAACTACTACTTGATTGTTATCACCGGAAATTTTTTTTATGCTAACTTTTTCTTGAAGTTTAATTCCCTCGTGTTTTAATCTACCTAAGAGAACTTTTACTAATTCCGGATCTTCATTCTCCATAAAGTTGAGAGCTATTATTGTCACATTTGACCCTAGTCTATTATACGCTTGAGCCATCTCGAGACCGATGGAGCCACCACCAATAATAATTAAGTGTTTAGGAGCCTTTTTTAAGTTAAATATGTTTTCGTTATTAAGGTAAGGCGTTTCGGATAACCCTGGTATTGGTGGTGTACTTGGCGATGACCCTGTAGCAATGACAAAACGTTTTGCTTTAATAATTTTATCACCAGCCTTTAGTGTGTTTTTATTTACAAAACACCCATATTCAGTGATGACGTTGACCCCAAGTCCTTCAAAACGCTCAACTGAATCGTTTGGGGCAATATCAGCTATTACGCCATGAACGTGATCATGAATTTTATTAAAATCGATCAACGATCTAGTGGTAGTAATTCCGAAATTACTGCCGTTGTTTATCGCATTTGCTGCGTTAGCTGCCGCTAGAAGAGCTTTTGATGGAACACATCCATAATTAAGGCAATCACCACCCATTTTTCCACCCTCAACAAGTACAGTGTTCTTGCCGAGCTGAGCTGCGCCTGCCGCGACACTAAGTCCCCCACTGCCACCGCCAATAACACAAATATCAGCTGTTATTATTTTACTCATATTTTATGGTTTCCTTTCAATTTTTTATAAACAATAGGAACCAGAGAAAGAAGTCCTAGGGCGGCTAGTGGCAATATAGTTTGTGTTGAACTTAGGATGGAAAGGTTAGGATTTTCACCTTTTTCTAAAATATAGCCAATACCATTTCCAATACTAGCGTAAACAAACGTACCAGGAATTATACCAATAAAAGTTGTTCCAATATAGAGGCGGAGGCTCACGTTCATAAATGCTGGTACTAAATTAACAACAAAAAATGGAAAAAGGGGCACAAATCTTAAAAATAGCAGGTAGCTGAGTGCGTTTTCATTAAAGCCATCGTGCATTTTTAAAAGCCACGGCCCGGCACGTTTCTTAAGAGTATCTTTCAGCGCGTATTTCGCCGCTAGAAAAAGAAATGTGGCGCCGATTGTCGCGGATATAACAATAAGAGTGCCGGATACTAAAGTTCCTAGTAAGGCTCCGAACAAAAGTGATAAAATAGATGCTCCAGGAATTGAAAAAGCTACTATAAAAATATAGGTGATAGAGAAAAGAAATAAACTAAAAACATAGTCGCCGGCTATATAATTTTTGAGAACACCATAAGTATCACTTACTGCCTCTAAAGAAAGAAATTTATGAATATCGAAATAAACTGCAAGACATAGACCAACTGCAAGTATAGCTGCGGGAACGTAACGTTTTAAATCCATTTAAACTTCTTTCTTTTTTTTAAATTTACTTTATTAACTTAACCGAATTAAGGTTGTGGAACTATAGGAAACTATTGAAATAAAATTGATACACAAATAGTTTATTTTCTGCGGTTTGTTTGATACAATTTTATTGCTTTTATGGTGACAGAGGCATTGACTTATAATATCATACCTACTATACACCCGTTTTCATAAGCGTAAGTAGGGGCTTGCCCCGAATTAACATTAATTAATAGCCTTTTAGGCAGTTGGAGAAGTCCAGTGAAACGTACATATCAACCAAGTGTTTTAGTTCGTAAACGCCGGCACGGTTTTCGTTCGCGCTCAGCGACAGTTGGTGGAAGACGTGTTCTTGCTGCTCGCCGCGCTAAAGGACGTAAGCGCCTATCAGCATAAAATGCTGATATGTGATTTAGAAACTAATTTGAAAGCCGGTCCTTGTAGTAAGTGGCCGGTTTTTTTGTGGAATCTCACTAATGTCACAAGTTATTGAAAAAAAAGAACTAAAAATAAATAAGATTAAGAAGAGACGTGATTTTCTTCGTGTGGCTGCAGGTCAAAGAAAGTGGATTACACCGGCGATGATAGTTCAGTTTGAATCCATTCCTGATAATGAAATATTCGAATTAAGGGTAGGGTACACGGCCAGTAAAAGAGTGGGTAATGCGGTAATTCGAAGTCGTGCTAAAAGAAGAATGCGTGAAGTAGCAAAACAGGTTTTAGGAAAATTTGCACATGTAGGTTATGATTATGTGATTATTGCTAGACGGGAAATTATAAATTATCCCTTTAATGAATTGATTCGCGATTTAAAATGGGCGTTAAAAAGACTACATGAAGACCCAGTGACGAAAATGAAGGGAAAAAATTAACAATTTATTTTCTTTTTAAATATTTAAGCGTATTGGTAGGTTATTTCTTGAAAGCATTGATCACTGTCTATAAGTATACTCTCTCGCCCTTGTTTGGACCAAAGTGTAGATATTTGCCAACATGCTCTTCCTACGCGATAGAGGCAATTGAGGTCCATGGACCGTTTAAGGGTAGCTGGTTTGGTTTAAAACGAATACTAAGGTGTCATCCTTGGGGTAAAAGTGGTTATGACCCAGTGCCAAATAAAAATGGGTCTGATAAATGTAATTGTAATGCTGATACTTTAGGCGAAAGTTAGAGATAGTATAATGGAAGATAACCGTAATTTTATATTGGCAATTGTGCTTACCATGATCATTCTTTTTGGTTGGGAGTATTTCTTTAACACTTCCCCACCAAATCAAGAGCTGACGGCCATAGAACAGGTGTCAGCTCCAGGTCAAACTACAGGTATTCCTAACATGTCCAGCACCTCAAATGGTGGAACTATTCCTGGTATGGCTGCTCCAGTGGTTAAAGAGGTCGCAGCTGATCGAAGTTCAGTTATTGATAGAAGACAGAATGTTATTATTAATAGTGAACGCCTCAGTGGTTCAATCAGTTTAAAGGGCCTTCGTTTTGATGATCTTTCCCTAACCGATTACCATGAAACGGTTGATCCCACTAGTGACATTGTTACGCTTCTTAACCCTTCTGACGCATTTGGCACCTACTTTGCTGACTTTGGTTGGATTGGTGATGGTAAAAAACCGGATGTGGATTCGTTATGGTCAGCCAATAAATCGTTATTAGGTACTGATGATGCGGTCATTTTTACATGGGATAATGGTGAGGGATTGATTTTTTCTCGTGAAGTATCTCTCGATCAAAATTACATGTTTTCAGTAAATCAACGTGTAAAAAATAATACTTTAGCAACTATTTCGATGGCAACTTATGGTCGTATCTATCGTGAAGGTGGTGAGGGCCAGGGTCTTTTTATTCTTCATGAAGGACCACTTCGTGTTGGGAATGAAGGTAAAGAAGAAATCACCTTTGAGGACCTTGAAGACGATACTTATGGTGCGGATGAAGTGACCGATGGCGGTTGGGTCGGGATTACTGATAAAGAGTGGCTTGTAGCGCTTATCCCTAATCAGAGCGAAAATTTTACTACTAATATATCGAGGACAACCCAGAATAATGGGGTTCAGTTTCATGTAAATTTTGCAACGGGTGGTATCTCAGTAGCTCCAGGCGCAACTGCCGAGCGGACATCACGTTTTTTTGCTGGTGCAAAAGAAGTTGAACTACTTGAATATTATACAGAGATCAAAGGTGTTCGTATGTTTGATTACGCAATCGATTGGGGTTGGTTTCATTTCATTACTAAGCCAATTTATATTGGCCTTCATTTCTTCTACGGTATTGTTGGAAACTTCGGTATCGCTATACTGCTTCTCACGATGGTGATTAAGGGGCTATTGTTTCCTATGGCTAACAAGCAATACGAAAGCATGGGTAGAATGAAAAAACTTCAACCTAAAATGTTAAAGTTGAAAGAAAAATATGGTGATGATAAAACTAAAATGCAACAGGAAACAATGGCACTTTATAAAGAAGAAAAAGTAAACCCCCTTGCAAGTTGCCTACCAATCTTTATTCAGATCCCCATCTTCTTCTCTCTTTATAAAGTTCTATACGTAACGATTGATATGCGGCATGCACCCTTTTTTGGTTGGATCAAAGATCTTAGCGCTCCAGACCCGATGCTAGTTACTAACCTTTTTGGATTGATCCCTTGGGAGCCAACAGGTTTCTTGGCAATTGGGATTTTACCTATTTTTATGGGTGTAACTATGTATATACAACAAAAACTCAATCCGCCAATGACTGATCCAATTCAGCAAAAGGTATTTGCTTTGATGCCTATTATGTTTACATTTATTTTGGCGGGCTTCTCTGTCGGCCTAGTGATTTACTGGACTTGGAATAATATCCTTACCATTTGCCAGCAATGGTATATTATGCGTAGGGTTGCAGCGAAGGAAGACTAGGCCTTTGTCAGAAGATATTGAAACACAAGAAAAGAAACTTGCTTATACTGAGAGAGGACGCCTTCTTTTTCGTGCTCCTTGTGAATTTCTACTCGGTGCCGCATCGCTTACTCAGCTTCCTGATCCTGACGCTACTGAAGTCGCTTTTGCCGGTAGATCTAATGTTGGAAAATCGAGCCTTCTAAATGCATTAACTGGTCGTAATAATCTAGCTAGAACTTCAAATACGCCAGGTAGAACTCAGCAGCTTAACTTTTTTTTCCTTGGAGACCGTAAAAATGATGGTCTCTACGTTGTTGATCTTCCCGGTTATGGTTATGCAAAAGTATCAAAAAAAATAGCAAAGGACTGGGTAGGTCTTATGCGAGAATACTTGCGTGGGCGACCTAATTTACGCCGAGTATTTGTTTTAGTTGATGGCCGTCATGGTTTAAAAGATAGTGACAAAGAACTTATGGCGATGCTTGATAAAACAGCAGTTTCCTATCAGATAATTTTAACTAAATCTGATAAAGTTAAAATATCAGAGATGGAAAAAACACTTTTAAACACCCAAAAATCTATTGCCAAAAATGTAGCTGCTCATCCAATAATATTGATCACAAGTTCGGTTAAGAAATATGGTTTGGATGAACTGAGGGGTATAGTCGCGGACCTAACATAGCTAAGGGGAACGTTAGTGGCGATGAAATCTAAAAAATGTATGATAAAAACGCGGTTCTTAGTAATGAAAAATTTTGATTTAACTAGCTTATAAAGTGATAAAAAATTAATGAAAAAAACTATGTGCAAGCTCTCTGATATGAAAAATATAAAATATTGGATATTTGATTTAGATAACACTCTTTATCCCCATCAAGCTGATTTATTTTCTCAAGTAGATAAAAAAATGGGTTTGTTTATTCAGAAAATGTTTAATGTCTCCCATGAGGAAGCAAGACGGCGTCAAAAGAGTTTTTTTAAAACACATGGCACAACATTGCGGGGTTTAATGACGGAGCACGGAATTGAGCCTTATGACTATCTGAAATTTGTGCATGATATTGATTTTAATGTTCTTAAAATTGATGAGACTTTAATAGCGGCATTAGATAGGCTCCCTGGAGAGAAGTTTATATATACTAACGCTTCTACGGACTATGCGAAGGTAGTTCTATCCCACATTGGCCTCTCAGGAAAATTTAAAGATATTTTTGATATACATGATGCTAATTTTTTACCAAAGCCTGATGTTAGAAGTTATCATAAAATGATTGATAAATTTTCTATCGATCCGAAATCTTCTGTGATGGTAGAAGACCTTGCTGTTAACCTTAATCCAGCGGCTGAACTTGGTATGACTACTGTATGGTTGCCATCGGATGATCTGCGGTCTGGTAATGATTATACTCATAAGAATATCGATTATATCACGGAGAGTTTACCGCAGTGGTTGACTAGTGTTGTATCTGAACTAGATTAATTGAGCTAATTTTGATAAAGTTCTGTTCCATTGCTGAAAATAGTTTTATGAATATTAAAATTACTCTGCAGTGGATGTTTAAGTAATTTCAATAGAAATTAAGAGATAAAAATGACGAACGATAATAAAATATCATTACCAAATTATATATTGAAATCAATGTCAGGTACCTTGAAGCTTTTGCAAATGAAACCCCAGTCAATGGAGTATTTTGACTTATCACTAGATGGTTTTTGGAAAAGCTTTTGGGCACTTGCGGTTATGGCACCTGCCTTTTTACTTGAATTTATTTATGGTGCTCAAGCCGATGTATCTCAGCCACTTACGACAAAATTTATTTACTTTTTAGTATCTTTACCGTTGACAGCAACCGTCATGCTTTATTTTACAAAGTTTATGAAAATAAACACAAATTATATGCCTATGGTTATTGCCTACAACTGGCTCAATGCGGTGACTTATAATATTCTCATTATAGCGGGACTTATATTAAACTTACTGGCACCTGAAAGTCAGGTCACAGGAGTTATCTTGCTGATGTTTAGTGTATATTTTGGATTGTATGTGGTGTGGTACACGTTAAAAGTATCCTTGGCTATTAGTACATTTTTAGCTGTGGGGGTTTTGCTGTTTGTAAATATCTTTAATGCAGTGCTTCAGGTCCTGATTTTAAAAGTATTTGACCCCGAAGTATTTGAGATGTTATTTAATCTTGCTAGTAATCAACCTTCATAAAATAAAGCCCGTCCGGCGGTGCATTATAACCCAGAGCCTTTCGATCCTTTGCTCTTAGGGCATTCTCAAGATTTTTTTTAGTCCACTTTCCGCACCCTACGTAATAAAGGCAGCCCACCATTGAGCGGACTTGATGATGGAGGTAGCTTATGGCAGAAGTATCTATATAAATATTTTCACCATCTCTTGTAACTTCAAGTTTTTCTAGTGTTTTTTGAGGTGATTTGGACTGACAGTGAACACTTCTAAAAGTAGTAAAGTCATGCTTGCCAATAAGAATTTTTGCAGCTTCGTGCATTGATACTACATCTAGGGTCTCTTTGATTTGCCAGGCTTTGTTACGCAATAGACTTAGTTTGGCGCGACGGTTGATAATGTGGTATCGGTAATATCTCTTTTTAGCCGAAAATCTTGCGTGAAAATTATCATCTACTGCTTCAGACTTTAATATAGAGATGGGAATACCCTTAAGGTGAAAATTTAGCCCATCCATAACTTTAAAGGCTTCAATTTCACCAGGAATATCAACATGTGAAATCATACCTTTGGCATGAACCCCAGCATCGGTGCGCCCGGCACTATGAAATCGACACTCATTTTGACAAAATTTATATACTGCTTTTTCAAGTTCACTTTGAATGGAGTCTACATTTTTCTGCTTTTGCCATCCACAATAATTACTGCCGTCATATTCGACGGTCAATTTAAAACGATGAAAATCACTCATTTAAATGTAGCTCCTAGGTTGATATCAACCCCTCGGATTAGGTCCTCTATATTCATTAGTTCTTTACCCGCACGCTGAGCATGTAAGATATTTAGTGATTTATTACCGCAAGCGATGGTAAGCGGTGCGGAGATCATTTGACCAGATGGCCCACTCTGATCAGAAACCTCCACACTGAGGATTTTTAATCGTTCGCCGTTAAACTCTGTCCACGCGCCAGGAAAGGGTGACATTCCGTGAATATGATTTTTGAGGTCGTTTGCAGATTTTGACCAGTCAATATGGGCTTCAGATTTTTTAATTTTTTCCGCGTAGATAACTCCGTTACTGTTTTGTGGTACTGCGCTTAAATCTGAAAGATAATCAAGTGTTTCAGTGATGGCTTTTGCACCAAGAGTGCTAAGTTTATCGTGAAGAGAACCAGCTGTGTCGCTTGATGCAATAGCGATAGATTTCTCTAGAATTATTGGACCTGTATCCAGTCCGGCCTCCATCTGCATAATACCGATGCCAGTTTTCTGATCTCCAGCCATTATAGCTCGTTGGATTGGCGCGGCACCTCTCCAACGAGGGAGCAATGAAGCATGGATATTTAGGCAGCCAAATTTTGGTGCATCAAGAATTTCTTGAGGTAGTAAGAGACCGTAGGCAACAACAACAGCTAGATCTAGGTTCAATTTTTTAAAGACATCAACATCACTTATTTTCTTAAAATTAAGTGGCGTATGAACGGGTATATTATGACTAGATGCAAATTCATGAACTGGAGATTGACGTTCTTTTTTACCACGACCTGCCGGTCTAGGAATTTGAGTATAAACAGCTACAATATTATGCCCGGCGCCTAAAATAGCCTGAAGCGCGCTTAAGGAAAAATCAGGTGTTCCCATGAATGCGATGCGCATCTAACTTCCCCTAATCTTCTTCCATAGTATATTTTTTAACTTTACGCACATACATACCGCGTTTTAGTTTGGACAGATAATCGATAAATACAATCCCGTTCAGATGATCCATTTCATGCTGAATACAGGTTGCTAGTAGATTAGTCGCATGAATTTCCTGAAGATCACCGCTATAGTCTAGGAATTTGACTTTACATTCAGCTGGTCGCTCAATATCCGCATATTGCTCGGGAACCGAGAGACATCCTTCATTATAAATATTTATATCTTTTGAAGTCCATGTTATTTCGGGATTAATATAGAAATTTGGATTGGGGTCTTCTTCGCCTCGACTTGTATCGATTACTAATATCCGCAGCAACTTTCCTACCTGCACAGCGGCGAGACCAATTCCCGGAGCATCATACATAGTTTCAAGCATGTCATCCATGAATGATCTAAGCTTATCATCGACCTTATTGACTGGCTTAGATATTTTTTTAAGCAGCGGGTCCGGAACTCTAACAATCGGTAAAATAGCCATAATTTTATATCTTATCCTTTTAATCTTTCAAATGGTAGGTAATATGTGTTTAAGTCAAGGTCAAGGGTATAAGGAGCAAAGTTTAGTGGTCGTTGATCAGAATATGTTTATTTTAATTGCTGTAGGGGTCGTTGCATTACTATTAATAGGGATGCTTTGGCTAGTGAGCAGTCGAGCGCGTATGGACAGTGAAGAGCGCCGGATCACTGCTCAAAAATCTACCTCCCAAATATCTGCTGTTTTACAGGCAAATACAGTTCTTGAAAATCGTATCAAGATTATGAGTGAAAACCATGCTATCGGACAGGAAGAAATTAAACGGGCTATGCATGAGCGTCTTGACGCCGTTAGCAAGCGGGTTGGTGATAGTATAGAACAATCACGTGAAAAAACGGGTGAAAGTCTTGAAAAATTAAAAGAACGTTTGACTGTGATAGACGAAGCACAAAAAAACATAACCGATCTTTCTGGCCAAATGGTTGGACTACAAGAAATTCTTTCTAATAAACAGGCGCGTGGAGCTTTTGGGGAGGTGCAATTGAATGATCTAGTTTCTAGTATTTTGCCACCAAATGCATACGAGTTTCAAGCAACTATGGAAAATGGTAAGCGAGCTGATTGTCTGATCAAACTTCCCAATCCACCCGGATCAATTGTTGTTGATGCTAAATTTCCACTTGAGAGTTATCACCGGCTACATGCTGAGAATACAGACACTGAAAAACGAAAAGCCCAAAGCCAGTTTAAAGCGGATATTCTTAAACATGTGAAGGATATTTCAGAAAAATATATCATTAATGGCGTAACTGCAGAATCAGCACTTATGTTTCTTCCGTCCGAAGCGGTCTACGCTGAGTTACACAGTAATTTTGGTGATGTTGTGGAAAAGTCATATAGAGCTAAAGTTTGGATTGTAAGTCCAACCACATTGATGGCTACTTTGAATACTGTCCGTGCGGTGCTTAAGGATGCTCGAATGCGTGAGCAGGCTGGTATTATTCAAAAACACGTCACCACGTTAATTGATGATGTGGAAAGGCTCGATGATCGAGTATATGCTCTTCGCAAGCATTTTGGACAAGCGGAGAAGGATATTGATCTAATAAGTACCTCTTCCAGAAAAATTACTTCAAGAGTAGATGTTATAGAAAAAATACAGATGGAGGAAGAAGAAGCAGTTGAGGACGCAATAGAAGCTAATACCGCAACACCAAGTAAGCTGCTGAATGATTAAAATTTATTTGCTATTATTATAATAAGTTTTTCTTTAACTTGACATTTATCACCTTATTTGATTCCTTGGCTATTATGAAAACTAAAGTTATTATTGCGACCGTCATACTTGCAATTTCTGGATGTGCTTCTGCACCACCAAAAAATGTTACCAATAGCTGTTCTATTTTTAATGAAAAAAGTAGTTGGTACAAGGCAACTAAAAATGTACGTGAAAAATATGGTACCCCTATTCATGTTCAACTTGCCATTATGAGGCAAGAAAGTAGCTTTAAACAAGATGCTAAGCCTGGCCGCGATTTTTTGATGTGGGTAATTCCCTGGGGCCGCAAGTCATCTGCTTATGGTTATGCACAAGTATTAGACGGAACCTGGGATTGGTACCGAGAAGAAACGGGCAATCGTGGGGCTGATCGTGACAACTTTGAAGATGCGGCAGACTTTATCGGCTGGTATACTAATATAAGTCAGCGCACTCTCGGTATTTCTAAGTGGGATGCTTACAATCAATATTTAGCATACCATGAAGGTCATGGCGGCTATAAACGGAAGACTTTTCTAAAGAAAAAATGGTTGATGGAAGTGGCTAATAAAGTTGATGGGTATTCTCAAAATTATGCTACGCAACTGCAAAGCTGTGAAGACGAGCTTGGTGGTGGGTTCTGGCTTTGGCCTTTCTAAATAAGTTTTATTTATTAAATTCGATTTTTCTTAAGGTTTTCCATAGCCACCCCCCCCAGGAGTTTTAATGGTAAATACATCACCTCTTCTCACTGACACTTCCTGAGAACTAGTGAGTATTTCGGTTTTTCCACAGGCTCTTTGTAATAAATTTTTACCGCATGAGGCATTACCGCCCCCATTTAATCCCTTTGGCGCAATTTTACGATTATTAGAGATAATTGCAGCCTGCATATCTTTTAAGAAGAGAATACTGCGTTCAACGCCGTTTCCTCCGGAAAATATACCTTGTCCGCCACTATTTTCACGAATCTTAAACTCTTTAACCAGAACGGGATAACGCCATTCAAGAACTTCTGGATCGGTAAGACGACTATTAGTCATGTGGCTTTGTATTGCGCTTGCCCCATTATTTTTTGCAGTTGCTCCCATTCCTCCAGCTATAGTTTCATAATATTGAATTTCACTATCACCAAATGTAAAATTATTCATTGTTCCCTGCGCTGAAGCCATAACTTTAAAAGCTAGAAATAATGTGTTCACAATTGCCTGAGACGTTTCAACATTTCCAGCCACAACGGCACTAGGATAATTAGGGTTTAAGAATGACCCCTCAGGTACAATAATGTTAACTGGTTTTAAGCAACCCTGGTTAAGAGGTATGTCATCATCGACCATACATCTGAATACGTAAAGCGTAGCTGCATGGCAGATGGAAAGTGGTGCATTAAAATTACTCTTTAGCTGTTCACTAGTACCAGTGAAATCGATTATAGCTGATCGCTCCTCATGATTGATCTTAACTCTAACTTTAATACGGGCACCGTTATCAAGTGGATAATCATAATTTGCATCGGCGAGTTTATGAATGACGCGTCGAACTGCTTCTTCGGCATTATTTTGTACATGGACCATATATGCACTAACTGTATCAGCACCGTATTGTTTGGTAATATGTGTTAATTCATAAAGCCCCTTTTCGTTTGCAGCAATTTGTCCTTTAAGGTCAGCAATATTTTGCTCAGGGTTGCGAGCAGGAAATTTAGATGATTTTAATTTTTTTCTTAGTTGGCTTTCTTTAAATTTTCCTTCTTCGACTAACAAAAAATCATCAAATAGGATACCTTCTTCCTGAATGTTACTTGACATTGGAGGCATTGAACCTGGGGTAATACCACCAATATCTGCATGGTGACCACGGGTTGCTACATAATAAAGAGGTTTTTTTCCTCTCTCATCAAACCAAGGAGAAATTACTGTAATATCTGGTAGGTGAGTACCGCCATTATAAGGATTATTGAGAATATAAACGTCACCTTTTTTCATAGTTTTAGATCGGCTTTTTATAACCGTTTTGATACTAGTGCTCATGGAACCAAGGTGAACTGGCATATGTGGTGCATTGGCTACTAAGTTTCCAGCCTCATCAAAAATAGCACAGGAAAAATCTAGGCGTTCTTTCATATTTACCGAATGAGCAACATTTTCTAGTACTGCTCCCATTTGTTCGGCGATGGACATAAATAAATTATTAAATATCTCAAGTTGAATCGGATCTGCAACTGTACCTATGGCATGAGTTCTATTTAGTGCTTCTTTACGCTCAAAAATTAGGTTATTTTTCTGATCACTATAAGCAATCCAACCTTTTTCAAGATAATTTGTGCCGTGATCTTCAAGAATGATGGCTGGACCAGTAAGCTCTTTGATGCTGTTATTTAGCTGGTTACGGTGGACTATCTCTGCAGATTGCCATCTTCCCTTACGGAATATTTTTGAGCGAATGATCCTATGTTTTACATTTGTTAGGTCAGCATCAATTCTTACACTGCCGCCACCACCAAAAGATTCAACATGAATTTTTTCTACAATAAGTACTTTGTCCGGTGAGGTAAAACCAAACTGTTGTTTATGAAGATCTTTAAATTGTTGTTTCATGATTGGAATGCTGGCAAGTGGAACTTCAATTGTACTATCACTTCCACTATATTTTATATGTAAGTGGCTTTGTGTTTTAATATTTTTAACACCTTGGCTGTGAAGAGTTGAATGAACCTTTTGTGTTAGTTGGGTATTTATTTTTTTTAATTTTGGTCCTTGTTTAGGGCATAAGATTTTTTCGATAGTCTGTTCTTTTATTGATCTATGATCCGCAAGGCCCATGCCAAAAGCACTTAGAACACCAGCAAATGGATGTAAAAATATTTTTTTAATATCAAGTCTATCTGCAACCTTGCAAGCATGCTGTCCTCCTGCTCCACCGAAACTTACTAAAGTATATTTTCGGACATCATAACCTTTCTCTGTCGATATTTTTTTAATTGCTGTGGCCATATTCTCTATGGCTACTTTAAGAAAACCCTCCGCAATATCTTCAATATTCTTATGAGAACTTATCCTGGCTCCAAGCTTTATAAATTTAGTTTTAACTGATTTTATGTCAAGTGATTGAGCCGCTGTCTTTCCAAATGTAGCAGGAAAATAACTGGGGTTAATATAACCAAGCAATAAATTGCAATCAGTTACGGTAAGTGGCCCATCGTTACGATAACAACAAGGGCCGGGCTCAGCACCGGCACTGTCTGGCCCCACCCTAAAACGATTTCCATCATAATGAAGAATAGAACCCCCACCGGCGGCAACGGTATGGATATTCATCATTGGTGTACGCATGCTCACACCGGCTAAAACTGTTTCATAAGTTCGCTCAAAAGCTCCGTTATAATGACTGACATCGGTGGAGGTACCCCCCATATCAAAACAGATCAGTTTATCATACCCAGAAAGGGTAGCGGTCTTGACAGCGCCAACAATACCTCCAGCCGGTCCAGAAAGAATAGCATCCTTTCCTTTAAAATGGGTTGCATTTGTAAGCCCCCCATTTGACTGCATAAAATAAATAGGAACACCTTCAAGTTCATTTTCTATTTTTGTAATATATCGGCGCAGAATGGGACTAAGATAAGCATCGACAACTGTTGTATCTCCTCGACTAACAAACTTCATGAGAGGTGTTGTTTGATGGCTAGTTGAAATTTGTTTAAAACCTATATTTTCAGCGAGAGTAGCAATTTTTTTTTCGTGTATTGGGTACCTATATCCATGCATGGTGACGATTGCAATTGTTGTTATTCCATCTTGATAAGCCCTTATCATTTCCTTGTAAGATGAAGAAATATCTAGTGGAGTAAGAATTTCACCTCTAGGACTAATTCGTTCCTCGATCTCAATTACTTTTTCATAAAGCTGCTCTGGTAAAATTACTTCAAGGTCAAAAAGGCGAGGCCTAGCCTGATAACCAATCTTTAAAGCATCTTTAAATCCTTTAGTTGTTACGAGTAAAGTTCGCTCACCATTACGTTCGAGTAATGCGTTAGTTGCTACAGTTGTGCCCATCTTAACAAATTCTATTTTGCTATTATCTATTATTTCATTTTTAGTTCCCAGGATACGTCTAATAGCCTCGATAGCAGCATCCTCGTATTGTAAATTATTGTCAGAAAGTAATTTTAACGTCTGAATATCACCTCTTGGTGATCGTGCTACAACATCTGTAAATGTTCCACCCCTATCAATCCAGAATTGCCACTTCTTTTTATTCAATATATTTATTTTTTGAATTGCTGACATTTAAATAATTTCTTAAGTTTTGAAATTTGAATATTTTATTAACATTAATTTTTCTTATAAGGAATATTTTTATATATGTGACTTCTTATTGTTTTTGATTATTATAAGTCTTTAAGTTTTGGTAAATTTAAAAATATTTCATTATTTAGGGAATTTTCTATGTCGATATGGAATACCATTTTAGGTGGTGCAGCAGGGTTTATGGTTGGTGGACCGATTGGTGGTCTAATGGGCGCAGCGGCTGTTCACTTTGCAGGTAAGGCATCCAGCGGGGTTATTAATTCACAAAGACAGGAAGCAATTTTTGCAGCTGGATTTATTGCACTATGTGCAAAAATGGCCAAGGCAGATGGGATTGTAACTCGAGAAGAAATTAACGTTTTTAAAAAATCTTTTCGTGTCCCACCGAATGATGCAAAGCGTGTAGCGTGGCTTTTTGACCAGGCAAAAAAGGAAATGGATGGTTATGAGGGCTATGCTAATCAGCTTTACTCAAATTTTTATAATCAACCAGCCGTTCTAGAACAAATCATTGACCTTCTTTTCCACATTGCTATGGCTGATGGTGTTATGCATCCAGCTGAAATGAATTACCTTAATGAAGTAGCTCGAATTTTCATGATTTCTGAATCTGATTTTTCCAGAATTAGTGAAAGTCATTTATTAGCAGGTAAAAGTGATCCATATACTATTCTTGGAGTTTCTTATGATGCAACAGATAAGCAGGTTAAATCAGCTTACCGTAAGCTCATAAAAGAGCATCATCCAGACCTTCTAATGGCCCAAGGGGTGCCAGAGGAACTTATTGAAGTTGCTACTAATAAGATGGCTATAGTAAATAATTCTTATGATAAAATCTGCAAATTACGTGGTATTAAGTAGAGGTATGGCTTTATGTCAGTAAGACACGCTATATTTGCATTGATTATATGCTCCATTTGGGGTGTTAATTTTACTGTAATGAAAATTGGTTTAATGCAAATAGATCCTTATTTATTTGGCTTTTTGCGTTTTAGTATAGTTTTTCTTTTACTTCTACCATGGTTAAAGATTGTTCCAGGAATGATGATTAAGTTGTTTTTACTTGGTAATTTAATTGGTGGTTTCCAATTTGCGCTTGTATTTCTTGCGATGGATATGACAAATCATGTCTCTGCGATGTCGGTAGTGGTGCAATTGAATATCCCGATCACACTTATTATGGCACATTTCTTCCTTTTTGAGCGAATGAGTTACTGGCGAACTTCTGGTGTTTTAATTTCTTTTCTCGGTGTTCTAATTATTACACTTGAGCCTGAGATATTAGAAGAAGGCATCGTCATACTCATCGTTGTTGGTGCAACAACTATGTATTCGATAGGAGTGATAATGATGAGAAAAATGGCGTCGATTAATGTTTTTCAAACTCAAGCTTGGGTTGCCTTTTTCAGTGTTCCTATCTTTTTTATTATGACACTTATCTTTGAAAGTGGTCAAATTGAACAAGTCCTCAATATAGATCTTATAGGAATTTTAATGGTCCTGTATACGTCCATACTTGCTTCAATTGTTGGGTATGGGGGTATTAATTATTTACTCAAGCTTTATCCAGTAACACTCATCTCACCATTTATGGTTAGCGTTCCTATATTCGCAACAATTGGATCAGTTACTTTTCTTAATGAGATTTTATCTGTTAAATTTATTTTAGGGGCATTAGTTACCCTAGTGGGACTTGGTATTATTCATTATCGTGATTGGCAGTTAAAAAGACATTTGAAGGTGATAAGTAATGAAGGTGCTTAATTCAGTAAATTTTGATAATCGGACTGGAGCAAAAATAAAATATCTTATTATGCATTATACTGGGATGATTAACGGTGCCAATGCTCTTGAGAAACTCTGTGATCCGAAATCTAAAGTAAGTGCACATTATCTAGTTGAAGAGAATGGTCAGGTTTATCAGTTAGTAAATGAACAAAAAAGGGCGTGGCATGCCGGTGTTGCAAAATGGGAGGATGATGAAGATATTAATGATATTTCAATAGGAATTGAGATTGTTAACTCGGGGCATGCTTATGCAGGTTATGAAAGCGTGTATAAGGCTTTCCCTGAAGTACAAATGGCTCAGGTTATTGGGCTGGCTCAGAAAATTATTAATCGGCATAAAATAAAACGCCACTACGTTTTAGGTCACAGTGACGTTGCGTGGCGTCGAAAAATTGATCCAGGCGAATTGTTTGACTGGAAAAAACTTTCTCAGAATGGTGTAGGGGTCTGGCCAACGAGTAGTTCAGAAGGGGTGAAAATTAAAGTAGATTTAAGTAATTTTTTGAGACAGTTAAAAACCTTTGGCTATGATGTTGATTTTGAAAAGGACCCATCAGAAACTATTACCGCGTTTCAACGACATTTCAGACAAGATAATATCAATGGTCAGTTAGATAAGGAAACGATGTGGCGGCTTTTATCTTTAATTAAACAAAAATCAGTTAATATTAGGCTTTAAATTATCTTCGCCGTGACGCGCATTCTGTTTGTCCGCAATTAAACCTTCTGGCAGGGGATCAATCAAATCACCTGTATTAGGTCCAGCGGGACCATTTTTAATAACTGCAGGTTTTTCTCCACATCCAATTAATAAAAGAAAGGATATAATTATAATTGTAGTAGCAAATAAATTTGAATTTTTAGTCATATAAGATGTTCTATTTTATAGTTAAAAAGTGAGAGTAATTTGCCTTAGATTTGAAATTAATACCAGTAAAAAACAGTAATTTTGATATTTTAATACTTTTATAGGTACTGTGTAAATTGAGGACTATGGTTAGGTGGTTGGGAAAGTATAATAATAAAATAGATTTTATCGAAGTTCAGAATAAAAAATTTTACTAATTTATATCTAATATTATTAACTTAAAGAATAGCTATTAAATTACAAAAATCTTGCTTTTAAAGATACTTCTAGGGTAACTATTACCCAGTCAGATGGCTGGAAGATCGCTGCTGTATTTTTATGAATACAGGAGAGGAAAGTCCGGGCACCACGAAAGAGCAGTGCTGGTTAACGACCAGCGAAGGTAACTTCAGGGAAAGTGCCACAGAAAGTAAACCGCCAGCCTAGGCTGGTAAGGGTGAAAGGGTGTGGTAAGAGCGCACCGCCTTTCTGGTGACAGAAAGGGCATGGTAAACCCCACTGGGTGCAAAATCGAATAGGAACGACTGGCTTTGGCCACTTATTTTTTCGAAGTGTCGTTCGGGTTGATTGCAAGAGGTTGTTGGTAACAATAGCCCTAGATGAATGATCTTACAGGTGGGAAACCACCGGACAAAACCCGGCTTATAGGCCATCTGACCTTTTTTAATTTGTTACTAACTTCTTTTCTGTGGATTTGCTCCAATTTCATTGATAGCATTCTAAAGAGTATAAAAATTATAAGAAGGTATATAGAATGTACTTATTTCGGAATATGATAATTGTCTTGGCGTCTGCAAGTATATTTTTATGTACGGCGATGGCGGCTAGTCTCACAATCAAACAAATTACGGAAAATGTTAACCTTAACGGATCCATTCCAGGCGGGCTTAAATTTTCTCCAGACGGAGCGCGCGTGACATTTTTGCGGAGCAGTGTAGCAGATGAACGGGTTCTAGATTTGTGGGAATATAACGTTGCTGAGAAAATATCTCGCCTTTTAGTCAAGGCAACTGACATCACGGGTGGAGAAGAGCAATTATCTGAAATAGAACGTGGCCGCCGGGAACGCATGAGAATAACCAATTTTGGAATTGTTGATTTTTCCTGGTCAAAGGACGGAAAGAAAATACTGTTCCCATTGGGCGGAGATCTTTATGAGTATTCTCTTGCGAGTCAATCTACTAATCGTCTTACGAATAATAAAACATTTGTGTCGGATAGCCGTTTTTCTCCTCAGGGAAGCTATATATCTTATATTGAAAATAATAATATTCACATTGTAAATGTGAATAGTAAAGTTATTCAAACGATGACCTATTCTTCTTCGCCGACTGTCAAAAATGGTGTAGCAGAGTTTATAGCCATGGAGGAAATGGATCGGGATACAGGCTATTGGTGGTCTGAAGATGAAAAATATATAGCCTACATTCAATTTGATGAAAAAAACATAGATGAGCGCGGGCGTTACGAAGTTATCCGCGATGGGTTTAAAGTCTTAAAAGAGAGATACCCGCGCGCTGGAACCAGCAATGTTACTGTCAAGCTTGGTATTATGGAGGTGGCATCAGGTCAAACAAAATGGATTAATCTGGGTGACAATAAAGATATATATTTACCACGTGTTTCATGGGTTCCAAATAGTAGTGGTATTTTTTATCAAATCCAAAACCGAGAACAAAATCGACTGGATCTTATTTATGCTGATGCGAAAACCGCAAACAAAAGAACAATACTTATCGAACATTCTAAAACGTGGATTAATTTGAACCACGGCTTAAAATTAATCAAAAATGGTAAAGAGTTTTTGTGGCAATCAGAACGAACGGGGTTTAATCACCTATATCATTACAAATCAGATGGTAAATTAATTAACCAACTTACTGACGGTGACTGGGTTGTAAATGGCCCAGTAAAATTAGCAAATGATGAAATTTATTTTTCGGCTAACGCTGACGACTATCTTGAGAGACATTTATATAAAGTGCCATTGATAAGCGATAAACAATTAAGACCAGAGAAAGTTTCAATTCGTGCAGGTTGGCATACTATTAACTTTCCGGACGAAGGAAATAATTATATAGATCGCTTTTCTTCCGCCGATCAACCTACTCAAGTTTCGATCCATAATCTTAGTGGTGAGCGAGAGTTATGGATCGAGGAAAATAAAATTAATAGTGACCATCCTTATTCTGCTTATTTGGGGCAGCATATTAAACCTGAGTTTGGGAAAATAAATAATAAAAATGGTGATGAGTTGCATTACCGTATGTATAAACCTGAGAATATGGAACCTGGTAAAAAATACCCGGTGATATTTGCTCTTTATGGTGGACCAGGATCACAGTTGGTAAGAAATGTTTGGGGCAATCTCTTGCATCAGGTTTGGGCTCAGGACGGATATGTTGTTTTTACACTCGATAATCGTGGCACCAGTAACAAAGGTACTAAATTCGCAGGTGCGGTTTATCATCATTTGGGGGATGTGGAGGTTGAAGATCAAGTCGTGGGCGCTAATTATCTAAAAACACTTGATTTTATTGATGGTGATAAAATTGCCGTTCAGGGGCATAGCTATGGAGGCTACATGGTTCTAATGAGCATGTTTAAGGCTGCTGATATCTTTAAGGTTGGGGTGTCCGGTGCACCGGTAACAGACTGGAAACTTTATGATACCCACTACACCGAACGTTTTCTTGGACAAACAAGTAGTGATGAGGGTTTATATGAAAAAAGTAGCGTCTTTCCTTACATTAATGGACTAAAGGGTAAACTTCTTATTCTACATGGATTAGCTGACGATAATGTTCTTTTTAACCATACAAGTATGTTAATTGATGAACTACAGCAGCGTGCCATACAGTTTGATTTTATGGCTTATCCTGGTCAGACACATCGTCTAGGAGCAGATAGAATGCGACAAAGGCATGTTTATGAAACTCAAAAAAGATATCTTGATGACCACCTTAAATAGTTGCAGGCCTATTTAGTAAATTATTTTCTATCATAACTAACCCTTGATCACCGACGCGATGTCTCTCATGTACTCCGATTCTTATGTTTTGGGGCATCATTTTAATATTTTAGCACGATTTATTCATTAAAACCCATTTGGTGGTTTTTTATCACTATATATTATTCTATGAAAATAAACTGATATTTTTAACATAAGTTATTGAAAATAAGTAATAATATTAGTTTTCGTAGATTAGTTAATGAGGTATTAATTTCGTGTAACGAGCATTAAATTCCATTGACGGGCATCAAAACCCATGGTATTCCATTTAAAGGATAAAAGCGGGAAATTAATCCTCTTCAAGCTAATCTTTTTTGTTAATAATATTTTGGGCGACAATATGCCGTTATTTATGTCGAAATATACTAATAAGGTGGACGGAAAGGGTCGCGTCTCTGTTCCATCTCAATTTCGAGCTGCGCTGCCTTCTGGTTTCCAGAAATCTATTGTTATGTATCAGGCTGTAAATCATGGAGCTATTGAGTGCTGTGATCTTCTTCATATTGAAAAAGTGAATGACAGTCTTGAAGGTTTTGCCCCTTATTCTGACGAGCATGATGAATTTAGTCTTGCTCTTATGTCAGGGCTTACTGAGTTGTGTTTTGACGGTAATGGGCGGATCATTTTACCTCAAGACCTTATGGAATATGCAGGGATAATGAACCTGGCTACATTTGCTGGTAAAGGTAAAACTTTTCAAATATGGGAGCCGGCAGCATTCAATCGTGAGCTAGATATAGCTCGGCATAAAGTTAAAGAGAAAAGAGATCTTTTAAAGTTTAGATTAAAAACAACTGAAGGGACAATTAAGGATGGTTCTTAGTTCTGTCGGTCAGAAAAACTTAAATGTTTTAAACCATACCTCAGTTATGCTTAATGAAGTTCTCGAAGCGCTTAAGCCTAATAATACGGGGGTCCATGTTGATGGGACGTTTGGTGCCGGTGGATATAGTCGTGCGATACTTGATCAAGGTGCATCTATGTTATGGGCTATTGATAGGGATCCGACAGTGATTAGTGCGTCTAATTCTATTGAAAATGAATTTCAGGGAAAATTTCAACTTCTTCAGGGTTGCTTTTCAAACATGGAAAAAATTCTTAAAGAAAAAGGTGTGAAATCCGTGGATGGTATAGTGCTTGATATTGGAGTTTCTTCTATGCAGCTTGATCAAGCTGAAAGAGGTTTTTCATTTATGAGAGATGGCCCATTGGATATGCGGATGGGCCCCGAGGGTCAAACCGCTGCTGATGTGGTTAATGAAATGGAAGAAGAAGAGCTGGCAAATATTATTTACCGCTACGGCGAAGAACGTGCATCACGCCGAGTGGCGCGGGCAATTGTTCATGCACGAACAGAAAAAAGTTTCAAGCGCACGCTTGAACTTTCAAAGGTAGTAAAAAAAGCCGTTGGAGGCCCTGAATATAAAAAAGGAAAGCGACAAATTCATGGTGCAACAAGGACATTTCAGGCTCTGAGAATATATGTCAACGATGAGCTTGGCGAATTAAAACGGGGTCTAGAGGCAGCTGAGAGAATGTTGGCCCCAGGTGGTCGGCTTTGTGTTGTCACATTTCATTCTCTAGAGGATAGGATCGTTAAAGAATTTTTCAAACTTAAAAGTGGAGATGTGCCTCGGAGTTCGCGTCATATGCCTACTTGCGAAACCAATATATCTGAACCTACTTTTAAGATGGTTTTTCGGGGTGGGAAAAAAGCAACAGAAAGTGAAATAACAATAAATACCCGTTCGCGTTCAGCAAAAATGAGGGCGGCGGTGCGCACTTTGGCACCTTCTTGGTTAGGAGAGAAAAAATATGATTAAAATATTTGCAGCATTTGCGATTTTAACAGTGATGATTTCTATAGGATCTGTTTACAGCCTTAAACAGGCGACTTATAATTTGGAGGAAAAAAAGCGTGATATAAGAGCCAAAATATTAATGGACCGCGAAGAAATTAAGGTTTTAAAAGCTGAAATGTCCTACCTTTCTCGACCTGAACGTCTTGAGCGCCTCAGTCGCCGCCATCTAGTGCTCGCTGCAACAACAACTAATCAGCTAGCCCAAGATGTTGGATCATTAACAATACGTGATAATATTCAACTGGCAAGTCGGCCAGTTGATAATTTTCAACTTCTTTTACCCCGTCAGAAACCATTCCTAAAAAGTTTTTTAAAAAATAAGAAAAGTGCTCACTTGGTTAAATTTGATCAATCAATTAATCGAGAAAAAGAAGTGCCAACGTCGAAGGAAAATTTTAACCTAAAAAGTTTATATGTGAACAACATAATTAAAACAGGTAATTAAAATAGACAATTAAAATAAGGAAACAATAAGTGAAGCCAATTGATTTGCGAATGGAGGGAACACACCAAGGTGCAATTGAAATTGCTCGAAATCGAATAATTTTTATAATAGTTCTTTTTACTATTGGGTTTTTAATGCTTGCGGTAAAATTAATATCGATTGGTATTTTTCAGGCACATAGTTCTTCTTATTATCCTACTGTAAACTCTAACGGTTCCTTATTAATGGCGCGTGCAGATATTGTTGACCGTAATGGCGTTGTTTTGGCCACTAATCTTAAGGCCCCGTCACTTGCTGTTTCAAAGCGAAACCTGAAGTCACCACCTAAAGAAATTGCAACAAAAATTGCTGCAATTTTCCCTGAAATTACTTATGACGATGTCATGAAAATTTTACGTAATAAAGCTAACCATAGTTGGATTAAACGTAAATTGACGCCAAAACAGCTTTATGCAATCAAGCAGATTGGTGACCCAGGTCTTGAAATCTCCGATGCTGAAAAGAGGATCTACCCTCATGGGAGGTTGCTTGCACACGTGCTTGGTGCGCTAAATATTGACAATAAGCCCCTTTCTGGCATTGAGGCTTACTTTGATGGAGAACTATCTGATCCTGCGAAATCAGAAGAGCCCATAACCCTCTCTATTGATATAAGACTTCAACACATCCTCAATCAGGAGCTTTCTTTATATAAAGAAAAATTTTTAGCACTTGGGGCAGCTGGGATTATTCTTGACGTTACGACGGGTGAAATATTGGCTCTTTCATCATTACCAGATTTTGACCCTAACGATGGAAAGGGACCTCTGTCAAAGGTTGAGCTTAACAGAATTTTACAAGGCTCCTACGAGTTGGGTTCAGGCTTTAAAACTTTTACTATTGCATCAGGTCTCGATAATAATGTTATTAGGCAGGTTGATAGTTATGATGCTACATATCCGTTGAGGGTAGGTGGATTTACTATTCGTGATGACCACCCGAAGAAACGCTGGCTAAGTGTTCAAGAGATTTTTGTGTATTCATCAAATATTGGCACCATAAAAATAGCGCAAGATATTGGTATTGAAATACAAAAAGAGTTTTTTGAAAAATTAGGATTATTCAGTAAAACCAAAATTGAGGTTTTCGAAAAAACTAGTCCTCAACTCCCAAAACAGTGGGGGCCAACTGAACTGGCAACTACTGCCTTTGGTCATGGGATAGCGGTAACACCCCTACATTTAGCAAGTGGTGTAGCGGCCATGGTCAATGGAGGGCGCCTTATTCCTGCCACCTTAATTAGGAAAGATATTGTTCCAGCCGCACTTCTTAATTTTGTGTCTTCTAAGGTGAAGCCTGATAATACCTCCAGACAAGTTATTTCATCTAAAACAAGTGAGATAATGAGAAAACTACTTCATTTTGCTGTTGAGGAAGGAACTGGAAAAAAGGCGAAAGTGGAGGGCTATGAAATAGGGGGTAAGACCGGAACAGCGATTAAGCCGTTTGAAAATAAAAGGGGATATGATGATAAGGCTGTTATTTCATCGTTTATCTCTATTTTTCCAATTAATGACCCAAAATATCTAATTTTTGCCATGCTTGATGAACCCCAAGGCATAGAGGAAACATTCAACTTAATTTCAGCTGGTATGACTGCGGCACCATTGGTTGGAAATATTATTAGCCGTGTTGGACCATTAATGGGTATTCCGACAACGCATAAAGGTGAAAAGGAATATGACGATTTTATGTTAGTATCTGGAACTAGAAAATGAAACTTAGTGAATTACTAAATATTGGTCATAACGGTGCAGATATTGAAATTTTTGGTATAGCCGCAGATAGCAGAGAGGTTAAGCGGGGCTATCTATTTGTTGCGCTACCGGGTTTGATCTATAATGGTGCCGACTTTATTGATGATGCGATTGATGCTGGTGCTTCGGCAATTTTGTCTATTCCTAAATATAAAAATAATAATAATAATAATAATGCTGTTGTCTGGATAACTAATAAGTATCCTAGCAAAATATTTCCTAAGATTGTCTCTAAATTTTTTAATTTGCAACCTGAAAATATTGCTGCCGTTACGGGTACAAATGGTAAGACATCGGTGTCCCTTTTTACCCAACAAATATGGGAAAAGCTTGATATTAAAGCTGCATCTTTAGGAACACTCGGGATTCAGTCAGATAATTACCAAAAATATACCGGACTCACAACGCCCGATCCAATAATGATCCATCGGTCGCTCAGCGACCTTTATAATTTAGGTGTTAACCATGTAGTAATTGAGGCTTCCAGTCATGGATTGGATCAGCGTAGGCTGGACGGGCTAAATATTTCTGCTTCTGCATTTACTAATTTGACTCATGATCATCTAGATTATCACAAAACAGAAGCGGAATATTTAAATGCTAAAAAGCGCTTGTTTAGTGACTTGATGAGACCATCAAGTACGGCAGTAATTAATATAGATAGTCCGTTTGCCTCTGAAATTCAGGAAATTTGTATTTCCAAAAGTCATAAAATTATCACCGTTGGTAAGAGTGAGAGCAATATTAGACTGCTTAACCAAAGGACATCTTTGACAGGACAAAAAATTGCTGTGGTCTATGAAGAAAAAATTTATGAAATTTCTCTCCCGCTTGTTGGTCACTTTCAAGCTATTAACGCTTTAATGGCAGTTGGGCTTGTAATTGGCTGTGGTGGTAACGCCGTCCATGCACTTGAAACACTCTCACAACTTCAACCTGTTCGGGGAAGGATGGAGCTTGCCGGTCGCCATCCCAATGGGGCAACAATTTTTGTTGACTATGCGCATACGCCGGATGCACTGAAAACGGTCCTTCAAGCGCTTAAACCTCATACTAAGAATGAGCTAAAGGTTATATTTGGGTGTGGCGGTAATAGAGATAAAGCTAAACGTAAAATTATGGGTAAATTAGCTTGTAACCTGGCAGATCAAGTATATGTGACTGACGATAACCCGCGTTCTGAAAACCCTAGTATGATCCGTAATGAAATTTTAAAAGAGTGTCCGGGTGGTCATGATGTTGGAGAACGTTTGGGGGCCATCAAAAATGCAGTTAGTGATCTTAAACCTGGCGATATCTTACTTATTGCTGGAAAGGGTCATGAGCAGGGCCAAGTAATTGGAAATAATGTAATTAATTTTGATGATGTCTCGGTTGTGTGTTCAACTATTTTGGCTTTAGAAAAAGACGAGATAGAAAATAAGAAAGGACTTTCTTAGATGAGTTTACTACCGCTTTGGACATCCCGAGAATTAGAGAAGTTGTATAATGTTAAAACAGCTATAACTTGGAATTCTTATGGTGTTTCTATTGATAGTAGGTCTGTCGTTAGCGGTGATCTATTTTTTGCTCTTTCTGGTCCAAATTTCGATGGTCATGAATATGTCAAATCTGCGCTAGATAATGGGGCTGTTTGTGCCGTGGTTAACAAAAAGATAAAAGGGACATCAGCCGACAGACTGATTATTGTTGATGATGTCATGGATGCCCTTATTACACTTGGTAAGGCGGGTCGGGGTCGTGTTGACGCTAAAATCATTGCTGTGACAGGAAGTGTTGGCAAAACTGGTACAAAAGAGGCTTTGAAGGCGGCATTGTCGAGGCATAAAAAAACACATGCGAGTGTTCTAAGCTATAATAATGAGGTTGGAGTGCCCTTATCGTTGGCACGAATGCCTTATGATGTTGAATATGGTATTTTTGAAATGGGAATGAACCATTCAGGGGAAATTGCCGAACTGGTAAAATTAGTCCGTCCAGATGTAGCAGTTATTACTACCGTTGAACTTGCACATAGCGAATTTTTTGAAAATATAGAGCAAATTGCTGATGCTAAGGCAGAAATATTTACGGCGATGAATGATGGAGGTATTGCTATACTCAATTACGATAATTTCCATTTTAATCGCTTAAAATCTAAAGCCAAAGAGGCGGGCGTAAAAAAAATAATTTCCTTTGGAAGTAGCGAATTGGCAGAAATCAGGTTACTAAGGCACTTTTTTCATGATAATTGCAGCTGTGTAATTGCAGATATTTTGGGACAGGTCATGAGCTATAAAGTTGGAATGCTTGGTTACCATTGGGTTATGAACTCACTTGCAGTTCTTGGGACGGTTAATGCTGTTGGCGCTGATCTCGGACTGGCTGGCCTTGGACTTGCTGAACTTCAGCCTCTGTCAGGGCGAGGGCGTCGTGATAGGATCTTTTTTGATATTTCAAATGAAAACTCATTTCTTGTCATTGATGAAAGTTATAATGCAAATCCAGCAAGCATGACAGCTGCTATAAAAACGCTTGAGCAATGTGAAAGCCCTGCTTTTGGTCGAAAGTTTGCTGTACTTTCTGATATGGGTGAGCTTGGCGAGCAAGCGGTAAAACTCCACCGTGAACTTGGCAGTGTGCTTGATAATGCTAATGTTGATCAATTATTTGTTGTTGGCAAATATATGAAAGATTTGGCCGATATTGTTGTTAATCAATATCCAAGGATAAACGTTAATTACTTTAACGATAAAAAAGCTCTGGAACGAGCCCTTCTAAATGACGTTAATGATGGTGATATCATTATGATCAAAGGGTCTAATACCTTTAAAATGTCGACAACAGTAAAAATGTTACAAAAACTTAATGTCTATCAGGATAAACAAACAATAAGTCGGTAATGCAAAAAAGAGTAAAAAATTATGTTGTATCATCTTTTAATATCAATGAGTGATGAATATACCTTTTTAAACGTCGTTAATTATTTAACGGTTAGGACTGGTATATCCTTATTTACAGCTTTTTTAATAAGTTTTTTACTGGGCCCTAAAATTATTTTTATGCTCAAAAATAAACAAACCGTGGGTCAACCTATTCGCGAGGATGGTCCGGAAAGCCATTTACTCACGAAGCAGGGTACGCCCACAATGGGAGGTGTTTTAATCTTACTTGGTTTTAGTACCGGTACTTTGCTTTGGGCTGATCTTTATAATCCTTATATATGGGCTTGTTTGTTGGTTACAACCGGATTTGGTTTTGTTGGATTTCTTGATGATTATGCTAAAATTATTCATTCGAGCTCTGCAGGTATGTCCGGTCGATTAAAGTTATTACTCGAGCTAGTTATTTCTTTTTCCGCTGTTTTGATTATTATTAATGCTGCTGGCCCAGATTATGGCGACAAGTTAGCTTTACCATTCCTTAAAAATGTTCTTCTTGACCTTGGTTGGTTAATGATACCATTTGGTATATTCGTAATTGTTGGCTCTTCTAATAGTGTAAACCTTACCGATGGTTTAGATGGATTGGCGATCATGCCAGTGATTATAGCTTCGGGTACATTTATTATCATAGCTTATGTTGTAGGTAACATAGTTTATGCAGATTATTTGAACTTAACTTATATTGAAGGTACAGGAGAGTTATCAGTGTTTTTAGCTGCCATTATTGGCGCTGGACTTGGTTTTCTTTGGTATAATGCGCCGCCAGCTATGATCTTTATGGGTGACACTGGCAGTCTTTCGCTTGGAGGTGCGCTTGGTGCGGTAAGTGTTATTACCAAACATGAAATAGTATTGGCTATTGTTGGAGGCCTTTTCGTTGTTGAAACACTTTCGGTGATTATTCAGGTCGCATCGTTTAAACTTACCGGTAAACGTGTATTTAAGATGGCACCTATTCATCATCATTATGAGAAAAAAGGTTGGGCCGAACCCACTATCGTTATTCGCTTCTGGATCATTGCAGTCTTACTTGCACTAATTGGTCTTGCTACACTCAAATTAAGGTAACAAGGAAAGATGAGTAGTTTTTCAAGAACAGATAATAGTATTATAAGTACGTGGTGGTGGACAGTTGACCGTTGGCTCTTAATGTCGATCGCCATCTTAATCACTATTGGCATTGTACTTGTGTTTGGCGCAAGTCCAGCAGTGGCAGAAAAATTAAATCTTTCAAGTTTTCATTTTGTAAAGAGACAGTTAATTTTTCTTGGGCTCTCCCTCTCAGTTATGTTTTTAGTTTCGCTTATGTCACCGACAACGGTGCGGCGTTTTGGTGTTATCTTGTTTGGGAGTTGTCTGATACTATTATTAGTCACTGCTGTGATAGGGGTAGAAGCAAAAGGATCACGTCGGTGGATCCAATTAGGTTCATTTACTCTGCAGTCTTCAGAATTTATGAAGCCGGCCTTTATTATTTTTACCGCATGGATGCTGTCCGAAAGTAACAGAGTAAAAGACTTTCCTGGGTGGCGGATATCCCTAGTATCATGTGCTGTTGTAATAGCATTTCTTATATCTCAGCCTGATTTAGGACAAAGTGTGCTTGTGGCCATTGTTTGGGGAGTGCAGTTGTTTATGGCTGGTCTTGCATGGATTTGGTTTGCTGGGTTAGTTGGTCTCGCATTTGTAGGATTAATATTGGCTTACTTTACTCTTCCTCACGTAGAAAAAAGAATTGATGGTTTTTTATTTCCACAACCGGGCGGAAATTACCAAGCTGAGCAATCTTTAAATGCTTTTAAAAATGGGGGGTTATTAGGTCAGGGTCCGGGAGAGGGTATTGTTAAGATGCGTTTGCCAGATGCGCACTCTGATTATATTTTTGCTGTGGCGGGTGAAGAATTCGGCGTAGTAATGTGCTTGCTTATTATTTTGATCTTTGGAGTTATTGTGGTTAGGGGTTTCATTAACCTTTTGAAAGAGAAGGATATGTTCACTGTTCTCGCGATTGCAGGACTTCTTATTCAGTTTGGTACACAGGCCTTTATAAATCTAGCTGTTAATCTTTCAATGATCCCTTCTAAGGGAATGACCTTACCCTTTATCAGTTATGGTGGTTCATCAATGCTCTCTCTATCGATTGGAATGGGCATGATCTTGTCACTTACGCGGCGCTACAGTCAATATAAGCCTGGGCAGATTAATCTCTCATGGAATAAGCGATGATTAGGCGGCGTACTAGTCATATTGTATTATCTGCTGGGGGTACTGGTGGTCATATGTTCCCTGCACTTGCATTAATGGAAGAACTCCTAGAGCGTGGACATAAAGTATCTCTAATTACAGATAAACGCGGATTGGCTTATCATAAGATATTTAAAGGAATTAAAATATATCAAGTTGGCAGTGCATCTTTCACTGGTAAGGGCTTTATTGGAAAACTTTTATCAATTCTAAGAATTATTTCTGGTATATTTGAGGCTCGCTCAATTTTAAAAAAACTCGATGTGAGTGCAGTTGTTGGATTTGGTGGATATCCTTCATTTCCAACAATTCGAGCAGCACTCTCCATTGGAATTCCTACGGTCCTTCACGAACAAAATGCAGTTCTTGGTAAAGTAAATCGATTTATGGCTAAATCCGTTGATGCTGTTGCATTGACCTTTAAAAATACAGATAATGTTAACTGGAACCGAAATAAGTATACGACAGTTACCGGAAACCCAGTACGTAAGGAAATTGTTAAAATTGGAAATCTTTATTATCCCAACCTGGATGAAGAATGTATTTTCAGAATTCTTGTAATTGGTGGTAGTCAGGGTGCAAAAATATTCAGTGAGGTTGTTCCACAGGCTATTTCCATTTTACCGCGCGCTTCTCAGCAACGATTGCAAATTACTCAACAATGTAGGGAAGAGGATATTGAAGCGGTGCGCGCACTTTATGAAGATATGAAAATTGCTGTTAATCTTTCTACGTTTATTGATGATCTACCAACGTGTCTTCGTTGGACACATTTGGTGATTGGGCGAGCAGGGGCATCAACTATAACAGAGCTGACAGCCGCTGGTAGACCAGGAATATTTGTTCCTTACCCCCATGCCACCGATGATCATCAAACTATTAATACAAAAGAAATTACGATTAATGGTGGGGGTTGGGTTCATCACAATAATAACTTTAATGCTAAAATACTTGCAAAATCGTTACAGCGCTTGATCAGAAATCCAAGTGAAGTTTTAACTGCAGCAAAGGCGGCAAGGAAAATTGGAAAGCCCTACGCGGCTAAAGACTTGGCCGATATTGTTGAAAGGTTGGCCCTCGTTAAAGGTAATAAAGCTTTTACGAAGGTAAATGAAAATAAAAAATTCTTAGAAAATGTGGGATTAGGTGTCAAATGATTACTAATAAAATTAAATCAAATCAAATTGGTCATCCTGTCAATATAGGCATACTCCACTTTGTAGGGATAGGCGGTATCGGCATGAGCGGGATTGCCGAAGTAATGCATAATTTTGGTTATAAAGTTCAAGGTAGCGATATTTCTGAAAATGCCAATGTTGAACGACTTCGAAAACTAGGTATTAAAGTTTATTTAGGACAGCGCAATAAGAACCTTGAGGGAGCGTGGGGAATTGTTGTATCAACTGCGATTAAACCAGATAATCCCGAAGTAATTGCAGCGAAAGCAATGAAAATGCCGTTGATTAAGCGCTCCGAAATGCTTGCAGAATTGATGCGCCTAAAGTGGTGTGTCTCTGTTGCGGGGACACACGGTAAAACAACAACAACGACAATGGTTTCTGCAGTTCTTGACGAGGCAAATTATGATCCGACAGTGATTAATGGGGGAATTATTAATGCCTACGGTACTAACGCTCGTCTTGGCGAGGGAGATTGGATGGTGGTCGAGGCTGATGAAAGTGATGGAACATTTATTAAAATTCCATCTACTGTTGCAGTGGTTACTAATATTGATCCTGAGCACTTAGATTTTTATGGTGACTTTGAAAACGCTAAGACAGCTTTTGAAATGTTTATTAAGAATGTTCCTTTTTATGGGTTTTCTGTGATGTGCATTGATCACCCTGAAGTTCAAGCGTTGATAGGTAAAGTTATCGACCGGAGAATTATAACTTATGGATTTAGTGTGCAGGCGGAAGTGAGAGGAACAAATATATTATTTGACGAAGGGTCAGCTCACTTTGATGTAGAAATTAGTAACGGTAATGACGGGGATTTGAGTTTTCTTAGAAACATTGTAATGCCAATGCCTGGCCGTCATAATATTTCTAATGCATTGGCAGCTATTGCTGTTTCCTATGAGTTGGGCATATCAGCGGATATTATTCGCAGAACATTTTCGAAATTTTCAGGGGTTAAACGCCGGTTTACAATTGTAGACAAGGTGGAAGATATAATTATTATAGACGATTACGCCCACCACCCTGTCGAAATCACATCGGTTCTAAGTGCCGCGCGTGAAGCCTATTCTGGACGTGTTATAGCAGTCGTTCAACCTCACAGATATACTAGGCTTGAAAGTCTTTTTGATGAATTTTGCTCTTGTTTTAACAATGCAGATACTGTAATTGTTGCTCCAGTTTTTGATGCGGGTGAACAGCCCATAAAGGGTGCAAATCAAGACGATCTAATCAGTGGCCTGCAGCGTTCTGGTCATAGAGAAGTGATTAAAATAAATGAACCTAAAGAATTGCCAAAAATAATATCTAATATTGCTGTAGCTGGTGATCTAGTAATCTATCTTGGTGCAGGTAGTATTAGCTCCTGGGCTTATTTGCTGCCCGACGCATTAAGGCGGCTAAAGACCCAATGAACACAGAGATGAAAAACATATCATTTGATAAATTAATGTCTAGAGTTCGGGGTAAAATCCAATTTAATGCGCCAATGGCAAAGTTTACATGGTTTCGTACAGGCGGCAATGCTGACATTTTATTTACACCTGAAGATGAAGAAGATCTATGTTTTTTTCTGAAAACGTGTCCATCGGACTTGCCTGTAATGCCACTAGGAGTTGGTTCAAATTTGTTAATACGTGATGGTGGTATTGAAGGTGTAGTGATCCGTTTAGGTAAGAAATTCTCACAAATTACAATTCAAGGTGACACTGTTACTGCGGGAGCAGGAGCGCCAGATATATCGGTGGCCAATGCCGCATTAAAAAACGGACTTTCCGGCCTCGAATTCTTAAGGGGGGTTCCAGGAACTATTGGTGGTGCTCTAAAAATGAATGCAGGCGCATATGGTAATGAAGTAAAAGATATATTTAAGTCAGCAACTGCGGTCGACCGATCTGGAAAAATTTATTTTCTTGCAACGCATGATATGCACTTTTCTTATCGTCACAGTGAGGTACCAGAAGACTTTATATTTATAAATGCCACATTGATTGGTAGGTCTAAAGAGAAAATAAAAATTAAAAAACGTATGGATGAAATTAGAGAAAATCGTGAAAAAAGCCAACCACTTCGTCAACGAACTGGTGGTAGTACTTTCAAGAACCCTGTTGGAAAATCAGCTTGGAAATTAATTGAAGACGCAGGTTGTCGTGGTCTCACAATTGGTAACGTTAAAGTTTCTGAAAAACATTGTAATTTTCTAATTAACGTTGGAGGTGTTAATTCCCAGAATATCGAAGACTTAGGTGAGGAGGTCCGCCGTCGTGTAATGAATAATTCTGGAGTTAAATTAGAGTGGGAAATTAAAAGAGTGGGACGGAAAATATGAATAAATATTCACATGTCTGCGTTCTTAAAGGGGGGTGGTCTAATGAGCGAGAAATTTCACTATTAAGTGGGACTGCAATTGCCAACGGACTAAAACAAGTAGGTTATGAGGTAACTGAAGTGGACGTTGACAAAAATATTGCAAGTGTTCTTAAAAGGCTCAGCCCAGATGCAGTATTTAATGCACTTCATGGAACATGGGGTGAAGATGGGTGTGTTCAAGGTTTGCTCGAGATAATGAATATTCCCTACACACACTCAGGTGTAAGGTCATCAGCACTTGCAATGAATAAAATTATGTCTAAGAAATTATACAAAACTATCAACATTCCCTGTGCTGAAGACAAGATTATTAAGTGTGATGTTCTTTTTGATCGGGATCCAATGAAACGCCCCTTTGTTGTTAAGCCGTATAATGATGGTTCGAGTGTTGGTGTTAGAATTATAGGTAAAGGGGATGAATTTCGACGAGAATTAAGTGGTCCTTGGAAAGATACAGATCAATTAATGGTAGAGAGATATATACCAGGCCGAGAACTTACGGTTTCGGTGATGGGTGATAGAGCCCTTTGTGTTACAGAGCTGAAGCCAATAAACGGGTTTTATGATTATAAGTCAAAATACAAGGAGGGAATGACGGAGCATATTCTGCCTGCGGAACTACATAAAGATCAAACTGAAAGATTAAAGAATATGGCTATTGATGCTCATAATGTTCTTGGATGCCGAGGGGTAAGTCGTTCAGACTTTCGAATGGATGGTGATGATATTTTTATTCTTGAGACTAATACCCAGCCTGGAATGACACCCCTCTCCTTAGTTCCAGAGCAGGCAAAGTATATGGGTATAAGTTTTAATGAATTAGTCCATTGGATGATGGAGGATGCGTCATGCGTGCGGTAAGGACTATTAAAATAAGTGATAAAAAAATAGTTAAGCGAGGTCAGATAGAAACTATTAGCCTGCTTCGCCGGCGTAGAATGAAATTAATAATAAGGGTAATTTCTATTATATGTATTTGCATGGCTCTCCTAGGAGCCATGTTTTTTTGGCGTAGCGGTATTGCTACTAATTTTATCAATGATTTTGAAAGTAAGGTTGAGAGAGTATTAGTTGATAGTGGGTTGATAGTTGAAAATATTAGTATTGTTGGGACAAAGATTATTCCTAAAGATATTATTATTGAGGTAGCTCAGATTAATATAGGTGAAGGTCTCTTGAGGGTTGACATAAGCAGTATTGTTAAGCGGATTAAACAATTAAAATGGGTTAATAAGGCTACAATTAGGAGAGATTTTTCAGGTAAAATCATTATAGATATTCTTGAACATGAGCCAGCAGCTTTATGGCAGGTTGATAATAAATTATGGATCGTATCAGATGAAGGTATTAAAATTGATGATCAAAACCTTGCATACTTTTCCAACCTTCCAATGATCAGTGGCAAAGGCGCAGAGGCTGAACTTCAAAAATTGTTGGCTGCAGTTTCAATTAATATGGCCATGTTTAACAGGGTTGAAACAGCAAGTTGGGTTGGTGAAAGACGTTGGGATATTTATTTGAAAAATGGTATAAAAATAATGCTTCCCGAAGAGGGAATTTCTTTAGTATGGCAAAATCTTGTTGAATTTGAGCAGGAAGAACGTTTACTAGCACGTAATATTTTGGCAGTTGATTTTCGAATTAAAGATAAAACTATTATTCGCCTCACTAGAAAAGAGGCCTCAAGAAGACGGTTGCTTGCAAAAACAAATGGCAAAGGGGAAAATATATAGATGCGTAATAAAACTATTGCCATTCTGGATGTTGGAAGTAGTAAAATTTGCTGTTTTATCGCAGAGGTTAACGTCGAAAAAGGCACCCCGCGGGTTATTGGAATCGGCCACCGTGAAAGCCAGGGACTTAATCTTGGAACTGTAGTTAATATGGAAGAAACTGAAAATGCTATTCGTACTGCTGTTGACGCGGCAGAAAAAATGGCAGGCGGCGATCCGATTGAGAATGTAACGGTAAATATTACTTCAGGTAACCCCCATTCAACTCAGCTTTGTGTAGAAGTTGAAGTATCTGGCCATGAGATTAGCGAAGATGATATCGATCGGGTGCTTGATCTAGGACGTCATCATTTAAATGATCAAGAGAGGTTTATAATTCACTCAGGTACTACTAGTTTTTCTATCGATGGTGTGACTGGCGTTAGTGACCCAAGAGGTATGTTTGGTGATAAATTAGGTGTGGAAATGCACGTGACATCTGCATTGTTAAGTCCACTTAGAAATTTACAAACATGCATTAATCGATGTCACCTTAATATGGCTGGTGTTGTATTTTCACCTTATGCATCAGGTCTTTCAACACTGGTTGCTGACGAACTTGAACTGGGTAGTATTTGTATAGATATGGGTGGTGGTATTACTAGTTTTGCAGCGTTTAAAGGTTCTCAATTTATATACGGTGATATGATTCCCTATGGCGGTCATCATGTTACTAAAGATATTGCTCAAGGCCTATCAACTCCATTATCTGCTGCAGAGCGTCTTAAAACATTATTTGGTAACTGTCTCTCGGCGATGTCGACTGTACGTCATCAAATTGATGTAACGCAAATAGGGGATAGCGGTCAAGAAAACGTCACAACTATTCCAAGGAAAATGCTAACATCAATTATAGAGCCGCGGGTCGAGGAAATTTTTGAAATAATACGAGATAAGATTAGAGATGCTGGTCTTGAAAATACAGTGGGCAGAAGATTAATAATTACTGGTGGTGCTAGTCAACTTGGTGGCGTAGAAGAATTAGCTAAAAAAGTATTCAAATGTCAGGTTAGGCTCGGGCTTCCTCTCAATATTGATGGTTTGGCGGATACTACTATGGGAGGTGGATTTGCAACAGGTGCAGGTCTCCTATTATACGCAACATCAAGGCCAGAAGAACTTCATTTTATGGATAAAAAGAAAATAAATCAGGGTCTTTTTGAAAGTATAAGGAATTGGATTAAAAGTAATTTTTGACATAATGTAATTTTATAGACAAAATTTAGAGAATTTAAGCCTATACGACATTAAAATAAAAAAAAACGACTCGGAACCATTTTTTTTTAGACAGTGCGAATCACTTGCTATAGAGTATTGATAACCAGTTGTTAATGAAGAGTGAATCCTGATTTAGCAAAATATTATTAGGGGATAATTATGACAATTGAATTTACATCGCCGGAACTTACAGAGCTTACTCCTAAAATTACGGTTTTTGGTGTTGGAGGAGCTGGTGGAAACGCTGTAAATAATATGGTGAAGGCTGAGCTTAAGGGCGTGGATTTTGTCTGTGCTAATACAGACGCTCAAGCGTTAAGCCACTCATTAGCACAACAAAAAATTCAGTTGGGTGCGGAACTCACTCAGGGACTAGGTGCCGGCGCAAGACCTGAAGTAGGCAAAGCAGCTGCAGAAGAGACTTCCAAAATTATCATTGAGCATCTTGATGGATGTCATATGGCCTTTATTACCGCAGGAATGGGTGGAGGAACCGGAACTGGTGCTGCGCCAACAATAGCTAAAATTGCCCGAGAAAAAGGTATACTTACGGTTGGTGTAGTGACAAAGCCATTTCAGTTTGAGGGTGGCCGTCGCATGAAGCTTGCAGAAGAAGGAATTTTAGAACTTTCAAAACATGTGGATACGTTGATTATTATCCCAAATCAGAACCTATTCAGAATAGCCAACGAGAGAACTACTTTTGCCGATGCCTTTGCTATGGCAGATGAAGTGCTTCACTCAGGTGTTCGTGGCGTTACCGATTTAATGATGCTTCCAGGACTTGTTAATCTTGATTTCGCCGATGTGCGAACTGTAATGAGCGAGATGGGCAAAGCGATGATGGGGACGGGTGAAGCAGAAGGCGATAATAGAGCGCTTGAAGCAGCTGAGGCTGCAATATCTAATCCGTTATTGGATGAGGTATCTATGAAGGGCGCCCAGGGCGTACTTATTAATATTACTGGGGGAATGGATCTTACATTATTTGAGGTTGATGAAGCGGCAAACCGCATACGTAGTGAAGTCGATCCAGAAGCTAACATTCTTGTTGGATCGTCACTAGATCCCAATCTTGATGGTAAAATGAGGGTCTCAGTGGTAGCTACTGGAATGGAGAACGGTATAATAAAAATTGAGGAGCTCCCAGAAAAAAAATATTCAATATTAAGTTCAGGTGTGTCTGAAACTAATGTTCAAGAGCTAATAAATGAAGAATTAGATGTAGAGAATGATATAGAGGCAGATGAGTTTATTGAAGAATCCGAAAATGACAGTATCGATATGCAGAGTGTCGATCATTCAGAGGTTGATTTAACAAAAAACAGTGACGCTTCCTTTATAATGCCTGAAGCAATAATGCCAGAAGAAGCTGCTGATTTTGATATGGTTGATGAAGAACATTCAGATCCATATGCGGAAGCGGCACTAGAAAATATCGAACCGCAGGATAAACCGAAAATAAAACTTGGACTGTTTCAAAGATTGCGTGGAGCAAAAAAAGAAGAGGTTATTCAAATTGAACCAGCTCTTAAGCAAGGGGATATGCTTAAAGAACCAAAAGATGTGATGAAGTTTGAAGTAGATGAAAATATTTTAGAAGAAAAATTAACTTCCAAGCAAGAACCAAACGTTTCTAAAGATCGATTGGTCAGAAATGAAGAAGCCGATGACCACCTGGAAATACCTGCATTTTTGAGGCGCCAGGCAAATTAATTTGATTGTTGTATTTTAATGAATTACTAAATAATGCCTCGCCTTATTTGGTCAAGTTCTATAGATTCAAATAGAGCTTTAAAGTTACCCTCGCCGAAACCGTTATTGCCCTTCCGTTGAATAATTTCAAAAAAGATGGGGCCTATCACAGTGTCAGTAAATATTTGAAGTAGTATGCCTTCATCCATACTACCATCAATAAGAATATTGCGCTTACGAAGTTCTTCTATACTTTCATTATGTTTACCAATACGCTTATCAATTAGATCGTAGTAAGCACCAATGGTATTTTGGAGGGGAACATTGGACACTTTGAGAATGTCTACTGTTTTATAAATATCTTCGGTATAAAGAGCAATATGTTGAATTCCTTCACCTTGATATTCTTTCAGGTATTCTGCTATTTGTGATTTATCGTCTTTAGATTCATTAAGAGGAATATGAATTTTACCACAGGGACTACTCATGGCCTTACTAATTAGTCCCGTCTTCTGTCCGTCAATATCAAAATACTTAAGTTCTTTAAAATTAAAAATTCGTTCGTAAAAATTTGCCCAGTAATCCATACGACCTTTGTAGACGTTGTGGGTTAAATGGTCGATAAACTTAAAACCAGTGTCCTCAATTATGTGCGGATTTTCTTCCTGGCAAGGGATGAAGTCAATATCATAGATATTATTTTCACCATAACGATCGACCAAATAGAGACGGCTTCCACCAATACCTTCAATAGCAGGAATATAAAGTTCCATCGGTGTAATATCTTCTGCAACTGGGTTTGCGCCTTTAGCTAAGGCATGGTTATAGGCTTCTTTTGCATTTCCTACTCTAAAGGCCATGGCGCACACGCTAGGTCCATGTGCAAAAGCAAAACGTTGAGCAAAACTATTAGGTTCCGCATTGATTAGGAAATTTACACCGCCAGCTTTATGTAAAGTTACATTTTTGGATTTATGTTTTGAAGTCATTTTAAACCCAAGTTTTTTAAATAGTTCTCTTAATTTTTCAGGCTCTGGGGACGCATACTCTACAAATTCAAAACCGTCGAGACCCATTGGGTTTTTAAATGAATCAGCCATTTTTATTCCTTTGTCTTTAATAGATTAAAATGTTATTTTTGAATTTATATCCCGATTTTAATGAAATTTACTTTTTATTATTAATATAATTGGTGTTAATTTGAAATTATAATTTAGAAATAGGATAATATTGAATGAATATTTCATTAGACCGTTCGGATGTAAATATTTTGAACTTAATACAAAAAAATGCAACTCTTACAAATCAAGATATTGCTGACCTGACGGGCGTTTCTGCAACATCAGTATGGCGTCGAATAAAAAACCTTGAAGATATTGGTGTCATTAAAGGTACGGTTGCACTGCTAGATCAAAAGAAAACTGGTTTGGATGTGTGTGCTATTATTCACGTAAGGCTTAGTCGTCATGGAGATAAAACGAGGGTTGAGTTTGAAAATTTTATTGAGAATAGAGATGAAGTGACAGAATGCTATGCAATTCTAGGAAAACATGACTACGCACTAACAGTGGTTGTTCCTGACGTGGAAAGATTTGAAAAATTTCTTGCTGGTCACCTTTTAAACCACCCTATGATTTCAGAATCTACTACATACTTTACGTTAAGGCAGGTGAAGTATTCGACTGCACTTCCTTTAGACTTAAACCAAAGAGCTTAGTTTGAGCCTAACATAAATGCTTCATCTTTTTCTTGACAATCAAGAATACTTTGGGTGATTTCAGACATCAGTTGGAAATAACTTTCTGGGCCAGGCTCTAAATACTGACCAAGATGATCAACTACGCCAAATCCTGCTGCAGTGTCTCCCATAACTGCTAAGGCTATGCGAGGGTGGGTGCCGGGTATTACAAGAATACACGTTACATTTCGGTCTGCAGCCACCTTTTTCAGTGCACTCAAATGTTTGATGCTAGGAGTTTCGTCCACGTTAAGTTGGATAGCACCAACACTTTTCAACGAAAATGCTTTTTCATAATATTGAAAGGCATCGTGATAAACGATCATAGAACTATCTCGAAGAGGTCGAAGTAACTCGCGAATGAGTTCCTCCTGATCGAATAGTCTTTTTATTAGCAAATTAGCATTCTTGATGTAAGTGAGAGAATTTGTTGGGTCAAGTTCTGATAGCGTTTCTTGAATGATATTAACTATACGCCTAGTATTCGAGGGATCCAGCCATATATGAAGGTCAACTTCCTCATGCGTATGCGGATCATCTAACCTATTTTCAGATAGCCATACTTTACTAGTTCGATAGGGATAGAGCTTAATATTTTTTTGGTTTGCAAAAGAAATTACATTAAGTGACTTATTATTGGCAATCGATTTTAAAAAAGTTTCGAATTTTGGTGATATATAAAAAAGTACATCAGCGTTAGCTATTTTTCTAAAATCGGACGGTTTCATTCTAAATATGTGGGGAGTTACGCCACCTTGAACTAAAAGTTCGGGTACGCCAGTATTTCCCATAACACTTGAAACCAGAGAGTGAATTGGTTTAATGCTAGTTATAACCTTTAGGTCTTTAGTATTTCCAATAGAACCCAACATAATTATGAAAGTCGAAAAGGCAGTAAAAATAAATTTAAATATGTGTGGTTTCATGATTTTTCAAAGTTGTTGAAATTTTAGTCACTATCTAACATTATGGTTGATAAAGCAATTATCAAAATTAAGAAGAGTAAAATTGAAATAAATCTTTTTTATTAGTAATAATATCTTTATTGTAAATTTTTATAAATGGCATGGTGATTTTTGGATGAACCATGATATAAATTTATACTATTTAACAATTTCATAATTGGAAAACTGAAATGAAAATGGCGTTGTCTGTATACAATATATTAAAAGGCTGTGGTAGTTTTAGAGTTTTAACTACATTATTATCATTATTTATAGTGTCAGCTTGTGGCTCAACTAAGTTGGCTTATAAAGACCTTCCAGTTGATCAACTTTATATTGAAGCTCAAAAGTCTCTAGATCGTGGAGAATATTTAATGTCGGCTATTAGCTTCGATCAAGTTGAAAGACAGCATCCCTATTCACTCTGGGCTAAAAGAGCTCAATTGATGTCGGCGCATTCTTTTTATATGGCGAATGATTATGAAAGCTCTATTTTATCTGCAGAACGATTTTTATCCCTCCATCCAGCTAATGAGAATGCTCCATTTGCTCGTTACTTAGTCGCTCTTTGTTACTATGAACAAATCGCGGATGTGCGTCGCGATCAAAATTATACAGAATCGGCCCTTGATGCATTTAGGCAGATTGTGAGGCTCTATCCTGAATCTGAGTACGCTGCGGACGCTAGAGTGAAGATTAATCTCACTCTAGACCATCTCGCCGGCAAAGAAATGGAAATTGGTCGCTTTTACCAGACTGCAGGAGAATTTTTTGCTGCCATTGGGCGCTATAATAATGTGGTAGGGGATTATCAAACTACAAGCCACACCCCAGAAGCATTGCATCGTTTAACTGAAGCCTATTTGGCACTTGGTATAGTTATGGAAGCAAAAAAGTCTGCAAAGGTGCTTGCTCTCAACTTTCCAAACACCGATTGGAATAAGTTTAGTGCCGAACTTTTAAATCAACATGCTAATTAAAAGGTAATTATTTTTCATGATTGTTTCGCTCACGATCAAGAATATTGTTCTCATCGACCGCCTTCAAATAGATTTTGAGGGCGGTCTTTGTGTTTTGAGCGGTGAAACAGGTGCTGGAAAGTCAATTCTTTTATCAGGAATAGGGCTAGTTATTGGCGCGCGCAGCGAAAAAGAGTTGATAAGGCATGGTTGTGATCAAGGAACTGTAAGTGCAGAGATCTCTGTACGGGATGATCATAAAGTTTGGAAAATATTTTATGAACAAGGCTTAGAATTTGATAGGGGGCCGGTAATTTTGCGTCGCACTATAATGAGAGACGGACGAAGTCGTGCATTTATCAATGACCAGTCTGTAACTATAGCTTTATTGCGGAAGGTTGGAAGATCTCTCATCGAAATTCATGGCCAGCACGATGAAAGAGGACTTCTTAATCCATCTGGTCATCGTAATTTACTGGATAATTTTGGCAGTTATGATCCCCTATTGTCAAAGGTTAATTCTACATATAGCACTCTAGTTTCGTTAAAAGAAGAATTGATACGTGAGCAGGTTAAGTTGGATTTAGCGCAGAGCGATGAAGACTATATTCGCCATAATCTGGAAGAATTAGAAACTTTAGACCCCAAGCTTGGTGAAGAAGAAAAGCTAGCAAAAGAACGTTCTAGAATGATGCAAGGTGAAACCCTCTCAACTGGACTAAAAGCTCTACTCGGAAAGCTATTAAGTGATAAGGGGGTTGATACGGTTCTTCGCACAACCCTGAGAAAAATAGAACGTATGAGCGCAAAGGCGCCGGGTCTTCTTGAGGGTGTTTCTAATAGCCTTGAACAGGCTGCTAATGAAACATCCGAGGGGATCCAAGAGCTTGAGGGTATAATACAAGATCTTGAATATAATCCATATGATCTTGAGAATAATGAAGAGAGGCTGTTTGCAATTCGAGCAGCGGCGAGAAAACATAATTGCCAGCCGGATCAACTGATTGCGTTAATGGTAGATTTTAATAAAAAGCTCGATGTATTAAAATTTAGCGATGATGAAGTTCACCGGTTGACGAATGAAGTCAAGGCTGTCCAGGTTGTATTTGAGTCGAATGTTCAAAAATTATCGGCTGATCGCTATAAAACAGCTATTGATTTGGATAAGCAGGTTAATAAAGAACTTCCCTCCTTAAAAATGGATAAAGCAAAGTTTAAGACTTTTATAGAGCCCCTGGAGCCTGTAAAATGGAATGGTGAAGGTGGCGAAAGAGTAGACTTTAGGGTGTCAACAAACCCGGGGGCTCCTTTTGGTGGTTTAATTAAGATTGCATCAGGTGGTGAGCTTTCTCGATTTATTCTCGCTCTTAAAGTGGTTTTGGCAAGGAAAGGTAGTGTTGCAACGTTGATTTTTGATGAGATTGATCAAGGTGTTGGAGGTGCGGTTGCAAATGCTGTGGGTGAACGGCTCTCGCAACTTGCGGACAAAGCACAAATATTAGTAATTACTCACTCGCCGCAGGTTGCTGCTAGAGGCCGTACTCACTGGCTTATTAATAAAAGTCAAACTGGTGAAGAGATGTTAAAAACGTCAGTAACAAAGCTTATAGAAGAGTGTAGGCGGGAAGAAATTGCCCGCATGATTTCTGGTGCGGAAGTTACAAAAGAATCTAGGGCTGCAGCAGATAACCTGCTACAATGGTAGCGTTCTAAAAGAGTGTTATAATGATTGATCTGCATCAAATAAATTCAGAAAAACTAGATAGAGATCAAGCTAAAAAAGAGCTTGAAAGGTTGGCATTTTTGATTGCGCATCATGATAAACTCTATCATGACAAAGATGATCCTGAAATATCAGATGCGGATTACGATAGTCTTCGGCGACGTAATGAAAAAATAGAAAAATTATTTCCTCTACTAATTCGATCGGATAGCCCAAGAAAAAAAATAGGAGCCCTACCTTCAAGTAGATTTAATAAAATTGCTCACCAAGTACCAATGCTCTCTCTTGACAATGCGTTTAGTAGTCATGATGTCCATGAGTTTGCCGCACGCGTAAAAAGATTTTTAAGTTTAGATAATAGTGTTGGGATTGAAATCCTTGCAGAACCAAAAATTGACGGACTTTCGGCATCTTTGAGATACGAAAAAGGAATTTTAGTGCAGGGGCTTACCCGCGGTGATGGAAAATCAGGGGAAGATATCACCGAGAATTTGAAGACAATACAGCAGATACCCCGGACCTTAGCAGGGAATGACTGGCCTGACGTGGTTGAAGTGCGGGGGGAAGTTTACATGGCAAAGAGCGACTTTCAACACCTAAATAAGAAACAGTCTTTGGCTGGTAAACCGCCTTTTGCCAATCCACGTAATGCTGCGGCAGGCTCATTACGACAGCTCGACAGTTTAATTACTAAGTCTCGTACACTTAAATTTTTTGCCTATAGTTGGGGTGAAATATCTGAACTATTGGGTAACACTCAAATGGAGGCTATAAATCGCTTTAAATCATGGGGTTTTATCATTAATGAAATGATATTTCTTAGTGACGATGTTGATGCAGTTATAAAGCATTACCAATATATTTCGGAAAAAAGGAGCACTCTTTCATACGATATTGATGGTGTAGTTTATAAAATTAACCGCATTGATTATCAGGATCGCCTTGGCATGGTGGCGCGTGCTCCTCGCTGGGCTATCGCTCATAAGTTCCCTGCAGAAAAAGCTAGAACTATATTAAATAATGTTGATTATCAAGTGGGCAGGACTGGTGCAATTACACCTGTTGCGCGGCTTGAACCAATCACTGTTGGTGGTGTTGTTGTTTCTAACGCCACTCTTCATAACGCTGATGAGATAAAAAGACTTGGTGTTCGTCTAGGTGATGAGGTTGTTATTCAGCGTGCAGGTGACGTAATTCCTCAGATTGTTGAAGTCGTAAAGACCAATGATAAAAATGACTTAATTAATTTTCCAAGCCTATGTCCATCCTGTGGTAGTGATTTAGTTCGAGAAGGCGATGACATTGTATGGCGCTGCTCTGGTGGCCTTACCTGTCCAGCCCAACGAATAGAAAGGCTTCGCCACTTTGTGTCGCGTAATGCATTTGATATAGATGGACTGGGAAGCAAGCAAATAGAATTTTTCTTTAAGGAGGGAATGATTAAAAGCCCTTCTGATATCTTTGAACTTCAGGACTTGGATAAAGCAGAACCACTCATATCGTTAAAAAACAAAGAAGGCTGGGGGGACCTTTCTGTAAAAAAACTTTGGAATGCTATTAATATTAAGAGAATTATAACAATGGATAGGTTTCTTTTTTCGCTTGGTATTCGACACTTAGGCCAACAAAACTCTCGTCTTATCTGCTTAAATTATCTAACTATTGATATTTTTTTAAATAATATTATTGCCGCCAAAGATAAAAATAGTGATGCCTACACTAAACTAATGCTGATTGATGGCATTGGTGATAAAGTAGCAACTACAATAATTGACTTTTTTACGCAACCCCAAAACCTAGCCGTGATAACTGATTTGCTTAAACAAGTAACTGTGAAAGAATTTTTACCTCCAGAAATAAAAAATTCCAAAGTCGTAGGTAAAATTATTGTATTTACCGGAAAGTTTGAAAAATTAAGTAGACAAGAAGCTAAAGCATCGGCCGAAAGCCTTGGAGCTAAAGTATCAAGCTCTGTTTCTGCTAAAACAGATATTCTTGTTGCTGGTTCGGGCGCCGGTTCAAAGCTTACAAAAGCTCAGGTTTTTGGTATTGAAATTTTATCCGAAGAACAATGGCTTCAACTTATTTAGGTATGCAATAAACGCATGACTGATTAGCTAATAAGCTCACTACTCATAACAAAGTTGTATATGTATAAATTCCTAAAATAGAAGATCATAAGCATTTTCTTTAACTTTAATTTAGAGTATTTAGGGATAAATTAATGACACAAATATCATATACCAACGACTTTATGGGCCTATTGAAAGCCTTTAATTATGTGCCTGACGTAGTAAAAAATGAAATAGAGTATCCGGAAAATATTTCCAGTCTAGTTGAGCATTTTAAAGATCTTGTAAAATCAAGCACAGAAGATTATGATTTTATGGACCTTCTTGGTGATAAAGGCCATGTTCCAGTAAATGATAATTGGAAAAAAGTCTCCATTAACGTGACTAATGTAGACATTAATAAAGCATCATAATTATCTTTGGCTATTCATATTTTTGATAGTTATAGCTAATGATTACTTTTTTTCAAAACTAATGTTTGCCATTCAAGTATGGGGTATTTTTTGTCAATTACCATTCCCAGGGAAATATAGGTTTCTATAACAGCATCCTGTTGTTCCCTAAGAAGTCCAGATAGAATTAAAAAACCACCTTTTTCTAAATGATTAACAATACTAGGCGCTAGCAATATTAATGGACCAGATAAAATATTGGCAACAATTAAATCATAGGGCCCAGTCTCACCAACAGTCGAATTATTAAATCCATCAGAGGTGATTACTAAGATATCACTATTACCATTCAATATAATATTTTCTTTTGAAGTATCCGTAGCAATAGGGTCAATATCACTTGCGACAACATTGCAGTTCCAAATTTTAGCCATTGCAATAGCAAGAACACCACTACCACAGCCAAGATCAAGGGCATTCTTAGGATTTAATTTCGTCTTGAGGCCGCTAATTGCAAGCAAACAACCTTTTGTTGTTTCATGACTGCCAGTGCCAAATGCTTGAGCAGCCTCCATCTGTATAGAGATTTTATTAGTTGGTATGCTTGTAATATCGTGTTGTCCATATAGATAAAACATTCCAGCTTGGATAGGTTTTAATATTTTCTGCGATGCAGCAACCCAGTCAATATCTTCTATTTTTTCTAGCTTTAATGGGGGTGATTTAATCCCAAAACTATAAGCTGTTTTTGAAATTTTTGTATTTAAAATATTTATATCAGGTTTGTAGTCAAAATAGATTTCTATAAGTACTATTTCAAGATCATCCTTGATTTCAAATACCGTAATAGATGGAGAATAGTCTCCACCCGTAATGGTGATCAATTTTTCTATTTCTGACACAAAATTTACGGGAGAAATGATAATTACTTTCCAAATTACTTTTTCATCATTTTGGTTCATTAAATAATCCTATTTTAACTTGAATATAATAAAATATATTTTTCTCATAAGCTGTATGAAATTTATTAACAGTGTTTTATGTGGGCTAGACCAATTTAATAAAACTATCCATAACTTTGCGGGGTGAACCCATCTCAAAATCAATCATTAATTTATTACCATCAATGGCAGTAACCTTACCATAGCCAAATTTATCGTGAAATACGCGGTCCGCAATTGAAAACTTTGATGGTTCAGGGTTTTTTAGTGCTCTGTCTTGATTGATACTTTTCTTTTTGGCTTTACTGCGATCCAGTTGATAATTTTCTCGCCCTTCTCCAAAATTAAAGCCAATTGCAGCCGGCTGATAGCTCGCCTGATCAATACTAGTTAAACCCTGCTGGCCATTTCGTTCTATATGTTCATTCGGCAATTCTTCAATAAAACGCGATGGAATTGGGCTCATATAATTACCAAACATATATCGTGTAGCAGCATAAAATATATGGGCGTTCTTTTTAGCACGTGTAATGCCCACGTAAGCAAGTCGACGTTCTTCTTCAAGGCCACGTTCGCCCTGTTCTTCTAAGGATCGCTTGCTTGGAAATAGCTCTTCCTCCCATCCAGGTAAAAACACAGTGTTGAACTCAAGACCCTTTGAACCATGAAGTGTCATTATATTAACACTATCATATTGGTTGTTAGCTGTATTTTCCATTACCAGTGAAATATGTTCCAAAAATTCCGCTAAGTTCTCAAAAGCTTCCATACCTCGAATAAGTTCAGACAGATTATCAAGCTTACCGGGCGCATCTGGAGATTTATCATTACGCCACTTATCATAATAACCGCTTTCTTCTAAAACTCTATCCGTGAGATCTTGATGACTAATATCATTAAATGCTTTGCGCCATTGATCGAAATTATCAATTAGTTTCGAAAGTGAGGTCCTTGCCTTTTTATTAATTTCTTCCGTTTGGACTATGTCAATTGATGCTTTTAAAAGTGATGTTCCAGCCATTTGGGCGATTCGGTATAATTTAGCGACGGTAGTATCCCCAATACCCCGTTTAGGTACATTAATAATCCGTTCAAAAGCTAGATCATCATCTGGATTAACTATCACTCTGAGATATGCCATAGTATCCCTAATTTCTGCCCGCTCGTAAAAACGCACCCCACCGATAATTCGGTAAGGGATCGCGAGAGTAAGAAATTGTTCCTCAAATTCTCTGGTTTGAAAACCAGCGCGAACTAAAATTGCTGTTTCACTTAAGGGCTTTTGTTTACGTTGCTGTTCTTCTATTATCTCGCCAATTGCTCGTGCTTCGGCGCGACCGTCCCAAACCGCATTTACGGATACTTTTTCTCCGCCTTGTTCAGCGGTCCAAAGAGTTTTTCCAAGGCGACCCTGGTTACTGTTTATCAAGCCACTTGCAGCACCCAAAATATGGGTAGTTGAACGATAATTTTGTTCAAGGCGGATAATTTTAGCACCCTTAAAATCATTCTCAAACTTTAAAATATTACCCACTTCTGCGCCACGCCAACCATAGATGGACTGATCATCATCACCGACACAACAAATATTTTTATGTTCTAATGCTATAAGTCTGAGCCATAAATACTGGGCAACGTTAGTATCCTGATACTCATCAATGAGTATGTACTTGAACCTTCTTTGGTATTCGTTAAGAATTTTTTGGTTATTTTGAAATAAATTTAAACATAGCAATATAAGATCACCAAAATCGGCAGCATTAAGTTCCTTGAGACGACTTTGATAAGCTGTATAAAGCTTAATTCCGTGACCTTCTGCATATTTTTGTGCTTCATTTTTTGGCACCTGCTGCGGAAGTAGAGCTTTATTTTTCCAGCTGTCAATAAGTCCAGCAAGCATACGCGGCGGAAATCGTTTTTCGTCAATATCCGCCGCACGAACAAGTTGCTTTATAAGTCTGAGCTGATCATCCTGATCTAAAATGGTATAATTACTGCTCAGGCCGACTAGGTTTGCATGGCGTCTTAATATTTTTACACAGATTGAGTGGAATGTACCAAGCCAAAACATATTTTCGACCGCATCACCAATAATTGAACCAACCCTCTCTTTCATCTCCATAGCGGCCTTATTTGTAAAAGTCACTGCAAGTATTTGATTAGGAAAGGCGTGTCCACCCGCAAGAATGTGTGCCAGTCGTGTGGTAAGTACACGGGTTTTTCCAGTACCAGCACCTGCAAGTACTAGCATAGGCCCATTGACGTGTTCTATCGCTTCCAACTGCGGAGGGTTAAGTCCTTCGAGATAGACAGGTGGAGCTTGATTGCGAGCTACTTTAGCAGGCGTAAAATTTTCAGAAATACTATCGAGGTCAAAAGGGTCAGGCATGAATTATATATAGCCTAATTAATATTAAAAAACAGCGGTAAATACAGATAAATTTTATCTGCCTTCTTTGACTTTATTTTATATTTAATTATAAATGATAATCAATAATACCAAACTTGAGGTCGCTCATTCTCTTAACTTTAATAATTTTTTATACTTATTTTGATGATATTCTTTTTTTATTTGCAAAAGTATTTGTAAACTTCATAAATTATTGAGCTATTAATACTCCTACTAAAACGGTATGTATAGATAAGCGGTTGAATGTAAGTTTCAAAAAATAAATTTTTGCAAACAAGGCAGGGAAAATGAAAAAAATTGTCGGTTTCGCTGGAATAACACTATTTTTATTGGTCTGCAGTGCGTTGGTGGTGCCGAGCTTTATTAATTGGAATAAATATAAAACAGAAATTGAAAACACAGCCTCAAACCTTAGTAATAGAAAGGTTTCTATTAGTGGTGATTTGTTTCTATCTATTTTACCATCACCATCCTTTTCTGCAGAAGAGGTAAGCGTTTCAAATATAGAGGGTGGGCAGGCTACTAATATTATATCTCTAAAATCGGTTGATGTTAATGTGGCCTTTTTGCCGCTGTTACGTGGCGAAATACAAGTAAAAAAATTCATTCTAATCGAACCTATTGTTGCATTAGAAATAGATAAGAGTGGCAAGGAAAATTGGAATTTTGGGGCCCAAGGGGGCACTCAGGAAAAAGAAAGCAGTTATACCGATCTTAGCTTTGAAAAATTTCAGATAGAAAACGGAAAATTAAGTTACCAAGACTTTTCTAAAGAAGGCGAAGAAACTCTTAGTTCTATTAACGCATCTGTTATTATGGACAGCTTGAAGGGCCCGTTCAAAATCATTGGAAATGCTAGGTATAAAAATTTGCCAGTTTCAACAGAATTGATGATTGGAACAGTTAGGGAAGGAAGAAAAATACCAATTGGTCTTGTCTTAGGGCTTCTTGATAATGATGTTCGCATTAAATTTAATGGGGGCTTTCTTCCTGCCGCCATTAGTACTCAAGCTGATGGAAAATTTACCCTTGAAGCAAATGATATCGGTGATTTATTTAGAACCACTAGTCTACTTGATCTTGAAAATCAAAATCTAAATAAACTAAGCTATAATCAACCTCTATCTTTTGAAAGTACCGTCGTTTACGGCGGGGACGCCATTAATATTTCAGCTTTTGAATTTGAAATGGGTGAGAGCCGAGGCTCGGGAGATATGACTGCCACCTTTGGAGAACGTGTTAGATTTGATGGAAGGCTGTTAGTAAATAGTTTTGACCTGGATAGTTTTCTTCCTGTACTTCAAGGTAATGAAGAGGTTGACCTTGCCAGCAAAAATAAACAAAGTTTTGATTATTCATTTATGGAGCAACTTGAAGGAAACTTTAAGTTTAATCTTGGAGCGTTAAAATATAATGATAAAATAGCCAGCCAGCTTGAGTTAGACCTAACAACGTTAAACGGTGAAGTTGATTTTACAAATATACGTCTTAATTTGCCTGGCGGTTCCATACTTGGAATGAATGGTACCTTTAGTGCTGCTGAAAATAAACCGTTATTTGGGGGTAATACAACATTTAATTCTGGTAATTTTAGAGCTTTTCTTGATTGGCTTAAGGTCGATGCTTCTGATATTCCAGTCGGTAGGTTAACAAGGCTATCATATCAGGGCGCGGTAAGGGCATCTCCAGATTTACTTCAATTTTATGGTATGAAAGGAAACCTAGATACTTTTCAATTTTCTGGGGGAATTTCCTATGCTATTCAAAATAGAACCTCAATGGGACTTGACGTTCAGATAGAAAAACTGAATCTAGATAATTACTATTTACCCCACTCCAACAAAGAACTGGCCTTCAAACAAGCCATTTCAATGCTAGCAAAATTTGATGCTAACTATAAGATTAATTTAATTGATTTAACTTCAGGTGGTATCAAAATTAAGAAAGTCGCTGTTAGCGGAGAGCTTTTAGGGGGTAACTTAAACGCAAAAACTATTAATATAGAAAATTATGCAGGGTTTGATTTTAATGGTTCTCTGATAGGTAACGAACTTGGTAGCAACGAGTATTTTGAAACTTATTTTAACACTACTGCAGCCTCACTTGTGCCATTGCAACGGGCGTTTAGATTTAAGATACCATATAATATATCCAAAATTGGTGCTGTATCCGTAAACGCTAGAATAACAGGTAACTTTAAAAAACTGAATTTAGATTTAAAATCAACAATTGGTAATAGTAAGGCTGACATTAAAGGAGAAATCAGAGGTCTAGCACTAAAAGAACTATCGGCATTTGGGAGTACGGACCTTACAATCGTAGCTTCTAATTCAAGTCTCGCAAGCTTAATAAACCAGTTTGATTTACCCGTACTAAAAGCTACTGCTGGATATGACGGACCGGTTGCTTTGACAGCAAGAGTTAAGGGGACAAAAAATCAATTAGATATTGATAGTACTTTAGATGTTGCTGGGGCTAATATTTTGCTTAATGGATACACAAATTTGGTTAAAAATAAAGTCCAAAATTACGATTTAACAGTTGATATTCAAGGGCCTAACATTAATAATTTTATTAATGGGTTTGGGGGTGACTTCATACATTTAAATAAAGAAATCGGAGCATTGGCACTCAGCATGAAGGCATCTGGAAATATGGTTGATATCTGTTTTAATAATATTGTTGGAATGGCAGGACCTACTAAATTTAGTGGTGCAGGAGAACTAATTGGACTTCGAGAAACCTTAAAATATGATCAAAAAAGAACATTTAACTTTACTCTTATGTTTGAAGAGGTTCCCTTAGCTGATTTCTTGACTTCACCAACTGATCTTCTTGAACAAAAACAATGGGGTAATTGGAGTAAGGTTCCATTAGATCTAGCGCTACTTCATGAATATAATGGCCAGATTAATCTAGTAGCTGATAACATTAGTTACCACGATTATGATTTTGAAAAATCACATTTAGAGATTGTGCTTAAGGAGGGCACCCTTAAAGTCAATAACTTTACCGGACAATTATTTGGAGGTGATGTTGCTATTATGGGAAGTTACAGCAGCTTGGGTGATCTTAGTATGGATATGTCACTCAAGAATGCCATAATTATTGATACGACGAGAACCTTTGCCGGGATAAGCCCTATCACTGGCTACTTTGATATAAAGCAAAAAATAATGGGTAAGGGTAATGATCAGTCAACCATTATTTCTTCGCTGAATGGAACTGGAGAATTGACTACTTCTTTAGGAAATATAAATGGAATAAATATTCCCGAACTAAGTAAAGGTATAAATACTTTAGATAAAAAGAATGATATTTTTAGTTTACTCAATAGTTCATTGTCTGATGGACAGACAGGTTATGATGGTGCGACAACCAGCTTTACTATTAAAAATGGAATTATTCAATTTTTACCGTTCAATATTAATATGCGCGGTGCTCGAAGTGATATTAATCTGAGTATCAATCTTGCTCAATGGATTGCGGATTTGGCCGGAGATATGACGCTTAGTGAACATCCTGGTTCACCATCGATAGATTTTAGGATTTTTGGTGCTCTTCATAACCCAAAGGCAACTTATAATACAAAAAAATTACAGGCTTTTATGGATCAGAAGATAGCTGCAAGTTTACTTCAGAATATGGTTGAGGGTAATGGTGGGATTGGGAATTTATTTGGTGAAAATATTAGTCCAGCAGTGGGTGTTCCACAAATAAGCGGTGAGCCAGATGGAAGAGTTAAGAGTATGCCAGTAACCAATCAGAATAAAATATTTAGTAATCCACTTGAGGGCTCGATAAATCTGAAGTCTGATCCCTCTAATACATCGAAGCTAGAAAATAAAATAGACCCTGTCAAAGAAGAAGATTCTGAAACCCTTGAGGAGCTTGGTGCTAAGCTTTTAGATCGGTTGCTCCAGAATCCTTCATCAGCCAAGAATTAGTTTTTTATTCTTTTTATAATATATACCCGGATTGCACTACTTAGGTTAGTCGTGCGTAAATCATCAATTTCTGTAATGAGTTCTTTTAAGCTTTTACCATCTAAATTGGCAATTATTTTTAGCTGTGACCAAAAAATATTTTCTAGCGTAATGCTGGTTTGATGACCTGCAATGACCACAGAATGTTTTTTGAGTATCTCGTCATCTGCGGTCATGGTTAATTTAATTTAATCTTAAAGAAATCATTACCCTTATCATCAACAATAATAAAAGCTGGAAAATCCTTAACATCAATTTTCCAAACAGCTTCCATACCGAAATCTTCAAAATCAAGGACTTCAACTTTAGTTATATTATTTGTGGCAAGGATGGCTGCAGGGCCACCAATAGAACCAAGATAAAAGCCTCCAAATTTTTTACAAGAATCAGTAACCTGATTACTACGATTTCCTTTAGCAAGCATTACCATGCTGCCGCCCGCTTTTTGAAAGGTTTCGACGTAACTATCCATACGTCCTGCTGTGGTGGGGCCAAAGGAGCCAGATGCATATCCCTTTGGGGTTTTTGCTGGCCCGGCATAATATACGATGTAATCTTTAAGATAATTAGGCATTGGTTCGCCATCTTCAAGTTTTTTAAGGATAGTTGCATGAGCAAGGTCCCGAGCGACTACTATGGTGCCGGTGAGTGATAACCTTGTTCGCACTGGGTGTTTGCTAAGTTCGGCAAGAACTTCATCCATTGGACAGTTAAGGTTAATTTTTATTACACTGCTACTTAAGATATCTTTTTTAACATCGGGCATAAAGCGGGCTGGGTCGCGCTCAAGTTGTTCTATAAAAATACCGTCTTTAGTAATTTTACCTTTAGCTTGTCTATCCGCTGAACATGATACACCAATACCTATTGGCACTGATGCTCCATGTCGTGGCATGCGGATAACCCGAACGTCATGGCAGAAATATTTACCACCAAACTGGGCTCCTATATCAAAGGCCTGGGTCATTTTAAGGATTTTTTCTTCCATCTCTGGGCACCGAATTGCTTGGCCAAAATCACTACCTTCGGTGGGAAGGTCATCTAAATAATGGGTGCTTGCCATTTTCACAGTTTTAAGATTTTGTTCAGCACTAAGTCCGCCGATGACAACTGCAAGGTGGTAAGGTGGGCACGCAGAGGTTCCAAGTGTTCGTATTTTTTCATCAAGAAATTCTGATAACTTATCTTCACGCAAGATCGCAGGATTTTGCTGGTATAGGAATGTCTTGTTAGCACTGCCACCGCCTTTAGCAATAAAAAGAAAGTGATATTCTTTGCCTTCCGTAGCGTAAATATCAACTTGTGCAGGACCATTTGTTTTAGTGTTTGTTTCTTCAAATAAGCTTTTTGGCGCTAATTGAGAGTACCGAAGATTATTTTGCGTAAAAGTATCAATAACGCCTTGGTTAATTATTTCATTATCGTCGCCATCGGTCCAGACAAACTGACCCTTTTTACCCATAACAATGCCAGTCCCAGTATCTTGACAGCTCGGAAGCACCATACCTGCAGCAATGTTAGCATTTTTAAAAAGTTCTCTGGCAACAAAACGGTCATTATCTGATGCTTCTGGATCATCAAGTATTTTAGCAAGTTTTTCATAATGTGATGTACGTAATAAATGAGAAATATCTCGCATGGCTTCGACTGTTAACAGACGAAGGCCTTCAGGTTCTACCTTTAAAATTTCTTGCCCATCAACAGTTATGGTGGAAACATAGTCAGATGTAACTTTTCTGTACTGCGTATCGCTCTCTCCTTGAGCATACATATCCGTATATTTTGGGAATTTCATTAATATGGTTCCAGAGAATTAGAGTATTATTTTTTTTTACGAAAGGCATCCAGAGTAACAATATTATCTTTTTTAGTGTTGTCTTTTACGGCACTATCTTGGACTTTTTTTGTAGTACTTGCTCCAATGACTTCAGTCTCAGCAAATTCAATGGTTGTTTCAAGGTCAGAATTAAAATGAAGTCCAAAATCAACACTGGGGTCAAAGAAGCCAAGTAATGCCTCAAAAGGTACAGAAAGATGTTCTTTATTGCGATTGAAACTTAATGATATTTCAAAATGTTCATCATCAATCAATAAATCCCAAAATTGGTTTTGCATGACAATAGTCATATCTTCTTCATACCTTTCCCTTAGGTAAGGTGGTATTTTTACATCAGGGTGTGTAGTTTGAAATGTTATGTAAAAATGATGTTCACCAGGAAGGCCATTTTTTTTTGTATCAATGAGGATATCACGCACGACACCAATTAGAGCTACCTGAACCATTTCATCATAATTTATAATATCATCTGACATTTTTATTATTACTTTTTTAATTAATACGACTCTAATGAGAGTAAATTATAGCTGTAACTTATCTTAGGAGCGAGTCATTTTGCAAACAATTCAAGCTACTAGATTAGGAATGAAGTGGTAGGCTTCTGTTGCTAGGTGCCTACCGAACCCCGCGTAACTAACCTATTAGGCAGCTACAGCAAATGCTTCATTATCGTTTGCATTTACAAAATTTGACCCGTTACAGAGGTGTCATACTGGGCAAAAGGTATATCTTTATTGCGCACGTCGATCCTATTTCGCCCCCATAAAAGTCTATATATCAATGACTTAATATAATGGTGGAGGCGCCGGGTACCGCCCCCGGGTCCGATACGTTTATTCCATATATCAGTTTATTGCCGTAGTCGGTTACCCGACTCGTTATGTATAAGCTTTAATGCTTAAGATTTAAATAGATTTGAGTAAAATAATGTGCAAAATACATATAATTATTTAAAATATGAAAATGGATGAGCATGAAACAATATCTTGATCTCGCACAGCGGATCCTTGATGAAGGAACCACTAAAAGTGACCGTACCGGTACAGGAACTAAAAGTGTTTTTGGCCATCAGATGAGGTTTAATCTATCAGACGGCTTTCCAATATTAACAACAAAAAAACTTCATTTAAAGTCAATCGTCCATGAACTCCTGTGGTTTATTGCAGGGGATACTAACATCAAATATCTACAAGATAATGGAGTTCGTATCTGGGATGATTGGGCAGATAAAAATGGTGATCTTGGACCAGTTTATGGACATCAGTGGCGTTCTTGGCCAGTCCCAAATGGTGATACGGTTGATCAGATTAAAAATGTTATTCATATGGTTAAAAATAATCCTGATAGTAGGCGTTTGATCGTTAGTGCTTGGAATGTTGCCGATGTTGACCACATGGCTCTGCCTCCTTGTCATTGCCTGTTTCAGTTTTATGTGGCTGATGGTAAACTTAGTTGTCAGCTTTATCAAAGAAGTGCCGATGTATTTCTGGGTGTTCCCTTTAATATTGCTTCCTACGCCCTTCTTAATATGATGGTTGCCCAAGTTTGTGGATTGGAGGCAGGGGATTTTATACATACTTTTGGTGACGCACACCTTTATTTAAATCACATGGAACAGATCGATTTACAACTTAGTCGAGATTTAATGGTATTACCTACTATGAAAATAAATCCAGATGTAAAAAGTATTTTTGATTTTAAATTTGAAGATTTTGAATTGAATAATTATGAGGCCCATCCTCACATTAAAGGCATGGTAGCAGTCTGATGATTAAGGTATCCATCATTGTTGCCGCTGCTGAAAATGGTATTATCGGTAAAGATAATGATATGCCATGGAGAATATCATCAGACCTTCAGTATTTTAAAAAAGTTACCATGAATAAACCAGTGATCATGGGTAGAAAAACATTTGAAAGTATAGGAAAGCCATTGTCTGGCCGTGTTAATATTATCATTACACGAGATATAAACTTTGTGGCTGAGGGAGCAATTATTACTAACAATATAGATACGGCTCTTAAGGTTGCAAAAGATACGGTTAAGACCAAAGATGTTAAGGAAGTGATGGTGATTGGTGGTGCCCAAATTTATCAACTTTTTCTACCTATAGCAAACCGACTTTATCTAACTCGAATACATGGAAGTATTATTGGTGACACCAGTTTTCCAGATCTAGATTCAAAAGAATGGATTGAAAATTTTTGCGAGGACCATCAGGCCGGAAACAAAGACAGCCATGATTATAGTTTTACTATATTGGATCGTGTTGAGCTCTCGAACGTAAAAAATCATTGTAAATAGGCTGAATTCTTAATTTTTAAAAATTGTAAGGCGGCAAAAATATCTTTTAGTAGGCTGCTCATTACTATATTTATGATTTTGGCCTAACTTCATATTTAAACCTATTTAAATCTTGTATAGTTAATTGGCTGATCTTTATCAAGAAACTGAACCGTTTCTGGCATTGGATACTTAAGACCAGTGGCACAGTTAAAAAGTATTACTTTATCGTTTTTACTAATACTGCCACTTTCAAGTGCCATTTCCCAGGCAGCAAATGTAGCAGCACCTTCTGGACACAAAAGAATGCCGTCTTGTTTAGCAACACGGTTACGACAGTCAAAAATATGATCTTCTTTCACAGAAATAGCAAAACCATTGCTTTCACGCACTGCACGCAGGATTAGAAAATCACCGACGGCGATAGGAACGCGAATACCCCATGCATGGGTGTATGCTTCTTTCCAAAGTGGGGCATGTTCTTCACCTTCATCGTATGCCTTGACAATTGGGGCACAACCCTCTGCTTGAACGGCAATCATCTTAGGTCGCTTACTTCCTATCCAACCAATTTTTTCAAGTTCATCAAAGGCTTTCCACATTCCGATGAGGCCGGTACCTCCACCTGTTGGATAAAAAATAACATCTGGCATCTCCCAACCGAGCTGCTCAGCAAGCTCAAGGCCCATAGTTTTTTTACCTTCGATCCTATATGGTTCTTTAAGAGTTGATATGTCAGCCCAGCCCATTTCTTCCTTACCCTCTAAAACAATTTTACCACAATCATTGATCAGCCCGTTCACTGTATAAGTATCACCACCCTGAAGTTCAATTTCGCGAATGTTCACGATCGGGGTGTCATCTGGGCATAGTATAGTTGTCTTAAGTCCTGCATAAGTAGCATAAGCAGCAAGCGCCGCACCAGCATTGCCGTT
>JABGYD010000002.1 GCA_018675425.1 Kordiimonadaceae bacterium
ATTTTAATATTATTAATTTCGATCAAACTGTTAAAATCCTAACATTTTAATTGAGCAATTTCCTTAAAGGCTAATTGGGCAGTGCATATGTATTTTCGCCATTTATAGGCATTATTATATTATTTTTAACTTTATATTCTTCCCAATCATCTTTTAGCTCATTGATTTTTGCAGGATACTTGGCAGATAAGTTGTTATTTTCTGTCGGGTCTTCTGAAATATTATAAAGTTCCCACTCCCCTTGTCCGTATGGCTGGTCTTGTAGTTTCATTTTCCAATTGCCTTTCCTTACAGCTTGTCTTCCTAAGAATTCCCAAGCATGTAAATCCTCAGAACTATGTATTTCTTTCTTCATGTTATTTAGATGAGGAAGCGCCGACTTACCTGAAAGTGGATATACTTTTCTCCCATTATATTCTGTGCCTGGATGTGTGACACCCGCTAGCTCAAGAAAAGTTGGCGTAATATCTTTTGCTGTTAATATTTCCCTATCAATAGCGCCTTTGTAAGAAATTCCAGGATACTTTAAAATCGCTGGAGCCTTTATACCCCCCTCAGAAACAAACGTTTTAAAATCACGATATGGTGTTGAACTAACTCTAGCCCATTCAGCGCCCTGATAAATATAAGAATCTCGTTTACCCATATTTTCAAGACTGTTGTCAAACCTTTCGACGAGCCATTCTTTATTACCAGGAATTTGACTGACATCGTTACCCTCTGCTCCGTTGTCGGACATAAAAAAGACAAATGTATTTTGATACTGGCCTGTTTTTTTTAAATATTCAATTACGCGCCCTACGTTTCGGTCAAGATTATCAACCATAGCAGCAAATATTTCCATTTTCTTTATCTCAAGATTTTTGTCTTCTTTAGATAAGCTGTTCCAATCTTTAATGTAATCAGGGGCCATACTTGCTATTGTAGTTTCATCTATAATTCCGAGCCTTTTTAGTTTTTCAATGCGATTTTGCCTCACATGCTCGTATCCCAGGTCGTAGTAGCCCTTATAAAGGTTCATGTCTTCATCTGGAACCTGCAATGGCCAATGAGGTGCAGTATAAGCAAGATAAGCAAAAAATGGTTTATCGTCATTGATATCTTCCTTAAGATAAGTAATCATTTTGTCTGTGTAAAAATTAGAAGAGTAAAAATTATCAGGTAATATAACTTGCTTACCATTCTCTATATAGTCAGCTGAATAACCTTGAGAAACACCAATACGATCGTTAAAATGGCTTGCTCCTCCTTGTAATAAAACAAATGATTTTTCAAACCCACGGCTCTGTGGTTGAAACTCTGGTTCATATCCTAAGTGCCATTTACCTGTCATATATGTATGATAACCACTATCTCTAAGTAAACTTGATACCGTTACTGCTTGTTCATTAAGATATGTTTCATAGCCCTTTTTACCTAATTGGTTAGTATCCAAACGGCCATTCATATTTCCTAACCCGACAAGATGATGATCAGTTCCAGTGAGTAACATACCGCGTGTAGGCGAGCAGGTGGAAGCAGTATAAAAATTAGTCATCAATAGACCGTCATCAGCTATACTATTTATGTTTGGTGTATTAATTTCTCCACCAAAAGCACCTAAATCAGCATAACCTAAGTCATCAGCTACTATAAGTAGTATATTTGGTCTTTTCTCAGCATTTAAAAGTTGTATGTCTTCATTTGGATTTGAACACCCATATAAAAATACTGTTGATAATATTATAAAAGTATTAAAAATATTTTTTGGGTGTTTAATTACATCCATTTTAATTTCTCCATAATGCTAATTATTAAAGGCTTGTAATCATAACTATTAGTAAAAGAACGGGTACAAAGTATCTCAGCAAGAAGCGCCAAACTTTATAGCCAACAACTCCATGAGCAATTGAAAACTCATCTTGTGTAATACTCTTATTTAAGGTCCACCCAGCAAACACGGCGATAAATATGCCACCCAGGGGCATCATTACAGATGAAACCATATAATCAAAAACCTCAAAGAAAGTTTTTCCTTCAAACACACTAATAAAATCCAACGGATAATACCCGGATAGAATACCAAATGAAAGTACGGATAGTATGCTCAATATCCAGCTTAAAAAACCTGAAAAATAGGCGGATTTTTTTCTAGTCCAGCCAGTTTTATCTCCTATCCATGAAACAGCAGGTTCCATCATACTTATCGCAGAGGTAAGTGCCGCAAAAAATAATAAAAGAAAGAATACTGCACCAAACAAGAACCCACCACTCATCCCACTAAAGGCAATTGGTAAAGCAATAAAAGCGAGCCCAGTTCCCTCTGTTGGCTCTATATTAAACGCAAAAATAATTGGAAAAATGATTAATCCAGCAAGAATGGCAATTGTTGTATCCGCACCAGCAATAATTAAGGATGATTGAGGGATAGAGGTTTTTTTACTAATATAAGCACCATAAGCCATAGCATTGGTTACTCCAACTCCTAGTGAAAAAAATGCTTGGCCAAATGCTTGGATTACCGTACTGCCAGTTACATTGGAAAAATCAGGTGTAAACAAATAGATTAATGCTCTCATGAATTCACCGTAAATAGCAGAATAAATCACAAGGCAGATCATCATAAGAAATAGAAGTGGCATTAATATTTTAACGGCCTTTTCAATACCGCCTTTAATACCGTTAGAGGATATCCAAACCGTTATAAGAAGAAATAAACTAGACCAACTGAATATAACTAAAACATCTGAAGTAAGGGAACCAAAAAAACTTTGTATTGTAGCGGCATCTTGCCCAGCAAAATAGCCAGTTGCAGCTTTCATACTGTACGCAAGTGTCCAACCACCAATGATTGAATATATTGAAAAAACGATTATAGATACAAAAACACCGACGAGGCCCATATATTTCCACTTTGAGCTTTTTCTGGCTTCTTTAGCAACTTTTAATATGGCCAAAGGCGGGCTCGCATGCCCACGGCGACCAATTAACAGTTCAGCTATCAATATTGGTGTTGCCAATAATAATACTGCAGCTAAATAAATAAAGACAAATGCACCGCCTCCATTTTCTCCTACGACATATGAAAACCTCCAAATATTAGCAACACCAACGGCGGAGCCAACTGCGGCCAGAATATAAGTTAGTTTTGATGACCAAGCTTTATCTTCATCTGTTAATGATGCGCTCACTCTGCCAATCTTCCGGCACGATAAGTTGTTGGAATAGTTCGCTCAGGATCTTGAGCCCATTTTTTCCAAGTTTCAATTACGTCGCCAAGATCTTTTTCTATATCTGTAATGGTGAACTCACCACGAAACTCAATAAATCCATTCTCGTCATACCATTCTAATGCATCAATTTCGCCAGGTTGACGATATCTTTCGATAACAAGACCGACTGAATTGGCCGGTCTTTGTGGTGAATGGCGAGTATGTGCCGGCAGTAAAAACATTTCACCCTCCCTTACAATCACATCTTCACGTTTTCGCGTTAATGGATCAATAAGACGTAATGTGAGATCACCTTTTATCTGATAAAAAAATTCTTCCCCAGGGTCATCGTGATAATCTGGCCTAGCATTTTCGCCAACAATCATTATAACAAAATTTTCCCACTGCTCCTTGTAAAACTGATGATTAGCGACTGGAGGTTGGAGTTTATCCGCATTATCCTCTATCCATTTCATTAAATTGAATGGTGGCATCATAGACATATTTTTCTCCTTCTCATATAGGAATAAAATTAAAGTGGCTTGTATGCGGTAACCTTGATTTCTATTAAAATTAACGGGTGTGGAAGTTGGTCTACTGCTACTGTAGTCCGAGTGGGTCCTCCATAATCAAAAAATTCAGCGTATGCTTCATTGTAACCTTTAAAGTCATTTATATTGACAAGGAATGTCGATAAATCAACTACATCGTCAAGGCTCGCATCAGACGATTTTAAAATATCGTTAATATTGTTAAGCACAGCACGGGTCTGTTTTCCTATATCAAGAACTACGTTGCCCATTTCATCTGCAATCGCTCCTTCGAAAGTACCGTCCTTGCGGCGAGATGATACGCCAGAAACAAATATAAAATCACCTGCACGTTTCAAGTGGGGATATTTTCCCCGTGGTTTGGCCTTATCAATAAGCACCTTTTCTTCGATCATTTTATTTTCCAATTAAACTACTTTATATTACCCCATCAAAACTACTATGGCATTCTTCATTTAAGTAACTTCTTTTCGTACGGAATACTTTGCTTCTTTCCAAATTTCTTTTTTTAGAATATTTGAAAGTATATTGGCAGCCTTCCAAACATCTTCGTAGGTATTGTAAAGTGCTGAGAAACCAAATCTAATAATATTAGGAGCTCTAAAATCACCTATAACTTTATGGTCGATCAAAGCTGACATAACGGGGTAACCATCTTGATGCGTGAAGGAAACTTGACTGCCCCTTTCTTCTGCATTTCTTGGACTGATAAGTTCTAATCCCATACCCTTACACTGTCCCTCTACCAACTCGATAAAATATTGAGTAAGACCTTGAGATTTTTTACGAAGTTCGGAAAACTCAATCGTTTCATATATTTTAATGCTTTCTTCAATAGGAAGATGCGCAAGAAGAGGGGGAGATCCAGAACGAAATTTTTCTATTGTATCGGATTCTGTGAATGATATATCAAAATCAAATGGTTTCATTTGTCCGTGCCACCCAGAAAGACTGTTCGGGGCATCTTGGATATTTCTTTCAGCTACAAACATATAAGCCGGGCTACCGTGACCTGAATTAAGATATTTATAAGTGCAACCAACGGCGAAATCAACGTTATGAGCGTTTAAATCAACGGGGACGGCTCCAAGAGAGTGACATAAATCCCAAATTATTAATGCGCCTGCTTCATGAGCAGCATTAGTAATTTTTTGCATATTGCGAATTCTACCTGTTTTATAGTTTACATGGGTAAGGCAAACTACAGCTGTATTTTCATCTATATAATTTAAAATATCTTGGTCACTCTCTTCGCCAAGTTTTAATTCCATATCTGGAAAGAAATTTTGCAGGGCTCCTTTGATTACATGAACATCTGATGGAAAATTGCTTGCTTCGCTTACAACATTCTTCCGTCCTGGACGCATTTTTATTGCTGCAATTAAAACTTTAAATAAATTCACAGATACAGAATCTGCAACAATCACTTCTCCACATTCGGCTCCCATTAAAGGCGCTAATCTATCCCCTAATGTTAAAGGAAGCCTATGCCATCCAAGATTATTCCAACTGGTAATTAATCCGGAACTCCAGCCTGGGTTAAGGGCTTCGCTCATCTTTTGTGGAACAGTTTTTGGCATTGCTCCTAATGAGTTTCCACATAGATAGATAATATCACTTGGTAATTCAAACATACTTGTCAGGTAGGATGTTGGATCAGTTTTATCCTTCTGAAGTGCTACTTCCTTATCAAAAACTTTATTTTTTAGTTCGCCTGGGTTTATCACTCTATTTCTTCCTTATAAGTAAACTATTTTGATCAGATTTAATCAAAAAATCTGGAATTATTTTTAACGACACTATAAAAATATATATTTTATGTCAAATATATATTTTATTTGACATGTGTCAGTTGATTGATAAAATTTGTGTTATAAAGGCTATTTACTGGTTATTGAAAACAAAAGGAGGAAAGTATAAAAAATTCAAAAATTGCGCATGTGATTAATCAAACTGCAAATAAAAATTCAAGCGCATATGTTACATTGCGTGCAATGTTAATAAATTCTGACTTTCCACCAGGCCAGAAATTACAAATTGAAGCAATAATGGAGTTAATTGGCGCGGGTAGGACGCCTATTAGAGAGGCTTTATTTCAACTTTGCGCCGAAAATATAGTAGAGTTTAGGTATCAGAGAGGGTTTTATGCATCTGAGATCAGTCTTAAGGATGTAAGCAACCTTATTACCCTTAAGAATACTATTGAAAAAATGTTGATAAATGAGTCCTTATCTTCAAGGGACGATAACTGGGAAGATAATTTAATTTTAAGTCATTATCGACTAAAAAAGAAACAGCCATTTGATCCCGCTGCTGATTATTCCGCAAATAGGGATTGGATAGATAACCATCGTAAATTCCATGCTTCTTTGGTTTCTGGCTCGTTAAATAAAGTCGCATTGAAGACTTATAGCATGATTGAAGAGAACCTAGACCGCTACAGGTCGTTTAGCTTTAGGTTTTGTAGTTATGTTACATCTAATAAGTCACAAAATAAGCTATACGAAAAAGTAAAATCAGTAAGCGCTTGTGATGAGCATACTAATATCTTTGATCTTGCGGTAAATAGAAAATCAAAAGAATTGTGTACATACCTTCACGAGCACAATTTACAAACATTAAATATATACGAAAATTATATTTCGAGTGCTAATTTATTAAATGATAAAAAATAGAATATCTTTATAATTATTAATTTACTTTTTCACCTTAGTCAGTGGGATAAAATTTAAGAAAGTTTTGAAAATGAATAACGATGCGCCAGAAAAAATACTAGAAGGAAAAAAGCGCCCATTTACTGGTAAAGAATATCTCAAATCTTTGCAAGATGATAGAGAGGTTTATATATATGGTGAGCGGGTCAAGGATGTGACCACACATCCAGCATTTCGGAATTCAGCATACTCAATTTCACGGCTATATGATGCTTTGCACGACAAGAAAACAAAAGACATCCTGACCTGTGAAACAGATACAGGTTCAGGGGGGTATACTCACCGCTTTTTTCGTTATGCTAAGAATGGTGATGATTTATTTGCTCAGCGTGATGCCATCAAAGAATGGGCTAAGATGACATACGGTTGGATGGGAAGAACACCTGATTATAAAGCTAGTTTCACAAATACTCTTGGGGCAAATTCTGATTTTTATGGAAAATTTTCTGACAACGCCCGGCATTGGTATGGTCGATCACAAGAAGCAGTTCCTTTTATTAATCACGCATTAGTTAATCCACCCATAGATAGGGATAAAGTTGCTGATGATGTCAAAGATGTTTATATATCAATTGATAAAGAAACTGACGCAGGGATATACGTTTCTGGGGCTAAGGTTGTTGCTACCTCATCGGCACTAACGCATTATAACTTTCTTGGTCAAAACATGTCTGCTGAGATTAATGATCCATCCATGGCTATCATGTTTATAGCTGATATGCGGACGCCTGGAATAAAATTAATTTGTCGCCCATCTTACGAATTGGCGGCAGCAGCTACAGGATCCCCTTTTGATTATCCGCTAAGTTCACGGTTCGATGAAAATGATGCTATATTTGTGTTTGATAATGCGTTTATTCCTTGGGAAAATGTTTTTGTTCACCGCGATATTGATATGATTAAAAAATTCTATCCAAAATCTGGATTTGTCAACGGATATACATTCCAAGGGGCAACTAGAATGTCAGTGAAACTCGATTTTATGGTAGGCCTTTTAACTAAAGCATTACGGGCTTCTGGCACAGATTCTTTTCGTAGTGTTCAGGTCCTTTTAGGAGAAGTTGTGGGTTGGCGTAATTTATTTTGGTCTCTAACGGATGCAATGTGTGGCGCGCCAGATAAGTGGGTTGGAGACGCTGTTTTACCAAGTGCGAAAGCTGCTTCAGCTTACAGAATTTTTTCAACTGAAGCATATCCACAGATTAAAGCAATTATTGAAAAAATTGTTGCGTCTGGATTAATTTATCTACCATCCAGTAATAAAGATTTTGAAAACCCAGAGATTGATAAATATTTAGCAAAATATGTTCGTGGTTCTAATGGAATGGGCCACAGAGAACGTATTAAAATTATGAAATTACTCTGGGACGCGATTGGTACCGAGTTTGGTGGACGTCATGAGTTGTACGAGCGTAATTATGCTGGGAACCATGAAATCATTCGTATGACTGCATTATTTAGTGCAACTGGGTCCGGTGAAATGGATGAAATGATTGCATTAGCTGACCAATGTATGAGCGAATATGATGAGAAGGGATGGGCAGATAAAGGTTACCATTCTGGTGAAGATGTATCAATAATTGGAAAACTTTAATGTCTAAGAATTATTTCTAATCTCTAACGAAAGAATTGTAACACTAACCTTCAAAATACTTTTTTCGAAATTAAATATTAAGTATCTCTATAAAAGTAATTTGAAGTCACTATGAAATTGCTAATATTATCTAAGTTTTATAGTATTAAAATAAATAATGAGTGGGAAGAGTGTTTATATACTCTACCCTTATTACTGCTGAGGAGA
>JABGYD010000001.1 GCA_018675425.1 Kordiimonadaceae bacterium
ACCACAATTAGTTGAAGGCATTATAGCTATGGCAGATGGTCTATGGTTAAATATACTTATCTCAGATCAGGGTTTTAGACGGCAAAATGCTGAGGCAGTTATGATGCAATATTTATGTCATGTTTTTCCTGATCACCAAGCCGCCTTTGATTAATATTACTGACAAAACGTAAATAGGTTGTTACAAAATAGGCTCTCTAATTCTTAATGAAGTTAAAATAGTGCAGTTTAAAAATTTACCCTATTGGCATAGTAATACTGAACTACTATCTATCCCACTGACTTATATTCCTAAAAAAATTGATGTGGCTATCGTAGGCGGCGGTTATACTGGACTAGCAACAGCACTTCACTTGCTGCGTGCAGGTAAATCTGTTGTTCTCTTTGATGCTATGAAGCTTGGGGATGGTGCCAGCGGAAAAAATGGCGGCATGGTTGGCCCTAGTCTTCATAAATTAGGCCTCGAAGGTTTAACACGAGCATATGGAAAACAAAAAGCTATCAACATACTTCAGGAAGGTTTGAACGCTATTAAATATTTTCAAGATTTTATCAAATTGGAAAAAATAGAGTGTGACTTCAAAATGACTGGTAGGTTTCGCGGTATTACTAATCAGGTTGCGCTTGATAGCGTGTTACGCGATAGCGAAAGGCTCAGTATTCTAAAAGGTTTTAAGTTTGAAGAGTTAAAGAACAGCGATATCCAAAGTGAAATTGGATCAAATTTATACCATGGGGGCATCGTATATCATCAGGATGGCGGGCTTCACCCGCAAAAACTAGTTGCTTCACTTACTGAAAAAATAATTAGTTTGGGTGCTACTATTCATCAAAATACCCTTGTAGGTGACATTATTAAAACGCCAGCCGGCTTTCAGGTTCAAACTAATAAAGGTTCCTTAATTGCAGGTGATGTTGTTATCGCTAGCAACGGTTATACAAAAAAGTTCTCTAATAAAAAATTACCTTATTTTTATAAACGGCTCATTCCCCTTACCTCGGCGATGATCGCGACAGAAAAATTGCCTAGAGAGACTATAGATAGATTGTTCCCTAAAAAACGTATGCATGGCGGTAATCACCGCTTAGTTCAATATTACCGTGCTAGTCCAGACAATAAGAGAGTATTATTTGGTGCACGTGGACCGGATACACGCGACCGCTCTCTTCAAAATGGCAAAATTCTTAAAAAACATCTATGTAAAATATTCCCAGAACTAAAGAACGTAAATATTGATTATTCCTGGTGCGGAAAAGTAGCATATACTTTTGATCATACCCCACACCTCGGAAAGCAAGATGGCTTATATTATGCCATTGGCTATTGCGGATCTGGCGTAACTCGTTCAATTTATATGGCACGTCAATTATCAAGAAGAATATTAGGAAAAGGCAATCATTACACGGCTTTTGATGATCTCCCTTTTAGAAAAAAATTTTTCTATTCCGGAACACCCTGGTTTATGCCTACTATTATTAAATGGCACAGCTTTCTTGATCGAATTGATGGAAATTAGATATTGCTAATTAGTCAATATACTTCCTTAGTAGTAAAGAAATAGTGTTACTTCTAATTTTTTAAAAAAATAATACATTTAAATTACGTGATCATAAAAACGTGACAGCTGGCTCCCACATTCATAAAACAACCCCCGTATTTTGTTAAACGAAATTGGTTTTATAGTCTCTAATTTAACAGGAAGGTCCTTAGATTTTACGTGCCCAAGTAAATATTCTGCCATCACCTGTCCAAATGCAGTTCCTGGGGAAATACCCCTTCCACTAAAACCACTTATACTATAAAGACCTTGGCCTAGATCATGAATATTAGGAACATAATTTTCAGAGCAAGCTATACACCCCGCCCATTTATAGGCCCAGTTTACAGGGCCAACTTTAGGAAATGTCTCACGGATCATTTTATCTGCCCATGATTTAAACACCAATGCATTTTTACTTTGAATATTACCTATTGTGCCAATAATGAGACGTCCAGCAGCATCAGTACGATAGGAACGCATGACCGTTCGCGTGTCCCATGTCCCGTTCTTACCCGGTAGAAAATTTTTAAGTTGATCAGCGCTTAGGGGGTCTGTGGCCATCTGTGAGTAATACATTGGAGTGAAGGATTTTTTTAATTGGGGGTAAATATGTTCTAAATATGCGTTTGTTGCAATTAAAACTTGGTGGGCCACAACCATACCCTTCGGTGTTTTAATATGCCACTGATCATGTTTATAATTTATTTTAAGGGCTGGAGATGCAGTATATATATTAGCTCCCGCTGATTTTGCAGCCAACATAAGACCATTACAATATTCAAGTGGCTGGATAGTTCCCGCTCGCATATCCTGAATAGCGCCAATATAATTTTCAGCCGCTGTAAGCTCAAAAGTCTCTGCCTTACTAAGCAGTTTCACCAATTTACCTTCTTCATTTATTTGCCTTATTTTTTCTTTAAGCGCTTTGAGACCGGTTTCATTGTGAGCAAGGTGGAGTGTACCATTTCGTAAGGCCTCACACTCTATGCCGTGCTTATCTATAAGACCATGAACAAGATCAGGCGCCGTACTTAAAAATTGATTGAGTATTTCCCCGCGGTCTTTGCCGATTACCTTTCCTATCTCTTTAGGATTAATCCACATGCCCGCATTTGTTAGTCCTACATTACGACCAGAACCACCAAAACCACTATATTCAGCTTCCAATAACGCAACTTTAGTTCCGGCCTCAGCCAGGCGGAGGGCAGCTGAGCAGCCAGTATAGCCGCCTCCAATTATTGCCACATCGACTATTTCTTTATGATCAAGGATATTAGTGTGGATTTTTGAGGTTCTAGAAAGCGACCAAAGAGAATTATTTACTTGTTGTGTCATACATTTTTACGGCATTGTTAATTAATTAATGAACTAACATATAAAACAAAAATGAAGAGAACATAAGTGAAATATTTTACTGAGACTGAAATTGCCGCTCTACTTCCTTATGAGGATTTAATAAAGGCTCTTCAAGAAGGCTTCCGAAAAGGTGGTAACGTACCTCTTCGCCATCACCACACGGTAGAAGTAGAAAATGGCACAGAAAATAACTTTATGCTGATGCCATGTTGGCAAAAGGCAGGCATGATAGGTGTAAAAATGGTGATGGTGTGCCCGGGTAATGCTGTTAAAGACCTTGCAAGTGTGCAGTCTACTTATTTCCTTTCAGATGCCACAACAGGAGAGATGAAGGCTATTTTTAATGGAGATGAACTAACAGTAAGGCGCACTGCATGTGCTTCTGCACTCGCTTCGTCCTACCTTTCAAGTCCAACAGCTGAAACCCTCCTAATGATGGGAACAGGAAAACTTGCCCCACACCTTATTCGCGCACATATCGCAGTGCGCAACCTCACAAAAATCTATATTTGGGGCAGAAGGTTTGAGCAAGCTGAAAAGCTTGCAATTAAGCTTAATGACGAATTACCAGTTGATGTCACTGCCATAAATGATCTAAAAAAATATACTAAAATAGCCGATATTATATCATGCGCAACACTCTCTAAAGACCCAATATTAAAGGGCAAGTGGTTAAATTATGACAAACAACAACATTTTGATCTAGTTGGGGGTTATACTCTTAAAATGCGCGAAGCGGATAATGATGTTATTACTCAATCGTCAATATATGTAGATACTTTTGATGGTGCTCTTGCTGAAGCTGGTGATATTATACAGCCAATCGCTGAAGGAGTTATTAGTAAAGATGATATATGCGGTGACCTATTTACTCTTGTGGGGGATGATTTTAGAGAAAATAGCAAAAACCCAAAAACCCTCTTCAAGTCTGTAGGCACGGGCCTCGAAGATTTGATTGGAGCAGAGCTTGTATTTCAAAAGTGGAGATAAAGCTAAGTATACAAAAAAAATTCTAATTAATAGGTCTAAATTCAAGTTTCCATTTTGTTTCCTGTGGCAAAAACGGAGTAGGAATTCCCTTCAGCCAATCGTCATGACCTGCTCCATAATATGGTGACAATGGGTGGCCAGACTGTCCTGCAGGAAGGTTCATTATACCATTTTCTTCAAACCCAGGGCTCACTACAATTCTTTCCGATTGCCCTGATACAATTCCGGCTATGTGTGGCATATTTTCAGTGTCCCCAGATTGCCTATAATTTGGCATATCTGTAAGCCTAGAAAGTAGCGGTACAGCTCCACTTAGTGGATGTCGTATATCAGTGCTATTACGTTCTCCCCATGTGTAATCATCGAGTAAAATTTCACCCTTTATAACTACTTGCCAGGCGTCAAATGCCTGTTTTTCAAGAAAATTTTGCCAGTCGCCAAATCCATCCGGCAGCCAGTCATCAGGCCTTTCTGTCATTAATTGCCAAAGTGGGCCTTCCCATTGTCTTGTAGCAGCATCATATTCACACTCTGCATTATAGTTTACACACGCAGCAGTAACATTCGCAAAAAGAGTTTCATAGACTTGGTTTCTATAGTCCCTGACAAGCCTAAACCCCACTGAGTTTTTATGGGCAAACCCACCCCAATTTTTTATTTTTTTTAAATAATTCTTAAAAGTGGCCTCATTAGAAGTTTCTAGAAGTTCAACCAAATGTTGTTGCCACCTTGTTAAAAATATTGCTTCATTATCCAGCATAATATTATAAAGGTCATTCTCATCAATCGGAGCCTCAAGGGCAATTAATCTGTCACGAATTTGTTTTGCACGTGCACCAAGATCATAACGGCTAATCCCAACCTTCGCAAGATCATCGCCCGATAGCACTCGTGCGTTTGCAGTCCAGAGGCGGCCATTACTAGGATTTAAAATTCGTGGATATTCCTCTGAAGAATACCATCCCTTCCAATCACGTGATCCATCAGACCAATTATAGACATGTCGGTAATCACCTATCGGTCGACGTGGAATTTTTCCAAAAATAGTCCAACCTGCGTTGCCATCCTTATCAACCAGCATTACATTTTGGGCAGGTATTCCGATATCCCCCGCTATGTCCATCGCATCTTGAACATTTTTTACATATTCCATATTTAGTAACGAAGCATTAACTGCGTCTGGCATATGCGCCACCCAACGAAAAGCATAGTTTCCGCTCTGACCTTTTTTAATTACAGGCCCCCAAATTGTTTTCTTAAAACTAAATTTTTCACTGGCTGTTCCAATAATTTTTATTTCTTCTTCAATAACATCAAAACTTTTGTAACCTTCAGATGTCAGGTATTGGTTCTGGTTTTGTGGATTAATACTCAACTCAATCAAATCAGACGTATCAATATTGCTATTAGTAAATCCCCAGGCAACAAAGCCATTGCTGCCTACCACAACTGGCGGGGCGCCCGCCAAAGATACGCCCGTTACATCCATAGAGTTATCTTCTAACTTTAGTCTAACTTTATACCAAATTGATGGCGCACGTATTGCAAGATGCATATCATTAGAAAGCATTGCGGCACCACTTTTTGTTAACTTACCGCTGACGGCCCAATTGTTACTGCCAATAACTGGTCTATCATCACGATCAAATGCAATCACTTGTTTAGTATTGCTTGGTGCTGCAGGTATTTTTGCTTTTACATAAGGTATTTGATCCACCTGCATGGGAGCATCCCATTCGGTCATATCTGGAAGTAAGAATGACACTAATTCGGGTGAAAATGTTTTTCTTAACAGATAGTTTTGCCATTCAAATTCACCGTTTGAGCTTTGCAGGGTAAAAAACATGGAATAAATAACAAGGAATGTGTCTTCAACATTCCACTGCTTCGGCTCAGTACTAAGTAACCAATATTCGAATGGTTTTGATCTCAAACCATTTAAACCGATGTTAACACCTTCTACGTATTTTTTCAGAAGCTTTTGATCACTTAGATTTAGCTGTTTTTGAGCAATACTTGCCCTTTTTCGAAATTGATGAAGACGATTTTTTTTATCTGTTTCGACAGCTAAAGGTCCAAATAATTCTGATAGTTCCCCCGCGGCCATTCGACGCGATAGGTCCATCTGAAAGAAACGTTCCTGAGCATGAACATAACCAGTTGCAAAGGCAATATCTTCTCTATTGTCACCAATAATTGTTGCGCCGCCATGCTGATCGCGCTCTATCGTTATATTGGAATTTATCGCTGCCAGATCAATTACACCCTCTAGTTCCGGAAGACTGGATTGAAACACATAATAAATTCCAACAAGAGCGGTGATGGTAATCGTCGAGAAGAAAATTGCAATGCGCGGCAGCCACTTCATCATATGAAATTCCTTTTTAACTAAAAAAAGGCCAGACAGTTTTAAAGTCTGGCCTAAATAATTTAAATAGATTGATTGTTTTTACTCACCCGGGTGATAAGAACGCTCCATATTTGCTTCAACATCTTCACGATAAAAATGAACATCACGGAATGTACCTTTGCCATACATCTCACCTTGATCAAAAAAGTGATCTGATGTGGGATCACCATTAAGCCCACCAGCCATAAGAGCTTTGGCACGAACCTTGTCACCAAACTCAACAGAAGCAATAAAACTATTACCGCTTGTTACATACCAGTTTTTAGTCCCATCATGTTGACGGGTACCAACTGAGGCAAGTGCCCCCCAACGGCCGGAACCAAGTTGAACCGGATAGCTTGGTTTATTGTCGTCAAATGTTTGGCGAATATTACCGTCATTACGCTGAAAACGGTTCATATCGCCCCAAGCCACTTTCCAAGAGCCAAAATCAACTTCCATTTTTGCTATTGCTGTTTTAAGAGCAGAAAGGTAGTCATCCCCGCTAATTTGTTTTTCAGCATATTCATATGTATCGTATGGATCCACACTTCCACGTGGTGGAAGATATTTGAAAAGTTCGTTTCCAAAATGATGTGCCAAAGAGGTTTCTACTGATGTCATACTTGACATTTTATCCCACGCAACCAACATATCAACAGCCTCTTTTAAACCCTCATCCGGGCTTGCATCATAGGCAGCCTTTAGAACTGGAACAAAGCGCTGAAAGGATGGTAAAAGACCGCCGTAACCAACTTCAATCAAGCTTTCAACGGTAAAATCATTTATCTCAGGATAAACTTTCAGTGCATGTTCACCACGTGGGTTCTCAAAATTAACAGACATGTAGCTCGGATAATCTTCTTTCTTTGGGCTGTGATCTGGACCGGCAGCAGAAAACGGCCAATTGTTTGAGTTATAAAGCCAACCTGAGCCCGGATTAAGAAGGTTAATAGCTTCCTCCACCGGGTGTAAACCCATCCAGTCAGTATCAGGGTTGCTTCCATCCACCGGATTATTAAAGTCATACTCTGTATTACGGATCGGATGATAATTACCATGAAAATATGCAATATTACCGTCTTTATCCGCATAAACAGTATTGTTTGATGAGTTTGATTTAAGTCTCATCATCTCATAAAACTCATCATAAGATTTTGTTTTACTACGCGTATACGATTGATTAAGCGCAGTAAGAGGTATATTCATTAGCTGAACGCTGATCCACTTATCACCTTCACCCCGGATTACTGGGCCATGGTGGGTATGATAAACGGTAAAATCACGCGATGCCATTCCATTATCTGTTATATACTCAATGGTCTCAGTCGTAACAGTTACTTCCCGTTCCTCATCGCCATATTTATAAAAAAGTTTATCATCTTTTTCAATAATAGTTTCAGTATATTCATCAATCACATCAGAACGCGTTGATGTATGCATCCAGCCATTATGTTCACTGAACCCCTGATAAATAAAGAATTGTCCCCAGGTTAGGGCCCCATAAGCGTTAAGACCCTCTTCACTTACCATATGTGCTTCCTCACGAAAATAATGAGTGGTATGCGGATTAATATAGAGTAAGGCTTTACCATTTAAGGTTTTTTCAGGAGCAATCGCCATCCCATTCGAACCACGAGGTTCCAAATCGAGATTACGTGGTAATTCAGCCATCTTTTGTGTGCCACCATAAAAATTTTCCAAGTTATTGATCGAAATGGTTTCAATATCGCCACCAATGCTACCCTCTGAGAAGGAAAGTGCCATCCACGGTTCAAATCTCTTGATTACTTTTGGTTGTGTTTGCGGGTTTTTATGAAGATAGTAATTGAGGCCGTCCGCGTATGCGTTCATAAGCTCCTTAAGCCAATCTGGAGCTTCTGAATAAAGGCGCTTCATATCATCCTGCTGAATAAATAAACGCATTCTAAGATCTCTAAAGATCGCACTCTCGCCTTCAGACTGAGCAAGAAGTCCCATCGCATTCATGTAATTAACTTCAACTCTATTAAAGTCATCTTCTGCCTGGGCATACATCACGCCAAAGACGGTATCTGCATCAGTTTTGCCATAGATATGTGGAACACCCCAATTATCACGAATAATTGTAATATTTTCAGCCTGTGCTTCCCAACGGGCAACTTCTCCAGAAGCAGTATCAGCCGATTGGCCACCGTCCTGCGAGGAACAAGCTGTTAGGGTAAAAAGTATTAAAATGAGTAATTTTTTCATGAGTTTTCCGTCCCAAAAATGTTTCTATATTTATAAAAAAAAGAATAGCCAACCGAATGACTAGTGTAAAGACTTGAAATACTAAAAGGGCTTGCATCAATTAATGCAAGCCCTTTTAAATCTAGAATGAAAAGTATTTAGAAACGTACCCTTGCTCCGCCATAGAAAGCCCGTGGCTTGCCTACAAAATATCTAGGGTTTCCAAACGATACATCTGCCCGTTCTGCATATCGAACATTAGTAATGTTCATAACACGCAGGAACACATCAATATTTTTCATAGCCTCCGCTTCGATTCTAAGATTAAAATAGCTATGACCTGCATATTTATGAGAAGCAACCGGATCCATTGAATATTCACCCATCCAAATCCACTCAAGGCCTGCCTTAACTTTATCAGCAGGAGCCCAGTTTAGTTGCACACTACCAAAATTTCGTGGCGCTGTGTCAATATCCAAACCTTTCCAGTTAGTAGTCCCTGTAAAGTTTTCAAAATCATACTGATGTTTAGCAAGACTTCCGTTTAGACGAAGACTGACATCAACTGGAAAACGGTATTCAAACATCCCCTCAACACCAACATGTTTTGATTTACCATTATCAACATTAATTCGGTTATCTTGAAAAATAACGTTATCTTTTTTCATATAAAAGGCAGTAATTTCATATGAAAAATCGTCTGCATTTCCACGAATTCCTGCCTCAATGCTATCAAGTTTTACACTTTTAATATTAGCAACAAGTTGGCTACGCTGTAGTCTGTATAACTCAGATGTCTGCGGAGCACGAAAGCCACGGCTAAACCGAGTAAAAAATCTATTAACGTCGTCAAATTTATAGAGCATACCTGCTTCAAACGAGACATTGTTAAAAGTATCAGACCGATCTGCAGGCCGCGTATAACGACAACCATCCGAGTGGGCGCAGACATTTCCGTTTGCATCAACCTGACCACTATTCATGCGATTATTATAATTGTACTTTATATACTCTGCCCGAACGCCACCAACTAAGTTAAGTTTATCCGACACATCTATATCCGCACGTACAAAGCCGGCGATTAATTTTGTATCAACTTCATAGTCATAATTTTTACCTACAGGAAGTCTCGTGACGAGAAATCCCTGAGTGGGCTTATTTTTTTGAGTTTGTTTCAGTTCACCCTTAGCCACCTCACCATCAAATCCAGCGATAATTTCAAAATTAGAGCCCTCATTTAAGTAGAAAGCATTTTGGAATCCCGCACTTTTTTGTTGATTTTCCTCAAGGGGTTGGCCAGGCAAAAAATGCATCAAAAATTCCATATCCATAGTTCTTAAGTACGGTGAAAGCTGCCAACGTAAATTATCAGAAACATCTTTAGAAACGGTTGACCAATAACGGAATGATTTAGCCTTACGATAAGCTTCAGGGTTTCCATTAGTTCTAGCCAGAACTGGATCTTTATAACTATCTAGACCCACGAGATACCCAGCAGTTTCCTGATCAAGATTAGTAACAAGAAAGTTAGAAGAAATTTTCCAATTTCCGTCGTCAAATTCATGACGTACCTGACCTTTTTGCTGGTTAAAGCCACTGTTTTCAATATACCCACCATCACGCATGACACTGCCGGTAACCCGAAGTCCCGTGTTACCACTTTGATAAGCTCCGGTAGTATTAAGTTTAAGGTAACCCCACGAACCAGCTTCCATACTTGCAGACGAACTGGCGTCCCCAACTGGCTTAGAGAGAATATTAATTATGCCGTGCATCGCGTTTGAACCATAAAGCACGGAACCCGGACCACGAACGACTTCAATACGCCCGGCCTGCTCAGCGAAACTTTCGAAAAGCTCATTTACATTGCAAAACCCTGCTGCACGCAACGGTATACCATCCTGTGCAGTTAGGAATGCTCCACAAGCACCTGCACCGGTTAAAATAGGTGACCTAATAGCGATTAAACTTTCTTGCCCATTATTTCTAGAAATATTAGCACCAGCAATTCCTTGTAAAGCCTCATTAATGTGTGTTGGACTGAGAAAATTCAGCTCATCCCCAGAGACAGATGCCTGATTACCAACTGTGTCGCTAGCTAGTCTTTCACTTCTTGTTGCTGTTACTGTTAATACATCTGTTTTATTTGCATCCTGAGCAATCACCCCCGACGGTATAAGCCCAAACAGGCCAGCACTTAACAGAAGCAATTTCTTATAATTCATTTCTAACTTTTCCTAATAATTCTGATACAATATTATGTTAAATTTCTTTACG